>NZ_CAJHAL010000007.1:0-129983 GCF_904846365.1 Psychrobacter nivimaris
AAGGCCGTAGCGGCTGATTTAAAGGCCATTTACGGCGCTGATACCCTTGAGATGGCAGAGGCCAATCTTGAGCACTTTGATGAGACTTGGGGCAAAGATTACCCGCACGTGGTCAAGTCTTGGCGCAATAACTGGGAGGGCTTAACGGTGTTCTTTGAGTATCAGAAAGACATCAGAAAAGTGATTTATACCACCAATGCGATAGAGTCGCTAAACAGTGTGATTCGGACGGCAGTGAATAAGCGTAAGGTGTTCCCATCTGATCAGGCAGCATTCAAAGTGGTGTACTTAGCCACCCAGCAGGCATCCAAAAAGTGGTCGATGCCCATCCGTAACTGGACGTCTGCTTTGAATCGCTTTATGATTATGTTTGATGACCGTATAAGCAGGCATTTAATCTAAATGGCAGTTACACAGAATCTGGGATGGTCTCTATGGCTATGAGCATTTCAAATGCTCAAACTACAGTAAACTACTCTACAACGGCACTTTCAATCACAGCATCCAATATATAAGCATACTTTTCATCAGCAGTATCATCTTTAGTTAGCTCATTAGTCTCTGATAATTCATCGATGTTTAGCGGGTAGCGTTGTAAGCGTAACACCTCTTCGTGTTTGCTGTCATGCTGATAGCCATCGATCTCACCAACGAATACTCGCCACTGTCCTTCGTGAGTTTTAATACCTTGATCATTGTAGGTGATAGGTTTAACTTGTAGACACTGCTCAGAGTTACCTGCTTCGCAAGGTGCTGTTTCGGAGTTTACTGCCCAAAATACTGTTTCACCCTTACTGTTATATTTCGCTTGCGCAGTAAGCCTACCATTCCATACTAAAGTCACATCGTCGTCAGTAAACTGGGTCAATACTGGATTATCGCCTTGATCAATTTTGAACTCACTACTGCCCTGCATCAACGTATTCAAGGTGTTTTCTGCCACGTCCAAATCGCCACAAGACATCTTTGTACTCATACCCTCTTCAGTAGTTAAGGTATGCCCTTTTAATTGATAGCCAGCACTAATCGTATTGCAGCCTACGCTATAGCTTAGCGTGTCTTGCCCTTGATATTGGTTGAATGCAAGCGTTACCTGACTGTTGATATTCGCAAATTCAGCCATAGGTTGTTCATTGGCGTCGACTGCATTTGCTAACGTCCAACGATGATGAGATAAGGTGGTCGTCAGCTTGTCTTGAGCGGTTAATTCAACAGGTTCAGATTCGTCTGATGTAGGGCTCATACTAGATACCAGACCTTCACTTACGGCTGAGTCTGTCATCTCGCCAGATTCAGCATTCTGCGATGTATCATTTTCACTAGACGCCGCTTCTTTTTGACACGCACTTAGCATCAGACTAACTGCCATCATACTGGGTAATAGCAGTAATTTTAACGTTGGCTTATTTCGGCTACCTACCATATTACATACCTCTTAGTAAGCTTGTACAACTTATCTCGCGTACCATCTATATTTTAAAAAACCTATTCAAAAGAAGTCATAATTTAAAAACAGTCCTCTTTAATAAATAATTTAGAAACATAATTGATATAACTAAGCTAGATTAACCACTATAACCTTGGCACTATTAACCTATGTAACGAAATGTTGAATTTTATTATATTTCATAAAAAAACAGCTAACGATTGAGGTTAGCTGTTTTGCTTTATAGCGATTAATTTATCGGATAGGTTAATAGACAAATTTTATGATTTAAACTATTTTTCTAGGGCGTATCCTCATTTTAAAAATGGTGATAAAAATGAGATAAATGGCAGTCAAACAAGGAAAATAGCGCAGATAATATCGAGATATTAGTCAGCTATTTGACGCCATTTGGCAAGATTTAGCCATTTTTAACCCATTTAGATAACTATCGATTGAATTGAGGACACGCCCTAGAACCTTTTAGTCATTCACACTGGCAGGTTTGGCTTTAGCCATATTTTTAATACTGAAGCGCTCGTTCATCATTTGATAAAAACGGGCTAAGTTTTTGCCTTGCTCATTCGGATCAACCTTGAGCACTTTACCAAAATCTAAGCCCAAATATAGCACGATATCTGCAAAGCTTAGCTGCTCACCCACCAGATACTCACGACCTTCTAGGATTGTCTCAAAATACCCCATGGCTTTAACAGCACGAGCAATTGATGGTGCGACGAACTCTGGCACTTGCTCAACACGTTGTGCTTTAGATGGATGACTGTGCTGAAATGCGAGCATCAAGTTATACATCACCTCAAACTCTGCAACACGGCGCATAGAGCAAACTTGCGCACGCTGTACCACATCATTACCCATGACTGAACGCTCACCGTAAACGCGATCCAGATACTCACAAACTGCCTGAGAATCATTTAATACGGTACCATCATCTAAGGTTAAAACAGGTACGGTCTGCATCGGATTCATTTGCGTAAAGGCTTCTGACATTTGCTCATTTGCCGCAAAATCAATATCGATCACATCGACATCATCCATATCATCGACATCAATACCTTTTGAAGCCAATAAGATAAGCGCTTTACGCGGATTGGGCGCTGTACGGGTAATATATAGTTTTTTCATAGCAAACTCCTTGTAAGAATGATTGGACAGCGATTTAGTGCTGATACGCTTTATTATGGTTATTGTACTGATAAGCACAAATATTGATACGCTATACCACAGTTATAGCCTAATCTGACCATCATGGCAAAGCGTTATTAATCATAAAATAGAAATAAGTAAAGCCCCATAACCTTGAGTCATGGGGCTTTATTTAATCACATTTATACATCAGTCTAATTATTTGTTAGGCGCAGGTGTGGTACGTAAATAAGGCTTAATTTCGGTATGACCTTTAGGATAATTAGCAGCGATATCTTCGTTTTTCACGCTTGGAGGAATGATCACATCGTCGCCATCTTTCCAATCAACAGGCGTTGCTACGTTATATTCATCAGACAATTGCATCGCATCAATCACACGAATAATCTCATCAAAGTTACGGCCACAGCTGGCTGGATAAGTCAGTGTTAAGCGTACTTTTTTCTTAGGATCAATAATAAACACACTTCTGACCGTCGCTGTATTGTCAGCATTTGGATGAATCATGTCATAAAGATCTGCAACCTTGCGCTCAGGGTCTGCAATGATAGGGAAATTGACAGCAGTACCTTGGGTTTCTTCAATGTCACTTACCCAACCTTTATGATCTTCTAAACCATCAACCGATAGCGCAATTGGTTTAACATTGCGCTTCTGGAACTCACCGCCTAGTGCTGCGGTACGACCAAGCTCAGTGGTACATACTGGCGTATAATCTGAAGGATGTGAGAAGAAAACAACCCAACTGTCCCCTGCCCATTCGTGGAAACTGATATCACCATCAGTGGTTGTCGCGTCAAAATTTGGTGCGGTATCGCCTAAACGTAAATGTGCCATGCTTTATTCCTTAGCTATGTTGATGAACGCTTGTATCGACCCGTTGGCCGCGCGCTCTATTATTATCATCGATGTGCTCGCCATAAAAATGCAAAGCACATCCGTAAAACCTGACTTTATAGTAACAAACTGGTTATGAATGTCTTGTGACGGATTGTAATGCGGTTATTCCATTTACCTCTAAGCTGATGGACAAATTTTTTAATGAATTTTATGGACAAGCAGCTTTGATAAATAATTAAACCACCATACCTGCATCCCATAAGCAAAATTCGCACTATAATCATACTTAACTTTATATCTACACATAAAAAACCCCATCCCTAGCGTACTAGAAATGGGCTAACTTATAAACTACTATTGTTCAGTATTATTTCAAAATATCTATTTGGATAAGGATACTTTTCATATACTGAGTCAACATAAATTAAGCTGGCTTATAGCTATCACGCAAGCTAACGATTTGGTTAAATACTGGCTTATCAGTGCTGTGATCTTCGCTGTCGGAGATGAAGTAACCTTCACGCTCAAACTGGAAGCGCGTGCCAGCATCAGCATTGACCAAAGATGGCTCAACTACTGCATTTAGCTCAGTGAGCGAGTTCGGGTTTAGCGCTTGATGAACATCAGCGACGCCACTTGGGTCCTCAGCACTGAATAGCTGCTCATACATACGTACGGTCGCTGGCACACCTTGACTGGCTGATACCCAATGAATCACGCCTTTGACCTTACGCCCTTCAGGGTTATTGCCCAAAGTAGCAGGGTCAATCGTCGCTTTTAGCTCAACGACATTACCATTTTCATCAGTGATATGCTCAGTGACGGCTAGCACATAAGTGTTACGCAGACGAATCTCTGGCTTTTCTGGAGAAAGACGCTTGTAGCCTGCTGGCGGCTCAATCTCGTAATCACCTTGATCGATGTATAGCGTCTCGGTAAACGGAATCTCACGCTCACCCATATCGACGTTAGGATGGTTCGGCTGAGTCAACCAAAGCGTCTGCGTCGCATCATCAAAACGTGCATTAACGCTATCGGCTTTTTGCGACTCCCAGCTGCTGACCGCTTCTGCAAAGTTAGTAATCGTTACTTTTAACGGCTTAAGCACCGCCATGCCACGAGCCGTTGTCGTCTCTAATGATTGACGAATGCTAAATTCTAATAAGCGAAAATCAACGACGCTGTCTACTTTGGTTACACCCACACGCTCACAGAAGTCACGTAAACCCTCTGGTGTATAACCACGGCGACGCATGCCAGCAATCGTCGGCATACGCGGATCATCCCAACCACTAACGATATTCTCGTCAACCAACTGTTTAAGCTTACGCTTGCTGGTCAAGGTATGATCGACATTTAAGCGGCTAAACTCGTACTGATGCGGTGGTACATCAAAGCCAATTTTTTCAACTGCCCAATCATAAAATGGACGATGATCTTCAAACTCCAGCGTACACAATGAATGGGTAATGCCTTCGAGTGCATCAGAAAGCGGATGGGCAAAATCATACATGGGATAAATGCACCACTTATCACCCGTTTGGTGATGCGCTTGATGCATGACACGGTAGATGACAGGGTCACGTAGGTTCATGTTTGGGCTTGCCATATCAATCTTGGCGCGCAACACAGCTTTACCTTCTGCAAACTTACCTACTTTCATGTCGTTAAAAAGAGTCAAGTTTTCTTCAACACTGGCATCACGATGCGGTGACGCTGTGCCTGCCTCATTAAATGAACCACGGTTTTCTTTAATTTGCTCAGGCGATTGTAAATCTACATAGGCATCGCCCTGCTCAATCAACTGCACAGCCCATGCATACAACTGGTCAAAGTACCCTGACGCATGATGCGCATCCCCTGCCCACTCAAACCCTAGCCATCTCACATCGTTCTCGATGTTGTCGATGAAGTCTTGCTTTTCTGCGGTTGGGTTGGTGTCATCAAAGCGCAGGTTACAAACACCGCCAAACTCTTCCGCCACGCCAAAGTTTAGGCAGATAGATTTTACGTGCCCCAAGTGCAAGTAGCCGTTTGGCTCTGGTGGAAAGCGCGTCACGATTTGTGGGTATTTTTGCGCCTTGACATCATCACGAATGATATTGCGAATAAAATCGTTTTTTTGTTCATCTTTTTGTGCATTGTTGCTTGAGTGATCACTCATCGGGCATTGCTCCTAACGCAAATTGTCAGTTCATGGTGCGTGCCATCACGCATCACGAAACGTTTAAACTAAAGTGTTAAAATAAAACGAGAATATTAAAATAAAGCGAGAATATTAAAACTTAGATAGTGCTACCGCATTATCAAAATTTGTCAAAAATGGGTAAAGTTGCGTTATTCTATCAGGTTTCGCAAACGCATTAACAGCCTGATACATGACACGGGATAAAAAAGCCGTTAGACTAGCCATAACTTTTTAACCACCACTCACAATAGTGCTATTTAAGGCGCTGCAATCAAAAAGGAATATCCCATGGTAGACATGCCACCAGTAGTAGAACTAGACACCAATATGGGTGCGATCGTTATCGAACTCAACGAAGAAAAAGCACCAAAAACCGTAGAAAACTTTTTAAACTACGTAAAATCTGGTCAGTATGACGGTACAATTTTCCATCGCATCATTGATGGCTTCATGATTCAAGGCGGCGGAATGGACGCTGAGATGAATGAAAAACCAACCAATGCGCCTATCGAAAACGAAGCGGACAACGGTCTAAAAAATGACAAAGGTACTATCGCAATGGCGCGTACCCAAGATCCGCATTCAGCGACTAGCCAGTTCTTCATCAACGTAAAAGACAACGACTTCCTAAACCACTCTGGCAAAAATATGCAAGGTTGGGGTTACACGGTATTTGGTAAAGTAACAAGCGGTATGGACGTTATCGAAAAAATGCGCAGCGTACCAACTGGTCGTTTCGGTATGCATGCTGATGTGCCAAAAGAGCCAGTTGTTATCAACTCAGCAACCATCATTACTCAGTAATAGTCATTCAATAGCAGTTACTCAGTAATAGTTACTTAGCGATAGCTGTGAATGAGCGAGCATTTTCTAGTAGAGTTTATTAAATCATGCTCGCCATACGATAAGTCACGAGGATCAAGATAAATGCAAAGTTTTAATCACTTAATCACGACCCGCCCTCATCAAGTGCGGCAAGTATTGATTAGCG
The DNA here is from genome assembly GCF_904846365.1 of Psychrobacter nivimaris. GTDB lineage: Bacteria > Pseudomonadota > Gammaproteobacteria > Pseudomonadales > Moraxellaceae > Psychrobacter > Psychrobacter nivimaris_B. Next base: position 6,613 of record NZ_CAJHAL010000007.1, read on the forward strand.
ATTTGCATTTATCGCCTCAGGAGCCTGCCTTAGTGCAGGCTTTTTTGGCGCTATTAGATGACTGTCTCGCCCTGCCAGCGCTCAAACGCCTCTTTATATTGGGTGATTGGTTTGAGGTGTGGCTGGGTGATGATACGTATTTATCGTTGTCAGAAGACGGGAAGATAGCGCACTGGTTGACTCCACTTATCACCAAACTCAAGCAGCTACGTATCAATGGCTGTGAGATATTGGTCATGCACGGTAACCGTGATTTTTTATTGGGTCAGCCGTTCTGTAATCTGTTCGGTGGTGAGCTGATCAACGAACCGTATATTTTGCCTGTTGGTCAGCAGAATTACCGCTTAGAACACGGTGACGCACTCTGTACTGATGATAAAAAATATCAGTTTTTTCGCAAAATTATGCGCAATCGTTTAACTCAGTGGTATTTGCTTAATAAGTCATTAGAAAAACGCTTAGCCATCGCAGATAATATGCGCAAAAAAAGCCAACAGAACAATGCGAACAAAGCTGCGCATATTATGGACGTGAATGATAAAGCCGTACGTCAAGCCATCACTACTAGCGATGCATTATTACACGGACATACTCATCGTCCAGACATTCATCAGGCAACTAATGAGAAAAAGCGCTACGTGCTTGGCGACTGGCGATTGTTAGATAAAGATACGCGCCAGCCGAAAGTCAGTGCTGTGATTGGTGCAGTGACAGATAACGAGCATTCAAATGACAGCTTTAGTAGTAATGATGCTGGGTTTGAATTGTTTGAGTTTACAATGCTTGTTTGACTTGATCGTTGAACCTATCTAAAAAACAAAAGGGTCTGTTGAAATATCAACAGACCCTTTTTATTTTTTACTACAATTCTTTTACTACACTTTTAAATAGCTTATCGCTTGCCAGTTTTTTAAGGTATTAGCTTAAAGAAATGCTGACGGTAGTGCTTTAGCTCACGGATAGAGTCACGAATATCGTCTAAGGCTAAATGACTGCCACCTTTTTCGAAGTTCTTTAAGATATCAGGACGCCAGCGGAAACAAAGCTCTTTAATTGATGACACGTCAAGATTACGATAATGGAAGAAACGCTCAAGCTCTGGCATTTGACGCGCCATAAATCGACGATCTTGGCAAATAGAGTTACCGCACATTGGCGATTTACCACTATCAACCCATTTGTTTAGGAACTTGATAGTCTCCGCTTCGGCTTCTGCCAATGTCACCGTACTACGACGTACACGATCGACCAATCCTGATTGACCATGCTGCTTGGTATTCCAGTCATCCATCTTATTTAAGACTTGATCCGATACCTTAATAGCAAACACAGGCCCTTCAGCAAGTACATTCAAATCTTCGTCAGTAACGACAGTAGCAATCTCGATAATCTCATCGTTTAAGGTATCAAGTCCGGTCATTTCTAAATCAATCCACACCAGCCCTTTTTTGCCTTGATTTTTGATTTTGATCTTGTTGGGATGGTCGCCGGTAGTCATACAATATCCTATGGTCATTAAATTTTGGGACAGTTTTAAACATAATTTAAAAAACGTATTACGGTTGAATACTCATATTCAGGCAGCATTGTCATGCCCTGATTGATTCAAAAAATCTAGCAAGCAGCTAAAATATTACAAAACCACTGTCTGCCGCAGACGCTTTAGGCTGTATGTTAGCAAATTTTCACGCTACACTTAGCAATATTTTTATAATAGGTCAAAAACCCATGGCATTAATCCGGCAACGCAAACTGACTAAACAACAGATTCGTCGCATCGACAAGCAGCAACTGTCCAATCAAGATAGTATTGATGACAGTTTGATGGATGGCGTGGTCATGGCGCATTACGGTAAGCAACTAGAAGTACAAGTCACTAGCCTGCCAGCTGTCATACCTGAGCAGCCAGAGATTGCGCCTGATGATCCTGAGCCGTTCTGGCAAACGCTTGAGTTAAATGATATTTGGCGCTGTCATGTGCGTACCAATCTACCGATGCTAGCTGCTGGTGATCAAGTACGCTGGAATGCTGACTCAAATACTGGCTTTGGACGTATCGAAGCGGTCAAACCGCGTACATCGCTGGTTTCTCGTCCTGACCGCTATCATAAGCTCAAACCTGTTGCCGCCAATGTTGATATTTTGGCGATTGTTTTTGCGCCATTGCCTGCCGCCGCGCCAACGCTGATCGATCGCTATCTCGTGGTATGCCATCATGCAGGTGTCAAACCACTATTGGTACTCAACAAAGCCGATTTATTGGCAGCAGAAAACGGTGTGGATACCAATGAGTTATTGGCGCAGTATGCCGCGCTTGGTTATGAAAGCGTTCTGACTTCGGTGGACTGCCCTGAAAATATCGCTGAGAGCGATGAGCAAGAAGGCCTTGATGAACTAAAACGCTATATAGATAAAAAGCTGGTCATCTTCGCGGGTCAATCTGGCGTCGGCAAAAGCAGCTTAATCAATGCCCTACTTCCTGACTCTGGACAGAGCGTCAATATCATTTCGCAAAACTCTAAGCTCGGTCAGCACACCACGACGACCAGTAGACTGTTGCCATTCAATCCAGAAGATCTCACCCAAGGCGGTATCGTTGATACACCAGGGATTCGTGAATATGGTATTTGGCACCTTACCCCTGACGATATTATTTCAGGCTTCGTTGAGCTAGCACCATTGGCCGGTGATTGCCAATTCCGTGACTGTCGCCATACTCACAACAGCAAAGGCTGCGCACTATGGCAAGCAGTCGCTGATGGTGAGGTATTGCAGCGCCGCGTTGAAAACCTCGTTACGCTACGAGAAGAGGCAGATACTAAGCCTTATTAATATTTGGCTTGTTAGTGTCCGTCTTAGTTAAAAGCGGTCATGTGAGTAAATACTTTTATTAGGCTGAGAAGATCCATAGATAGGTACAATAACCGCCCAATTATTGCCCATGTCATCGCCCGTTTACTATAGATGACCTTATCGGTATAATAGCGCCTTGTTCGATATCATTGGGCTGTCTTCTCAGCTTAATAGAACACTTATTTTTTTGGAGGTATGGTTTGGATCGTGCGCTGGAATTTGTGGGCAACCACCCGTTTTTATTTGGTATATTAGCCGTACTTGCTATACTGTTTTTTACGATTGAAAACAAACGTAGCGGTAGAAAGATATCGCCTAACACGCTTGGCATGATGGTCAATTCTCAAAACGCGCAATTGATCGATATTCGCGCTAAGAAGAAGTTTGAATCAGGCTATATTCAAGGCAGCCGTAACATACCGTTCACTGACATCAAAGACCGCTTAGAAGAGATTCGCGCGATTGAGCAACCAGTGATTATCATCTGCGACATGGGCGTCCAAGCAGGCGCTGCGATTCAGATGATTGGTAAAGATAGTGTCTATCGCTTAGAGGGCGGTATTGGCGGCTGGCAAGGCGCTGGCATGCCATTGGTTGGTGTAAAAGACGCCAAAGCAAAGGCTAAAGGTAAAACAAAACCAAGTCTAAGCAAGTAATAGACCTGTATAGGCGCTTAAGTGAAGCGTTTATACACATCGCTTAGCCGATGTTTATGCGACCTGACTAACGTTATCAACGCTATAAAAAAGACACCTTTTTATCAGGTGTCTTTTTTTGTGGTTTATTTTTTATGTTCTGTTTATCATGTTTTACAGCACTAAAATACGTTTTGAGCCAAAACGGCTTGAATTTGTTGTGCTTATCCCCACTTTAGTAATGAGCATCACCGAATGCATTTTTACTTTACTCATTGATAACAGACTATACCAACGCTTTGACTATGATAATTTATCATGCTCTTTATAATACGTTTGTTATCCCATAAATTTATAAATAAGGATTTACCATGACTGTATCTGTAAAAGTTTACACTACCCCTATCTGCCCATACTGCTCAAACGCCAAACAACTACTAAAAACCAAAGGCGTTGATTATGAAGAAATCGGTATGCACGATATGAGCAGCGAAGAGCGTCAAGCGCTGATGAAAAAAACCAATAACTACCGCACTGTGCCGCAAATCTTCGTTGGTGAAACCTTTGTCGGTGGTTTTGATGAACTTAACCAAATGAACCAGCAAGGCAAACTTGACGAGCTATTGGCAGGTTAATCTGCTACCTTTCTTTACTGTCTGTCTTTATTTATGTAAAGATAGACAGTGGCACGTTTTAATAGAGTAGTAAGAAGTAATGATAAAAAATATCGAGACAATACCAAAAAATAGTCTCGATTTATATTACAATGAACGTTTATTAAAATGACGATTTGCCCAATCATTTGATTTAATTTTAGAGGATTTACCATGGCTGAAGAACAAGCACAACCACAATTGGCACTAGAACGCATCTACGTAAAAGACATGTCACTTGAAGTCCCAGGCGCTAGCGTATTCACCAAAGAGTGGAACCCAGAGCTTGATATCAATTTGTCTAGCAACGCTGAAAAACTAGATGACGATCATTATCAAATCATCCTAACTGTGAGCGTTACTGCCAAAAATGCGGAAGAAGCAGCATTTATCGCTGAAGTGCATCAAGCAGGTATCTTCTTACTAAAAGACATTCCAGAAGATCAAATCGGTCAAATCCTAGGCGCATACTGCCCTAACGTGTTGTTCCCATATGCTCGTGAAGTCATCAGTGATATCGTGACGCGTGGTAGCTTCCCACAATTGCTACTAGCACCTGTGAACTTTGATCAAGCGTATGCACAGAGTCAGCAGCAAGCGCAAGTTGATGCTCAAGGTAATGCATAAGCATTAATTAAAATATATGAGCTCTACCAGTCGTATATTTGATAAAAGGCCGTTTACTTATAATGAGTAAGCGGTTTTTTTGTGGGTATGTTTTATGAGGCATAAAATTATCAGCCATAAAAAAACCCTGCTATTAAACAGGGTCTTCAATGACTACATCGACTGGCTAAATCAATTAGCTAACCTCGATAGTTAGCCTTTTAGTGCAGACAAAATTTGCTGCTTAACGTCATCGATACCTTGCGTACCATCAAACTTGTCATAGTTAGGCGCATCACCGCCTTCTTTAGCTTTGTCTTGGTAAAAACCAACCAATGCTGATGTTTGCTCATGATAAGTAGATAGACGGTCACGAATAGTCGCTTCTTGGTCATCTTCACGCTGGATGAGCGCTTCACCAGTGACGTCATCGATGCCTTCAACCTTTGGTGGATTGTGATCGACATGATAAACACGACCTGAACCTGGATGCTGACGACGGCCAGACAAACGGCTCACGATTTCGTCATCAGGTACGCTGATTTCGATAACATGGTCGATAGCAACATCAGCGTCTGCAAGTGCTTGCGCTTGAGGAATAGTGCGCGGGAAACCATCTAGGATACAACCATTCACGCAATCAGGCTTAGCGATACGCTCTTTCACTAGGTTGATAATGAGGTCATCAGAAACCAAACCACCAGCATTCATGATATCTTTGGCTTTTTTGCCAAGCTCGCTACCTTCTTTAATTGCTGCACGTAGCATGTCGCCAGTTGAGATCTGTGGAATATCATATTCTTTAGAAATAAACTGGGCTTGGGTACCTTTACCGGCGCCTGGTGGTCCTAGTAAAATAATACGCATCATTACACGACTCTCCTTAATAGATAGGATTTTGGGATTAATAAAACTCTGGGATTAGTTGTTTGCAAAGCTACCTTACCTTGTGGCCCTGCAAAGCTCAAGTATTTTCATTATTGATGTGACAAGTTGGCATGACTTATCTGTTCATACATGGTCAATTCAAGATAAAAAGCAGCAGTATTGACTGCGTTTAGAGTGCCCATTTATATATCTGGGTTACCTTTATATCTCTTTTAATCAAGTCAATCATAACACTGCTGCTCGCGTCCATACTGAGCAACAGCGTCTATATAATAAATACCATTAGCGTCCAGTATTTATATTACTACTATGGCTATGGAACTTGCTGATTTATTTCCACGTTGACCTGATTTTGTTCTGCGCTGATAACCACTGGATTACCCGAGAGGTCGCCTGACTCTGCGGTAGCATTGCCACTATGACTGATACGAGCGATGACCGCTAGCTGTACTTTATCAGAACGAGCCGACCCTAGGGTACGCTCTGGCATCATAGCATCAAGATCACTTAGGCTAATAACCGCTTCGCCTTGTTTGATATTGCTAATCGGTAGACGCTTCGCAGCAAATGGTGGACCACCTTTCACGTCACGTATCGCTACAAACAGCGTATCGTCAGCTTTTACCAATGGTAACAGACTAGCATTTATTTTGACTGTCACTTCGACGCCTTCAGAGGCTTGCTGCTGCTGCATCACCACATTAGCGCTAAGCTCATCTAGACTTGATAGCGCTTGCGTATGATCGCCTGGTTTGGCCGCGATACTGTCACGCAGACGTTTAATCCAGCCTTGCGCTTGATCGAAGTTACTAGCACGGGCTTCACCCATCGCCATAAGCATTTGTGCGCCCTCATGCTCTGGGTTTTTGGCCAGTATGTTTTCTAACACTCGGCGGCTATTGGCATCTAACTGACCCTTATTAGCAAAGAAACTAATCTGCGCATAAGTGGTCGCAATCTCTTCGTTATCAGGTGATAGACGATAAGCGCGCGACAAAGCCTCTAATGCCGAATCAGTCGCCTCTAATGACAAGAACAGCTCCGACAGGCGCATCCAGCGATTGTAGTCACTGGCATGACGATAGACGTTAGTCTGCATGGCACTAATCAGCTGATTACCATCTTCAATTGCCCAAGCCGGTGGCTGATCGATTCTACCTGTTAATAGATCGTCTGCCACTTGACCGACTTTGTCCTCAGCAGCCCATAGCTCAAATACAGGTGTGCGATCACCGACCATCAGATATGCCATGGCCGTTAATACAGGCACCCAAACCATAATAATCAATCGGCTTTTGATACCTGGCGTGACCATTGGTGACACTTCACGCTGAGCATCCAAAAGCTGACGTTCAAGCTCAAGCTTCTGGTTTTGATAGTGATGGTCATCAATGATACCACTGTCTTTGTCTGTTTTCAGCTCTGCTAGTCGCTCACGAAACACAGCAACGTTGATATCCAGCAGTTGATTGTCCACAGGCATGCTATGCGAACGCGGTGCTCTTAACCACGGCTTAATGGTGATAACACCCAATAAAAGAGCGACAAGTAAACTTAGCGCAATAAATAAGCCAACAGTAGAAAATATGGTCATTTTTTGCCCCCAAGGCTTGTAGTGTCGTCTTTGTCATCGTTATTGGCTCGTGACAATAAGCGATCAAGTTCTGCTTTTTCAGCGGCAGACAACGCTTTGACATGGTTATCTACTGCCACACCACTCTCGCCACTGGCGACAAGCTGACGGCGTTTACTTTGCCAAAACCAACCGACCAATAAAACGATCAATAACAATGGTGGGAAAAACCATAGAATCCATGTTGAAGGACGTACTGGCGGCTTATAACTGATAAAGTCGCCATAACGCTCTTGCATATAGGCTCGAATTTCGCCATCACTACGCCCATCTTTTATCAAATCATAGGTTTTTTGCTTTAAGTCTTGGGCAATTGGCGCATCAGACCCTGCCAAATTCTGGTTTTGACATTTTGGGCAGCGTAGCTCTTCGATAAGACCACGGTACTGGGCTTCTTGTTGCACAGAATCAAAATCATAGACATCAATGGCAGCAAAGCTTGCCATGCTCAATAGACAAGCGATAAACAAGCTTGCTAATTTTATGATCGCATTTCTTATTTGGTAGGCCATCATTTGCACGCCTCCGCAACTTGGCTTGGATCTGGACTGACACCATTATTACTAGCGTCATTGAGTACCATCAAGCAAGGCGTAATACGACTTTGCCAATTGCTCTCATTGATCTCACCGATGATATGCTGACGAATAATCCCATCCCCATCGACGATAAAAGTCTCAGGTGCACCAGTCAGACCTAAGTCAAGAGCGAACTGTCCTGACAAGTCCTGAATAGACATAGAGAACGGGTCGCCACCGCGATTCAAATACCCTAATGCATCACCAATATCATCTTTGTAGTTTACGCCCACCAAGTTAACACCGCGCTCTTCTAGCTTCATCAAAAAAGGATGCTCAATGATACAAGTTGGACACCAAGAGCCCCAAATATTCATGAGGAATGGCTTATCTGGCAAGTTGTCATTGGTCATGATACGACTGGTATCTGATAATAATGGCAGCTCAAAGGCAGGTACTGGACGCTCAAGTGCCGTATTGGTTACGATATCAGTCGGTTTGCCCAAACGCATATAGAGCATGGCGACCAAACCAATAAAGATAACCAGCGGAATCAAAAACCCAATTTTAAGTTTTTTCTTACTTTTTACTTTATTGCTGCTCGCAACTTTAGGGTCTTTGACAGCCTCTTGCTGAGCTTTTCTATCAGGTTCATTGTTTGAGGTAGTCATATTAACGCTCCCCTATCTTTGTAGCTGACGTATCCAAATCTGCAACCGTCGCAAAGCCTGATTTTTTGGCCGCGATTTGCGCAGGTGTTTTGGTTTTTTTGATACGGTAACGATTGTCTAGCATGCTGAGCAAGGCACCGAACGCCATGATAAGCGCACCCAACCATATCCAGCGGATAAGCGGTTTGACATAGATACGGAAAGCCCATTCATTGCTATCTTCAGCAATTGGCTCACCAAGTGCTACGTACACATCACGCATCAGATTGGCATCAATCGCAGCTTCTGTCATCGGCATCATACTGATAATATAGTTACGCTTTTCGGGATATAACGTGGTCACTTCTTGACCGTCTTTGCTGACTGTTACTTCTGCTTGCGTGGCGTCAAAGTTACTGCCTTTTACTTCACTAAAGCCTTTTACGGTGAAGTCATAGCCTTGCACATTAACACTATCATTAGGCCCTAATGCCACATCGCGCTCAATGCTCAACGTGCTGGTAAATGCCACGCCGATGACCGCAATGATGACGCCGATATGAGCGGTTTGTTGACCCCAATAGCTCAGACGCAACTGACGTAAGCCATTTAAACGACTTGGTGCATTTTTGGTCTTGTCTTTGAAATCGACAACCATCCATAACAACACCCAAAAGCTCACCGCCAATGTGACACCGATATTTAGCATCGCTGATGGACTAGTAAAATAGGTGATAATGGCAGCTAATACCAAACTGCTTACCGCGATAACCATGCCAGCACCCAATAACGGGCGGCTGTCTTGTTTCCAGCGGATATTAGAGCCCATACCCATCGCCACCAGTAGCAGCCATGTCAACGGCACAAACAGGGCGTTGAAGTATGGAGGGCCAACAGATACCTGACCTAAATTAAAGGCATCAGCAATAATAGGATATAGCGTACCAAGTAGTACCACTAAGGTTGAAATGAGAATAATAACGTTGTTAATCACCAAAAATGATTCACGTGAGATAAGTCGATACTGACTCTCGACCGTCAAACGCCAACCACGTACAGCAAACATCAACAGACCACCACCGACGATGATACCGAGGATGACTAGAATCACTAGACCACGCGTCGGATCAGCGGCAAATGAATGCACTGACGTGATAACGCCTGAACGTACTAAGAACGTACCAAGCAAACTAAGCGCAAAAGCAAAGATTGCAAGCATGATTGTCCATGCTTTAAACACACCGCGTTTTTCGGTGACAGCAAGTGAATGCAGTAGCGCCGTCCCTGCCAACCATGGCATTAATGAAGCGTTTTCTACTGGATCCCAGAACCACCAACCGCCCCAGCCAAGCTCATAATAAGCCCACCATGAGCCAAGCGCGATACCGACTGTTAAGAACCCCCAAGCAGCCAATGCCCATGGACGCGACCAACGTGTCCATACCGCATCCAAACGCCCTTCCCACAGTGCTGCCATACAAAACGCAAATGGCACAACCATACCCACATAGCCCATATAAAGCATCGGCGGGTGAATGATCAGACCGAAATCTTGCAATACAGGGTTTAGATCCGCGCCATCAACAGGTAGATTGGGTAACGTACGATCAAATGGCGATGAGGTAAAGATAAGCATCGCCAGCATCATCATCTGCACGCCTGCTAGTATCACCAGCACTCGCGCACGCATAGACAACGGCAACCCACGGCTGAAGTAAGAGACCAGCGCACACCAAGTGGCCATGATGGTCATCCAAAGCAGCAGCGAGCCTTCATGCCCGCCCCATGTCGCCGACAGCTTGTAATACCAAGGCAGCAATGTATTGGAATGCTGAGTGACATAGACGAGACTAAAGTCGTTATAATAAAAGCCTGCCATCAGCGCAGCAAATGAGGTAATCATTGCCGCAAATTGTGCCCATGCCAGACTTGGCGCCAAACGCTGCCAAGCGACGTGGTCACGCATGACGCCAATGGTTGGTAGTACCACCTGCAAAATCGCCAATATAAAAGCGGCCAGCAAGGCAAAATAACCCAATTCTGTGATTAACATACGGTCTAACCTTGTTTACCTTGGATACAATTAAGGGTTCACCGATGGCATTGCTAGCCACTGGCAAACGCTAATAGTCCTTTATGCGGTCATAGTTTACGGTTAAAAACTGAGGTTTCAATTGCTGTAGAAGCACATAAAACCCGCTACTATCATTGTGACGTACCAATATGAATGATTGATACAAAATGCTTATCTGTTGTTAACTTTACATTTTTTAGTTATTCAAAGCTTATTCAATACAGCCGTTCATAACTAATTAAAAATAATTATTAGTGCATTATTGCATTGAGGGGAAAAATACTAACACTAAATGCAACCAACCTGCTAGAAAACCAGTCAAACCACCCAAAACAATCAACGTCATCTCATCCTCTCGGAAAGCTGGACGTAACAGATTTTGAAACTCATTTGGCGTGAGCGCACGTATTCTATCGCGAAACAGACCGAATATCTTACTGGCTCGGCTTTCATTTAGCTCAGGATCTCGCAGTGGTACCATTGTTGCGACAATAGACTTGTCGATAATGGTATTTTTGAGTTGTCCATAATCACGGCGACCCAATCCCACACGTAATGTCGTACTAATCACTGGTGACTCTAGCACCGTATATAGATGCGATTTCATCAAATCACGGGTTTGCGCTGAGCGATCGCCATACATCATTTCATTCATGATGTTTTCTAAAGTGACCAAATCCTTTACCACAATTTCAGCAAAAACCTCAGAAACTTCCTCTTGGCGCTTCATGAAGCCGCCTTGCAAACGATACTTTGCGATATGCGGTATGACGGGTTTGATAAATGGAAAGCGACTCTGCACCGTAAACAACTTCAAATAAGGTATAAAGTGCGGCTCTACTGGATTAAATACCATCCAAATGGCAATCCAATTGGTGAGAAAACCCCAAATTGCGGCAAAGAACGGTACGGTCCAATGCTGCGGCACCACCAAAAATATAAACATCTGGATAATACCAAATACCAGACCAATCAAAGCACTAATGTGCCAGATAAAGTCTATCTCTTTTTGACCAACCTTGAGAAACATATTGACCATCAAGCGACGATCGTTTTCCATCGTGTTGACAATCATTTTGCGCATATCGACCAAGTCTTCGACATGATAAGTCAAATCTGTCACAAGCGACTGCATAATACTGGGTAGCTCTTTATGGGCTTGCGCATAGACACGGCGCTTTAGGGCGTAAGGCAGATTGCCCCACAATGCTGGCGAGTGATCCAGCATAATCTCATCAATCAACGGCTCAAGGTTTTTGTCCACCGTATCAGTGACAAATATCGCCATTTGCTCAGGCTCCATCGCCTTAAAAAACTCATCAAGCGACCCGAGTTTTGAGAGCGTCTGGTCAACGATAACCCCTGATATCTTGCCCGCTTTGCGCGGAACGATACCTTGCCAACCGATACCTGGTAACCCAAAAAATGGGAAGTTTGGAATACGAATACCCCAGAACTTAACCGGATAAAACAGCATCTTGAGCGCCATCCACACGTGTACCCAAGTGACGAATGCCGTCACTGGTGGAATGGTCAGCATGGCAAAAAACTCTGGGTGTTCAGCTATCGTCTGCCATAATGAATTTACGTCCATGACTTATCTAGTCCCTGACAGGTTGATTGTCGTTGCTAATATTGTCGCTACTGATAACGAGACTTTAGCAAAATGAGAACGTTTCAAAAGACGCTCCGCCCATAATAACTACTATAAAATAAATCGCCTGATTTTAGCATACTTGCCATTTATTAGCACATATAGACCAGCGGCAAGTTGTGACTAAAGATGACATGGTTGATATCGTCTGTTAACCAATAAAAACCTAAATATAAGCAAGTGCTTGGTCAGTAGATAATCAAGACAAAATATATGACTGAGTACTGCGTCTGCTCATTTGTTCTGTTATAATTTGTAGTGCAATAACAAAGACTACCTGCGTATAAATGACTGCATAACGTTTTCACCCCATACCCTTCTATGTGATTGAAACCATTTGCATTATCTTTTAGACTCACCGCACTTTGGTTAACCAACCTGCCCTCTTATTTTTCTTTTATTGACTCACTGACCGTTTGGGCTCTGATCTTCTATGAATAAACCGATAACTCCCAATACCGAACAGGTCAACAGCACCTTTACCAATCGTATTATCATCTTTGGGATTATAATATTGATTGGTTTGGGCGGTTTGATAACACGTTATGGGTATTTGCAAGTCTACGCTCATGATCAGTACACAACGCAAGCCGATAACAACCGTATCAAACTGATATCTGCGCCGCCTAGTCGTGGGTATATCTATGATCGTAACGGGGTAATACTGGCAGACAATCAGCCAGTCTTTACAGCGATGCTCAGCCCTGATGAGGTCGAAAATCCTGAGCGCACGTTGCATCTGCTTGCGCCGATTTTTGATTTAACCGATACAGATATTACTGATATCTTGGCGCGTCTAAGTAAAAATAAAAACGACCCTGTGACGATTAAAATCGATTTAACAGAAGCACAGTTGGCTCAGTTTAGTGAGCGTAAGCCGTTTTTCCGCGGCGTCTCTATCCAAAGCAAGCTTACACGCTCTTATCCTTATGATGAGCTGTTTGCCCATGTCATCGGCTATGTCGGACGTATCAATGACAAAGAGTCAAAGCGTATCGATAAAGACCGTTACGCTGGTACTGACCTAATTGGTAAGATTGGTATCGAAGATTACTATGAAGATATTTTGCTTGGGCAACCGGGTTATCAATCGGTAGAAACAGACGCACATGGTAATATCTTACGCCAGCTGGATACCAAGCCGCCGATAGCGGGTAACGATATTACGTTGAGCTTGGATTATGGTTTGCAAACCATCGCCCAGCAGCAACTTGATGGACGCCGTGGTGCAATCGTTGCGATAGACCCAAAAAACGGTGACGTCTTGGCATTTGTTAGCAATCCAAGCTACGACCCTAACCCTTTTATATCAGGTATTTCTTTTAAAGATTACGACGATCTGCGTGAAGATTTGGATCAGCCACTGTATAACCGTGCCCTCCAAGGTACCTACCCACCTGGTTCTACTATCAAGCCATTTGAGGGTTTGGGCGGTATTCATTATGGTCTACGTGATTGGAACAGTACTATCTATGACCCTGGTTATTTTAGCTTACCTGGTGATACGCATCGATTCCGCGATTGGAAACGCGGCGGTCATGGCACGGTAGATCTGAAAAAATCCATCGCGATGTCGGTCGATACTTATTATTATAAGTTGGCTTATGAGATGGGCATTCAGCGTCTGCATGACTGGATGGTACGCTTTGGTTTTGGTGAAGATACTGGTATTGATTTACCTAACGAAAAATCAGGCATCATGCCATCGCCAAAATGGAAAAAAGACACTTACGATAAAGACTGGCTACCGGGCGAAACGATCTCGGTCAGTATTGGACAAGGGTATTTCTTGGCCACACCGCTACAGATTGCCAACGCTACGGCCATGACAGCCAGTAAAGGACAGCATATTACCCCGCATTTATTAAAAAGCAGTGATGGTGCTGCGGAAGTCAAAATCATCACTAAGCCAGATGGCAAAATCGACTATAACGGTAAGCCGTCCGACTGGTTGCGTATGCATGATGCGATGGAAAGCGTGGTAGAAAACGGTACAGGACGCGGTATCTATACCCCGCGCTATCGTATCGCTGGTAAAACAGGTACTGCACAGGTGAAGTCTATCGCGCAGGGCAAGCGCTATGACAAGTCAGCAATCGATAAGCGCCACTGGGATCACGCTTGGTTTAATGGTTTTGCGCCAGTAGAAGACCCGCAGATTGCCCTTGCAGTATTGGTTGAAAATGGCGGCGGTGGTAGTGCTGTTGCAGCACCTATTGGCCGTGCTCTGTTTGACTACTGGGTATTACAACGTAAGACAGATCCTGTGCTGCCACCTTCTGCTGATGAGCTAAAAGTCATTAAACGCCAAAAGGCTTTTGAAAAAGCCATGCGTGATGCCATTCGTGATAAAGAAGCAAAAGCATTGGAAGAGAAAGAAGCCGCGGAAGCTGAAGCGGCAGCAGCGACGTCTGAGTAACTAGACGTTTAAGTACTTAATAGTATAAAAAGCAAAACCTAGCAAAGAATTGGTAAGCGAGACACAATAATGAAAAAAGCCTCAAATGGACGCGCACCAAAGAACAACCGTAAGGCGAAAAGTGCGGCAGTGGGTGATGTGCGCATCATTGGTGGTCAGTTTAAACGCCGTATTGTAAGTTTCATCGATGCAGATGGCCTGCGCCCGACCCCAGATCGCTTGCGGGAGACTTTATTTAACTGGCTACTCGCTGACATTCATGATGCCCATGTACTCGATAGCTGTGCTGGCAGTGGCGTACTGGGGTTTGAAGCGCTATCTCGCGGTGCGGCCCACACAACATTTATCGAAATCAATCCAGCACAAAGCAACATGCTACGTCAGAGTGCTGAGCAATTACGTCTTGAAGCTGCTGCTTATCAAATCTTCACTGGCACTGCTGAGCAAGTATTACGTCAAGAGCATCTGACTGCACGCCCCTTTGACATCGTATTTATCGATCCACCTTATGCTCAGGATTTATGGCAGCCTATTTTGACTGCGCTTATTACCAATACCTTAATAAATACTAAAACACTAATTTATTTAGAAGCTGATAAAGATTTGGCAGCACAGCTTAAGCAATTGGAAGCGTCACTAAATGAGAATTTAGACCCTCAATCGAGCGTTACTCAGCAACTAATCGCTTTTGAATGCTTGAAACAAACCAAAGTCGGACAAGTTGTTGCTGGACTTTATCGTCTATCATCGTCATAATTGTCGGGTTAATGAAAGCCGTTAACATATTTTACAAATGTTTAGAACCGCTAAAAACTGGCCGACGCTGCAGTTTAATGTATATAAGGCGAAAATAAACCCCAATGCAGCTTGCAAGCGTAGGCGCTACTGCTTATAATGTGCAGTCTGTTTTTTGAGAGCCCCGTTCCCAGCTAAACTCTCAACGAATTCTAATTTTAAGGTTTTATCATGAAAACACTTAGTGCAAAACCAGCTGAAGTGACCCATGACTGGTATGTCGTAGATGCTGACGGCAAAACCCTTGGTCGCTTAGCCACTCAAATCGCAACTCGCTTACGTGGCAAGCACAAGCCTTCTTTTACTCCGCACGTTGATACTGGTGACTTTATTGTTGTCATCAATGCTGACAAAATCACGGTAACGGGTAAAAAAGCACAAGACAAAAAGTACTATCGTCACAGTGGCTACCCAGGTGGTATTAAAGAAACCAACTTCAATAAGTTGCTTGCACATAAGCCTGAAGATGTTCTACACAAAGCAGTTAAGGGTATGCTTCCAAAGGGCCCTCTTGGCTATGCGATGATCAAGAAGCTGAAACTTTATGCGGGTACTGATCATCCACATACTGCACAGCAACCTAAAGAACTAGACATCTAAGGATATACTTATGGAACGCAATTACGGAACTGGTCGCCGCAAGACGTCTACTGCTCGTGTATTTTTATCAAAAGGTACTGGTAGTATCGTTGTTAACGGTAAGCCACTTGACGAATACTTCAGCCGTGAAACTTCACGCATGGTTGTACGTCAGCCATTAGAACTACTAGACTCTGCTAACGCATATGACTTATATGTAACTGTTGCAGGCGGTGGTATTAGTGGTCAAGCTGGCGCAATCCGCCACGGCATCACACGTGCATTAATCGAAGCTGACGAAACTTTGAAGCCTGCCCTAAAAGCAGCTGGTTTTGTTACTCGTGATTCACGTCAAGTTGAACGTAAGAAACTGGGTCTACGCAAAGCACGTAAACGTCCACAGTTCTCAAAACGTTAATCAAAACTCTCTCTTATCTTTTTGCTGCTGTTGTCTTTTTCTCAGAGCTTCAGTAGCAAAGTTAAATAAGAGTCTGGTTTTGCAAAACCTTATAAGCTGGTCACAGCTTATAAGGTTTTTTTATGCCTACTGATAGCACTTTAATTGTCTTAATCAAACCAGCTTTGTCTTACAGCGATAATTAACATGAGTGCCTTGTTTCGACACTACAAAGTAGAGCGTCTGTAGAAATTCTAACTTGCAAAGCATTAAACGCTACCCCATCATATCAGTAACTTTTTATTATTAGCCATGATGCCTCAAACCGTGCTGCAGAAGGATATTATGAAAGCGCCAGAACAATTCGACCCTAGCAAGCCATCTGCCAATAGCAGCGTGCCGCCTAGCATGAAACAATCGGCTAAGTCGCCTGCTATACCTGCTGGCACACCGACGATTACTCAAAATCATAAGCGTACAGCGCAAGCAGATAACAAGCCATTTCAGTGGCAGTTTTTATTACCAAAGAATTGGGGCATTTGGTTATTATTCTTAATAATGCTACCGATGATATATCTGCCGTTACGTTGGCAGTTTTGGCTAGGTCGTAAGCTTGGTATATTGATTTATAAAGCTGCTGGCTCACGTAGACGCGATACGCTAATCAATCTTAAGTTGGCATTTCCAGAAAAGCCTGAAGCTGAACGTGAACTAATGGCTAAGCAAGTCTTTGTCAATCAAGGTATTGGTGTGTTTGAAACATTATGCGCTTGGTTCAGGCCAGATGTATTTACTAGAACTGTTTCCATTTCAGGGTTACAGCATATTGTTAATGCGCAAAATGAGCAGCGACCAGTTATCCTGCTAGGTGCACATTATACGATGCTAGATTTGGGTGGCCTATTATGTGCGCAGTTTTTCCCAGTAGATTGTATGTATCGTACACAGAACAACCCTCTATTAGACTGGTTTATTTATAATGGTCGTACCAATATTTTTGGTAAGCAAATCTCTAGTCGTGATATGCGAAGCTTAGTTACCTCTATCAAAGCGGGACACGTCATCTGGTACTCTCCTGATCAAGATTATGGTCTCAAGCAAGGTGTCATGGCGCCATTCTTCGGTGTGCCAGCCGCAACGATTACTGCATCGCGTCGCATGGCGAAACTGGGTAGCAAAGCACAGCCGCCAGCTGTCATGGCACTGCATACTTATCGGCAAACGCCTGACAACTTGCCGCGCGGTAAACGTCCCCATTATCATTTAACAATTACGCCAGAATTAGACAATTATCCAAGTAAAGATGAAGTCGCTGATGCTACTCGGGTCAATGAAGTCTTAGAAGGGCTCATTCGTATTGATCCCACTCAGTGGATGTGGTTCCATCGCCGCTTCAAACATGGGCCAAACGGTCGTACCGATATTTATAAGTAAGCCTTTATTCCCAAAAATATTGGTGAAGTTTGCTATACTTTGCGGCTAATATTTTGCATTTTAGCTATGCACTGATAATAATTTGATAAACAAAATGACGGATTTTCCATGAGCAATAACAGTACTCCTGACAATCAAACTTCTGAGACTTCAACCGAAGCAAAGCGCATTCTGACTGGTATCAAACCGACTGGTATTCCGCACTTAGGTAACTATGTTGGCGCGATTCGTCCAGCGATTGAGTCTATTCAAAATAGTGATCATGAAGCGTTTTTCTTTTTGGCAGACTACCATGGCATCATCGGCTGCTATGACCCTGCTATCATTCATGAATCGACGAGAGCCATTGCCGCTACGTGGATTGCTTGTGGTCTAGACCCTGAGCGTGTGACGTTCTACCGTCAGTCAGACGTGCCTGAAATTCCAGAACTTGCTTGGATCTTGAACTGCTCATGTGCCAAAGGTTTGATGAACCGTGCCCATGCCTACAAAGCAGCCGTTGATATCAATACAGAAAAAGCCGATGTCGATCCTGATCAAGGTGTCACCATGGGGCTGTTTGGTTACCCAGTGTTAATGGCGGCTGATATCTTGATGTTTAATGCGACCCACGTGCCTGTTGGTCGTGACCAAGTACAGCATATCGAGATGGCGCGTGATATCGCAGGTACTTTTAATCATCGTTATAAGTCGCTTTTCACGTTACCGTCAGCAGTCGTTGATAACGATATACCGCTGCTTACTGGGCTTGATGGCCGCAAAATGAGTAAGAGCTATAGCAATACGATTCCCCTATTCGGTGAGCCAAATCCACAAGTTAGTCCTGAAAAACAAATGCATAAAGCTATCATGAAAATTGTGACTAACTCACAGCTACCTGATGAGCCAAAAGATCCTGATGATTCAGCTATCTTTGAGATTTATAATGCATTTGCGACTGCTGAAGAGATTGCTGATATGCGTGCGCGTTATGCCGCTGGTATTGGCTGGGGTGACGCTAAGCAAGCTCTATTTGACAAGATTAATGACGAAATCGCGCCATACCGTGCACGTTACGAAGAGCTGATGGCCAATCCAAAAGAGCTAGAAGAAATCTTGCAGATGGGTGCGGATAAAGCCCGTCGCCATAGTCGTAAGCAACTAGACAAAGCGCGCCGTGCTATTGGCATCCGTCCACTTGCTAAGCTTAAATAATCGTTGCTGGAATAGTCGTTTCACTGACGCAATTTATTATCAAAGCGGGTGCTAAACGTGCAAACTGAACCAAACATCAAACAGGCGGCTTTATCTAAAGTCGCCTTATCTGCTATGTCTAATTCAATCTCTGAGCCTATAGACAATCAGAGCGAGCTTGATGAATCAGTCAACCATGATATGTCGCTACGTATCTATCAAACGCCTGTGCAGCATTTGCCAGAAGATCTATATGTACCACCGCAAGCCTTTGCTATTTGGTTAGAACAATTTGCTGGTCCATTGGATTTTCTGTTGTATTTGGTCAAAAAGAACAACGTCGATTTGACCCAAATGCCTATTCTGCCTATCACTGAGCAGTACTTAGCTTATATTGGTGAATTGGATACCGAGCACTTTGAATTAGCGGGTGATTATCTGCTGATGGCATCAACGCTCATCGCTATCAAAACCGAACTGCTATTACCTGCCCCTGATATCCCAACCGACGAGCGTGATCCAAAAGCAGAACTGATCGAGCGCCTCGAAGAATACGCGCAAATCAAAGTGGTCAGTCAGCGCTTAGACAATCTAGTACGTCTAGAGCGCGATGTGTTTTTGGCAATGGTTAGTATGCCTGGTCAAGATGTTATGAATGCGGAACTGCCAAGCTACTCACCTAACTTGCTGATTGATAGCTTATTTAAAATGCAACTACAGCCTGACTATCAAATGCATACAATCAAAGTTGATGCAGTACCCCTTGCCGATCGTATTGCCAGTATTAGCAGGCAATTAAGTACGGATGGGGCGCGCTCCTTTTATGAGCTACTGGATAAAGCACAAGGTAAAATAGGCGTGGTCGTGAGTTTCGTCGCCGTACTTGAGCTTATAAAGCGGCAGTTAGTTGGTGTTGTCCATACTGAGGTAGATAGCGATATCGTCAACTCTGCTCTCAATGACGAACCGTCTGATATGGATAGTGAGCCTACCGCACTTACGTTACAGTGGCTTGCCTAGCAGGCTCTAAGACTGTCTCCTAGCCCATTCTCTATCAAAATCACAATATTGAAATAAGAGCATACTTTAGATGGTAGATATTGAAGACCCAAAGCAACATGACGAAACCCAAGAATCAACAGCTATGACTACATCACCATCAGCTGAAGCGCAGCATGATTCTTTGGAAGAGATGAGTAAACGTATCGAAGTGCTGTTGCATGCGTCAGAGGCACCGCTGACAGCTCACTCGTTAAAAAAACATTTGTCATTATCTACTAAAGAATTAAAGCAAACTTTGGAAGTACTCCAACAACGCTTAGATACAGGTGTGCTTAGGCTACATGAGACCGCCAGCGGTTATCGTTTACAGATATCTGATGACTATAGCAGTCTAATTCAGCGTATTTTTCCGCAGCGTCAGGAACGTTTGAGCCAAGCTTTACTTGAAACCCTAAGTGTCATTGCTTATAAACAACCTGTGACACGCAGTGATATCGAGCATGTGCGCGGAGTAACATTATCGAGCAATATACTGCGCCAGTTGTTTGATAAAGGCTGGATTGTGGAGAAAGGCTTTAAAGATACTTTAGGCCGTCCTGCATTGCTTCATACTACTGCGCAGTTTTTAGATGCCTTTGGATTAAGCCATTTAGATGAATTACCACCTATGCCAGATATGGAAACCATACGAGCCATGTCTTAAATTTTCTGCTGAACAAACTATAGTTACTCACATAAAAAAGGACAGACCTCATAGGATCTGTCCTTTTTATTATGTTGCTAATTTTGAACTGATATCAAAACCTAGCAATATCTATGTTAATTACTGATTAATCACATCAACACCCTTTGGCGGTGTAAATTTAAACTGACTACTACCAATACTTGGGTTCATCTTAATACCGCTAAACTTAATAGAGGTTGTCTGTCCCAAAGTATCATTTAATACCATCATGACAGGTTTGCCACCACTAAAGCTTATTGAAAGACTTTTAAAACTTGCACTGTCTGACTTAGGATAGAGCACATAGTAGTTTTTGTTGTCATATGGCTGAGTGATCTTAAAGTTTTGATCAATTTTGCTTGGATCACCTGACAGTAGCAAAGCTGGTGTATTACCTACTTGGCTGTCGACGTTTTGCTTAGTCGCTTGCTCTAAATCCTTGTCATAAACCCACATAGAATTACCATTAGCAACGATCAACTGCTCTGATGGTGACTTGGTTTCCCAGCGGAAGTTATTTGGACGTTGGACACTCATGGAGCCTGTAAACGTACCACTACTCGCGCCTTTGGTCGTTTGGCTAAAATTAGCCGTCATACTCTTGGTATTGGTCAGCAATTTGTTCAAACGTTTGGCAGCTGTTAGATTATCAGCAGGAGCTGCGGTAGCCGTTTGAGTCAATGCCATCATTGGCGCTGCGATACCTAGCGATGTCATTAATACACCTGCTAAAGCACCACTCATCAATTTTTGTTTGGTTGATTTTTTCGTAGATAAGTTCATCATAAATCCTCTCTAAAAAAGCGTAGTCGCTTAAAGATTGTCGCTTTAAAGTTGTTGCTAAAAATAAAATGTTCTATTGAAATTTTTGTTTTCTATAAATACTGATTTTACCAAGCTAAAGCTGGTAACCATCAGCAATGGCAACAGTGTGCCAGTTTTTTTATTACGCGCCTAGTCATGATTTGCAATCTTTACTACGGCTGCCATACACGCTTGTAACCAATACAGTTACACGGTAAAAGTTTGCATTTATAATTATTAGCTACAGTAATTATGCTAATAGTGGCTTTAAAGATATCGCTTAGAATTATTATTAATTTATATCACCCTACAAACGTAAAAAGCCCTTACTACCATAAGGCAGTAAGGGCTTTTTTAATTATCTGATCATTCTATCCAAAGAATAAAACGACCTAAATAGATAATTATGCGTTTTCAACCGTAACATAACGACGGTTAAATTTACCTTTGGTCGCAAACTTTACAACACCGTCATTCAGTGCAAATAAAGTATGGTCACGACCCATGCCAACGCCTTCGCCTGCATGGAATTCTGTACCACGTTGACGAACGATGATGTTACCAGCTGTGATAGCTTGGCCACCAAAGATTTTTACGCCTAGCATTTTTGGGTTTGAATCACGACCGTTACGGCTCGAACCGGCAGCTTTTTTATGTGCCATGAGAAAATCTCCTTGTTAATTTGACTTATCGCTGATGCGATAACTCTTAAGCATTTAGTGCGCTATTTAGCAATAATTGCTAAATGGATAATTAGGCATTAATCGCTTTGATTTTTAACAAGGTGTACCATTGGCGGTGACCTTGTTCTTTGTGATAATGCTTACGACGGTTGTGCTTGATGATACGGATTTTTTCGCCGCGACCATGCTCAACAACTTCAACTTCTACGCTAGCGCCGTCAACAACAGGCTGACCGATTTTGACGTTATCGCCGTCAACAACCATCAACACGTCTTCAAATTTGATTGTTTCGCCTTTTTCTGCTTTTAGTAGTTCAACTTTAAGCAATTCATCGACGACTACACGGTGCTGTTTACCACCAGTTTTGATTACTGCGTACATTGTATGACTCCGTTTAACCCGTGTGCCGTGGCTGATGTTATACCAACGCTTTTACGACGAACACGACAGGGAAAAATTAAAGGCAAGATTTTACGGCTTTTTGCGCATAAAAGCAAGCCGCGCCTCTTGTTTTTGCAAGGTGGTTACACTAATGACCATCTCTCATTTAGCTATAACGGCTGCTCATCAAGGAAAGTCGATAAACGACAATTCAAATATAAACATGAGAAATAGTAAAGATAAGTGATAGATTAAGCCCAACAGCGGCCATTATAACTTATGCAATCAGTTACTTACAGCCTTTTATGAATCATTTATGTGACCAATAAGCTTAAAATGCGCTAGAAGATATATCCTCAAAACATAAGACATTTCTTACAGTTTTTATTCTATTCAATAGGCATAGTAAGCCCTGTATATCATACGCTTGACCTACTTGTGCTATATACTTTAACCAACAATTTAAGTAGATAGCTATGCTATCATAAGCGAAATAATACCTTACCTATAGATAGATAAAGTCAAGGTTATACCAACTCTCTTTACTCTTATTAATATGACTATTTATTATGACTAGTACCTCTTTAAATAATACCCTGCCTGCCTCTCAATCGACGCCTAGCTATGCTGATATTCAAAGTATTGTAGCCAATGACTTTGAGGTAATGGACAAGCAAGTATTTGGCAGTTTGAACTCAAAAGTACAGCTTGTTATGAGCGTCTCGCAACACGTGATCAATGCTGGCGGCAAACGTATGCGTCCGTTGATTACCTTGCTCTGCGCACGTATGTTTGATGATAATCCATCAGAAAAAGCCATGCATCTAGCTGCTATCACTGAAATGCTACATACCGCTACCCTAGTCCATGACGATGTCATCGATGAGTCAGGGCAACGCCGTGGAAAACCGACGGCAAACGCGACGTGGGATAATGCCACTGCTGTGTTGGTCGGTGACTATTTGATTGCTCGCGCCTTTAACCTTTTGGTTGGTTTTCAGAGCTTGCCGTTGTTGCAAGTGTTCTCTGATGGGACTTGTGATATTGCCGAAGGCGAAGTGTTACAGCTACAGCATCAGCATAACCCTGCCGCGACAGAGGAAGATTACTTACGCATTATCGATGGCAAAACTTCACGCCTGTTCATGATGGCGACCCAAGGTGCTGCTATATTACAAGACAAGACAGAATATATGACGGCATTGGGCGATTTCGGACAGCATTTTGGTAATGCGTTCCAAATTATCGATGATGTGCTCGACTATAGTGGCGATAGTGAAGTGATGGGCAAAAACTTAGGCGACGACCTTGCTGAAGGCAAGCCTACCCTACCGACTATCAAAGCACTCGAACTACTCAAAGACAGTGACACTGAAGGCTATGAGCAGTTACGTATCGCTGTTCAGACAGGTAAGACACCAAACGCTGAGCAGCTGATTGAGTTGGTACGTAGTTCTGGCTCATTGGCTTATTGTAAGCAGCGCGCGCTGGAAGAAACCAAACTGGCACAAGACGCACTGAGCACACTACCAGACAACCGTTATCGTACAGGCTTATATCAATTGACTGAACTCGCTAGCGCACGACTAGTATAATTAACGCTGAGTCGTCTGTGTTATTAACTGATTAAGACGACTCTTTTTTTGACAGAATTTTTTAGCATGGCTTTTTAGCAAATTTCTTTAGCAATTGCTGAATGATAAGTCCATAAATTAAGAAGTACCTTCTCAAAAACTAGTGTGTCAGCCAAATCGTTACCTTTCTTTAAGTTTCATACATCCTTGCAGTACTATAATCATATAAGGCTTTTTGACAGTCGGTTAAAGTTTAATGACGTTTGTTAGAGAGATACTGATAGTTATTTTTTATGACTGTAATTAGGGGTTGCTAAAATTGTCGTTTTGTTGACAAAGTCGATTTTCTATCGTTTAAAAACCTTAATTACTATAGGGCTTTAGGTTCATAACAAAAATTTACAATATATTTTGATACTAGGTTGTGCATGGTTCTATTAGCTGTTAATAGAGACGACGCTTACTATGACGGTAATCTATTAATTCGTAAACTGTAATATTACCGCTTTTCGATCCAGCTCGTATTGCAAACTACTTGACTGTGGGGTTACCCCAATAGTTTATAATAACTCATTAAATTTATTAATCCATTCTGTGGTTTGCTTAAACAATTAATGCTAAATAATCCTTTCGATACTTAATCCATATCGATGTCAGATTTTCTATTAGTCATATTTCGCTAACGGAAACATCTGAAACTGGAGTAAATAGCGCCAGCTTAGGCTATTTATGCTCTTTATTTAGCATTAGCAAGACCCTTATATTCAGTACGCCAAACTTATTGATCGATTTTTATACTGTCACTATTTATATATATTGCCGAGGACATTGATGAAGCACTCTTATCTTTCGCTTGTAATAGCATCTGTACTATCTGGAGCTGTACTGGTTGGCTGTGACAAAAACGAGGACGCCGCTGGTGAGCAAGCCGCACAGCAGCAAATGCCGCCTGCGGTTGTCAACGTTCAGACAGTCACTCTCGATACCGTCCCTCAAGTACAAACTTTTTCTGGTCGTACTGCAGCTTATCAAACTGCTGACGTCCGCCCACAGGTCAACGGTGTGATTGACGAAGTACTATTCCGTGAAGGAAGCAACGTCAAAAAAGGTCAGCCACTGTATCGCATCAACACCGACAACTATGCCTCATCTGTAACGAGTGGCCAAGCTGCCGTACAGCAATCACAGGCTAACTATCAGACAGCTTTGGCAAACAATGCAAACGCAAAAGCTGAGTTAGTCAGCCGACAAGCGTCATTGGCTCAAGCGCAAAATGACTTGCAGCGTCTACAAGGCTTGGTCAGTATCAACGCCATCTCACAGCAGCAATATGAGCAAGCACAAACAGCCGTACGTACGGCACAAGCAGCTGTACAAAGTGCCGCCGCCGCTGTCGGTCAAACTCAAGCAGGTATTGAGAGTGCAAAAGCAGGCATCCAGACCGCAAAAGCAGGTTTGGAAGCCAGTACCTTAGATCTAAACCGTACAATCGTACGTGCACCGCTTACTGGTCGTACTGATCGCTCTAGCGTCACTGCTGGTACTCTAGTCAGCGCTGGTCAAGCAGATCCATTGGTGACTATTTCACGCTTAGACCCTATTTACGTTGATATCAGCCAGTCTTCTTCTGAGTTGCTCAAGCTACGTCAGCAAATAGCAGACGGCTCAGCTCAGCCAGGCATGAACTCAGTCGAATTGGTGCTAGAAGATGGTTCTGTTTACCCAGTACGCGGTAAGCTTGCACTGTCGGAAGCCAAAGTTGACGAGTCAACAGGCGCTGTCACTTTGCGTGCTATTTTCCCAAACAGCAATAACATCCTGCTACCAGGTATGTATGTCACGGCACGTTTGACACAGAGTGTTATTACCAATGCAGCTCTTGTTCCGCAAAGTGCGGTCACTCGTACGCCTAAGAGTGAGACGCAAGTCTATATCGTTGACGAAAATAACAAAATCCAAGTACGTCCGGTCACCATTAATGGTACTTACGATGGACAATGGGTCGTTACTGAAGGCTTGAAAGCAGGTGACAAAGTGGTTGTGATTGGCGGTGCTAAGGTCAAGCCTGACCAAGAGGTGGTCGCCAAACCACTAGAAAGTGCAAATCCAGCACCAGCTGCTGCAAAGAATGCGCCTAATACCAAAACGCCGCAGCAAGCCGCAAAAACGATGGATAAAAAGCCAGCTGGCGATGAGACTTCTACCAAAAAACCAACAGAAGCCGCTGCCAACTAATTCCATTCAAGACAGGAAGACTTAGGGATATACTATGTCACGTTTTTTTATTAATCGCCCTATTTTTGCATGGGTGCTGGCTGTTTTGGTCATGCTCATCGGGGTAATATCCGTTATCAATCTACCGATTGAACAATATCCACGTATTGCACCGCCGACTATTTCGGTCAGTGCAAGCTATCCTGGTGCTAATGCGCAAACCGTAGAAAACTCAGTAGTACAGATCATTGAGCAGCGTATGAAAGGCCTCGATGGTCTGATGTATATGTCGTCATCGAGCTCGTCAAATGGTAGTGCTTCAGTGACGCTTACCTTTGAAAACGGCACAGATCCTGACACAGCTCAAGTACAAGTACAGAACAAACTGCAAGCAGCGATGAGCTCCTTGCCTGAGTCTGTTCAGCGTCAAGGTGTCAACGTCAATAAATCGTCTAGCAGCTTTTTGATGGTGCAAGCATTTATTTCTGAAGATGGCACCATGGATCGGGCAGATATTGCCGATTATATTAACTCTAATGTCGTCGATTCGATCAGTCGTGTAGAGGGTGTGGGTGAAGTTCAGGTCTTTGGTTCTACTTATGCGATGCGTGTTTGGTTAGACCCATCACGCCTACGTAGCTACAACATGATACCTTCAGATGTCGTCAATGCGATACGAGCACAGAATGCTCAGGTATCTGCTGGTCAATTGGGTCAAGCACCTGCCGACACAGACAAACAAGTTATCAACGCCACTGTTACTGTACAAAGCTATCTTCAAACGCCTGAAGAATTTAAAAACATTCTACTAAAAACGGACACTTCTGGTGCGCAAGTGCGCTTGGGTGATGTAGCAGATGTCGAAATCGGTAGTGAGAACTATAGCGTTGTCTCTCTCTACAATGGTCAAGAAGCAGCCGGTTTAGGTATTTCACTCGCTGGTGGCGCAAACGCCCTTGAGACTCGTGAAGCCGTCGGCGCACGTATGGCTGAGCTGGAAAAAAACTTCCCAATTGGTCTAGCCTCAGTCGTTCCGTATGACACCACACCATTTGTACGCTTGTCTATCGAACAAGTCGTTATGACCCTCATTGAAGCGATTGTGTTGGTATTTATCGTTATGTTCATTTTCTTACAGAACTGGCGTGCCACCATTATCCCGACCCTTGCCGTACCTGTCGTACTCTTGGGTACCTTTGCAGTGTTGTATATTGCAGGCTTTAGTATCAACGTCTTGACCATGTTTGCCATGGTATTGTCCATCGGTCTGTTGGTCGATGATGCGATCGTCGTCGTAGAGAACGTCGAGCGAATACTAGAAGAAGATCCTCACATCTCTATCAAAGATGCAACTATCCAGTCGATGGGTGAAATCAGTAAAATCGTTATTGGTATTGCGCTTATCTTGTCTGCAGTATTCGTACCGATGGCGTTCTTTGGCGGCTCAACAGGTGTGATTTATCGTCAGTTCTCTATTACGCTGATTACCAGCATGGTGCTCTCTGCCATGGTCGCGCTTGTATTCACCCCTGCCCTATGTGTGACCTTGCTAAAACGTGGCAAAAGTCATGAAAAAGGCAGTACCGAAAAGCAAAAAGGCTTCTTCGGTTGGTTCAACCGCGGCTTCTTCAAACTTAGCCGTTCGTACGAAAACTTTGTCGGCAAAAGTATTCGTTTTAAATGGTTATACATGATTGGCTACGCAGCCATTATCGGTATCATGGCGGTCGTATTCTTACGTATTCCAGGCTCGTTTTTACCAGAAGAAGATCAAGGCATTATGTTTACCTTGGTTCAGCTTCCGGCTGGCTCTACGTTAGATGAGACGCAAGACGTATTGGATAAAGTTAGAAACTATTACGATACCCAAGAAACTGATAATATCGCTTCGGTCTTTACCATTGCAGGCTTTAGTTTTGCAGGTCAAGGTCAGAATATGGGTCTAGCGTTTGTGCGCTTATCAGACTGGGAGGAACGCTCGGGCGATGAAAATACCGCTCAGGCTGTCGCTGGTCGAGCGATGGGGTACTTCTTTACTCAGCTAAACGAAGCACAAGTATTTGCCATCGTACCACCAGCAATTACCGAGCTTGGTAATGCCAGTGGTTTTGACTTAATGATTCAGGACAGTGGCAACCTCGGACATGATGGGCTACTTGAAGCTCGAAATATGCTCTTAGGTATGGCTGCACAGAACGACCAAGTAGCTGGTGTACGTCCTAACGGTCAAGAAGATTCGCCACAACTTAAAGTAAACATCAATCAAGAACAAGCGGCGGCTTATGGCCTGTCACTAAGCAATATCAATAGTGTCATTTCAACAGCGTGGGGCTCAAGCTACGTTAACGACTTTATCGATCGTGGCCGTATCAAACGCGTCTATGTACAAGGTGAAGCCAGCAGCCGTACCAACCCTGATGATATTGGTAAATGGTATGTAAGAAATGACATGAACGATATGATTTCGTTCGATGCATTCTCTAGTAGTGAGTGGCAGTCAGGCTCACCGCGTCTTACTCGTTACAACAGCCTACCGTCCATGAACATCCAAGGTAGCGCCGCACCAGGACTAAGTACTGGTGAAGCAATGAGCTCGATGGAAGCGATGATAGACAAGTTACCTGAAGGTATCAGTTATGAGTGGACAGGCATGTCATTGGAAGAGCAAAAATCAGGTGCCCAAGCGCCGATGCTTTATGCGCTTTCAATCCTAGTTGTATTCTTATGTTTGGCAGCGTTGTATGAGAGCTGGTCTATTCCTGTCTCTGTGCTACTAGTGATTCCACTTGGGGTATTGGGTGCAGTGATATTTACCTGGCTACGTGGTTTTGCCAATGATATCTACTTGCAAGTTGGTCTACTGACTGTCGTTGGTCTATCCGCCAAAAACGCCATTTTGATTATCGAGTTTGCAAAAGAACACCAAGAGGAAGGTTACAGTCTCAGAGAGGCCGTCATGACCGCAGCACGCCAACGTTTGCGTCCGATTGTCATGACCTCACTTGCCTTTGGTTTGGGTGTTGTGCCATTATTCTTGGCGAATGGGCCAGGTTCAGGCAGTCAAAACGCTATTGGTACTAGTGTTGTTGGTGGGGTAATCACAGCAACCCTCTTAGGTATCTTCTTTATCCCAATGTTCTATATCTGGGTGCGTAGTGCGTTCCCGCATAAATATGAGAACAATACACCCAATGATAAAGATGGTGGCAATGGTACGCCTAACTCGCATAACCCAACACCTTCTGAGAGTTATCAGCCTGCAAGTCTTGGAGACAATACACAATGAGTGCTCAAAAAACATCTATCATCAACTCATCATCGGTAGCTATTACAGCTATCGATGCGCAGCCAGCACTATCTCGTTTGCGCAAAAACAGTGGCCGCCTGTTAGGGCTGACTGCATTGGCAATCAGCATGGCCGCTTGTAACACCATTCCAAAAGCGGATATGCGTCCTGTGCTAGCAGAGCCGAATATCCCTATGCAGGAATCTTACGGTGCATTTGATAAAGAGACTGTCAGTAGTGCTGACCAAGCAAGCATTGCCAGTCAGCGCTGGCAGAATTTTTATAGCGATGAGCGTCTAAAAGGTCTGATTGCTCTCGGTCTTGCAAACAATAAAGACTTTGAGAGTGCGCGCCTAGCGATTGAAAAAGCACGTGCACAGTATCAGATTACCGATATTAACGACTTACCAGCTATCAACGGCAGTGCTGGTTATACTCGCTCAGCACAGAATCGTACTGATCGAAACGCTAGTAGTAGCTACAGTGTCAACTTGGGTCTTGCCAATTACGAGCTCGACTTTTGGGGTAAAATCTCAAGCTTAAAAGATCAAGCATTGCAGAACTTTTTGGCGACTACGGCGGCCAAAGATGCGACCCAAATCAGCTTGATTAGTAATATTGCCCAAAGCTACGCCAATCTAAGCTACAGCTTAGCGCAGTTAAAACTGGCTGAAGCCACAGTCGAGAGTCGTGAGCGTTCGCTATTTATCGCGGATAAACGTTTTGAAGCAGGTATTGATGCAAAACTGCCTTCATTGCAGGCTGCTGCCTCTCTTGAAAGTGCTAAGCTTGCCGTATTACGTGCACAGACCAGCGTTCTTCAATCACGCAATGCATTGCAGTACTTGGTTGGTGGCGCGATTCCAAACGAGCTTATCCCAACACCTGCCGTCAGTAATATCACTAGCCAGCAGATATTCAATGCTGGTCTACCAAGTGAATTACTACGCTATCGCCCTGATGTACTACAGGCAGAATACAACCTAAAAGCTGCTGGTGCGAATATCGAAGTGGCCCGTGCCTCTTACTTCCCATCTATTAGCTTAACCAGTAGTGTGGGTGTCAGTAGCGGCAGCTTAAATGACTTGTTCAAAAATGGTGCCGTTGGCTGGTCGTTTGGACCTAGCGTGAGCGTCCCTATCTTTGATGCAGGCCGTTTAGATGCCAACTATGATGTGGCTCAAATCGAACGTGAGCAAACGCTTGCTAGTTATGAGAGCTCTATTCAAACGGCATTCCGCGAAGTGTCAGATGTACTTGCCACGCGTGCGACGCTCGGTGAGCAGTTAGAGGCGCAGTATCGTCTGCAGGATAATTTTGAACAGACATATCAGATAGCAGATGCACGCTTTAAAGCAGGTCTGGACAATTACTTAGACGTACTTGACGCTCAGCGTTCACTGTTCTCTACTCAGCAAGGTATCCTAGATTTAGAGCTACAGAAAATCGTTAGCCAGATTGAGTTGTACCAAGCGCTTGGTGGCGGAGCGAATCTTGATGTACCGACCGTCATACCTGTACCGCAGCACACTAACTTGGCGCAGATTGTCACTGGAACTGCTACTAGTGCAAAAACCAAAGCGACAAACGCCATCAAAGCAGCTGGTTCAGCGCGTGTGACTACACCGCAAGAAGCTGTCGCCATCAAGCAGTCGCAAGCGGTAGAAACGACTACTTTCAAACCGACTGCTATCGTCGATGTGAATGATGATGGTAAAAAGGATGCCGCTGTCGGCGTGGTCACTGAAGAGACTCGCTTCAATAACAATAGTGTTGAGCAAGTTCCTGTGACCCAGATTGTTGAGCCTTAAATGACCCAGCCTTGATCTGATGACGCAGCTCTATCATCACATTGACAGTCGATACGTACTATCAGCCCTACCGACTTAACGTGGTGGGGATTTTTGCTTTTATTAACGTCTTTTGGTTATAGTAGGCTCACTTTATGCAAGCTCTCTTTATATACAGCCACTTATAAAGCACAGATTTTGATAAGCTAATTCTATAAAATACCGCTTATAGCGATATTATTTTAACCATGTAATATGATAACTATTAGGGCGTGTCCTCAATTCAATTGATCATATCTAAACGGGCTATAAATGGCTAAATTTTGCCAAACATCGTTAAATAGCTGGTTAATATCCCGATATTATCTGCGCTATTTTCCTTGTTTGACTGCAATTTATCTCATTTTTATCACCATTTTTAAAATGAGAACACGCCCTAAAACAATCATAAGGAATTATTATGAGCTATACCTTTAACCGTCAATACCCTGCCACTCGCTTACGTCGCCTGCGCTATAACGACAATGTACGTTCAATGATTCGTGAGGTGGAGCTGCATCCTAAGCACTTTATTGCCCCTGTCTTTGTATTAGAAGGCGAAAACCAGCGCGAAACCATCGCTAGTATGCCGGGCGTTGAACGCTTATCGATTGATTTGCTAATCAACTATGCCAAAGAGTTATTAGCAGAAGGTGTCACAACCATCGACCTTTTCCCTGTGATCGATAACGCTTTGAAAACACCAGACGGTAGCGCCGCTTATGACGAAAACGCCCTGACTGCACGTACGATAAAAGCGGTCAAAGACGCTGTGCCAGAGATGGTCGTCATGACTGATGTAGCGCTAGACCCTTATACCTCACATGGTCAAGATGGTCTACTTGATGACAGCGGTTACGTCATCAATGATGCAACCATCGAAGTATTGGTCAAGCAGGCGCTGGTACATGCGCGTGCCGGTGCAGATATCATCTCTCCTAGTGATATGATGGATGGCCGTATCAAGGCCATGCGTGATGCTTTTGAAGCAGAAGGTTTTGTGAATACGGCTATTATGGCCTACTCAGCCAAATATGCGTCTGCCTACTACGGTCCATTCCGTGATGCCGTTGGCAGTACTGGCAACTTGAAAGGTGGCCATAAGAAACAGTATCAGATGGACTTTGGCAATCGTGCTGAGGCGCTACATGAAGTGGCTATGGATATCAATGAAGGCGCGGATATGGTCATGATCAAACCAGGTCAGCCTTATCTTGATTTGATTCGTGAAGTCAAAGATACCTTTGGCGTACCCACCTTTGCGTATCAAGTATCTGGCGAATATGCCATGCATATGGCAGCCATTCAAAACGGCTGGTTAAGTGATGCAGTGATTTTAGAATCTTTGATTGGCTTCCGCCGTGCTGGTGCTGATGGTATCTTGACCTACTTTGCTCTAGAAGCGGCCCGCCAGCTAAACAATGCCTAATAGTAGTTAAACTACCTTTTATAATGTAAAAGCCCCAGCTACCTATTAGTAGCTGGGGCTTTTTTATGCGGTTACTCTATTAAAATAAAACTATAGACGTGCACGATCATGTGGCTCATTAAAATCAATCGCTGGGCCAGCAGGGACAATACATGTGGGATTAATATTGGCATGACTGGTGTAATAATGCTGCTTGATATGATTCATATTTACTGTCTCTGAGATACCAGGTACCTGATATAAATCACGCAGATAGCCCCAAAGATTTGGATAGTCAACGATACGACGCAGATTGCATTTAAAGTGCCCAACATAAACAGCATCAAAACGAACCAACGTCGTAAATAGTCGCCAATCTGCTTCAGTTATGGTGCTACCTGTTAGATAACGCTGATGTGCTAAGCGCGTCTCAAGTGTATCTAATGCCGCAAATAGCTCAATCACAGCCTCTTCGTAAGCCTCTTGTGTGGTAGAGAATCCTGTCTTATACACGCCATTGTTGATAGTTGAATAGACAAAGGTATTGATATCATCAATTTCTTGTAATAACTCTGCTGGCACAAAATTACCTGCTAGTGCCCCAACCTCATCAAAGGCAGAGTTAAACATACGAATAATTTCAGATGATTCATTACTCACGATTGTGTTTGTTTTTTTATCCCACAAGATAGGTACGGTGACACGGCCTGTATAGTCTGGCTTGGCCTTGGTATACAGCTCATAGGCATAGTCTGCATTGATAACTGGATCAGCAACGACGCCTGCACCTTCTGCAAACGTCCAACCATACTCACCCATATATGGATGTACTACAGACAACGGAATGATGTCTTCTAAGCCTTTAAGCTTGCGGTAAATAAGGGTACGGTGTGCCCAAGGACAGGCTAGCGACACGTATAGATGATAGCGGTCAGGTTCGGCTTTAAAGCCCTCAATACCTGTTGGCCCTGCACTACCATCTACCGTTACCCAGTTTCTAAAACCAGCATCCTCACGCTGGAAACGGCCACCACTCTCTTTTGTCTCGTACCACTTGTCTTGCCACTGCCCGTCTACCAAGAGACCCATGTTATTCTCCAACTGTTTTTAATATTTGTTTAACGTTTACTAAGCATGATTAACTTTAAGTCATTATCATCATGATGATCGCATTATTTAGAAAGACATCATACCAGTTATAAGGGTCTAATCATTAGCATCACCACTTTTATTAACAATAAAAACTAAACTTACTAAATTTAATATTTAGTTAAATTATACAAAAACACTTTTTAATCACTAATATAATGCTGAATACCAAATATTATGATAATAAAAGAGTTTTATGCTAAAAAAGACTTGCAAAGTCTGAGAAACTTGCTAAAATGCTCAACCTAAATAGGCGTATAGCTCAGTTGGTTAGAGCGCTACCTTGACATGGTAGAGGTCAGCAGTTCGAGTCTGCTTATGCCTACCAAATTTAGAAAGCTCCAGTTTAACGACTGGGGCTTTTTTTTGTCCGTAAAATATAGGCTGTAGCGGAAAATCTATATTGGTATCCAGTTAAAATCACTATTATTTAATCAACTTTAAATGATTCAAAAACGCGACGGTGACCAAATGGTGACCAAAACGTGACCGACCCTTAAAAACCATTAAAATTAAAATCTTCTTTTTGACCTCTACTTCAAATTCTAAGCTAGAACCTATTTTTTAGTGTTTTTCTCTTTATCCTCTTTTACATATTCAAAAATATCTCCTACCTCTACTTCTAAATACTCACAAAGCTTATCTATAGTATCGAAATCAATTCTAGATGATTGATCGTTGTATATCTTATGCAACGTCGTTTTGCTTACCCCTGTTGCTCGTACGGCATCCGCTACTTTAAGCCTTCTTTCAGCTAACAAAGTTGGGAGATGATTAACTATCATACTATAAACTCCAATTATAATTATAAAAAGTACTTGCATAGTTATAAATTTATGGTAAATTACAACCATGGTATCTAAAAGTACCATTATAGTTAAACTTTATATAAGGAACATATTATGTCACATACCTACCTAACTACCCAAGAGCTTTCTGAGCTCATCAAATACAACCCTCGTACTATCCGCAATGAACTCAAGGATAGTGTACTTATTGAGGGCATTCATTATATACGCCCGTTCGGTGGTCGTAAGATTTTGTACATTTGGGAAGAGATTGAAAAAGATATGCGCACTGGCATCGCCGGTAGCATCAATGCCATGGCACTACAATAAGGAGAAATAGTATGGCTAGCATCAGAAGTAGATACGGTAAGCTCGTTGTCGATTTTTATTATATGGGTATACGCTGTCGGGAGACGACAAACTTAACGGACACGCCAGCGAATCGCAAGAAGCTTGAGAAAGTGATTGAGAAAATGGAAGCAGAAATCACCCTAGGTCTCTTCAACTACGCTAAGTACTTTCCAAAAAGTGACAAAGCGGCAGAAATGGTAGCGTTGAACGATCGCAAGGAATGCATCAACACTAATACGCCTTCTTTTGAGCAGTTTGCAAAATTATGGTTTCTTGAAAAAGAAATTGAATGGCGCGATACCTATAAGCGCAAAATAAAGGAGATTATTGATATGTATTTGATTGTTAAGTTTGGGACTAAGCCCATTCATCTCATAAAAAAGACAGATGTATTAGCCTTCCGTTCATCCCTCGCCAAAGTGACTTACGGAAAAGCTAACAAACATCTGTCAGCGGCACGCATTAATTCGATTATGGTACCTTTGGGTATGATACTAAAGGAAGCGGCTAAACGCTACAAGTTTGATAATCCATATGATGATATTAAGTCTCTCAAGGAGCCTAAGACCGATATCCAGCCCTTTACGCTGGAGGAGGTTTGGAAGTTTATTAACGGTGTGAGAGCAGACTACCGTAACTATTACTTGGTACGTTTTTTTACTGGTATGCGTACCAGTGAGATTGATGGACTGATATGGGAGAACATTGATTTTGATCGTCGTGAGATTGTAATCAAGCAGGCTTTGGTTAAGGGCAAGATTGTGCCGCCTAAGACGCAAGAGTCTTATCGAGCGATTCAAATGTCACCTTGGGTTTATGATGCTCTATTAGAGCAACAAGCCATAACTTATGAGCGCTCTGACTATGTATTTTGCGCGCATACAGGTGAACCACTTGACTATAACAACGTGAATAAGCGTGTTTGGCACCCTACTCTTAAGATTTTGGGTCTGAAGAAGCGTAATGCCTATCAGAGCCGTCATACCGCAGCGACGTTATGGTTAGCTGCTGGCGAAAGTCCTGAGTGGATAGCCAGCCAAATGGGACACTCTACGACTAAGATGCTGTTCAACACTTATAGCCGCTATGTACCGAATATGACTAGGCAGGATGGTAGTGCATTTGAAGCATTGGTCAATCGCAGTCAGATTGCTCAGGTATCTACGGACAAGGAGACGTCACAATGAAAATCATTGATTACGATAAACTGCATGCGACGTTTAAACCTAGTGGTTATGTCAGTGACGATGCTAATGACATTGCTAATACTTTGATTTGTGAACTCTGTATTCAATCAGGTATTGGTTTGGCTCGGTTCTTAAATGTTGATAGTTGCTTCGATAATCATATGGCAATGCGGGTATGGGTACAGAAGCGCTTAGATGCCAATCCTGACTATGTACTTGATGAGATGCGTGGTCAGCTGAAGAGTGAGCTTTACGAGCTACTACCACACACTGGCTATGGGTACTAAGGAGGATATTATGAGCTTAAGACTTGAGCCTAATATAACGCAGAACTCACGGGATCTGAAAATCTGTAGCGATTACTGGGCATACGATAATGAATGTGGCTTCATTGAGCATGTAGAAGGGGTTTGTCAGAAGTATGACATCAGTCCTCATATTATGTTTGTTACGGTAGGCCAGTGTTTTGCTTATCTAGATGATGTACTTTGCGAGTACTGTGGTTATGTTTGCCCTTTAGAGGTGCCAGCAGACATTTCTTATATGCGTGCAAAACATAGTTGGTGTTGTGAAGTATGTGAGCACGCTGTGTGGCGTGAGCATAACAACCGATAAATTTTTTTAAACATTCAAAGCCAAACAGCTTAGGTTGTTTGGCTTTTTATTGTTTCTAATTGACTGACGACATCTGTTGTCGTAAAGACTTTTTTATACGTTGTTTTACCGACATAGTTCCGTTAAAGTAAATTTGTATTAAACTTTATAATGCTTTCAATGGACGGAACTACTATGGCAAAATCTAGCAACGCTTATACAGATAATAGTTTTGCCTCATCAGATCTAAAAACTATTCTGCACTCTAAACGTGCCAATATTTACTACCTTTCCCATTGTAGGGTAATGCAAAAAGATGGAAGGATTCTCTATCTAACTGAAGAAGATAAAGCCAATCTGTTCTATAACATTCCTATCGCTAATACCACCTCAATCCTGCTCGGTACAGGAACTTCCATCACTCAAGCGGCAATGCGACTGCTATCACAAGCAGGTGTCTTAGTTGGCTTTTGTGGTGGTGGTGGCTCGCCATTATTTATGGGTGCGGAGCGTGAAGTCTATGTCGAGTGGATGACGCCACAAAGCGAGTATCGTCCAACAGAATACATTCAAGGGTGGATGAGCTGGTGGTGGGATGATGACAAGCGTTTGATGGCAGCGAAACTTTTGCAACACGCACGATTGGCTTATCTACAAACGGTATGGAATAAAGACAGTGAGCTAAAACGTTGGGGCTTTGATAGCAGTAATGACGCAGTGCAAGCCCTGCTCACAGATAACAGTCGGCAAATCAATCAGCAAATGGAGGTCATGCACTTATTGCAATTAGAAGCGCGTTTGACTAAGCAGCTCTATAAACTGGCCGCCAAAAATACGGGCTATGATGGCTTTACAAGGGAACATGAAGGTATCGATAAGGCCAATGGTTTCCTTAATCACGGCAACTATTTGGCTTATGGTTTAGGTGCGACCACAGCATGGACATTAGGTATTCCACATGGCTTTGCGGTAATGCACGGCAAGACTCGGCGCGGTGCATTGGTATTTGATATCGCCGATATTATCAAAGATGCACTGGTACTACCCCTCGCCTTTATCTGTGCCAGCGAAAACATGAGCGAGCAAGAGTTTCGTCAAGAATGTCTGAATATGTTTACTAAGCATAAGGCACTGGATTATCAGTTCGAAGTCGTAAAGCAGATTGCTATGACCAAAAGCTGGGAGGCATAAATGATTGTCACTTTAGTCTCGCAATGTGAAAAGAAGGCTCTAGGTCGAACTAGGCGTATTTTGGACGCTTTCGCTAATCGGATTGGTGATAATGTTTGGCAAACGGCTATTACTGAGGAAGGTCTAAAAACCGTCAAGCAGCTATTACGCAGCTCAGCGACTAAGTCGACGGCGGTAAGCTGTCATCGTAATAAGACACGCCAGCTGACTGAACTGGTATGGGTAGTGGGCAATAAGCGTAAGTTTAATGAGGTTGGAATTGTTCCTGTGAACCGTACCAAAAGAAACATCTTGCACAGTGAATGGGAAAATGAGTGGAGCTATGCCAGTAGTATTCAGATTATTGCCACTATATCTGCCCTGCTTCATGATATCGGTAAATCAACCATTGGCTTTCAAAACAAGCTCCTTGTCGGTAGCAAACAAGGCGACTCTTATCGGCATGAGTGGATATCATTAAAACTGTTTGAGCTGATGATTATTGATTGCGCTACTGATGAGGCATGGCTTGAACGTTTGATGCAGTTAGATGATTGGCTGAAAAATAACGATATAGAAAGATTACTGTCTAAAGCCAATCAAGATACCGTCAACATAGAAGCAATGCCGCCCCTTGCCCAGTGGGTCGCGTGGTTAATTGTCACCCACCATCGATTGCCACCTGCGGATAAAGTATTTCATTCCTTTACCGCCATTCAACGTATGCAGCAGCCCAAAGAAACACTAGCTTATAAGCAAAATTTGCAACAGTTTTATAGCAAGTTAACGCCTTTTGACTTTTGGGTCAAAAATCCAAAATCGTTAGAGGAAATGAGTAAAGCTCAACTAAAAAGCTTTTGGCAATTTGAGCATTTAGTGATTAATAGCCGTGCATGGCAAAAAAATATCAGACGCTGGTCTAAAAAAGCACTCAATGATCCTGCATTAATGCAAATTAGTCAGCAAGCAATTGATAACAAAAAGGCTATTAGTGATCCGTTTTTACTCCATTTATCGCGTTTATGTTTAATGGTAGGTGATCATAATTATTCCAGTCTAAAAGAAAATGACTCACGTTGTATAACTGTTAATAGCCAGTTTAAAAAATTAGCTGCCAACACTGACCGAACCGCTAGCACGCCCACTGTAAAACAGTCATTAGAGGAGCATTTATTGGGCGTGGGTGCTTTTACCGCTCATTTCTGCCGCGCGCTACCTATTATTGCTAGCGAAATGCCTACCCTACGCAATCACGATCCATTGGCTAAGCCGACTGGCATAGAGCGTTTTAAATGGCAAAACCAAGCATTTAAAATGAGCTATGGTTTGCAAGAAGCGACACGTGAGCATGGATTTTTCGGGGTAAATATGGCCTCGACAGGCGCAGGTAAAACCATCGGTAATGCTCGTATTATGTATGCTTTAGCTGACCCTAAAAAAGGTGCGCGTTTTACCATTGCATTAGGACTGCGGATTTTAACTTTACAGACAGGGCTAAGCTTTCGTAAAGACTTGAAGTTACAAGGCGACCAATTAGCCATATTAGTTGGCGGCAGCGCGAATAAAAAACTGTTTGAGCTGGTATACGACAATAAGACTAATGATATTACAGATATTATCAGCGAATATAAAAAAGACGACGAGCCTGATAATGAATCAGAGACCTTTGGTAGTGAGTCTAGCGAGGATTTATTAGATGAGTTTGTTGATAGCGATATCGATTATCAGGACTATGAGACGCTGAATCTCGATACTGTCATTGCCAGTCCTAAAGCGCGCGATTTAATATTTGCGCCGATTGTGACTTGTACCGTTGACCATATTATCCAAGCAAGCGAGTGCAAACGTGGCGGTAAATACATTGCACCGATGCTGCGTCTACTGAGTAGCGATTTGATACTTGATGAGCCTGATGATTTTGACCAAGCGGACTTGCCTGCGCTTTCGCGTTTGGTGCATCTTGCCGGACTCTTTGGCACACGTGTTCTGCTGTCTTCTGCCACTCTGACGCCTGACTTAGTAACAGGATTATTCGAAGCTTACATGGAAGGACGCAAACTGTTTAACCAAAGCCAAAATAAGCCTACTCCTAAAATAGTCTGTGCCTGGTTTGATGAACAACCTAAAGCGATGCTATCCGAGCAATGCGCTGATGTTGATGCCTTTCAAAATACCCATAAACAATTTTGTGATAAGCGTGCCAGCTATTTAGCCAAGCAGCCCGTTAGACGTCAGGCAGAAATATTGCCCTTTTCAGCTTCTTACACCAAAGATAATGCGACACAGTTTTATAGCGCTTTGGCACAAACTTTGGTCGATGCTGCCATAAGCTTGCATGATAAGCATCACGAGGTGCTGCCTAATTCTAATCAGAAAAAATCTAGTGATAATACGCAAGTGAGTATCGGGTTGGTGCGCGTCGCCAATATCAATAACATTACTAATATTGCCATGCAGTTATTTAAAGCAGACGACATAGCTGTACCAGATAATACGATAATACATGTGGTGTGCTATCACGCCAAGCAGCTATTGCTACTCCGTAATGCGTTAGAGAATAAACTCGATAGAATCTTAGATCGTAGCGACTCGAAAACCAATATCTTTAATCATCCTGAGATTGAACAAGCCATTGCTAATCAGCCTGCTAAAAAACATATCTTTATGGTTCTAGCCACCCCTGTTGCCGAAGTTGGTCGCGACCATGATTATGACTGGGCGATCGTCGAACCCTCTTCTATGCGCTCTATCATTCAGTTGGCAGGACGTGTCTGGCGGCATCGTCCTGAAAAGCTCGCCAATGAACCGAACATCTTACTGCTGCA
This sequence comes from Psychrobacter nivimaris, assembly GCF_904846365.1. Lineage (GTDB taxonomy): Bacteria > Pseudomonadota > Gammaproteobacteria > Pseudomonadales > Moraxellaceae > Psychrobacter > Psychrobacter nivimaris_B. Next base: position 47,544 of record NZ_CAJHAL010000007.1, read on the forward strand.
ATATAATATCCGCTACTTTAAACATGCAAATAGCAAGCGACCCATTTTCACGCATCCAGGGTTTGAGACCACGCTATTTAAGCCACCAAGCTACGATTTAAATAAATTGATGACTCAAGAGCAGCTAGCACAAGTCGATTCAAGACCTAGAATTTCAAGGTCTCAAAACAAAACCATAGAAACGTTAAGCGACCTTGAACATCGCGTCATGCAGCATTTATTAAACAACCATAAACTTAATTATGTCAACGCCTATTGGGATAGCAAGGCTACTGCCAATCGTACCCATACGCATTTGCAGCAAATCAGTCCTTTCAGAGCAGGAACGCCGCAAGACGATTGGTTATTGATTCCACGAATGGTCAATGATGACGAGGATACTGACATGCCGAGCATGGGCTTTGATACTTATTATAGCGAGGACGTCTTTGAAAAAGGCTTAGCCAAATCTAGCACCCACAATAAAACCATTCAACCGCTAGCCTTTAATTTTGAGCACGAACAAATAAAGCCATGGCTGACTGTCTCCTTGAATGACGTTTTACAAGACTTGCAAAAATCCCAGCCCGATAAGAGTTTGCGCTCGTTAGCCATCACTTATTCATCAGTGTCGCTTGATAGCATTAAGTCTAGCAATAGTAGTGGCTGGATGTTTCATGAATTTTTTGGTTTTGTTCGTGGATAGGTTTTAGCCCATTAATTGTCTGCATAAAAAAGCACGGCGTTAACCGTGCTTTTGCTAGAAGCCACCTGAGCGGTGGTGAAAGATAATACCAGTTATAACATTTTCTAAGCCACCTGAGCGGTGCAATCAAATTATAACAGAGCGTCTTTTATAAACATAACTGATATCTCTAATATTTATTTAAATACCAGTTATAACATGGTTTACTTATTAATTATTACGTGCTTTAATATTGTAAATAAAAAATTTTTGTGCATTATAAAAGGAGAAAATTTTGATGGATATATCTTCAGAGCTAGCAAGCGGTGCTGTCAAAGCATTTCTTATTAGCCAATATGATAAAAAAACGGATACTGAGCAAAAACAGCTCTCTAAAGCAATTGAAAGTAGCGACCACGACAAGGTCACAGAACTAAAAGAAGCGTTAGTAAATGCCAAAGAAAAATATAGCATTGCAAACTGGATTGCTGATGCGGCTACTCGCATGGCAAAGCAACTAAACTTCGGTACGCATATCTCAAAGGGCGTTCATCCTGACGCTAAGGGCGATAATGTTAGCTTTGATACAGTAGACAATTTATCGCAAACTATCGTAGGTACGCACTCAATAGACAGCAGTTACATCGATGCTAACGGTAATGCCGCAGCCCTGCCCCTTGCCGCTTTCTTCGATTTTGAAGTAGATGAGACGACTAAAATTCGTGACCTTATTTTAGCGGATAATGTTGATTTTATTGCCTCACTTGCCAGCGATAAAATACTGGCTAATACCTATCAGCAGACTTTTAAAGAAGCATTGCAAAACTTTATTACAAACCCTGTCACCCATGAACGTAATAAACAAACGCTTTGGGTAACCAACGCCTACGAAGGCGCGGACATAGAAGAGCTTGATTATATTAATATTGTTCCGCTCTACCCCTCTGTACTCACTCACGAAGTCTATCAGCGTATCAATCATCTTAAATTTTCTGAGGACAATAAAGCTGCCCGTGATAATCGTTTTAAAAAAACCGCCGATCAACAGCCTTATATCACCTTGAATGATTTAGCGACCCTTCAGCTTGGCGGTACTAAGCCGCAAAACGTTAGCTTGTTAATGAGTAAACAAGGTGGTCGTAATTATCTTCTCCCTTCACTTCCACCCATTATCAAACAAGAACGCTCGTTTAAATTATCCAAATTTGCCAATAGTATTTTTGGCACAGCTATGGAATATAACGCGCACGAAGCTATTAAAGAGATTTTTGAGTCTATAAAAAGTGCGCGCAATCTTGTCGATGTCAGAGATGCGCGCAAACTTGCTATTGATAAGTTACTACATAAATTATTCAAAGCCGCAGAAGACATTCGTACCGATATGCCCGCGGGATGGTCAAAAGACTATGAGCTTGAGCGACACGAGAAGCTTTGGCTTGATCCGAAACGCGCTGATCTTGAGGGCGAGGAGGAATTCAAAGCTGAGCGTGAACTAACTGACGCTTGGCATCACCAAATTATTCATGATTTTTCCCGTTGGCTCAATACTTTGATGCAAGCTGAATTTAAAGCCATTGCCAGCGACTTTGGCGATGCCGAGCATTTGGACTGGGAGCGTGAGATTGAAAATATGCAAAAACGCTATGAGCGCGCAGGCAAAGGAGTGTTTTTATGAGCCGTATAGATGATGACAACGATATCGGAGTGATTGGCTATTTGCTGTTCAAAAAGGTCGTTATTAATGGGGCAAATACCATATCAAGCCCGCTTACTTATGGCTTTCCAGCTATCACTGGATTCTTGGGTAGCTTTCATGCGATGTCGCGCAAAATGGCGGATGATGAGCAACTATCTAACGTATCGTTAGGTGGCGTATTACTGGCCTGTCATGACTGTCAGCCGCAGATGTATCGCCCAAACTCTTATAATAATTACACCTTTAATCAAACGCGTAACCCTATTAAAAAAGACGGTAAAACAGCTTCTATCATCGAAGAAGGCAAATGCCATTTAGTAATGAGTTTTGTAGTTGAAGTATTGGCAGACACTCAACTGACGACTGAGCAGCAAGCGTCTGTTATCCAAAAGACTAGTCAGTGGATTCAACAACAACGTATGGCTGGCGGTAGTGTACGCGGATTGGCTCGATTTGAGCCCGTACAATATTTTGATAGTAGCGATATTAGTGCCGTCATACCGCAGCTATTACCTGCCTTTGTATTAATGGATGCTCAAGATGAATTTGCTCAAATTATTAATGACGTACAAAAAGACAATCCAGATGCGGCACCTTTAGATGCCTTAATAGACGTTTGCGCGCTACATCATATTCCAGAAGCTCAAAAAAATGGCGATACCAAATGGTTGACGACTTCGCGTAAGAGTGGTCACGGTTGGCTTGTCCCTATGCCTATAGGATATCAAGGAATTTCTGATCGTTATGATGCAGGTGTGATGCAAAACGTACGTAATCCCGAATACCCTAGCCAATATGTCGAAGCGATATATAGTCTTGGCAAATGGATCTATCCACAGCGTTTAAATCGCATCGGCGGTGAGCATGATATTGTCAATGCCTTTTGGCGTTACCACTATGACGCCGATGATTCTCTGTACTTGGTCACCCAGCAGCAAGACTTTTAATCACATTTTTAATTTTCTAAATCCTTTAACTTTTACGATACATTCAATTTAACTTTTATTCTTATGGAGAAACTCATGTCAAAATCAGCCCTAAAAACTGCATCCGTCCTCGCTTTTGAGCGTAACCTTGACGTATCAGATGCTTACCTATGGCAGACTAATAGCCAAGCAGCTGATAAAGCTGCAATGCCGTCGCCTGTCGTTATTAAAGAAAAATCAGTTCGCGGAACGATAAGCAATCGTCTAAAAAATGCTATTACTAATGACCCTGCCAAACTAGATGCCGAGACCGAAAAAGCTAATTTACAAAAGGTAGATTCTGCGTCACTAGATGAGAACAACGATACCTTAGTTGCGCGCTTTAGCCTGAAAGTACTACCTTTCACTGGTAAGCCTAACGTCTGTAATGATCAAGACTATCAACAGGCTTTAGAGCAAGTGGTTACTGATTATATCGACGCTCAAGGCGTAGATGAATTGGCAAGGCGCTATGCGATTAACGTGCTGAACGCGCGTTGGTTATGGCGCAACCGTGTGGGTACTGAAAGCATCAAAGTCACCGTTAAATGTAATGGACAAACCATTACTATTGACGATGCAAAAGCTTATGGTCTCAAAGATTTTAACAGTGATGACGCTAATATCAAACAAGTCGCAGACTGGATCAAAGCAGGTCTAGATGGTAATGAATTTATCATTTTATACGTAGAAGCACACGCCGTCATCGGCTATGGTCAAGAAGTCTATCCGTCACAAGAATTGATACTTGATACAGGTAGCAAAAAGAGTAAAGTGCTTTACCGTGTCAGTGACCGCAAAGGCTCTGAGGATAATGCAGGTATGCACTCACAAAAGGTCAGTAATGCTATTCGTACTATCGATGACTGGTATCCTAATGCCGAGTTTCCTATTGCGGTTGAGCCATATGGCGCGGTGACCACATTAGGTACAGCGTTCCGTCAGCCTAAAGCTAAGATGGACTTTTATAGCCTATTCGATAATTGGGTATTAAAAGGTGATGCGCCAAGTACCGAGCAACAACATTACGTGATGGGTGTGCTTATCCGTGGCGGCGTGTTTGGTGCCAGTGGCAAGGAGTAATTTATGAGTGATGCAACTTCAAGCCTGACCCATTACTGCGAGTTAACCATCATCCCTGACCCTGATATTGCGCCCTACTTTATCTGGAGTAAGCTATTTACCCAGCTACACATTGCGCTAGCTGAAATGAAGAATAAACATGACATCGAATCCATCGGTGTCAGCTTCCCTGATTATCATTATGATGATAAAAAGGAGAAGTCATCTAAGCTGGGAGTAAAGCTTCGCGTCTTTGCCTCTAACCAAAAAGATTTAGAAACGCTAAATCTTGATAACTGGCTATCGCGGCTTACTGACTACGTGCATATCAAAGGCATCAAAGACGTGCCTATAGATAAAATAACGGGCTACGTGAGTGTACACCGCTATCGTTTTAAACCGATAGAGGTACAAGTAGAATCTCTAGCCAAAAAAATGGAGATTAGCAATGACGAGGCAATGGCGATAGTTGTTAAACGCAAAGCTGAATTAAAGCTGCCTTTTATCAGAATGTTTAGTGAAAGCAATAAAGCCCATTATCCATTGCAAATTTTACAACAACCTAGTAAACAGGACGTAACTGGTGGTTTTAATGTATACGGTATGAATGGCATGCGCGATAACGTTACTGTGCCGCAGTGGTAGTAGATAAAGTTAAAGGGTAATGATGAATTATCCTTTAATTGGGTATAAAAACCTTTTTTTTAATCTATTTAAAAACTTGCAATAAAATCAAACAGTTATGACAATATGAAAATTGGAGGGTAAATTAGGGTATTTTGCCCTCCGCGCCTTGTTATAACTGTCTTTTTTGAGGTATAGTTCCTCTTCATCACCGCTCAGGTGACTTAGAAATTTGGCATACCGTTGAACCAGCACTGATACCACTTCATCACCGCTCAGGTGACTTAGAAAAGTTTTTCAAGCGCATTGGTAAATCCGCTAATCTTCATCACCGCTCAGGTGACTTAGAAATGCTACGAAGCCTTTTTCTTCGCCTTCTCCATCTTCATCACCGCTCAGGTGACTTAGAAACGTTAGTGTATTGAGTGCTTAAAACATCATTGCTTCATCACCGCTCAGGTGACTTAGAAATATCACCCCTGCTGCTGTCACTCTTGCTATAACTTCATCACCGCTCAGGTGACTTAGAAAATTACCGCCAAACGCTTGCTTTAACAGCAGTTCTTCATCACCGCTCAGGTGACTTAGAAATCGGTAAATGGTCAAACATTGCAAGCGCCTGACTTCATCACCGCTCAGGTGACTTAGAAATAAAGGCTTCAAGACTGGCGGTTACACTGGCACTTCATCACCGCTCAGGTGACTTAGAAAATAAAAAAGCCCTCATTAGCGAGGGCATAGGTCTTCATCACCGCTCAGGTGACTTAGAAATCAACAAAGTAGCCTGTCTCATCTAAACCAAGCTTCATCACCGCTCAGGTGACTTAGAAAGATACATCGTACCTGCAATCACTTCTTTGGCGCTTCATCACCGCTCAGGTGACTTAGAAATCTACAATCCGCTTGCCTGTCTTGGTGTCCGTCTTCATCACCGCTCAGGTGACTTAGAAATAGCAACGGCGCGACATTTACGGGCGCGTTTGCTTCATCACCGCTCAGGTGACTTAGAAAGTGAGCTTGGCGCTGTGGTTATTCAGATATTCCTTCATCACCGCTCAGGTGACTTAGAAATGTGTATTTATCTAGCGTGTCTTTTGTGACCTCTTCATCACCGCTCAGGTGACTTAGAAAATTAAAATGCCGTTTAAGTTTGCCGACAAAGTCTTCATCACCGCTCAGGTGACTTAGAAATTATAAAAAGACTCGTCACCACTAAAGCACTCCTTCATCACCGCTCAGGTGACTTAGAAATCAAATGACTGCTCATTGCTAAGTGCCAGACCCTTCATCACCGCTCAGGTGACTTAGAAATAGTGCCTCTCTCGCCTTTTGATTGCAAAACGCTTCATCACCGCTCAGGTGACTTAGAAAGTAAGGGGGTGCAGTGCATTGGCACCACTGGTTCTTCATCACCGCTCAGGTGACTTAGAAAAGTGTGTAGCAGTCCATGAGTCCGTGATGATACTTCATCACCGCTCAGGTGACTTAGAAAAATATTAAATCAGCTACCGACAACACAGGTTCCTTCATCACCGCTCAGGTGACTTAGAAATGTCATAAACTCTTCTTGGTCAAGCATCAAATCTTCATCACCGCTCAGGTGACTTAGAAATTGTCAAGAACGTCATTAGCAAAAGCAACGTCCTTCATCACCGCTCAGGTGACTTAGAAATACTGGAAACCTAAAGCTAACAGGTACGGTTCCTTCATCACCGCTCAGGTGACTTAGAAAAACCCCTCGACGTCACTAGCTCTTACCTTGCTCTTCATCACCGCTCAGGTGACTTAGAAAATAGCCTTAGCTTGCATAGCCATAGGATCGCCCTTCATCACCGCTCAGGTGACTTAGAAACTAGTCCGGGTGCTAGTAATGCCGCACTACTTCTTCATCACCGCTCAGGTGACTTAGAAATGATTATCGTTATACAGACAACACAGGCGGCACTTCATCACCGCTCAGGTGACTTAGAAATGCCGCTAGTATCTCGTTAGGCACATCGTCGGCTTCATCACCGCTCAGGTGACTTAGAAATTAAAGCCCTTGATGCTAAGTAACTAATTAAACTTCATCACCGCTCAGGTGACTTAGAAAAACCCCTCGACGTCACTAGCTCTTACCTTGCTCTTCATCACCGCTCAGGTGACTTAGAAATAGACTCGCGCACCGTCGATATGACGATTGAGCTTCATCACCGCTCAGGTGACTTAGAAATGAGTCTATGACTAGCGAATACTTACCGCCAACTTCATCACCGCTCAGGTGACTTAGAAATTGCCTTTTGGCTCTGCATACGTTGGCTTGTACTTCATCACCGCTCAGGTGACTTAGAAAGTAGAAGGTGAGAGTCATAATGTTGGTGAAATCTTCATCACCGCTCAGGTGACTTAGAAAACTAAACGTACGTTTAGTCTTATCGCCTGTCTCTTCATCACCGCTCAGGTGACTTAGAAAACTGTCTAATTGGTCATTAACCAAGCCCATCACTTCATCACCGCTCAGGTGACTTAGAAAGATAACCGATTCAGCATCTAGTTGCGGATAGGCTTCATCACCGCTCAGGTGACTTAGAAAGCAGTATCGTCTTATATGACTTTGCCGGAAGCCTTCATCACCGCTCAGGTGACTTAGAAAAAACGAAGATGGTGAGCTGATGATTCAGCTTACTTCATCACCGCTCAGGTGACTTAGAAATATCCTTTTTAAGTATGCCAACCGCTTAGCGGCTTCATCACCGCTCAGGTGACTTAGAAAAATAAGTTTTTATCTTCAAGTGTAGAAAAGCTCTTCATCACCGCTCAGGTGACTTAGAAATTTAAGTCAGTTTCTTCATTAATCTCATTTACCTTCATCACCGCTCAGGTGACTTAGAAATCAATACTATTATCACCTGTCTTTTCTTCTTCTTCATCACCGCTCAGGTGACTTAGAAATTGTCTAGTGCTGGCGCTGCTACTGTCACAGCCTTCATCACCGCTCAGGTGACTTAGAAAACCGCCGCGATAATCCCAACCGTCATTAGTATCTTCATCACCGCTCAGGTGACTTAGAAATATTGCTTAGGCTATCTAATACTACCTATCATCTTCATCACCGCTCAGGTGACTTAGAAATGTTCCTAAAACTGGCATTGAAAAAAATGAAGCTTCATCACCGCTCAGGTGACTTAGAAAGTGGGACGACGACCATCAAGAATACACGGGGCCTTCATCACCGCTCAGGTGACTTAGAAAAGAATCACGCAATTGCCTAATCATCTTGAATACTTCATCACCGCTCAGGTGACTTAGAAAACTCAACGCCACAAGATGATGGCTCATGGTTACTTCATCACCGCTCAGGTGACTTAGAAAATCAACAAAAAACCCCGTTGTTTTTGAGGGTGCTTCATCACCGCTCAGGTGACTTAGAAAAGCCAGTGCCCACATAAAAGCTAATTCCTGATCTTCATCACCGCTCAGGTGACTTAGAAATTGCACAAGCACAGAATATCGGCCTTTTGTTACTTCATCACCGCTCAGGTGACTTAGAAACATGAAAATGACCACTTCTAATATGTGGGCGACTTCATCACCGCTCAGGTGACTTAGAAAAACTGGAATAGGTGCGAAAGTATCTAGGTCATCTTCATCACCGCTCAGGTGACTTAGAAAGCAGGCGGTGATTGGCGATAAATCAAAAAACATCTTCATCACCGCTCAGGTGACTTAGAAATATCTAAAATACTTGTAGGCAGCACTAGGACGCTTCATCACCGCTCAGGTGACTTAGAAACTAGTTTGTCGCGCTCGGCTTTAAGGCTATTTCTTCATCACCGCTCAGGTGACTTAGAAAAAAAGAGTGCTGGCTAGGACAACCAGCAATGACTTCATCACCGCTCAGGTGACTTAGAAACAAGCCCGAGAAAATGACGCTTGCTAAATATACTTCATCACCGCTCAGGTGACTTAGAAACTGTAAGCCATTAATATTATTTGCTAGTGCAACTTCATCACCGCTCAGGTGACTTAGAAAACTTGTAGTGTTTCAGCGCCAACACTCTCTTGCTTCATCACCGCTCAGGTGACTTAGAAAACAGACGATGCGGCTAAGGACGTTTGCGGTGGCTTCATCACCGCTCAGGTGACTTAGAAACTGCACTCAACGACATACTACTAGCCATGACACTTCATCACCGCTCAGGTGACTTAGAAAATTTCGTGAAAGTTGTCAGAGATAAAGCCGACCTTCATCACCGCTCAGGTGACTTAGAAAAGTAGCGCCCTTGGATTGCATAATTATATGTGCTTCATCACCGCTCAGGTGACTTAGAAATTTTCAGCTGAATACTTGTGATGCTTGACTTACTTCATCACCGCTCAGGTGACTTAGAAAGAGATCAGCGGTGCGGCTTTATCAATAGTCATCTTCATCACCGCTCAGGTGACTTAGAAAAATCACGCAGGGGCGGTGTTCCGTCGTGCTACCTTCATCACCGCTCAGGTGACTTAGAAATGATGATGTTCACCTTGAGCTTTTTGAATTGCCTTCATCACCGCTCAGGTGACTTAGAAAATAACCACATGCTTCTCACGGTCTGTTGCGTGCTTCATCACCGCTCAGGTGACTTAGAAATCACCAACTAGCTGATACCAGTTACCTAAACGCTTCATCACCGCTCAGGTGACTTAGAAAACCCTGACGGCTCTACAAACCCAAGTATGCCACTTCATCACCGCTCAGGTGACTTATGAGCAGCGTTAAAAAATTGTACTGCAATTTTAGTTGTGCAAGGAAAATCCTTTAAATAGAATTTTCAGAAGTTATAATTCCAAACGCAATTCGGAAAAATGGATCTCACCGCTCAGGTGACTTAGAAAGCTATAGGTGCTGAGTGAGAGACTGCCATTTACGGGTTTCATCACCTATAGGATGCTTAAAAATAGCGGGGTTTAAAGTAGTTGACAGATGTCATTGCCTAGAAATTCGATTATAGTAGATATCTATAACTATTATTTAAACAAGCTAAGGGGTTGAACCATGAAAGTACTAGGATTGTGTATTGCAGCAGGACTGGGCTTAAGCGCTTGTGCTATGACAGGTAATACAGACCAAAATAATAATGCCAATAGAGTCGTCACTCAATATCCTGTTGAAGCTGCCATACTAAACATCTACACCAAGCAACGCAGTGATAAGTTAATTGCCACGGTTGGGAATCAAAGTGTATCAGCAGAAATTCAAGTCACACCTAAAGGCAGTATGCGATTCAATAATAAAGCTGTACAAGGTGCCGAAGTAAACACTATCAATAAAGTGAATGATCGAATCACTGATCAGTCAGTCGCTATCAATTACTTTACCCTGAACCCACTCGTGTTTCATGGCTTTACAGATAGCACGGGTAAATACTCACTATCAAACCAGACAACTGTCATTCCTAAGATAGCTACAGTCGGTGACTCAAGTAAGTTGATTACTGAGAATATCTATACTAATAGTAGTATGCGTAACAAGATAGGTACTTATAACCAAGATTGGTCTCTTGCGCGAGATACTAATAACACCGCATGGTTCTGCATAGAAACATCAGGCAATCTATTGCTCAGCTCTGACCCTGCAGGTACGTCATCAGAATGCTACAAGATTAATGCCAAAGGCGATCTCTTAGCGAGCAAAGTGACACTTAATCAGCCTAGTAGTAATGGCAGCGCTAGAACAGTGACCTTAACCAGTCAGTAGTGATTCGCTTTATCATATGACTTATTGCATAACCTTAATCACATAACAACGATAGATAAAGTAGCGCCTAACATGGGCGCTATTTTTTATGGTTTAAACTGCTCATCTAAAACCTCACGACAACCACCGTCGCATAACTCACATTTGCCCTTGAATTGTTCAAGCGGCTGTCTCTACAATCAAAGTCATCTCATCTGAGCATCTAGTTACTCGTGCTTGGATATACCTTTTCCTTTATGACGAGTCTGCCATGTATGCGCTCATCGACTGCAACAGCTTTTATGCCAACTGTGAAAAGCTCTTTCGCCCTGATCTAAAGGACAAGCCTGTCGTCGTGCTGTCTAATAATGATGGCTGCGTCATAGCACGCTCACCTGAAGCAAAGCTGCTTGGTATTAAGATGGGCGTGCCGTACTTTCAAGTCAAAGACTTCTGCATCAAAAATAACATCACTGTCTTTAGCTCCAACTACGCTCTTTATGCGGACATGTCTCAGCGTGTCATGACCACGCTTGAAACGCTATGTCCAACCGTTGAAGTGTATTCTATTGATGAAGCCTTTTTATACTTAGCCGATTATCCCGTTGCCATGCAAGACCTCAATGCTTACGGGCATAAGCTTAAAGCCATTGTTGAGATGCATACTGGTATTCCAGTCGGTGTCGGTATTGGTAGCACCAAGACTATGGCAAAGCTTGCCAATCATGCGGCTAAGACGTATCCCGCCACCAAAGGCGTCTGTGTGTTAGAGAATATCAGATGGATACGCCGCATCATGCAGATAACCGATGTCGGCGAGCTGTGGGGTGTGGGTCGTCGGTACAAGGTTAGACTCAATGAGATGGGCATTCATACCGTCTACCAATTGGCCATCTGTGAGCCTGCTAAAATCAGACAGCACTTTGGCGTGGTACTCGAGCGCACCTGCTTAGAGCTCAACGGTCAGTCCTGTCTAGGCATTGAAAGCATAGCCCCGAAGAAACAAATCATCTCCTCACGGTCATTCTCTGAGCGCATCACTGACCAACAAGCTCTAAGCGAGTCGATCTGTAGCCATGTAGCAAAAGCCGCCAGTAAACTACGACAACAAGACAGCGTCTGTGCTTATATCACGGTCTTTGCTAAGAACAGCCCCTTTAGTAAAAATGAACCTTATGTTTCTATCTCTGGTAACTATCAGTTTATCACGCCAACGGCAGACACCAGAGTGATGGTCACCGCTGCCAGACAAGTTCTAAAGGTGATCTATAAAGAAGAGGTACGCTATGCTAAGGCAGGTGTGATGCTGCTCGGTATCTGTCAGCATGATGAGGTGCAGCTTGATTTGTTTGCAGAAAGCAAAGCAGCTGTCGAGGATAAAAAGAAAAATACAGAGGTCACTGCCATCATGGATGCACTGAATAAAAAGTACGGACAGAACAGTCATCAGCAAGCGGCAGTGTTTATCGCCAGTGAAGGTATCAAGGACAAGCAGTCATGGCAGATGAGCCGTGACATGCTTTCTCCTTGCTACACCACCAATATCAATCAGTTGCCTAAGGTGCATTAGATGACCGTCAAAATAATCGGTAAGCTCACCAATGAAGGTGAAACGGTATTGCTGTCATTATACAGCGATAAGGTCAAAGCGGGCTTTCCAAGCCCAGCCACTGACTATGTGCAAAACCGTATTGATTTAAACACGTTACTCATACGCCATCCGGCATCGATGTATCTGGTCGAGGTGGAAGGAGACAGTATGGTGGATATCGGTATCTACCCCAATGATATTCTTATCGTGGATCGCTCATTGACAGCCTGTCATAAGGACATTGTGATTGCACTGGTCGATGATGGCTTTACTGCCAAGCAATTGATACTGGGTGAGAGTATTATCTTACGTGCGCATAATGAGAATTATGCCGATATCGTGGTTAAGGGATCGCTTGAATTATTTGGGGTGGTGGCGAGTAGTATTAGGCGGTTTAAGCGCTGAGATATATAAGACCACTCTTTTAATGTCCTAAAATCACATATTAATCTGCATCCACGCCATCTAAGCTCTTGATCCTAACATCCAAGTAGTACGCTGCTTTCTCTAAATTCCCACCCCAAGCTATCATCCTAAGCTACTTTTCTAGTTATCTCATCTGCCCACACACCTACCCACTCAAGCTAAACTCTTAAAATACTTCAGATAGGATCACCATAGATTGTCTCTAAAAGTATAAATCATAGCAAGGCGTCATTAGCCGTCGCCTAATTTGATATTCTGTCTCAAAACCCCAAAACTTGACTTTCAATTGTTTGCTAGTCCTCGTAAAGTATTAGTGGAGGTCAGCACAAGGGTATATATAAAGAACAAGTCATCAACTCGATATCTTAGTAGGAAAAATATGAAATCACTATCGATCGCTAAGCTACAAACACTCAATGTGCTTGTATATCCAGAAATCATTAGTCTGTTTGATATTTATACCTGCCATATTAGACCACTTCTTAATAGTCAGGCTATCGAACTTGAGCAAAGTAATACTTGCTTAAAACTTACCTGCTTTATAAAAGAGGAGGAAAAATGGTTCTTGCTCAATAATTTTGAGCTTTTTCACCTGATCAAAAGCCCTGATGCTGATTTTAGTGTACTCAGACAAAAAGTAGCTGTGCAATACATCTCAAAGGATCAGTTTGATTTTGACATTAGTTTTTACGAGCTCATTGATCTCATCGCAAAATACAACAAAAAAATAGATATCACGCTCATTTACACGCAGCTAAACGAAGCCTTGGATCAAGAGATAAACCAAAAATTATTTGGCAAAAATATTTTTGCTATTACTACATTTTGTCGGCTTATAAATATAAGTGAGCAAACTTATTACAAGCGACCTTCTGAGGGTGTTTTATGACTGAGAATGCTGAGAATGCTGAGAATGCTGAGAATAATCATGAAGAGCGTGAATGGCTTAATGCGCAAGCATTAACAGACATCGTTAAGAAAATTGATAATGAGCAAAATTTTATATATCCAGAAGCAGTATCGACTGCCATATCTGAGATCACTTTAGCAGTACACAATAGCTATAGCCAGCCAGATGATAATCCCCAAAATCTACTAAGATTAATATTACAGGTATTACAAAGAAGGCCAGTTCCTCGGCTTTCTATGACTATTAGTAGATCAGAATTAGCAAAAAAACCACTCATCATGCAATTGCTTATTCTCATGCAACATTCTATCAATGAACATCAGCATGACTACCTACAGAAACGGTTAATTTGGCTAGCCATAGCAATGCACACCAGTGTGATGCTGACGCAGCACTGGCCAAAACAGCAAACCAAAAATATACTGATGCAATTTAAACAGGCGCAGTTTTCAAGATCTTCTAGACGAACATGGATTTGGCGTGAACTACCTGATTTACCTCAAATGATCATGAGTGTGGAAAGTATATGCGCCATTTTCACTGATCTATTAGAGCAGCAAAAAAGTGCATATGAATTGTTAAATGATAAGCAAGCTACTCATGCCGAAGAAAAGAAAGTGGCAAAAGATAAACTGAGCCAAATAGAGAAAATAACGACCGCCTATCAAAATGCGCATACGTTACGCAAGCCTAGACTTAAGTATAAGAAGCCGCCTAAACATATTAAAATTATAGCCATCAACTTAGCAGATAACACATCGAAATTGCCCTTAGACTCTACTGCAACGAGTCACAACTGGAATACCACGCCTAGCAATGATACATGGAGTAACACACGTGATGATATAGAACACAGCGCTATCGCCATAGATCTTGCATTTTTAGACGCTAATACTGAAAGCCATGAAGGGTTAACCACCAGCTTTGAAGAGCGTATTGATCACCATGAGGCACCCTATGTCAGCTATGGCGAATATCCAAACCCGTTAATCAAACACTCTATACCGCTCCAAACTATAGATTTATCGCTACAGCAAAACTATATGTCTCAGCGCAATCTCGCGCTTAACTCTAACACGCGCTTACTCTCTCTTGCCGGCTACCAAGCGTTATTTGCTGCGCTCAACCAAGATGCAAGCACCTTACCAGAAACAGAGACTGATAAAACCTGTGCTGGTATTTTATTGTTATCTATGATTACTGGGTTGCCAGTTAAATCCTTACTAACACCCGGCTATATCGGTCATCCTAATATTTTCAAAATTAAAGGTAAAAAGTATTACATCGAACACAGCTTAGGTATTACCGAAAAGTCCACAAGCCAAACATTGCTCGAAAATGATTATGAAAATACTTCTGATACCATCAAAGTTCCACTACCGTTGTGGCTGATAGATGATTTACTTGCTTGCGAGTTGCCATTAAAAGAAGATTTTACGGCTTATCTTGCCACCTTACGTAGCAGCCTTGGATTGCCGTACCTGTCCGTCAATCGTATAGAGACCGCACTACATGTCGTGCTCTCTCGTTATACACCTAATTGTCATGCACATATCGCCGATATCATCTGTCGCACGCCTGCGTCCCATGCTCCTGCAATGTACTATAGTAGCCACACCAGCGAAGCACTTATGACACACTATAAATCAGCACTGGGCATATTTAATAGCAACAGTGATTTTGACTTAACTTATATCACCCCTTGGCATAAATATACCGTAGGCTCAGCGTTTGCGCTAACGATTGAAACCGTTTGCGACATCGTAAATGAGATGAAGTACTGGACTGATCAAAGTTCAAACGATGAGGAGCACTTTAATAGAACCAGTATTTTTGTATGGTTTGTCTTTTGCCTTTTAACCGGCGTGCGACCAAACAACGGTCTTGGCAGGATGTACGATATTGATCTTGATATGGGTTGGCTGCTCATCAATGACAAGCCAGTTAAGAAGGTCAAAAGTGACCGTCTCATTCCGCTATGCCCCACACTTATACGCCATCTAACAGACTATAGAGCATATTTAGTCAACTATCAGGCAAAGCACCAAGGTCATCATGATATCAGCGCTATCATTGATAATATACGTTTAGGTAATGATGAAGCACTATTAAAGCTGTTGTCTGAGCGAGCTCCTACTGCTAACTCTCCTACTCTTAAAGATATTAAGCGTGGCGATGCTTATCATATGACCAAGCATATCATTGACGCCAATCCCTATTGGACACGCCACTTTGTTCGTACGCAGCTTGAAAAACTTGGCGTTTCCTTATCACTGATTAACACGGTTATTGGTCATGAAAAAGCTCGTCAAGAAGTATTGGGGCGCTTCTCATCAAGTAGTAAAGCAGATATTAAGCGTGTAGCGTCCGTGTTTGAACAGATCGCAGCACAGCTTGGGTTATCAGATATCACAATCAATCATTACCCTAATTCAAATCATGTCGGCACAAGCACTGCAGAGGTTGATCATGCTAATAAATGAAATAAAGCTGCCAAAAATTATTGATGACTTAGCAAAGTTTGATGGTAGAAAAAAGCGCTACGTGCCTTACCCATCTATACTCAAAAACAGTGACACGGCAAGGACACGTGAGATAAAGCTACTCGCCGACTTACAAACCGAATGGGAGTCATTGAAAAGGATTCATCCTGGAAGTATCGGATTCATACAGTCTTTCAATAAATACTACCAACAAGCGCTTTGGCCCAATGAGCGCATCTTTTCATTTTCGCCAAGCTCTAGCGACTATTTTGATTTATCATGGCTATCTTGGAGTCAATCTTTAAGCCAGTTTCAGATAGAGCTTTATAGACAATTGGAACCATTGTCTCAAGAAGGATTTGATGAGTTTCAGTCAATCATTGAAAACAAAATTGCAAAAGCTTACGAGTCATCTAGAACACTCAAACATGTCTGGCAAGTCGTCGTTAAGTTCGTTGACTATCAAAATAAGTACCATATGCTTGCTGAGCATCACTATCCTAAGATAATCGCGCCACAGCCTACTAAAATTAATCCACTAATTACAAATACAGCTTGGTTAAAAGACGGTAAGGCGCTGGTCAAAATTATTCGCGCAGTAGAGCATAATTGGGAGCAAACAGTCGATTATAGCCAAGATCAGATTATAGGTTGGCTGATATTCTCAGGAATTGTATATGGTGGCATCAACGAGGTACAAATGCTTCAAGGATGGCTTACCTCATTGCTCGCCAAAGAGTATCAGCCATTTATCAAAGACAGGATAATGGTCTCGCCGCGCTTTGTGCAGAAGCGCTTTGGTAACGAGCGAGAAGAAGAAAGTGACCAGCTTTATAACACCAAGCAAATCGTTGTAGATGTGGTCAGTCAGTGTTGGCTGATGCGTTATCATAAAAAAAGCAGTCAAGCAGAGATCAAACCTATCATTGCCAAGCTGTCAGAAGATAAGATAAAACAATACTTGACTGTGGCTTTGTCTGACGTGATCAATCCTTTAGGTATTAAGCCACTTCCCTTTTCAAGGTTTTTATATTACGCCAGTTATTACTGGGAGGAGCTGAAGGGCACTAATATTGATCATGCTTCAGTTGGGGTGCTGCGAGGTATGCATAATACTGCTGGACTGAGTACACAGGACTTTGGTCGGTTTTTGAACCAAAAATATCAGTATAAAGAGGAGCCGTATGATCTAGAACATATTTTGACGCTGTCTATCAGCAAAAACTCTGTTAATCAAAACGAGACATCTAGTAGTAGTTCTACCAAAAAGATAGAGGTTAGAAAGTCTGATTTAATTATGAATCTGACTAAAGACTTCAAAATGGATAAAAAACAGAAGAAGAAAAAACTCGGCCAAACGACGTACACTCTTATCGAAAGAGTACAAAAACGCTATGGGCAATACGATGACTTAAGTGAAAAAATTTTATTAGATTGGGTACTAAGTTTACTCAATCGAAAGGAGTCAAAATCACTTAGTAATGAGTCTATTTTGAAATATATTAGAACCATAGGCTATGAATGGTTATATTTCACAACGGCTCAGCCGCTTGATATTTGGTCAGAGGAAGAGTTTGAGGAACTTTATGAAGATATTTTAGAGTACAAAGCTGTCGTACGGAACAATACTGACATTGGATACTCTGCCAATTTATTAAAGAGTATGCACAACTTTGCTAAGAGCAAATACAATCTACCCTCCGTGAACTTTCAACACTCCAAAAACGGTCGGCGTGTACGTGCAGAGCTGATATCACCGCAAGCGTACAAAGCCATAATTACGCAGATACTGGGTTCTGTAGATATATTGGAGCGGGAGATGTTCGCGCTTTTATTTATCTTAGTCTATCGTACTGGCATGCGCAAAAAAGAGCTGTTGGGACTTAAGTATAGTGATATCGAAGGTTTAAAGGCAGCTACACCCTCAGTGGTAATCAGGCCCAATAGCTACCGTCCCACCAAGACTCAAAGTAGTATCCGCCGCATTGCCTTATTTGCCCTTCTCAAGCCTGATGAGCTGAACTTTTTTATTAACTTTGTGCAAAGTAATATTGGCAGCCATTCAAACAAATTTATCTTTACCTTATCATCGGATCAGCGTCCTATTGATGACCATGTTCCTTTACAGTTACTCAAACGAGTCTTAAAAGACATGTCGGTAGATCATAATGTGGCAGAGCATACCTTTCATGGGTTTAGACACACGGCTGTGAGCAATCTATCTTTAGCGCTATTAGGTCATCCAGATCTCGTAGAAGCCCTCACCGATTATGACGAAAACGACATACTGCGTATAAAAAAAGGCCTACTCGGGGAGCATATCGATGCACAAGATCGCTGGTACGCTCTATCAGGTGTTATGGGGCACTTGTCGCCTGAGCGTAGCTTTGAGTATTACAACCATTTTGCTACTTTGATGGCGACCTATGCGTTAAGTATTGCTGACATCAAACTACCCGAGCAAACGCTGTGTAACATTACCGAATTTCCTCTTAGAAGGATTAAGGATAATGCTGACATTACTGCTAATGGCATGGTCAGCATACCTAGCATGCGTAAACTTTTGTTTAAAAGTATTATAGAAGGCAAACGCAAGTCACCTCAATTTACGATCGAAAACTGTGATAAACAGTTTCTCTTGAGTACCAATACCCCAACCACTGATGAATTGTTTGGTCGTTATGGTCTAAACCGAGTACAGCTGCTACTACAGACCTATGATAAAGAGGTACTGTTGAGTAAAGCAGCCCAGTTGGCAAATATTTCTATGCACGATGCAAACATTTTAATAAAACGTGCCAGCGAGGTTGCCGACATCGCTACCAAACGCGGCAAATCTCGCTTTGTTAAGCTATCAGATTCAAAGAATTCCGTACTGAGTCCACTGAACATTCAATATCAAAGTGACTTAAGATTGCTATCGCTTTTGTTAAGTAATGCCTACCGTCTACGAGAAAAGTCAGGGACTGATTGGACTTGGTTTATTGAGATATGTCGTGAAAAACTGTCTGTTAGCAGAGCATACCTACCATTTAGAAAAGAAGATAAAAAAGAATTGCAGCGGTTCATTGGGATTGCTGAGAAATTGCTGCCTTTGAAACGTTGGCTGGTGAGTAGCAACAAAAATCTATTGATGGAAACTATGTCATCTACTGACTATCAAGACATTAAGCAGCAATCTAATGACTCGAAAAATGCTCTCCATATCGGTATTGCTAGTCAAGACCATAGGGAACGGACTAACAAGTGGCAATACTCACCACTACTACGGTTTTTTGTGCATATGATGCTGATTACAGATGAAACATTATCTATTGCGAATTAAGCTTCTTGTACTAGCGTCCTTTGTCATAATGACTTATAGATTTGCCTGATGGCGATACCACAAAAAATATTATTTTTATTAGGGGCTGTATAGAATTCAAATCAGGGGCAACCAGATAAAGACACAAGCGAGCATTGATCTATGCCGTCAAATCCGTACAAACACACTTGGGAGATTTTAGCTACACCGCCTAATATAACAATAAAAAAACGCTACCCGATAATTAATCAGATAACGCTTTGCTTATTGCTTATCTAGAATATATTGAACGCTAACGCTCACCTAGTCCTTCAGAGAAAGTCTTAGTAATGGGCTTAGTTAAGTATGATAGTACCGAGCGCTGCTGTGCCTTAATATCGACGGAAGCTGTCATCCCAGGCTTAATGACAATCTCATCACTGCGCCCAGAAAATTCAGCACCAGTAATTTTTATCTGTACACGATAATAGGGCTCTTCCCCTTTCGGAGTTTGCTCCATTAATGTGTCTGGACTAATATAGATCACAGTACCATTCATAGCACCAAAGATAGAATAATCATAAGCATCAAGCTTTACAGTGGCATCCTGCTGCTCTTTGACATAAGCAATGTCTACGGGCTTTATTTTAGCCTCGACGATCAAATCACTACTGGTTGGCAATATTTTCATGATGATTTCGCCAGGCTTAACCACGCCGCCGATAGTAGTCACTAGGATATTGTTTACTTTACCGTCTGTTGGCGCAAATAGATTTTTTTCTTCTAATACTTGTGAGTGATCGCGTAATTGTTCAAGTTCAGTATCTAAATCTTCTTGCGCTTTGGTCATCTCTGACTGTGCTTCTTCAAAATACTTATTACGCTTGTTAGTAATTTGAGCTTGAATTTCAGCAACTTGCCGACGCAACTTGATGATATCAGCCTGACTCACATCACCATACGATAATAACGGCTCATTCATACTCAGCTCTTGCTGGGCTAATACCATCATCTTTTGTAGTGAGCTGACATCTTGGTCAATTGCTTGCTTACGACGATTATAGAGTTGGGTTTGATTTTCTATATATTCACTATAGTTTTTGATGCCTTCTGGAAACACCAATGGTCGCTCAAATATCTCCGCCTCTAGGCGTGCAATCTTAGCTTTGAGTGCTGCTATTTTGGAGCCTGAGTTGGCGACCGCTGCTTGCGCACGTTCTTCCTCTAAAGTAACTATTAACTGTCCTTTAGTGACATCCTCGCCTTCTTTGACCAATATCTCGGTCAAGACGCCACCCTCTACGGCTTGTATATCTTGTGTACGAGCGCTAGCAATGATAGTTCCCGTCGCTCGCGTGACTTGATCAATTTGGGCAAAATAAGCCCAGACAACGAGTGCAATTATTCCGACCAATGAGCCCCAAATGATAATGCGCGTGCGCCCCACTTTAGGATCATGAAACTTATGTTTATAATTATCCATTATCCTGCCCTGAATTATCACGTTTATCGTCGTTTTTTGGTGAGATACTCGAAGTCTTATTACTAATTGCTGTCACTCTAGGCGAGCTTACTTTAATTGATGGTTTGCTAGCTTTTTTCTGATCATCATTGCCTTTTAATTGCTCAAGAACTTGTGCCTTCGGACCATCCATTACGATTTTTTGATTGTCCATAATAATGATGCGATCGACCAGTTGTAGGAGTGGCATTTTATGAGTGGACACAATAAGCGTTTGCCCTTGTCCAAACTCTTTTTTGAGTACGTCAATACATTGTAGTTCTTGCCGATTATCCATAGAAGCGGTCGGCTCATCCATCAATAATATGGAAGGTTTTGTCAGCAGCAACCGAGTAAATGCTACCAGTTGTTTTTGACCCCCTGATAATCCTTTACCTCCCTCACTAATTGGCAAATCCAAACCACTAGAATGACTGGCTACCAATTTAATCAGTCCCGTCTTAACGAGGGCGTCGCGCATTACATCATCACTGGGCGCTGGTAGACCAATCAATAAGTTTTCTCGCAGTGTGCCTTCGAACAAACGATGGTCTTGTTGCAGATAGCCGACTTGCTCACTCATAGATTCACGACTAATCTGCTGAATATCTAATCCATCTAATAATATCCGGCCTTGGGTAGGAGCATACAGCCCTGACAGTACTTTTAATAAAGTCGATTTACCTGAGCCAATAGGGCCCAATACTGCAATACGCTCACCTGCTGTTATATTCAGACTACTAATTGCCAATGCGGGTTGATCATTATTTTGGTAATTAAAAATAACTTTGTCTACATTAAAATTACCAGCGATTTTGCTAGGCGACAAGGGATGACTGACACCATGATTGTCTTGTTCTAATGAGAATAGTTTTTCGATATTTAGCTTGGCAGCTTTGGCATGTGAATGTTGTACTAACAGGTTAGGAATACCCATTATTGGCGCTAAGATACGACCACCTAGGATTGAGCATGCAATAAGTCCACCCATTGTCATATCACCTGACATCACTACAAACGAGCCAATAATTACGATGCCGACATAGCTGGTCTGCTGAATCATTTGCGACAGATAGCTCAAATTGTCATTGGCATGTTTCATATCAAGATCATTCTTAGTGGTGATGCTCATCACATCGAGCCAACGTGATAAGAACTTCCAATTCCCTGATCCTGCTTTGATAGTCTCAACACCTTCCACAGTCTCCACAAGGATACCTGTTTTGCGATAAGACGCTGCTGCTCCAATTGCCGCAATACTGTCGATTTTTCTACGTGCGCCGAACCCAAGTATGATGGCTATAACGGCGGCCACAATAGGTACCAAAGCCACTAAAGGATTACCAATGATGACAATCAGGGTTACAAATATAATAGCCATTGGAATGTCAACAAGACCGAATAGCGTACTTGCAGTATAAAAACCGCGAACTTGCTCATAACCACGTAGCTGCGCTGCCATTGAACCCACCGACCCTGGCATTTGATCAATCCGAACACTCAGCAGCCGCTGAAATACTTCTCGAGACAAGTACTGATCAAGGTTAACCACTACTTTATCCATAATCTTTGAGCGCGCAAACTTCATAAAGGTCTCAAACAAGATGACGAGACCAACACCACTTGCCAGAATGATTAAAGTGTATTCACTGCGTGTTGGGATGACTCTGTCATAAACTTGCATCGAAAATAGCGATACTGCTAACGCTAGCATATTAATCAAAAATGATGCGACTACTGCCTCAATAACAATACCACGATAGTTTTTTAGATCTTTTTTTAATAGTTGGTCAAAAGACAGCTGTTTACGCTTGCTCGGCTCGCTTTCTAAGCGGATACGCAGTAATTGTGTAAACGCATCACTTGGATGAACACTGATTTTCTCAGACTGACTAAACTGCCACAATCCCTGTGGATTTTGTTGCTCAATAACGCCCCATCCTTGCGTAGGATGCAAAGCCAACAATGGCAAAAATGCGGCATCGGGTATTGGTAAAGATTCTGGCAACTGATCAATGCCCAACTGTTCCAGCACCCTAACAATACTCGCCAGCGTCACAAGCTCTGTCTGCTGATGCAGCACCCCATGCAAGCGCACACTATCAATAGGATAGCCTTGCTGAGTCAGCAAAGTGTGTAACGCTGCCGCCAATTGCGCCGCTTGCTCATTTATTTGCTCATCAGGGGCAGGCGTCGATAACTGCGAAGTAGGATTTGCCATCAGCTCGCTGTCAGATGTAGCGTCATTCGAAGCTGGAACTGGTGTACTCATGATAAATATATCCTACAAATTTATGGATAGTTAGGGTCATTAAGTGGATAAGTGACGAGACCTGTATCATCTTTGTTGTCACTACTCGCCTCTTTCATCACGATCGGCTGAATGATGACCTGATCAGACTGCTGTCTGGCAGCATCTTGACGGGTCAGCCATTTTTTTACCGGGTCTAGCGGACTAAATAATGGCTCAGGCTGACGGCTTTGATCATATTGCTGCCACGACATCAGGCCAAAATCCACTTGCAGCTTATAAAAAGCACCGATGATAGCCGCGCGGGTCTCGACCAGTTGTGCTTGATATTGTGAATGCTCACGCACTGCGTTCAGTACCTCAAGCCAAGATTTACGCCCTGCAATGAACTGGCGGCGATAAGAGCTCACCACAATCTGTGCGCCTGCGACTGCTGCGATCAAAGAGCGCTCTTGATCCTTAGCACTAGCAAACTGCTGATATTGGGTTTGGATAGTCTCAAGCACTTGTCGTCTTGACGCTTCTTTTGACTGTGAAAGGCTGTTTACTCGTGAGGCTGATGCCCGGGCTAGTGCCAAATTAGATAGGCCTGCTCCTGGATCATAGCTTAAGCCTACCGAAAATTCACCTTCACTATTATTCTGATTGTTGTTTCTATTTTCATCATGATAATAGTCGTATTCGTACTGTGCATAAAAAGTCGGATAACGCGCCGCCTGCAATGACTTAACTTCTTGCTTAGCCGCTTCAACTTGATAATGCCCTTTTACCACGGTAGGATTATAAAAGCTGGCCTGATCAAAAGCCATTTGTTCAAAGGTTTGTGAGTAACTTTTGGCGCGGCTCACCAGATCACTAAGATTCGGGGCCGGCAAATCAGCTGCAGACAGTCTGCGCCCAGTGATTTGCTCTAAACGTGCCAGTGCAATACGCTGCTGCTCTACGGCCGCTTGATAGGCGTTTTGCTCTTGCAAAATACGATTGGTCACCAAGTCCATCTCGATACGAGCCGATACGCCTTGATTGACGCGGCGCTGCATCATCGCCTCGAACTCTGTTAACAGTTGCAAATTGTCATAATAGACTTGCTGCTTGGCAACAGCAGTCATATAGCTTTGCCATGCCTCTATGGTGGTTTTGGCCACTTGGTTTTGTTGCTCATAGACATATTCTGTCGCGGCTTTGTCATCAAAGACAGCTTGATTGACGTTGGCGGTCAGTTTGCCACCCGTCCATAAAGACTGGCGCAGCCGCAGCTGAGAGACCATGCCATCGTCGCGATCATAGCCTGATGACAAGGTAGGAGCAGGTAGCATATTTAGCTTGGCGGCACGAATACTCTCAGTCGTGGCTCGTTGTTCTGCACGCGCCGCGCCGACCAGCGGATGGCTCTGGATGGCTTGACTGATCAAGGTGTTGACATGCATATCAGCATTGGCAAATGCCGCACTTGATAGCGTCATCAGTAACATACCTATTGCGGTTGTCGATACCAAAGGTGATAAGCTATGACGTAGTTTTTTTATGATAAAGCACCTTTTAAACATTGGCTTTTTGATCATTGCTTGGGATTGATCGGGATAAAAATAAAAGTGCAACATGATATTATGGCTTCTTTGCTGCTATTGTTTTTTAGATAATAACAAAGTTCATCGTGATGATTATCAATGCTTAAAGACGTATTGAAGCGTTTATTAAAAAGTTTTGAGCCCTCAGCGTCAACATATGGATTACCCTATGCCTCACCCTTCAGCGCCTACGCCAACGAGCAAACCAAAAGATCAGCCAATCCTAACCATCGTATTGGCTCTATTACTGCATGTTTTGCTGGCAATCGTTGTCTATTTTACCGTATTCGACCACAAAAAAACGTCTGAATCGCAAGCCTTAATAAATAAAAACCAGCCTATTACCAGCAAACCTATGATAGCAGAAGACACTAAAATCACAATTGATCAAATAGCGGTTGATCAGGTCACAGTTGATGATACAGAGGTTTTTACCGCTAAAGTGAGCGCAAATACAGAACCTACCGCATCAGCAGCCCCCGTATCGAACAACAATACTGCGACCCAAAACCATAAACCGCAAGAGCATACACCACCCCAAAAGCCCCCTTCGTCACAAGAGCCGTCTGTTATAGAGACAAGCCGCAGGGCCTCTTTGAGCAAGGATAGCGATGACAATGATGATCTTTCAGTGACGACTATCAATAACAGAGCTGTCAATGGTGAGCAACAAAATCTGTCTGGATATCGACTGCAGCAAACCCAAGAAACTCAGCAGCTAAATGCAGATATTGACAAAGACAGCGAACAACTCTCCAAGCTGATTAGTGAGGTCAAGCAACGCAATCAACAGCAAATCGATGCGCAACATGCCAACCAGCCTATAGAGCCGCCTATACTTGCCAGCCCCGCTGATGAGATGATGACGCCCGACTATCCCATCACACCTATCACCTCACTAGATGAATCAGCGAACAACTAGATAGGTAACAAAAAAGCCATCACAAGTATACAAGTATGGCTTTTTTGTTTACATCAACATTATCTAGAAAAGATAGCAATTATATCACGGTAATATCAGTATCGACATATAGAGTCACCGATGAATCCAACGTGCTCTGATACTGAGCGTATCCGGTCTCATCAGACGTTTGCTGTTTTTCAAAATCCGCTGTTAAAGAGACACTATCAGCATTGCCGCCATTGATAAACAGCTCATTGTTACTATCGGTCATCTCAATGACATCACTGGTAGTAATATTAGTCAATGACTGCGCGCCAACACCCAGTTCTATGACTTCCATGTTATCAATCACGCTACTATCAAAGCTACTAAAGTCAATACTAGTATCTACTAACAAGGTGTCGATGCCGTCACCACCATCCATCAATAGGTTGTCTGCAGAGAATACTAGCGTATCGTTACCTGCACCGCCTATCAGCGTGTTAGCACCTGTACCGCCATCAAGGAAATCATTACCACTGCCACCGATTAAGGTGTCATTACCTGCGCCGCCTGTATAATTCACAGCGACAGACTGTTCAGAAGCGTCAAGGATATCGTCTTCAGGTGTGCCTCCAAAGGTTTTGGTAAAGACAATATCTACAGATACATTTTCGGTCACTTCAGTTGATACACTATCAGCCATACCTGTAGCTTTATCGGTAGTACTAAGCGCAAAGTCCAGATCGCCTTTCAACGGTATGGATGACTGAATTTGTAAATTATTGATTTGCTCAGGAGTAATACCCGTTATGGTATAGCTGTTAGCGGCATCATCCCACACGGCAGTCAACATTTCACCTGTACTCTTCACTCTAAAGCGTAAGACATCATCGGTTAAGCTCATACCATCATCAGTGACAACTATATTAACGGTCTCACTACCATCCGTATCTTGCATAATTGCGTTTAGATTCAGCGTGGTCCACTTACCCTGACTACCAAGAATAGTAGAAGGATTAGCAGCTACCCCATCAGCGACTGGTTTGACCTCAAGATCAATCTCTAGAGGATCACTGATCATCCCGCTGTCATTGACCACTTGCATCTTGATACCAGACACGATACCACTGACGTTTTCCGGTGGCATGATGAATATATTTGACGTTTCGCCAGTATTAGTATCACCCAGTTTGGAGACATCAATAGACCATAAGTTATTACCACCAGAATTACCATTGTTACTTGCCAAGACGGGATCGCCATTAGCATCAGTATAGTAGACCAGATAACCATTAGGGATATTGTCTAAGGTGATGGCAGTAGCGGCATCAGTATTGTCTTTATCGATAGTCGCAATCTTATAGTCGATAGCAATCATAGTATCTTCATTACCGCTAGCAGTGGTTGTTGATTGATCACTCTTATCAGTAATAATTAGATTGTCTGGCTGCGACTCGACTGTGACGTCATAACTGTGCTTATAAGTCTTTGTACCACTGTCATGTCCGCTGATATTATGACTCTCTTTATGAGCGGCATAGACATCAATCGTTGCCGTGCCGTCTTCATTTTCGGCAGGTTCATAAAAAATAGGCGTGCCTACATCTACGATATAATAATCACCAGCTGGAATATCAGCAACGTCACCATCTGCCAATGTTACAAGCGTCAAGTCGTTACCATTGTCATCCGTTAGTTTTCCGCTAGTGCCATTATCAGTCGTTAAACCAGACTCATCCAGCTGCAGATACAGCTTATTATCAATAATCTCAACATTATTACCGTCAGCCGCGTTGGTTAAGTCGATCTCAATTTCTACTTTGGTATCCTCATCCCTATCGACTATAGTGGTTTTACCATCATTGTCTATCGGATCCGTAACTGGCTTGATCTCAACCTTGACGTCGTCAACCTGCACTCGTTCCTCGCCACCATCTTTATCTAACGCAGTAAAGTTGGTATTAAAGGTAAGATCTTGGCTACCGTCTGTGACGTTGGTACTAAAATCTTTCGGCGGAGTCACTGTCACTGCATCAAGAGCATCTTCTGGACTGAGGCTACTTGCATCATCCACACTGATGATCCATTTACCGCCAATCTGCTGCACGCTTATGGCTGGATTGGTGATAGATACTTCAGTCCCTGCTGGTAGGTCAGTCAATGAGAAAGTATAAGAGTCGACCGTATTAGCGGTCGCAGGATTTAGAGTCGCATCTAGTATATCGCCAAGAGTAAAACCCGTATCCTCTACCTGCGAAGGTATGACTGCTTTGCTAGTAAAGCTATCTATCAAGTTAGGCTGGGTAGGATCCTCACCACCATCTGTCCTCTCTATTGCGATCTCAAAGCTCTCGGTTACACGCGCTTCGCTACCGTCACTACCTTGACCATTGATATCTTGAGTGACACCCGTCACTGTAATATTGAAACTGTCTTCTGGTATATTAACCGTACTATCATTACGCTCAAGCACTAGCTCATAAGTCGCTGCAGTGTCAGTAATAGCTGGATCATTAGGGACATCAACGTACCAGACGCCATTTGATAAGATACCGCCTTGCACATTGAGACCATCAGGGACATCAGTCACTTCTAGACGAGTAAAGCTCTCTGAGCCATCTTGATCAGCTGAAGGTATAGATACGGTGACAGACGCCGTATTGTCATTACCGCTATTATCAATAGTGCCATCGTTTACATTCAAAATCATACTCGGCTGATCAGTAACCGCTTGGAAGGTCACATTAACAGTAGCACTACCTGAAGTGGACTCCTTAATCTCTGAACCATCAGTCAGCTCAGCGGTGTCAGTATAAGTGTAGTTAAAGTCTATACTAACATCATCATCGCTATGACGTTTATCGTCATCGTACATAATCTCGATTGTCTGATCGGGCGTAAATGTCAAAGTTGGTGGTGGGTTAGTTGTTAAGTCCACTTCAATACCGTCAACACGTAATATGACGTCTTTAGCCATTAGATCAGTTGCTAATAGCGTGATACTCTCAAGCACTTCTTGACCTTCAGTTAAACCGCCTTGATCTGTGGTTGTAAATGCTGATTCAAAGTCAATAGTCGCCCACAAATCTTCAGTGGCAACGACTTGAGTATTATTCACTGTGCCGTCAGCTGCATCAGGGGTCACTAGAATAGAGACGTTTTGCTGATTGTGGGAGACACTATCACCAGATACCTTCTCTGTAGTGGTACCAGTAATATTGAAGTTGATTTCACCTGCAAAGTTATCTGGTGTCTGCAGCTGCGCTGTACCGTTTTGCAAGGCCTCAAGCGTCACTGACCATACTCGATCAGTGCCGCCGCCACCTAAGAAAGTAACCTCTGCACCGATTAAGTTAAAGCCAGCAGGCAAGTCCTCAACCCGATAAATAACTTGCTCAGCAGCTGGGCTGTCTCCATCATATGCCTCGATATCCGCAACATCCTTGAATAGGCTAGATAAGGCAATCTGATGGTTACCTGTACCATCTAGCGTTGCCTCATCAGTCACATAGGTATAGTCCTTACCATTGATAGTGGCGGTCTCTTTTGCTAAGTCATCATTGGTTATTAGATCTGCCTTGCCAAAAACTTTGATAGGTAGATTAAGAATAGGGCTTGCAATACCGCTAGTGCCATCCTCTTTACTCACTGCCTGTACTTTTAGGTTTACCGTACCACTGAAGTTCTCAGCAGGCACAAAGTACAACCCAGTTACGCTATTATTGTAATCTTCAATCACTACCGTACCACCAGTAGTATCAAGTAAGACTGTATCACCGTTGCTATTAGTATAATAAAGCTGCCCGTCTGCTGGTATATCCGAGATGGTCACATCATAAGTCTCAGAGCCGTCATTATCACGAGAGCTTGGGCGGATATCGAGCGGGATACCAAGAGCAGGATCAATCGTTGCTGGTATTGAACCATCACGATTGTTACCACCAATAATTGCTTGATCTTCAAAACCTTCGGCAGGATCAACAGCTAAGGTGGCTGGGTCGGCTACGCCTTTTACATCAAATTCAAATGTTAAGTAACTTTCGCCACTGGTGGCTGTATCTGTTGCGCCACCATCTTCGTCAACATCGACAGTTTTTGCCTCGACCTTGACTGCTGTCTCGGCACCGCTAGCAAGGTTAAAGCCACTATAGTCTTGCGGTGGGGTTACGGTGACGGTATCTAGGTACTCCATCGGAATATCGACACCATTGCCGTTGTCAGTCAGGCTAACTAAACCATTGCCATCATTATAAGTAAATACCGCCCCCTCAACTGAGGTGAAGCCGCTATCACTCTTATTACCAAAGGTCATATGTGCGAAGGTATCTTCGGAAGTGTCTTGGTTGCTCCAATCATCTATTAAGTTAAATGAACCATCAGGATCAGCGAAAAGATTAAAGGCTTCGTCTTCATTTGCGTTGGCTATGTAAGTGTAGCTTGGATTGATGGTTAGGTCATCTGTACCATCACCGTCAGTATCCGTACCAACTATTTCGGCGACTGGGGTGACGACTACGGTTTGCTCTAACGTTGCTGTGCCCTGTACCGTAATAGTACTATCATTATCATCAGTGTCTAAGGTTGTGACCTCAAAAATAAAGTCTGCATCTAACGATGAATGAGGTGGCGGTGTAAGCTCCATCTGACTTAAATTAGGCGAGCCAGTCATATCGATAGTTACAGTAGTACCACTTTGTGACCCTGCACCAGTAGTATCAGTGAACGTCCAACCTGCTGGCAGCTCAAATTGAATCTCGGTGATGACTTCTGCACCAGCGCCATCTTTATCATCCTGCACGGTAAAGCCAAAGCTATCAAGAGTGACTGGCGTATCTTCTTTGGTTTCAACACCTGCATTATCAAGCTCGACTTGACCAGCAACTGGGGTGACGGTTAGGTTGACATTGATAGTGTCGATTTCTTCCACAGTTGGGTTAGCAGCAGGTGAGTCAGCATCATTGTCTTTGGTATAAAGCGTGACTCCTACATTCATATCATTCGAATTATAATCAGCTGTATCGATACGCATGGTGGGCTGACCACTACTGGTGTCAAATACTGGCAGACCTGTGTTAGTGACTGTGACAACACCATTAACATCCATAGTCGCAGTAGCGCCTATCAACGCCATCCCATCGGCGTTGGCAGTTCCACTTGCTATAACATCACCATTAGCATCAACAAACTCAACCACTGTACCTTCATTAAGACCGGTAATTACAAATCCATAGTTCTCTCTATCGTTATTACCGCTATAGACTAGGTCACCAAATTTAGTATTTATTGGTAATTCAATCGACTGACCTTCAGCGACATTAGCGACTACATTATTACCAGTAATTGAGGTAATACCGTCATCAGGCGTAATAGTATAGTTTGAATCAATGCCAAACTCACTAAAGTCGTCATTATCATCATGAGGATTATCTGGATCATTAGGGTCGTTTTTATCTACGCTATCAGTGACGGCTTGGACATCAACCTCGATAGTGACAGTACTGGTTGCACCAGCAATATCAGTACCGCTTGGATCAACTGCACCATTGCTATCAACCTTGATAATATCACCATCACTATCAACCTCGTACTCTGTCACTGACATCTCAAAGGAGATATTGGTAGCATCATCTGCTGGTGGTGTGAGGGTCATCGACTCAAATTCAGCGCTGGTCATGGTAATGGTTGCTGACCCTGGGTTGTTAATTATCTTACCGTCACTGACAAAGTCACTGAGTAGTATTGTAATATCACTGCCCACTGTGTCAAAGCTAGTACCACCATAGTTAAGTTTAGCGCCATTAGGAATACCCGTTAAGGTGATTAAACCAATACGTTCTAGGTTGTCGGTGTCGTTCCCTGTGCCATCCAGATCAGTATCGTCGGCAATAGTAGGGGCTGTTAAACCTAATTCAACGATAGTGTCTTCATTCGTTGTAATCTTATCAATACCTGTCTTGTTAGAGCCGATATCTGGGGCATCAGATACTGGGTTGACCGTTATCGTTAAGGTCTCCGGTCCTGCAGAATAAGACGGATCGCTCGGTGCTAAGCCATTTGTCACATTGGCCGTAATCACAGGCACGCTACCACTATAGTTGGCGGCAGGTACAAAGGTATAACTACCATCACTATTGACAGTAATGCTACCAATGGCGTTAGTGCCGTCTGGGCTCAATGTAGTCGTCGTACCAGGAGCTATTGCTGTCATACCTAATACATCATAGCTCTCTACGGTTAATGCCTGACCAAAATCTGGATCATCGCTATCATTGTCAAATATATTACCTGTTAAGGTGGTATCTTCTCGCGTACTTACAACATCGTTTACTAAGGCAATGCCGTCGTTAGTACCCGTTATAGTAACTTCAACGTAGCGAATTTCACTGGTACTAATCTCGTTACCACCGCCAGCTATGGTGATGTTATTGCCGTCATCAACTTGTACCGCGTAGCGGATGGTGATGGTTTCGCCTTCGGGGAGGAAGTCAATATCAGTATCTTTTGCTTCAATCTCCCAAACTCCATTATTATTGGTCGCTTGAGTTATTGAGAACATACCTTCTAGCGCAGTTTTTTGCGGAACAGTTAGATCAGTCAAGGCTGTATTACCTTGACCAAAGGTATATTGGTTTTCACCTTTAATATAACCCAGTGTTAGCGTATCACTGACATCAATATCACTAAAAGCAATAATGCCACTTTGAGTAATCACTGAGTCATCTGTTTGCTCGACGAAAGATATATTCGCAATATTGTCATTACCATCAGCAGTGATGGTTGGTTGATCATTAGTGCCGGTGATAGTAATGGTAAGCTTGGCAGTATCAGTACTACCATCAGCGTCGGTTATAGTGTATTCAAAGGTTTCTGTTAAACTTTCACCTAGTGCCAAATACTGTATAGCGGCATTATCAACATCATAAACATATTCGCCATTCGCATTGAGTGTCAGTTCACCGTATTGACCTTGTGTACCGCTTCCAATTGCACCAGTGTTACCATCCACTGCTGTTACCGTAGTTGCTGTTATTGCATTATCAGCACCTAGATCATCAGCCACATCATCTGTCGCTGCACCAGTTGACGTAAGCACGTTGCCTGAAACAGTATCTATCTCTTCGCTAATGGTGTTTTTGTCATCATTAGCCGTTGGTGCAGTATCTATAATCTCAATATCTAAGATGTCATTAATGGTATCGCCAATGGTGTTGGTTAATATCACGTCAAACTGATCGAATACAGCACCAGCGCTATGATTTTCTGCATTGCCGTTTTCTGTATATTCGTAAGTGAATGACTCATTTACTGTGTCGTAACCAGTAATTACTAGCGTGCCCGCGCTGCCTACAATGGTAACAGGTGTTGTAATTGCTGTGATTACCTCCTGTCCATTGATGGTTAGACTTGTCACACTTTGGAGATCAGTAACTTCAAACGTACCATTAACGGTCGTACCTGTAGCTTCTATGACGCTGTTATCGGTGATGGTTAATGTCGGCGCGGTGTCGTTATCTAAGATCGTACCCGTGCCACTATCATTACCAATAGTGATGGTGGTGGTTTCATCATTCTCAAGGATGTTGTCAGTCAAGCTTGGATAAGTGACGGTAAAGTCGGTCACTCCAGCTGGGACGGTAATAGTACCATCGCCATTATTGATGACGCCGTTACTAAATACGGGGGCATTGGTATAGTCACTACCCGCTATGGCAGGATTAGTGCTGCCATCCGCTAGGTTAAAGTCATAGGTGACGTCCGCCTGCGTTGTCTCACCATTGACGGTGACTTGATGCACTAAGTTGCCGCCTTCTGTGGCAACGGCATCGCCAACGCTGACGGTCGGTTTGTCGCCTTCAGTATTGGCGCCTGGATCATTTGGATCATCAGATTCATCAACAATGCTGCCGGTCGCACTGTCCGTGCCAATAGTGGCGTTCTGTGCATTGCTGATATCCAGTACTAAGTCTTCTGAGCGCTCATAAACATCATCATCCGCCACCGTAATGGTGATGACTGGGGCTTTGGTTTGACCCGCTGCAATCTTGACGCTTGCGCCATTGGTGAGGAAGTCTTGGATCTGAGCCTGGGTCGATAAGGTGATCTCAGTACCGTTCTCATCTGTGTAGACGATGCTTGAGATATCAGCGGCATCAATGTCGCTATCGCCGCTATTTAGTTTAACGTCAACGGTGCTGTCAACGGTGCTGATATTGTCTTGGGTGATGCTAAACTCTAAGGTGTTGTCCTCGCCTTCTATGGCAGTATCCTTGGTGGCTGTAATGCTAACGGTCGGACGGTCGCCTTCTTGTGGGGTGCCATCTTGTGCCGCTTCATCTTCAATCACCCCGCTATCAGTAGCGGTGGTAATGGTGACGCCATTAGGGTTAACAGCATTGGAGATGATCAGACCTAAGTCTTCAGTTTGCTCATAAACGCTGTCATCAGCAACGCTGATAGTGATGAGGCTCTCTTTACTGCCCGCAGCGATTAAGACGTCGTCGCCATTGGCTAAGAAGGCGCTGATCTCACCCTGATCAGTAGTATCAACCACGCTGCCATCGGCTTTGGTGTACTGCAAACGCGCAATGTCACCGGCGGTGATATCAGGACTGTTTGCTGCATCTAGGCGCACGTTAACAACGGTATCTTGGTCACTGGCCACATTTTGGCTGATGCTGAACTCAAGAGTGTCATCACTTGTGCCTTCAGTGGCTGTGCCTATTGTGGCTTCAATCTTAATCTCAACAGCCCCTGGAATGACGGTGATGGTCAGATTAGAGTCGTCAAGAACCTGGTTATTACCATCAACCACCTCATAGCTAATCTCTGGAACGTCACCGGTAAAGTCAGCATCTGGGGTAAAGGTGTAGTCACCATTAGCATTAACGGTGATGCTGCCAATCGGGTCGCCATTGACATCGGTGATGGCGGTTGGGGTGCCATCTGTTGGGATGGTGTCTAGTACGCCATCGCCATCAGTATCCACTTGCACGTTCGAGACACTCAGGCTGATGCTCGGATCGGTCTCTGAGGTGTTATCCAGTAAGTTGCCACTCACAGGCTGACCTTGATCGGTGCTCTGCGCTTCATCACCATCATTAAAGTCGCCTAAGCGATCTTCACTACCAGCTACTCGGTCTTCATCAACAATGCTGCCAGTGGCGACGGTGCTGTCGATATCGGCATTATCAGCACTGTCGATAACAAAGCTCAGCTGCTCGCTGTCCTCATAGATGTCATCATCTTTGACGATAACTGTAATTTTAGGCGCCGCTGTGCTACCTGCAGGTACTTTGACTTGCAAGGTGGTGGTGCCATTTAGTAACGCTTCGATGGCGGCGCTGTCGGTAATGGTCACAGGACTGCCTGTGGCATCAATGTAGCCAATAGAAGCAATGTCCGCCGCTTCAACCTCGCTGCTGCCCGTCGCCACTTTAACAGTGACTGTAGTGGCAAGGTTGCTTAAGTTGTCCTGTGCAACGGTGTATTCTAAGGTGTTGTCCTCGCCTTCTATGGCAGTATCCTTGGTGGCTGTAATGCTAACGGTCGGACGGTCGCCTTCTTGTGGGGTGCCATCTTGTGCCGCTTCATCTTCAATCACCCCGCTATCAGTAGCGGTGGTAATGGTGACGCCATTAGGGTTAACAGCATTGGAGATGATCAGACCTAAGTCTTCAGTTTGCTCATAAACGCTGTCATCAGCAACGCTGATAGTGATGAGGCTCTCTTTACTGCCCGCAGCGATTAAGACGTCGTCGCCATTGGCTAAGAAGGCGCTGATCTCACCCTGATCAGTAGTATCAACCACGCTGCCATCGGCTTTGGTGTACTGCAAACGCGCAATGTCACCGGCGGTGATATCAGGACTGTTTGCTGCATCTAGGCGCACGTTAACAACGGTATCTTGGTCACTGGCCACATTTTGGCTGATGCTGAACTCAAGAGTGTCATCACTTGTGCCTTCAGTGGCTGTGCCTATTGTGGCTTCAATCTTAATCTCAACAGCCCCTGGAATGACGGTGATGGTCAGATTAGAGTCGTCAAGAACCTGGTTATTACCATCAACCACCTCATAGCTAATCTCTGGAACGTCACCGGTAAAGTCAGCATCTGGGGTAAAGGTGTAGTCACCATTAGCATTAACGGTGATGCTGCCAATCGGGTCGCCATTGACATCGGTGATGGCGGTTGGGGTGCCATCTGTTGGGATGGTGTCTAGTACGCCATCGCCATCAGTATCCACTTGCACGTTCGAGACACTCAGGCTGATGCTCGGATCGGTCTCTGAGGTGTTATCCAGTAAGTTGCCACTCACAGGCTGACCTTGATCGGTGCTCTGCGCTTCATCACCATCATTAAAGTCGCCTAAGCGATCTTCACTACCAGCTACTCGGTCTTCATCAACAATGCTGCCAGTGGCACTGTCCGTGCCAATAGTGGCGTTCTGTGCATTGCTGATATCCAGTACTAAGTCTTCTGAGCGCTCATAAACATCATCATCCGCCACCGTAATGGTGATGACTGGGGCTTTGGTTTGACCCGCTGCAATCTTGACGCTTGCGCCATTGGTGAGGAAGTCTTGGATCTGAGCCTGGGTGCCTAATGTCACTACAATGCCGTCTGAATTAGTGTAACTAATAGAAGCAATGTCCGCCGCTTCGATAGTGCTATTTACTGTATTCAGCTTAACGTCAACAATAGTGTCAAAGTTACTCAGATTATCTTGCGAGACATCAAAGATAAGCAAGTTATCGACACCTTCAGTGGCAGTATCTTTAGTTGCAGTAATAGATACCACTGGGGTGTCCTCTCCTAGCGTAGGATCGTTAGGATCGACAGGGGTGGTGCCATCGGTGGTGCCATCATCATAGATGGTGGTGTTGACGCTGTCATCAGGGCCTATCGTTGCCGTACCTGAAGTGATATCCGTCACGGTAACGGTAAAGTCCTCGGGGCCTTCAGACAGATTGTCATCCACAATCGGTACTTTGACATCAACCGTCGTTTGACCCGCTGGGATAGTCACAAGCTGGGTGACAGGCGCGGTATAGTCCGCTGAGCCTTCGGTGCTGCCATCACTAATGGTGACTTCAATCACCGTATCTATCGTACTTGGATTGCTGATGCTGACTGTATAAGTCGCTTCATTAGGAGTACCGTCAGCAGCCATTTCATTCAGACTTGCTGTACCAGTGATGCTTACTATTGGGGTGTCATCACCTGCCGTAGGATCAGTAGGATCTACAGGATCAGTGCCGTTAGTGGTGCCATCATCATAAATAGTGGTGGTGACGCTGTTGTTGGTACCGATGGTCGCGGTACCGGCTGTGACTGCTGTGACTGCGACGTTAAAGTCCTCTGGACCTTCAAATACATTGTCGTTCACAATCGGTACGGTGATGTCAACGGAGGTTTGACCCGCTGGAATCGTCACGTTTTGTGTGACAGGTGCGGTGTAGTCAGCTGAGCCTTCAGTGCTGCCATCACTAATCGTGACAGTAACAACGGTATCTTCGGTACTTGGGTTGCTGATGCTGACTGTATAAGTCGCTTCATTAGGAGTACCGTCAGCAGCCATTTCATTCAGACTTGCTGTACCAGTGATGCTTACTATTACTGGATAGTCAACGGCGATGGTCGCTTGGTTAGATTTCTCGCCCGTTTTATCAGACACCACATAGTCCACTGGCGTTGGATCCGCTGTAAAGCCTGACACTGGTGTGAAGATCACTTTGCCTGTACTGCCATCAACGGACCAAGTACCTTCGCCATCTACCACTACATTGGTGACTTCATTGCCTGTCACAGGGTCGATCAGCTTGACTGTCGTTGGGTCTAAGTCGTTTTCAGGGTCGCTGTCATTCGCTACCACGTCGATGATGACGGGCTGACCTGTTTCACCTTTAGCAACATCATCGGTAGCAACAGGCGGCTTGTTAACAGGAGGGGCTACTGGTGTTTTATCACTACTACTATTACTATTGCCAGCTATTAAACCGACCAGTCCTAGACCAGCAGCAGCCGGTATCCACCAAGGTATAATAGTAGCATACTCTTGGCCACCCAAAGCCTGCCCTTCTACCGCACCCTCTTCTAGCTGTGTTACATAATCATAGGTTTCGCCAGTATCTGGAATATAGTAATAGTACTCTCCATCTTCAGCGATTCCGAGCAAGGCACTATCTGTATTATCATAAAACCCTTCTATAATCAGGTCGCTTTCTTGACCTTCTTTTTCAAATGAGACATGCAAGTCGTTCTTGACACGTTTAGTAATAATATGGTTAGGCGCACGACCAATAGCAGTATCGTGAAACTCATAGTTCACTTTGTTCGTAGCAGTGATTACCGTAGGGACACCATCTTTGGTGACAACAGATATTTGGTCAACGGTCTGAGTAGCATCATTTATTTTTACGATGACAGTATTCATTGGGTTACCTTTTTTTAATGATAGCAGTACCATTTTAGATTTTATATGCACGGTTTCAGTGGTTATGAAATTTATTTGATATTAATTATTTGGTCGCTCTTCAATAATGGCAATCACACGGCGATTAAGCTGACGGCCTTCTACAGTATTATTGCTGGCTCTTGGCTGTAACTCACCATAACCAATGGCATTCAGACGCTCAGGTGCAGTCCCAAATTGAGTGATTAACACTTCTTTTACAGCATCTACTCTACGTTGTGATAATGCTTGGTTATATTTTTCACTAGCACGGCTATCAGTATGTCCCTCGATAGTAACTAACGTATTAGGATATTGCGCCATAAACTCTGCTACTTCAGAGATCTTAGAATAGTAGTCTGGTTTTACTATAGATTTGTCGGTGTCAAACAGTACTTCGAGTTCAATAGTCATTTTTTCAGTTAATACGGCTGGTTGTTCTACTACTGGTGCTGGCTGCGTTACTGGTGGTATTGCAATCACTGGTGTAGGACAGTTGGGGACGACACGACTAATTTGGTGCGTTTGATAGCGCTTGGTTGCTAATAATGGCAATGCACTCTCTGTTGTTATCTGATCCAGTGTTCCTTGTCCACTTTCGTCCATGTCTACGTAGAAGAAGTACGTTTGACCACTAGCTAATTGGTAATCTTTTTGCTCAGCGAGCAAGTTATTGTCTTTAAAGCCAGTGGCATGAGCGCTTAGTTGGTTTGTGCCTACACAAGAGTTGACGGCGGTGTAGTTACCAGGATGTAGGCTGACTTGAAATCTGTCGTTGATTGCGATGTTGGCACTGGTTTGCTCAGGATCATTATCATTTTTTCGGATGAATATCAGGCGAGTTTCGTCATTAGCCACTTGTTCTGCTAGCATCTTACTAATATCAGTATCTACTTGGTTATTCCATGCGACTTTGCCAACACGTCGGCTATCTCCATCGTTATCAATACTATTATTGCTAGTAGTAGCACAGGCAGATATACCAAAAAAAATCGTTGGTAGCATAATAGTAGTGATGGCCTTTTTAAATACCTTTTCCATAGTAGATTCCTAATTTATTGGTTAAGTTATACGCTGGCTGCAATAAGCTAAGCTCGTTTTGAGATAATACTCAATCATAGTTTATAATGCGTTGACGTTAATTGTTGTGGCTCTCTATGTGATACGCAAGATTGTTTTGATAGTTTTTAGGTGTTATTCCAAACCAATTTTTAAAAACTCTGAAAAACTGACTGTGTGATTTGTAGCCCAATAAATACGCAATATCGGTTGTTGATAAATTCTGTTCAGTTAAATACATTTTAGCTAGGCGCTTTCTCGTTTCCTCTAAAACTTCTTGGAATGAGGTACCTTCTTCATCGAGCCGCCTTTGTAAGGTACTTACACTAATATTCATTGAGTCTGCTAAATTTTTGCGAGTTGGGGGAATCATACCCATCATTGTATCAATCATTATCTCACAGTGCTACTTGTAACTAACTCCCACAAATTGAGTTGATAACATATTATATAAAGGGTTTATATAAAATCGTCTTCCAAGATCATTTTCAGACTTTATCAAAACGCCTGTTCACCTTTTAGCATGCCAATACAAGCTTGTGTGACGGCTACTGCCTTGCGATTGGGTAGCGCTTTGATCTTAGTCTCTCGAGTTGTTCTATCCACTAGAGTGACAAGCACACCTTGATGTCCACGACCAACCACCGTATCCCCTTCATAATCACCCATACGACTGCGCGTATCAATGATACTTGGACGCTCAGTGATATCACAGCGGTTCGCTATCTTTCCGCGCCTATCATAACCTTGCAGACGGCGTTTCCTATAGCGCTTTTGACATCTAAGGGCGCTATGTAAGTTACCCCCTGCCTTTTTGTCAGTATAGATGTGTTGATATATCGATTCATGGCTTGGGACCTCTTGCCAACCCAGCATTCTCAGTCGCCCTGTGATTTGCTCAAGTGAGTAGTGCTTGCTGAGTAGATGATCAATATAGCACCAGCCAAAGCGGCTGATCTGTGAGCTATTCACAACTTTGCGCGCGTTTGCCAATCGATGGGCTTGTTTGGGGCGATAACCCCTTTGTCCCATGTTTCGCCTTATCTCTCGACTCACCGTTGATTTATGACAGCCAATAATTCTAGCTATTTCACTCATGCCTTTTTTAGCTTGCAATAGCGCTGATATTTGATATCTTTGCTCTTGGGTAAGATGTGTATAGTGTTTCATAACGTTCTGATATGTAGGAGTTGAAGTTTGAAATGCAACACGGCACATCTTACTCTTCAACTCATTCTTTTAAAACGTTGCACTTCTTATTTGAATCTAGGAGCTTAAATAACCCATACAATGAAGTGTTATTTCAATACGACCTTAGTGAACGATGCTGAAGTAACAGCAAACCTGAACTTGGGATATTTAAATTAAACAGCCTTACGGTCAAACTCAAAGTACATAATCCTTATCGCAAAGCCACCTCATAACTCGTACTGCGTCCTGATGCTACAGATTTTTGCATCATATCCTTCTCTATTAAATCATTAATATCTCTTAGTGCCGTGTCTATAGAACACTTAGTCATGGTCGCCCATTTTTTAGTGGTGAGTTTGCCATAAAAATCAGTCAGCAAAATATTTAACATCTTCACCTGCCTATCATTTAAAGCATGCTGTCGATGCGTCTGCCAAAAGCCTGCCTTATTGATAATTTTATCCGTGGTTTCTTGAGCTATAATGAGGGATTGCTCTAGCGTTTGCAAAAACCACACCAGCCAATCCGTGATATCTTTATCACCTTTTTGCGTACGTTCTAGTATTTTGTAATAGTCGTTGCGCTGTTTAAGAATTTGCGCTGACATACTATAAAAGCGTTGGGCACTGTTATCGCTTTTTGCCAGCATTCGTTCTGTGAGTGCTCGTGTTAGTCGTCCGTTTCCATCATCAAATGGATGCAGAGTCACAAACCATAAATGAGCAACACCTGCTTTTATGACCAAATCTATATCGTCTTGCTTATTTGACGAAGTATTAAACCATAATAGAAATTTGTCTAGCTCATCTGGCAACCTATCTGCACTGGGGGCAACAAAATGAACCTGCTCACGACCATACCCACCAGACACTACTTGCATCGGTCCTTTACTATCATCACGGATACTGCCTGCTTGAATACGATAAAGCCCACTATATCCATTTGGAAATAATGCTCGATGCCATCCGAGTAGATCATCTAATAATAACGGTTGTTGATAACGATAGGTGGCACTTAGCATCATCTCTACCACTGCATCGATCTCACGAGTAGTGGTTGGCATACTGGCATTATCCAGCCCTAAGTGCCGCGCAACTGAAGAACGAACCTGCTCATCATTTAGCGTCTCACCTTCTATCTCAGAAGTTTTGATAATCTCTAAGGTCACCGCATCTAATTGTGCCTCAACATTCAGATCGAACCCTAGTGTTAGTAGCTTTCCTAATAAATGGCCTTGTAATATCCGCACACGACTGACGAATGGCAATAGCTTCTTGTCCGACCATTGCCATTCAGTCCAATTTGAGTGCTCATGAATATAAGTAGTATGCTTCATACGTTCCCCAGAGATATGCAGAGATTAGAACAGTAATCTCCTTATATTATGCAGAGAATAAGCAGTAGAAACAATACGTAGAAATTCAAAAACGACAATAGCAGACGTAATAAGAATAGATTCTCAACGAACAAACATAGTTTTTTTGTTCTGAGAAGGGCTTGAGTAGAGGTAAAAACACTATAAAAATACAGTGCCTAAATACGAGTTAAATTTTATTGCATTATAATTTACATTGTGATTATTCAATCGTATAATATCTACAGGCCATAAAGGTCAATGAATGTAAGATATTATCACAATAAGCATTTTCGTCGACCTACCTTGACATGGTAGAGGTTACCGATTGCCCCATCAACCTATCACCGTGCTAAAGACTTGGAGAGCTACCCTGAAAAACGCTCACTGCGCAGTCAGCATGACGACTACTATCTCAGCGAGATTAAACGCATCTGGCAGGACAGCAAATGCCGCTATGGTGCGCGTAAAGTCTGGTAGCAGATGAAAGCTGACGGGTTAAAGGTTGCTCGGTGTACCGTCGAGCGTTTAATGAGCCAGCACGGCTTACAAGGTGTCTGGCGCGGTAAGGGTAAGATTACCACCAACAGCCGTGACGACCAAGAGCGTGCTGATGACTTGGTCAATCGTAACTTTAATGCCCATCGTCCTAATCAGCTGTGGGTTGCAGATTTTACTTATATCAAGACATTGAGCGGCTGGGTTTATACCGCTTTTATCATCGATGTATTTGCTCGCGCTATTGTCGGCTGGAAAGTATCGAATCGTATGAACACTGATATGGTAATGGCAGCATTAAATCAAGCGATAACAGATAGAAATAATCCCAAAGATGTGATTCATCACAGTGATCGAGGGGTTCAGTACTTATCTATTCGCTATACCGATAAGATGACGGACTCTGGCGTAATTGCTTCTGTTGGTACAACAGGCGATTCATACGACAATGCACTGGCTGAAACGGTCAATGGACTCTATAAGTCTGAGGTGATTGAGTATCTAAAGGAGAGCTGGACTGGTGTGAACGATGTTGAACTGGCAACCCTTGAGTGGGTGGATTGGTTTAATAAAACCCGTTTACATGGCACGATTGGATATGTGTCACCCTTTGAGTTTGAAAAGCGGTATTATGATAATTTAATCCTGTCAGGCATGGCTGCCTGACTCAAGTAAATCAGCCTCCGATATAGTCGGGGCGGTTCATATTCTATTCAACGTACTCAATTCATTTTCTTGTATAGACATGATGCAAGACTATACTCAAAGAAACAAAAGTGCTTTTATATGCGCTTATGATGTCTTGAATAATGACTTGTATGATTCTTTAAACGAAGAATCCAAAAGTAATTTGCATAAATTTTCTTCTAAATATCATGCATTTCAAGAGGAACGCTTTTAGAGTATACCCCAGCGTAACCAGCTATTTCACCCTTTAAGCCTATTAACAGACTACTCAAAACAGACTGTTATTATGGAACCACTTATAACAGCTTTTAAGAATAGTTATATCTGTTAGGCTTTACTCGAGTACTTTATATTCTCATAATACACTTAAAAGACAACCTCTTATACTACGCTCCAAAACCTCAAGTTTTTCAAAATATCTTTTTATCAAGTCATCAATATCTTGTAGCACTGCGCATATAGCTCACTTAATGATAACTCACCGTTTTTTGGTGATCATTTTATCAAAAACCTTTTGCACAGCTTTGTGACTACGCTCACGGATGTTAGTCTCATTTAAACTTACACATTTTTCTTGATAGTTAAAGGATAAGAGAATAACAAACGCAGAGCACCATTTGATGCTCTGCGTTTGTTAGATTGAACTGTATTTACAGAATACTGCGTCTAAATTGTAGATAGGCCGCTGTGATCGCTGCCGCATCTTCTATCTGCGGATAGTGACCTAGCATAGGCATATTGGTTATATCAGCATTGGGTATCAGTTGACGATAACGATCAATCATATGCTGACCTGAGATAGGATCTTTGGCACCTGCGATCAATTTCACCGGTACAGTACTGTTGATAATCGCGCCTACCCATCGCTCGCGGTATTGCTGACGCTGTGGCATATAGTTAATCAGCTTATGCATCACACCCAACCCATCATTGTGATTTAACAGCTGCCATAGCGTGTCTATCACCTCTGACGTAGGCGGCGTGTTTGGGCCAAATATCCGCTGTAGACTGCCCGCAAATTTCTGCTTATTAATCAGCTTTGATACCAGAGGACCTAATGGCGATAGCAGTAGCTTCTGTACCAAGATAGGTTTGTGCGTTTCAGGAAACAGGCCACCGTTTAAGAAGCATACGCTAGCAATGTGTATATCAGCACTACCCTCAGCTTGTCTTGCTAGCAACTCTTGAGCCACCGTATCACCATAGTCATGCGCTAATATATGATAATCACTGACGCCCAGTTTTTGCAAAACAACTTGATAAATATCTGCCTGCTCACTGATTAGATAGCGCGCGTTTTTTGGTTTATCTGACAACCCAAACCCTAGCATATCGAGGGTGATGACATAATAGTGCTCGGTTAGCGCGTCCCACATGCCTTCCCAGTCCCAACTGGCACTAGGATAACCATGAATCAATAGCAATACAGGTGCACTTTTATCCCCTGCATACCGAGTAAAGATTTGATGCCCATGAATGGATTCATATTGCCCCTGCCGTTGCCACTCATCAAGAGTTATCATTAGAGACTTACTCCTCAAACGATGGATCAGTGCGGCGCAATTTTCTTAGTAACGCAGGCCATGCGATATCGCCATTCGCGCCACGGGTGACTTGCTCTGATGCAGCTTGGATACCGGCCAAT
This sequence comes from Psychrobacter nivimaris, assembly GCF_904846365.1. Classification (GTDB taxonomy): domain Bacteria; phylum Pseudomonadota; class Gammaproteobacteria; order Pseudomonadales; family Moraxellaceae; genus Psychrobacter; species Psychrobacter nivimaris_B. Next base: position 92,037 of record NZ_CAJHAL010000007.1, read on the forward strand.
ATTTGTGCTGGTATCGGCGTCAATGCACCGCCCCCGCTCTGCGCTTTGATCTGAATCTCACAAGCTCTTTGCATGATATACATGTATAAGAACGCATTGGCAACCGTATCTGCACAAGTGAGCAGACCATGGTTACGCAAAATCATAAAGTGAGCATCACCTAAATCAGCAACCAAACGGACTTTTTCTTCAGGGTTTAATGCGACGCCTTCATAATCGTGATATGCCAAGTTGGATAGCGGAAATAATGATTGTTGCGAGATGGGCAGTAAGCCTTTTTCTTGCGCTGAAACGGCAACGCCATCATTTGTGTGCAGATGGATAACGCAATGAGCATCATCACGAGCTTCGTGCACAGCACTGTGGATGATAAATCCAGCTGGATTCACGTCGAACTCTGATGGCGCTACTTTTTCGCCTGCTTTATTGACCTTTACCAGACTAGAAGCTGTAATCTCTTCGAATAACATTCCGTACGGATTGATTAAAAACTCATCCTCAGTACCTGGTACGCGCGCAGAGATATGAGTGAATACCAAATCGTCCCAACCATAAGAAGCAATCATTCGATAACAGGCGGCAAGATTTACGCGCATCTGCCACTCTTGTTCGCTCATATTATGGTGTACACTCGAGGTTGAATCGGTTGATGTCGCGGTTTGCATAGTTGTTTGCATGGTGTATTCCTTTACTGTGTTAGATATCCTGAATGATTACTTTACACCATTTCATAAAACCAAATCTGTCAAAAACATTACACTTATGAATATCAATCATTATTTGAATAACGACCCATGGTTTAGTCAATTGCCAGTCATTGTGCAGCCGCTACTGGCAGGCGATGCGGTGCTAAAGGTATACCAAAAAGGCCAAATGATTCATGCCATCGGTGACAACGATGATGCGGCGCTACACTTTGTCGTGTCGGGTACGATTAGAGTCTGTAACGTGAGCGCTAGTGGCCATGCCATGACGTTGGCGCATCTATCTAGTGGTGAGTGGTTTGGTGAGATATCTATCATAGATGACAATCCTCGCACCCATGATGCGTGGACGATTAACAAAGTAACGCTCATCTCAATCCCAAGAAACCTAGTCATTCAGACAGCGCAGTTGCATCCTATTTTATACAAGCATCTGGCGCTTATAACTTGCCAGCGGATTCGCCGAGCATTTGATTGGATTGACGATGCTACCTCACTCAATACCTCAGCGCGATTGGCTAGCATGCTGATTGGACTGATCGACACTTATGGACAGCAAATAGGAGACGATATCAAAATAGATCTGCGATTATCGCAAGAAGAGCTGGGCTTTATGCTTGGCACCACCAGACAAACCATCAATAAAATCATCCAATCATGGCAAAAGCAGCATCTTATCGATATGCACTATGGTTTTATCACTATAAAGGACAAGCCCCAGTTGATGGCAATAATGAATCCTGCCTGACTTGAATATATAAAGCCATCTCAACAACTCACACAACATCTAACTTATGATAGTTAGCATCAATCGCCTTAACATCTTCTTAACAGACCACTTGCTATGGTAAGGAATGACGTTTCCTACCATCTGTTGAGAAGTATCTGTATGTCCATACCTCAAGTCATCAAAACCAATGCGCTCAAAATCAACGCACCCAATACCAATACAAAGACCAGCTACCTTAGTAAGCTCTATGATCGTGAGATAAATCTCAGTTATCTCATTATCATCGTGGCTGTATATTTGGTAGCGACTGCAAATATTGGGTTTTTTGAGCAGGTGCTGGCGGTCTATCCATTTAGCAAAAACGTCGGCTTTATCCTGTCTATTACTGGTTTGTTATTTGGACTGATGTGGCTGGTATTACAGCTGCTGTGCTATCGCCCAATTGCCAAACCCGTACTGGCTACGCTACTGATTATCGCTGCCATCTGTGGTTATTTTACCGATGCTTACGGGACGATATTTGACACCAACATGCTGATCAACAGTCTGGAGACCGATCAAGCAGAGGCAATGGGGTTGTTTGCCCCCAGCATGGTCATTCGGGTGCTGCTACTGGGCGTGTTGCCAGCATTTATCATTAGCAAAATTCGTCTAAAACGCTTTACGTGGCAGCGAGGCATACTACAAAAGACAGCCACGCTGATACTGTCTGTCGCGCTAATCGCCGTTTGTATTTTACCATTTGGTGACCAGTACGCCAGCTTCTTTCGTCAGCATAAACAAGTCCGTTCTTATGCTAACCCGATCACGCCTATTTACTCTACGATCAAACTTGGCGAAAACTATGTCAATGAGCTGCGCCGTCCTGATACTTTCACGCTACATGCGACAGACGCAAAACGCGTGGCACCTGCTAATAGTGTTACTGGCGGCGGCAAACCAAAACTAATGGTGTTTGTGGTTGGCGAAACGGCTCGCGCAGATCACTTCGGTTTGAACGGCTATACACGTAATACCACACCGCTGCTCTCAAAGCAGTCAGACCTCTATAGTTTTCAGAATGCTGTCTCTTGTGGAACCTCTACGGCCTACTCCGTACCTTGCATGTTTAGCTATGCAAATCGAGCAGACTACGATATCGATACAGCCAAGTATAATGAAAACGTACTAGATACGCTCAGCAAGCAAGGGATCAATGTCATTTGGCGGGACAATAACTCTAGCTCAAAAGGCGTGGCTGATCGCGTTACTTTTGAAGACTACAAAACAGCTGATACCAATCCGAACTGTGATGTCGAATGCCGAGATATCGGTATGCTTGATGGTTTTGATGAACTGGTTAAATCAGGCAGCTCACCGAAAGATACGCCTAAAGACACGCTTATTTTGTTACACCAAATGGGTAATCATGGACCCGCCTACTATCAGCGCTACCCTAAAGAATTTGAAAAATATAACCCTGTCTGCATGACCAATGAGCTGTCTAAATGTGATGCTCAGTCTGTGATAAATGGCTACGATAATGCGATTCGTTATACCGATTATTTTTTGAACAATGTGATTGATACGTTAAAACCTTATGAGCAAGATTATGATGTGGTAATGGTATATATTAGTGATCATGGGGAGAGTTTAGGTGAAAATAACATCTACCTGCACGGCTTGCCCTATAAGTTCGCACCAGATACCCAAAAACACGTGCCTACGATAGTTTGGTCGCCCAATAGCAATAGTATCGATACTGAGAGTCTTTCTAGTATGATCAATCAGCCAGTGTCGCATGATTTTATTACCCCGACGTTTCTTAACTTTTTTGGTATTACGACCGATGAAGTTAAAGGTGCGCCAACCTTTTTTAAAGTAAATAACTAAATCCGTTTCTATATTGTTTTAGGTCACCACTATTTTTTAGGTCAGCATCATGTACAAGATACTCGTTATTGAAGACAACCCCGATATCGTGGCCAATATTTATGCTTTTTTTGAGCCAAAAGGGTTTGAGTTGGACAACGCGCACAACGGCTATAGCGGGCTAACACTCGCCTCAAACAATCGTTATGATGTGATATTGCTAGATGTGATGCTGCCAGGTATGGATGGCACGCAGCTGTGCAAAAAACTCAGAGAAGAGCTGCATGACAAAACGCCTGTGCTAATGCTCACGGCTCGCGATACAATCTTGGATAAAGTCGCTGGTTTTGATAGCGGCGCTGATGATTATTTGGTCAAGCCGTTTTCGCTGGTTGAGCTGGAATGCCGTATCAAAGCGCTCATACGTCGCACCGAGGACGATCATTTTGCCCACAGTATTGCGGTCGGAGCGCTGTCCTTAAACAACAGTGAGCATACTATTATGCGTGAGGGACAATCACTGAAGCTTACCCCAACTGGCTTTAAAATATTACATATCCTCATGAGTGCAGCGCCTAGAGTCGTCAGTAAAACTGAGATTGAAGAAAAAGTATGGGGGCTAGATATACCGAGTAGTGATGCACTGCGCACCCATATGCATAGCGTGCGCGCACAGGTTGATAAGCCATTTAACACACCCATGATAGTCACAGTACCTGGTGTAGGTTACCAAGTTGTTGACCCTAACAAATCAGCAAGCGCGTAGTTGTGATTGCAGCATGAATTAAATAAACCTTATCCAATTTACTAATCGACTGACCGTATCGTATTTATCGCTCTATTATATATAGCCCTGTTATATATCGCCTTCTTCTATTAGGTTGTCCCATGCCATGCTCAATATAGACTCGATAGCCAATAAGTTCAGACTGTCTTACTTCATATTCGCGTTATTACTGTGCGCAGCTTTTGTCAGTATTTTTTTATACGCAGAGAGCCGAATAGAGCAAGATTTGGTCAAGGCTCGCCTGTTGCAGCAGCTAGAGCTTAGTCAAGAAAAGCATGGTGATCAGCCTATCTATATCGCTGACCCAGGTATCAAGATTTATCGCTATGATAAAGCACCTGCCAGTTTACAAGCGATAGCCAATGACACGGTGCAAGAGACTTCTGTCACTGTTAATAAAGAATCTGGAGCAGGTCATGCCAACCTGCATCTTTTCGCCTACACCCAAGACGGTCAAGCTTATATTTTGACTTACCTAGAAAACACCGAAATGGTAATGGAAAATTATCCAGTTTTGGCGATATTTGAACACCTAGAAGACATATTTGCAGATACGCTAAAAGTAGCCGTGATTCTAAGCTTACTTATCGCCGCTATCTTCTCTCAGTTGTCTTCCAAACAGATCATCAAGCCTTTATTAGATTTGAAACGAGCCGTCGAGACTGACCATCATAACTTAAGCGACTTGACACACTTACCATCTGAGGTTGGTGTCTTGGCACGGGCCATCGATGAGAAAAACCACAAGTTAGAGCAGTATCTCAAGCGTGAGCAATTGTTTACTGGTGATGTCAGTCACGAGTTACGCACACCGTTAACTATTATCATGGGGGCTTCCGAGGTGTTGGCCTCGCAACTAGACCCTGACAGCCACTTAAATGAGTTTACCAATCGCATTAGCACTACTGCCAAAGAAACTTCTGAGATTATCACTGCCCTGCTTCTACTATCGCGCGCGCCTGAAAAGTTAGACGCACCGCAAACCTCTATCAACAATATCGCTTTAGCAGAAATGCAGCGCCTAAAATACTTACTGCGGTATAAGTCTGTCACTTGTCAGATAATTGCTGAGCAGGAATATAGCGCTTACGTACGGCCCGAACTCCTAAAAATGGCGCTAGGCAACCTCATAAAAAATGCGTTTCAATATACCGATGATGGCGAAGTAGCCATTACTATCGATGACGAAAAAATTACGGTGACTGATACTGGCTTAGGTATTCCTAAAGCAATGATGCCTTTACTCTATGAACGGTTTGAGCGATTAGAGTCTCAGTATAAAGACGAGCAAACAATTCTGTTGTCAGAGCATGATACAAAACATAAGGTTGAAGGCTCAGGTCTAGGACTCAGTATCGTCCAGCGTATCATGTCGCATATGGGCTGGCAGCTCACTCACCAAGCCAATCGCTCAGGTGGTAGCACCTTTAGTATTTATTATAAATAACCTCGTGATAGTCCAAAGACATCTTCACCTCCCAATCATAATTGCTGATTGGGAAATAAAAACTTAAACAACCATTATGCTTTATTCTCATCCCTCTATGTCCTCTTAACGTTTTCTTAACCTCTCCCGTCTTATACTCAGGCTATCTTAATTTTAATAGACCATTAAGAATGCCCTATGAAGCAAATCACTCATACCAACCTTATAGAGCCGTCAGCCGAGCATAGTTCTATCAATCAGACGACGCATGATAATGCACTCGCAGCTGATAGCTTTGCAGGTCATGCCAAAGGTAAAGCGGGAATCCTCCGCATTATAAAAGCCACTGGTTACTCTATAGATGGCTTTAAAGCCGCTTACAAATTTGAAGCGGCTTTTAGACAAGTGGTGTGGCTCAACCTTGTACTGCTGGCTGCTGTCATCGTTATGCCTTTTGCGCTTGGTATAAAAATGATGCTGGTCGTCGCTTCTTTTTTGTCGTTGATTGTCGAGCTGCTCAATACAGGAATTGAAGCCTGTGTTGACCATACTTCAACCGCCAAACACCCGCTCGCAAAAATCGCAAAAGATGTTGGCTCTGCGGCACAGTTTTTGTCTTTATGTTTGTTAATGGTTTTATGGGTAATGGCATTATCTGCTCTATTTTATTAAAGCATGGCGATCACTCGCCTAACAGCACAATGCGTTGCTAGCGCTATCTTAGGTAAACAATAAAACGAAGGTCGTATTAAAATCCATCAACATCGCATATACGTTATTAGGTGTAGTCATGACTTCAGAAAACAACGCAATGACTTGGGACTGGCTAAAACTACTGTGCGTGACCATCATGGCCTCCTTGGTTTTTGAGCATGGCCAATTAGATGTACGCATCAGTGAGCTTTTTTACAACAATGGACACTGGCTACTCGAAAAAGGCGCGCAGCCTTATGCATTTATCTTTTATGATTTACCCAAAGCATTATTGATCATATTGGCTGTCTACCTCATAGCGGTTTTAATCATCAAGTATAGACAGTCAAGGCTTAATGCTACTACCTTAAACCGTAATAAGCTAAATCGCAGTAAGCCCAGTCATAATAAGCTTGATAAATTTCTGCTTCCTTTACCTATGCGCGAGATAAGCTACCTACTGATTATACTGGCGATTGTACCTGCTACTATTGCCACGCTCAAAGGCGTCACCCATGTTAGTTGCCCAAATGACTTGGTTATTTTTAATGGGGATTTGCCCTACCTCAATCTTTGGCAAAACATCGTAGCAACAACGCCTGCCAGATGCTTCCCAGCAGCTCACGCCAGCGCAGGGTTTTCTTTATATGGATTGGCTTTTTTACCGACACTAAGAAAATACCGCTATCAAATAGTCATATCAGTAACTATTTTGGGCTGGACAATGGGACTGTATAAGATGCTGTTTGGTGATCACTTCTTTAGCCATACATTGGTCTCAATGCTGCTGTCATTAACCATAGCCTGTGCGCTCGCGGCCTTATTTTTTAAACAATCGATTAAAAATAAAGCACACAGAATCAGCGATGATAAAGGACATACTGGTCTTAGCTTGTCTAGCATTGAACACTCTAATACTTAAAGTCAGCACTTAGGTTCAGTACCTATGCATCAGTACTCAGCTTCAATAATTAGGTATCAGTACTTAGCATCAATACTTGGAATTGACGTTCGGGCATGACAGAGTTGTTCGTTATCTCTTTACTAAAATAGCACTACTAAGTATTTGAAAAACCCTGTATAAATAATAAACAATCACTGGCTTATTGTTAAGCAAACGCACGGATAGCGCTTGTGAATAAGCTCCTCTATATCAATAGCCGGTAAAGGAATGTGGCTATGCGCTTGTTGTCTATTAGGCCAAAACCATCACATATCTATTCTTCTTTGACCATTCCATTGCTACTCGTAGGCACTGCAAATAGCAGTCAAGCTGCCAGTTACGCTATTAATCCTGCCAGCACTCATATTCGATTTTCTATCGAACGCTTTAAGAGTTCAGCCACGACTGGTGGCTTTTACAATATCAAAGGTCAATTGCAATACGATCCAAACTTAAGATCAGGTGATATCTCATTAATCATACCGATAAACTCCTTAAATACAGGCAATCCTTCTTTCAATAATAGTCTAACGGGGCCTGAATTTTTTGATATGCAGAGATTTCCTTCAGCGCATTTTGAATCGACAAAATGGCATTTTAATCAAGATAAAAAAACCCGCGTGTCACTCGGGTAGATGGACAACTGACTCTGCATGGCGAGACCCACCCAATTAGTTTAACCGCGACTAAGTTCGATCGTTATCTAAATACGAGCATCAGAAAAGATGTTTACGGTGGCGAGTTCACTGCTACGATTAATCGCACAAAATGGAATATCAATAAATTCGCTTGGTTCGGACTGACCAAAAACCTTGACTTAAGTATCAAGGTCGAAGCCGCCAGACAGTAGTACTTTTAATGTTTCGCCATTGTCTGAATAGATACGGGTAGTGATTTGCAGAAAGCTTAAAAAGGAATTAGACATGATTCATCGGTATTATAAGAGTATTGCGAAACCACTTTCTGCAATCATGCCAGCATTGTCGTTTTCTTCAGTAATAACACTGACACTAGTACTCAGCTTAGTGTCTACCGTCGTGATGGCAGATACTGTCAGTCTGCCAATGGACACTTTGCCCAGTCCAATAACCCTACCAAATGTTAGCCCTGCTAATAGTGCGCTTGCCAATCGCGGCGCTTACGTGACGCGTACCGCTGACTGTATGGCTTGCCACCGTGAAGACTATAGTGGCGGCGTACCAATTGAGACACCGATTGGCAATATCTATTCGACCAATATTACACCGTCAACGCGCTATGGCATCGGCAACTATACTGAATCTGACTTCAAAAAGGCTTTGCAAAAAGGTCGTGCACCCAATCATCAGCTTTATCCTGCCATGCCTTACCCATCTTATCATGGCATGACAGATGCAGATATCAGCGCCTTGTTCGCGTACTTTCAGACCGTTCCTATCGTAGATAAACCACCTGAAAAAACCACTCATTTGCCTTTCCCGCTAAATATCCGTAGCTTAATGCTGGCATGGAATATCATCAATGTGCCTTCTACCGAAAATCGCTCAGGACTGACGAAAACCCAGCAGCGCGGTGAATATCTGGTCAATAACTTAGAGCACTGCGGTACCTGTCATACACCGCGCAACTTAACACAAGGTCTTGATAAAGACCGCTATTTATCCGGAGCGCCACTTGGTAAATGGTTTGCACCAAATATTACGCCTGACAACGATACGGGTATCGGCCTTTGGAGCGAAATGGATATCGTGACTTACCTGCGTACAGGCACGCTTGATAAGCGTGCTTATACGGGCGGCCCGATGGCAGAAGCCGTGGCGCATAGTACGCGTTATCTCACTGAAGAAGACCTGATCGCGATGGCTGACTATTTAAAAGTCGTTCCAGCCATTAAGACCGATGATTATTTGATACCTGTCAATGTCTCTCGCCTACCGCAACCAGTCAGTAACTCGATTACTTACGACTTACTTGAGCAAAAAGACTATTTGGCGCGTGCCAAAACCAATACTGTCAGCAGTGCCAACAATAGCGGTCTGAACAGCAACACGCCAAAAGAGTTGTATCTGACACATTGCGCCAGCTGTCATGGCATCGATGGTTACGCCCAGCCCGATGCCCGCTATGCATCCATCGTTGGCCTCAGTAGCATTCGCCGCGTAAAACCTGATGCACTCATTGGCGTCATTGCATTTGGGGCAAAAGGTGCATTTAACACAGCACCAAAAATGCCTGGTTTTTCAGAAGACTTAAGTCCTGCGCAGATTGCTAATATTACTAACTACGTACGAGTCACCTTTGGTGGTCTATCTAACAGCGATGTCAGCGCGGCGGATGTCACGCGTGTGATAAAAGAAAAAAGCTAGCCATAAGAATTGGCATTAGAACTAACTATAAAAAATGCGCTCTAATCTTCGCCTTTTATCATATGGCAAATACCAGCACGATAAGGATAATTCTATGAATGACCTGCTCCAATCTCCCACGCGACGACAACTGCTCTCAATGATAGGCAATACGGCAGGCGCGACCGCGATGTATCAAGCGATGACTACGTTAGGGTTTGCTTCTGAGTCGAGCTTCAAAGAAGAGATGAATCTTAAAGGCGCACCGGCTGACGCTAGTATCGTGATATTGGGTGCAGGGTTGGGCGGGCTTACTGCCGCCTACGAGCTACGTAAAGCGGGCTACAAAGTGACCGTGCTTGAGTATCAAAACCGCGGCGGCGGACGTAGTTGGACGCTCAATAGCGGTGACAAGTATACAGAGCTTGGCGGCGCTGAGGTCACGTGCAACTTCGAAAAAGGCAATTACTTCAATGGTGGGCCATGGCGATTGCCCATCCATCACTATGCGGTCTTTCATTACTGCAAAAAATTCGGTGTGGCATTTCAGCCTTTTATCCAGACCAATGATCGCGCTTATCTGCATCGTACCAATCACTTCGATGGTGCGCCGCAGCGCTTGGGTGAGGTGCAAAACGATATCCGCGGTTACGTGTCAGAGTTATTGTCCAAAGCCGTCAATAAGGGCAGTCTAGATAGTACGGTCAATAAAGAAGACAAAGAAAAACTACTCGAAGGTCTCAAGGGCTGGGGCGTGTTAGATACCAACTATCGTTATGTCAAAAGCCATGAGACTGGTAAGCATCGCGGCTATAGTGTATATCCCGGTGGTGGTCTTATGCCAGATGCCAAGCCATCAACCCCCATACCGATGAACAAATTATTAGACTCAGGTATGTGGTCGGATATTTATAGCAACTATACCGTGCATGTGCATCAACCAACGATGTTTCAGCCTGTCGGTGGTATGGGGGAAATCGGTGATGCGTTCACACGTGAATGTCGAGATATGATTACCTTCAATGCCAAAGTCACCAAGATCAATCAAGACGAAACTGGCGTAACCGTTGACTATGTCGATAGTAATAGCCCTGACGGTGCAGCCAAAATAGTGCGCGCAGATTGGTGTATTTGCACTATCCCCTTGTCCATACTGACTCAAATTGACATCAACGTCTCCGCGCCAATGAAACAAGCGATGGCAGCCGTTCCTTATGATAGCTCTTACAAAGTGGGTTTGGAGTTTAAACGACGGTTTTGGGAAGAGGATGAATGGATCTATGGCGGCATCACCTATACTGATCTGCCGATCACCCAAATCTCCTATCCGTCACAGGATATGTTTAGCTCAGGCTCAGGTGTGCTACTTGGTGCTTATGGATTTGGCGAGACTTCGTACAAATTTAACTCATTGACTCCTAAAGAACGTATCAACGCGGCGCTCGCCTATGGCAAACAGATTCATCCACAATATACAAAGGAGTTCCGCGCTGGCACATCCGTCGCATGGCACCGTATCCCTTGGTCACTTGGCTGTTATGGTATCTGGAGCGAGTCCAGCCGTGAGCAGTACTATCACACATTATGCGAGATAGATCATCGTATTGTGTTAGCAGGAGAGCATTGCTCACATATTCCTGCATGGCAAGAAGGCGCGATATTATCCGGTATGGATGCTGCCAAACGCTTACATCAAAAGGCCAAGAAACTTGGATAGCCAGCTTTTGAGTAATGAGCTTTGAATAACCAGGCTGCCGTTCAAGCAAGGATGATAACAATGAGACTAAGCACATTAGGAACAATCATGAACATGGTGACATCAAACTTAATCAAACCATTTAGCCCACTCAGCTCAGGCAAAGCAATGATGATGTTCATGGTTGGTGGGTCGATAGCGTTAACAACGTTGTCAGGCTGTAGTCAGTACAAGGCAGAAAACGTAGCCACTATCGCCAACCCGCAGACAGTACCAATGGTTTTCGACAACAATTTTGACAATCAGGCCAGTCGTAATCAGGGCGCATGGGGCGGCGTATATATGTCCAAAGCAGAGTTGGGTGAACCCGCTAGCAATATCGTCGATGTACACTTAATACCCAAAATAAGCGATGATCCTAGCATGAAGCCGTGGCTCGCCAAGTTTGAAGGCAGCACACAAGGTAAAACAGGATTCTTTACCACTAATGGCAAAAAGCTCTACGATGACTCCTGTGCTGGTTGTCATATGCAAAAAGGTGAAGGTGCGCAAGGCGCTGGCTACTATCCACCGCTAGCCAATAACAGCAAGATGCAATCGAAGTACTATATTATTAGTGTCGTTATCAATGGCCTGCGCGGTATGCCATCCTTCCACCGCATGATGAGTGATGAACAAATAGCAGCTGTCACACAATACGTGCATAGTGATCTAAATAATTTCACTGATATAGTGACCACTGCTAATGTCGCACAGCTACGCCATGATTTTCCACCAGGTTCAGACCCGAGTGAATAGATGAGACACACGATGAACTAGCCACCTTATAAAATATTGAAGCTCTTACGACTAGCTTTAAATGCGTTCAGGCGGCACCGAATATGTACCAACCACATGAGCCACGATATCATCAGAGCCTTCTGAGTAAAGAGACACCTCACCCACTATCAGTGTGCGCCCTACCTTCATTAAAGTACATTCGGCGATAATACGTGCATCTGCTGATGGCTTACGCAAAAAGTTGATGGTCAGACTCGTCGTCACCGTTAATGGAACGATACCGATTTTTCCGAGTATCGCCACATAGATGGCGACATCAGCAACGGCCATCATGACAGGGCCAGAGACTGTGCCACCGGGACGCAGCTCATTTATACCAACCTCGTGTGATAAGGTCGCGCCATGTTCACTGACCGCCTCAACGATACATTTGGTTTGGGGAAACTCCAATGCCATAAAGGCACTGATTTCTTCTTTGGTTGCAGACATAAGGCTTCCTTGAATTGAACTGTCCTTGTTATTTCACTGAATACATTCTATCAATGTACTACTGGCGTACCTTCTGTACTAAAGGCAAATCCTTTATTACTGAAATTGCCAATCATGACTGCTTCGATAACCGGTTTGACGGTCTCGTCCACGCCTTCGACGTCGATAATAAAGTTAGCACCTGAGCCACCACTGTCATCTTCTTTTTCTATAATATAGTTCAACGTTGCCATTGGCGGTAGTTCTATCGGGCCATCAATATATGATTTTACAAAGTCACCATTGGTATTGTAGTAATCGATTTTATTGATATAAAGCGGTTTATCTAAGGTAGTATTGCGTACGCTAAGCGTTGCAGATAACAATACTTTTTGGTTTTCACTGTCTGAGTAAATATCAGAATAAATAGGCACATAAAAAGTTTGCTGATAACTCATTTTGCTATGATCTGGTTTATCAGTCACTGCAAGCTCAGCAATCGGATCTTGGTGTTTTTCCGAAAACATGACATTTGGATCTTTTGCAGACGGATCACAGCCTGATAGGAATACCATAACAGCGACCAATAGAATAGATATACTGCTTTTATTCATAAACTTCTCCTGTATCCTTTCATGTCACTGCGATTGCAAGCCGTTATTTAATTTTTACACCCACACTACGTAAGAACTGATTGATGTGTTTGTTCGCGCCATAAATGACCAACACATCGTGGTCTTGCAGTACTTGCTCAGGCGTTGCCAAGCCTTGAATACTAGGCTTGCTCTGCGTACGACCGAAACTGTCTTCATAATACTCATAGCGTAAGGTACTAAGCAATCGGATATTGAACTTTTGCTCCACCCGTAACTCATCAATGGTCTTGCCAACCAACACATTTGGAATCTTGATTTCCACCATACTAAAATTATCGCTTAGTTCGAACGAATCCACAAAGTGGCTTAGTGATAATCGTTTGGCCCAACGATTGGCCGCTTCTTTTTCAGGATAAATAATGTCATCGACACCGATGGCTTGCAGGACTTTTTTGTGCAGCGGGTTGATACTGCGGCTGATCAAACGTTTTGCTTTTAGGGTCTTAAATAGCGCCGTTGCCATCACATTAGCGCCTTGATCTTCCCCAATAGCCACAATGACGGTATCGGTATCAACAATCGGTAATCCGCTTACGGTATACTCATCCGTGGCATCCATGCAGAGTGTATGAGAAATAACTTCCTTATAGGCTTCTACCCTTTGCATACTACTGTCAATGGCGATCACTTCGTGACCTTGGCGCGTTAATGCTGCTCCCAATGATGCACCAAAATTCCCCAACCCTACGATGATGTATTTCATAACCTAAATGACCTTTTTTAATATTTTTTGATATCTCTTTGCTTGTTTTTGCGCGTGAAACCGTATGTTTACGACAATTTAATTGATCGTTATTTCCTCAGTTGGATAGCGGTAATTGCGTTGGCGCATGTTTTTGAGTAGCGCAATGAATATCGTCAGCATACTGACACGCCCAACAAACATGATGACCGAAACCACCACTTTGCTAAAGTCCGATAAATCTGCTGTCAAATTCAAACTCAGCCCCACAGTGCTATAGGCAGAAGCACACTCAAACACCACTTTAATCAAATCAAGCTCTGGCTGGTCATAACTGATGAGTGTCACGCCTATACCAATGACCAATAACGACAACCACATAATAGAAAATGCACGGCGCACGGAGATCTCCGCAATCTGGCGTTTGAATACTTCTATCTTGGTCTGCCCGCGTGCCAAACTCAATGTATTTAATAGGGCAATCGCAAAGGTACTGGTCTTGATACCACCACCTGTCGAGTTTGGAGACGCCCCAATCCACATCAGAAATATCGTTAACATGACTGTTGGAAAGGTCAACTCACCCATATCAATCACATTGAATCCAGCAGTTCTCGGCGTAGCAGCCGTAAAAAATCCTGTGATAAGTTTACCTAAAAGACTGGTATGGTCAGCGAGCACATTATTGTATTCAAATATCATTACCCCGATCAGACCAGTCAACAATAACGCACCGGTCGTAATCAACGTAATGCGGCTATTAATATTCAGCAACCAAGGCTGATAGATATAGTGCCGGTCATTGCGATATATCATTCGTTCAGCACGATGACGCAGATAGCGCAGTACATTGACTACGATAGTGAAGCCCATACCACCAAAAATAAATGTCATCGCAATGATAAGCTGTAGAGGATAATTAAAGCGTAGCGAATCATCGTACAAGCCAGCACTAAAGGTAGAAAACCCAGCATTACAAAAGGCTGAAATCGCATGAAAGACCGAAAAGAATAATTGCTCAGACCAGTCCATATCAGGCATATCATATATACTGATATAAATCAGCGCAGCCGCCACTGCCTCAACGGCAAAAGTAACGTATAAGATAGACTTGAGTGTCGATACCACATCACCCATACCTCGCATATAAGACATCTCGCTGATACTTGCTTGCGTCTCGTAGCTGACACCGCCCTTAAAAAAGTAACTAAAATAGGTCACAAATGTCAAAATACCTAAGCCACCGATTTGTATCAAACCCATAATAATGACTTGGCCAAAAGTCGTAAAATAGGTAGCTGTATCCACTACGATAAGCCCTGTCACACAAACCGCACTGGTCGCGGTAAAGAGTGCATCAATAAAAGATAATGGCTGCGTTGTCGCATTAGGCATCATCAACAGCAAGGCACCAACAAGCACCACGGCCAAAAAGCTCAAAATAAAGAATTGTGCCGGATGTAGAAAGGTGCGATTGAGATTGAAATTGTGATCAGAGAGTTCGCGGATGAAGGTGACAAACACGGCGATTTTTATCGCGACAAAGCCATCAACAGCGGCGGCCAATCCAGAACGAACTAAGTCCGTAAAGTGCGCTGTCAATAAAATGACAATCGCTATACTGGTAAAAGTGTCAAAAACTGCAACTTTATTGAGCGTTAGCAGCTTTTTTGTGTAGACATAACGGCCAACCGTTACCACAAAACTCAGAAAAATAATGACCAAATAAAAAATGTGGAAAATTTGTTGTATCCACGTCGGTAGTGTAAAGCCACTATCTAACAAGGCAATTGCTACCCCGATGATGCTAAAGAGAATCGTAAAGTTGTTTAATAAGCGATAACGCGTGGCTGCATTCATAGCCTGAGTCCATGACGACAATAACCACGATACTTATACTCCTTTTTTGTCGTATTCACAAAAATTGATTTAAGTTAATCGTAACCAATTATTGAGTTATAGCGAGTACTGATAACCCACATGATAATAATCTGGATGCTGGCCATCTAGGTGCTAATCACCTAGCTACAGACAATCAGAGCGAGATAAAAGGTACTCGCAGGGACATAATGGCTTTAATGGTTCTATCGCCTAATACACAATTATTAAA
The DNA here is from genome assembly GCF_904846365.1 of Psychrobacter nivimaris. Taxonomy (GTDB): domain Bacteria; phylum Pseudomonadota; class Gammaproteobacteria; order Pseudomonadales; family Moraxellaceae; genus Psychrobacter; species Psychrobacter nivimaris_B. Next base: position 107,887 of record NZ_CAJHAL010000007.1, read on the forward strand.
TCTCTTATTTTACTTTTGCTATTTTTACGCCGCCCCATGTCACCAATGCCACACCAATAGCAATTAAGGTCGCACCTAAAAATAAACCTTCTGGTGGACTCTCCCCTTGCAAAAATATAGCGACGGGCACGCCGACAATGGCTCCTACTGCACCTAATAAACTTAGTAAGACGGGTCCACCTGTCTTTTGCAATAGAAATAACAGTAAAAACTGTCCAGCGAATACGCATGCTTGTATAGCTATCATGCTTAGCGGCAACCAATTCTCTAAAGGTACAGCAATAGAAAAGTCTGACATCATACCAAACAAACCTAGCAGCAGCGCTGTCGCAATCAACATACCTGGAGCGAGTGCACCAGAAGACGCATTATCAGGCCAGCGTAATGTCCGATATATATTACCAATAGCAAGTAGCACTGGGCCACAAAGCGCGATTAAAATCCAAAATACACTAGAATCTGGCGCAGAGAATTTATGCACGGCTAATGCCCCTGCTCCAATGAGTGCCGCGATGACCCCAAGCGCACGGACAATATAAAATTGCTCTATACGTAGTATCAGCGCGCCAAGATACGTTAGCAGTGGCGGCAATGAGAGGATTAAGGCGACGAAACCTGCGCCCACATGAGGAATAGCAGAAAATAACAGTAAGTTGGCGGCCGCGACACTGACCAGCGCCGCGACAAAGTAATACTCTAAGCTGCGAGCATTAAGAGGAGGAAGCTCTTTTCTGATGAGCGCTATCATAAATAAAATAACAGCAGCACCAATAATCGACCAAAACAAAAACCCTAATGGGGTCAGACCGACATCGATAGCGTACTTTGCCACATTGGTCGAGATACCAGTGAGTGCCCCACCTGCCAGCAGACAAATGAAGGGCACCAGCCAAGTAGTAGTTTTGTGAATACTGGTTTGTTTGAGCGAGTCATTCATCGACTATCCTATTGGATGATGAATTTTTGAGTCATGTTAGATGGCTTTTATAATAGCTACTGGCGCAAAATGGTAGCAGGTAAGCTTTGTACAGCGACGGTTGCTGCATCAATTGCTCCAGCGACATAGCCAGGGAACTGCGCCGACCACTCACTACCACAACCTGTTAGACAGTCTTGCCACACGCCTGTTTTTGGCTTGGATGGCGGAGCTACTGCATGCTGACCGTTGCCGCTAGCATCAGCGGGCATCGCTGTTAATGGGTCTGTTGCCCAGTCTCTGAGATATTCAGCTTTTGGAGTACTTGCCTGCTCACCAAATAGTCGCACTAACTGGGCACGGCAATGTTCTTTTAGCACCGTATCAGAGACGCTCTGACGTACTTGAGCAGGAACACCAAAGAAACCAAACAATGCTCCATCGCCCTTTAGTATAGAGGCATCATGTATCTCAGTGAGCGGCCCTATCGCACTGCGCGCGGCACCTGAGAGACCAGCATCTCGCCAAAATGGTGACTCATAAACAGCGACGTATTTGGCATGGGGAGCCATCCAAGTGGCTGTCTCGCGCCACTGTTCACTTAAGTCTTGCGGTAGCGCTGGCTGAAATGCTATCCGACCTTCTACCAATCGAGGCGGTAACGCAAGTAGCACATGCTGCGCTCGGAACGTCGTCACATGTCCGGTCACATGTCCAGAAGTATCTTCGCTCTGTACTTCAATATCTTGAGACGTCTTGTTCAACTGCCTTACCGTTTGACTGGTCATAATACAACTAGCATCTAGGCGAGCATATAGCGCATCAGTTAAAGCAGCCATACCACTGACTAGACGCATAGAAGGTGGTGCGCTTTTGTAACCTTGCATACGCACAGGTGGCTGATTGGCAGCGCGCTCAACCATCATATCGCCTTCTTCGAACTGCGCAAAATGTGATAAATTTAACGATTCAACCAGACTACTTAATTGCGTTTGATAATCAGGCCAAAACCAAGATGGACCCAAGTCGAACGCGGCACTTGATTCTGCTTGGTCAATATCAGTATTGTTATTAGTAATATGCGCATCTGAATATTTAGCAACTGCAATGCGGCCACCCAAAGTATTACGCGCCTCTAGCAATCTATACGCTATACCCTTTTGCTCTAATAAAAAGGCGGCATATAATCCACTCAGCCCACCACCAACGATTACCACAGGTATGTCTTGCATATCTGATTGCCCTATTTATAGTCGGTTCAATATCATTTGAATATAAGGAAGCCGAATGAAAGTAGTACAAGTAGTAGGCTAAGCGAGACTGACACCGTACTCAATTTATAGAGGATTGACTATAATCCAAACTACTCTGCCAATAGCTTCGTAAGCATCTCATCAATCTCAACCTTGAACTCTTTGTCTTCAATTTTATTGGCTGTGACTTTAGCATTTTGCAGACTTTGGATAGCGGCTTCTTTTTCGCCTGTCTCAAGCTGTAGCACCGCCATAGAAAAAGCAATCGATGACATATGATCTTTTGAGTTAATGGCAGTAGCCTTGGTCAATGCTTTGTCATAAATGACCAGTGCTGCGTCCAAATCTTCTGTGAAGTCAGCAAGCGTTTCCCATTGTTCTGGGTGGTCTTTGTCAGTGCCTTCATTATCGGTACAAATGGCGTTTAGTTCAGCATACAGCGAATCAAATTTTTCTTGATTGCCTCTGCGATCCGCTTCTAATAACTCTTCGGCTAAGGTGTAAATGGCTTTATATATTTTGGTATTAATCATTGTTTACAACCTTTTATAGACTATATCGTGTGTGATTAGGATTATAACGTAATTCTGGCGGCTCAGATGATTGCCTTGAAAGAAGAACACGATATTTATGTGGCTGTTATTAACATTACTATGAACCTTGTTAAGGTTGCTATTCATACTATAGTCGATTCAATTTAAAAGTAGTACAAGGCAACCGAGTGCAGATATATATTAGTATGCTTAGCGAGGATGACGATGTAGCGGATTTATATAAACTTGACTATATTAGGGTTACAACTCTCGCCAGTGTAACCACAGTCGAGTATCCAACTCAAACTGATGATACTCAGGCTCCATATGGCAGCATAATTGATAAAACGCTTTGTTATGCTCATGCTCTTTGAAATGGGCAAGCTCGTGCACCACTATCATGCGCAAAAACTCTGGCGGCGCGTCTTTAAATAGACTGGCTACCGTGATGCTATTGTGCGATTTGAGCTTACTGCCTTGTACGCGCGATTGCGTCGTATGGATACCTAAGGCATGTTTTAAAACCTTGAGCTTACTGCTATAACTGACATTTGATAGCTGACCAATCTTACGCATGTATTGAGTTTTTATCTCATTTATATACTGATAGAGCGCTTTGTCGCTTTGGATTTGATGCTGAGTTGGGTACTTTTTTTCCAGATACTCGCCTAACCTACCCTCACTGATAAGCTGAGCAGCTTGAGTTTGAATCTGTTCTGAGTAATGCGCTATGTACTTTAATTTGGTCACAAATGTATCCTTTGCTAATACGTTGCAGCGTATCAGTCGATCAATTTAATCTTAGGGAATTTTACCTTATATTTGCGGCGCTTGTTTGCCACTTATTTGGGATATACCCTCAACCCAAACGATAGTTATTTATAAATGGTTATTCATAAAAAAACCCATAAGCTGCGTTCAACTTATGGGGATATTTTTACTAATAGTTTTACTTAAAAAGTTTGCCTGATTAACGCTCTAAATGCAGATACTGCAAGTGACGTTCGTACTGATTTAAGATATCAACCAATACTTGCTCTTTTGAGTAGCCAACCAAGTCATACTCTTGCGAGCCTTCACTTAAGAACACTTCCGCACGGTAGTAGTACTCTGCATGCTTGGTAGATGTGCTCAATGTAAAGTTAGGACGATGAGCTTTAATCAGATTGACTTCATAAATAAAGTCATCTTCATCACCATGACCGACACGCAGTTTTAGACCGTCTACCTGACCACTATCTTGGTCCATGCCTGCATCGATACCTTCACCGATACTGGCAAGGTTTTTGGTATCTAACGATGTTTTGAGACCACCTGCTTTAAACTCTTTTTCGACCTCAGACATCGCTGGCATCACGACCGTATGCAAGAATTTTTCAACCTGTGCATGGCCTGGGAAGCTTACAATACGTTGCAAGCGCGCTTTCCAGCTCTTCCCGCTGTCCAACACATTTGCTGTGCCAATTGTACTGGCTTTACGCTTGTTGCCTTCTTCTTTTAACGACTTCCACATAGACATCATGTAAAGCACAAGAATGATAGAGAATGGCAAGCCTGCAATGACAGAGACAGATTGCAATGAGGCAAAACCACCTGCAAATAGCAGTCCTAACGTAATAAGACCAGTCGCTGCTGCCCAAAACAGACGTAACCAAACAGGAGCATCGGTATCATTGGTCATACCTCTTGAGCTCAAGTTCGCTAATACTAAAGCGCCTGAGTCAGCAGAAGTCACAAAGAAAATAAGACCAATAACCACACCAGCAAATGATAATACTTCACTGTAAGGGAAGTATTCAAACAGCGCAAACATACCCATTGCCGCATCATTGACCGCGATTTCACCAAGCTCTGTTGCGCCATTAGCAACCAAGTCTATCGCTGAATTACCAAAGATAGAGAACCATGCAAAAATAAACCCAAGCGGAATAAACATCACGCCAAATACAAACTCGCGTAACGTACGGCCACGACTAATACGTGCAATAAATAGACCTACAAATGGTGCCCAAGCTACCCACCATGCCCAGAAAAATATCGTCCACCAAGATTTCCACTCGGCACCAGCAGCACCGTCATAAGCATAAACGTCAAAGGTTTTATAAATGATGGTTTGAAAATATTGACCGATATTTTGAGTAAAGGTATTTAATAGATACACCGTATTGCCCATTACCAATATGGCAAGCAACAAGAGTATTGACGACAGCATGTTGAATTCAGATAGACGACGAACGCCTTTTTCGACACCTGTCATCGCAGAGATAGCAGCAGCCGCGACAACACCTACGATGATGAGCGCCTGAACCGTTTTGCTAGATTCGATACCGAACACATGAGTCAAGCCAGCATTTGCCTGTAATACCCCAATACCTAAACTGGTTGCAATACCCATCAACGTACAGACGACACCGAAGGTATCAATACCATCGCCTAACCAACCTTTGATTAAACGTTCACCAAATATCGGTGTCAACGGCGAGCGTAACGCGAGTGGCATGTTTTTGCGATAAGCAAAGTAAGCCAGCGCCATACCGATTAGTGCATAAATACCCCACCCGTGTAGACCCCAATGCAAGAAAGTCTGAGCAAGTGCTTCGCGCATGGCCTCAGCACTAGCAGGCTCTAAGCCTGTATGCGGGGTCAAATAATGCATCAAAGGCTCAGAGGCACCAAAGAACAACAGGTCAATACCAATACCCGCTGAGAACAGCATGGCCGCCCACGCTAAAAACGGAAATTGTGCTTTTTCGTGGTCTTGACCAAGCTTTATATCACCATACTTAGAAAAACCAACAAACAACGCAAAGATACTATAAGCGGCAACCACCAACATATAATACCAGCCAAACTTGTCTGATACCCAAGTCATGCTCGCGCTTAACAAGGCCTCACTATAATCTGGAAAAACGATGGTCCAGATTATCAATAAAATAGAAATAATAGCTGAGCCCATAAACACGGTTTTGTTTAGGGTCAGAGGTTTCGTCACATCTTGTGATGGCGAACTGTACATAAAAGACCTCAATATATAAATTAAACAGGGTCCGATATTGCTTTGTCCGGCATCGTCTAATAGTAGACTGATAATCTATAACCGTATAACGTGGAACCAACCGCATGACGGACAAAGCAGTACCAATAAATAAAAAGCTAATAAAATTATAAACAAATTCAACCTGAACGGTATTCATTATTCTAATACGTTAGCGCTGATAGAAAAGGCCTCTACTTGGAAAGGCCTTTTGGTTAAAATTTTCTCATATCGTTATTTATTCAGTAACCTGTATGCAGGCTTATATCGCAGCCTACACCGTCGAGAGATAATCGCACATTGGCTCTGAGCGCAGCGGTGCACCATTGGCCACGTAATAATCTGCCGTTGAACGTGGCAGCTGTACGCCTCTCATCTTATCGGCGATTTTTTCTGCCAACATAATGGTCGTTGCGTTGAGATTGCCACTGATGATATTGGGCATAATCGATGCATCAACGACACGCAAGCCATCAATACCATGTACCAGACCTTCGCCATTCACTACCGAATCGTTATCTTCACCCATCGCACAGGTACAAGATGGATGATAAGCCGTCTCACTATGATTGCGTACATATTTATCTAGCTGGGCGTCGGTGACCAAATCATCGGTCGGTGCAATTGCGCGACCACGATAAGGATCAAGCGCTGGCTGATGCATGATCTCACGCGTGATACGCATTGCAGCACGGAACTCTTGCCAGTCTTGATCATGTGACATATAGTTGAACAAGATACTTGGATGCGCTTTCGGGTCACGTGATTTTAGCTTGACGCGGCCACGGCTTGGTGAGCGCAGTGAGCCAACGTGTGCTTGGAAGCTATGCGATTTAACCGCACTGCGGCCATCGTAGCGTACAGCTAGTGGCAAGAAATGATACTGAATATTTGGATGGGTAAACTTCTCATCCGTACGGATAAAACCGCCACCTTCGAATTGATTAGACGCACCAAGACCTGTGCCATTGAATAACCATTCTGCACCAATTGCAGGCTTATTCCACCATTTATTGGCAGGCGCGATTGACACTGGCAGTTTGCATTCATACTGCATATACAGCTCTAGATGGTCCTGTAAATTATTACCAACACCTGGCAGATCCAATATTTCGGTCACGCCAGCGTCTTTTAGCCACTGACCAGGACCGATACCTGAGCGCTGCAGTAGTTGCGGCGAGGCAATCGCACCAGATGAGACAATTACTTCGCGAGCGGCATGAAAGTTTTTGGTCTGGCCTTCGTGTTCGACTTTGACACCGACAGCGCGTTTGCCGTCAAATAAAATTACGTCAGTCAATGCACCCGTCAAAATCGTAATGTTGCTACGTGATTTGGCACGGTCAAGATAGCCGCGAGCCGTTGATGCACGGCGACCATTAGGCGTCACGAATCGATCCATCGGACCAAAACCTTCTTGCTGATAGCCGTTTAGATCTTCGGTACGTGGATAGCCCGCTTGTACGCCTGCTTCAATCATAGCTTGGAACAGTGGATTGACCCCTGGCTTTGAGGTAGTCATTTCAACAGGACCGCCCACGCCATGATAGTCATTCTCGCCAGCATCACAGTTTTCTAGCTTTTTAAAATAAGGCAGGCAATCCGAATACGTCCAGTCTGATAGGCCTTTTATCTTAGACCAATCATCAAAATCTAACGCATTACCACGAATGTAGCACATACCGTTAATCAATGATGAGCCACCTAACCCTTTACCGCGGCCACAATCCATGACACGGTTATTCATATATGGCTCAGGGTCTGTCTTATACCCCCAGTTATAAGTCGTCCCTTGTAGCGGCATAGCAAGCGCAGCTGGCATTTGGGTACGGAAGTCAAAACGATAATCTGGACGACCTGCTTCTAACAGCAGTACTTTAATACTGGCATCTTCGGTCAGACGTGTGGCCAGCACATTTCCTGCTGAGCCTGCTCCGACAATAATATAGTCATACTCAGGTGTGGTTGATGTCATAACATACTCCATAATATTGAAAAAACATAAATCGTTTAGGGTCAGTAAGGTGTCCTAAAAAGGCTAAATAAAAGCTAATAAGAAACCTTACTGGCTTCGTTTTTCTCAATAAGATTGATTAAAAGACAGATTCAAACGCACCCAACTCTACTTGGATAGATTTGGTCTGAGTATAGTGTTCGAGCGCTTCGATACCGTTTTCGCGGCCGATACCAGAATGCTTGTAGCCGCCTACTGGCATTTGTGCTGCCGACTCGCCCCACGTATTCAACCAGCAGATGCCAGCTTCGATCTGAGCGATGACTCGATGCGCGCGTTTTAGATCTGCAGTCACAACCCCAGCTGCCAAACCGTAATCGGTATCATTGGCGCGGCGAATAACCTCTTCTTCGGTCTCGTACGTCAATATCGACATCACTGGGCCAAAGATTTCTTCGCGTACGATAGTCATATCGTCCGTGCAATCAGTGAATACTGTCGGTGCGACAAATGCGCCGTTTGCAAGCTCGTTTGTCGTAACGCGCTCGCCACCTGTTAGCAGGCGTGCACCGCTTTTTTTACCTTGTTCAATATAGCCAAGCACGCGCTCCATATGCGGGAAGCTAACCAGTGGACCCATATTGATGTTCTCATCCATAGGATCGCCTAGCTTAATACGCTCAACACGAGTTAAGATAGCTTGCTCAAACTTAGCTTGTAGTGCTTTAGGGATAAATACGCGTGTGCCATTGGTACATACCTGACCAGTACTATAAAAGTTGGCCATCATAGCGATGTCAGCAGCGGTATCGATATCTGCGTCATCAAATATGATCAATGGCGATTTACCACCAAGCTCTAAGGTTACGTCTTTTAGAGATGAGCTTGCTGCACTTGACATGACTTTTTTACCAGTTGGTACACCACCTGTGAACGATACTTTTGCGATATCTGGGTGTTCGGTCAGCGCTTGACCCACTTCATAGTTGCCTTGTACGACGTTAAATACACCATCTGGCAATCCAGCTTCTGTCAATATCTCTGCCAGTTTCAATGCCGTCAATGGTGTCACTTCTGATGGTTTAAAAATCATCGCATTACCAGCAGCCAGTGCAGGTGCTGCTTTCCACATCGCGATTTGAATCGGATAGTTCCATGCGCCAATACCTGCGACCACGCCAAGTGGTTCACGGCGAGTATAGACAAAGCTAGTATCACGCAATGGAATCTGACGACCCTCAATCATCGGTGCCAGACCTGCATAGTATTCAACGACATCAGCGCCAGTAACGATATCGACGTACTTCGTCTCAGAGTAGGCTTTACCTGTGTCTTTGGTCTCAAGTAGTGCCAACACATCATTGCGATCGCGCAATATCTCAACAGCCTTTGATAAAATGCGACCACGCTCAACTGCTGTCATCGCCGCCCAAACTTTTTGACCTTTATGTGCGGCTTTTACCGCCTCGTCAATTTGCTCATTGCTGGTTTGCTGAATCGTTGCCAATACTTCACCAGTGGCTGGATTGATATCTTCAAAAGTCGTCAGCGATTCATCAACCGCTAGATAACGACCGTTGATATAAGCTGTTTGTACTTGGTCTAAATCGATAATATCTGTCAAATTATTAAAATCAGTCATAAATTCTCCTTAGGACGATTGGCAAAATTAGCTATATAAAAGTACTCAGGCCGAATAATGTCGTCGTTAGTTAAGTTTCGAAATTTAGTCTTTAAATAGTGAATTAAAAATTATTTTATAAATCAGCAACGTTTTACAAATCAAAGTCTTGTTGTGTCATTTTTATCAAGCGATCACGTAATGATTGTTTGTCTGCGATATCGATGCCTGAAAAGTCTGAGAGCCAAATACCATCAGCGACGAGGCGAACCATACATAATGTCTCGGTATTATCCGTTGCCGCATGTTTTTTGAGTTGCTCATTCGCCCACTTAGCCCACAACTCACGCAACTCACTATCACCTAGCATCAGCACATATAAGGTTGCTTGATTATCGTATTCTTCCTGCCCTTGCTCGCCGAGGCTGATGGTGGCATCTATATAAGCGCGGGTAAATGAACCGTACTTAACAGGGTCGTCAGCCATTGCTGCGTTTACTTCTGCCTCAAACTTAGCCATTGCATCATTGAAGACTTCTAGCACGAGTGCGTTTTTGGTAGAAAAATGATGCATCACACCACCCTTTGTCACCCCAACCGCATCAGCGACTGCCTGAAACGTCACTTTAGATAGGCCCTGCTCCAATGTGATACGTGCTGCCTGATCTAACAACGCACGACGAATAACTTCTGGCTGTTTTTTACGCTTATAAGCATTTTTCATATCAATGCACCACAGAATTAGACAATAAGTTCATCACAACAACACCACCGACGATCATCGCGATACCGACCACTGCTGCTGTATCAAGATTTTGCTTGAATAGCACCACACCAGCGAGTGATGTCAGCACAATCCCAAGCCCGCCCCACAGTGCGTACGCAATGCCTAGCGGTATGGTCTTAAGGGTCTGCGCCAGCAAATAAAATGAGATGACATAAAGTAAACACATAATGAGCGTCGGTACCAGACGCGTGAACTGCTCTGACTTCATCAAAAAAGTAGTGCCAATCACTTCACAAATGATGGCAATGGCTAAGTAACCATAAGCAATCGTAGTAGGACTCATCTTTAGAACACCCGCTTTTGTTCAACGCATGCTATGAAAAAACATAGCAAAGAAACCACATGGTCGGTATTTTATAGAACACTACTGCCAATGTGAAGGGCTATCTTGCAACTTTATTGTGTCAAACGGTATCGCATCACCTTTATATTCAACAACACAAAGTACCAAAAACAGTTTTACTTTGCCGAATTGATGTCTGGTTCTATATTCTTATCGTTTGTCCATGTGCCATAAAAAATTTTCTGAAAATGTTTTTTATTTCTAAAGCCTATTTATAGTGATTTTTTATAAAGCTCTGCCTTGAAATAGCCTATCTGATAAGGGATTGGCGTTAATTTTCAATAATTGCGATAATATTTATAATTAAACGCATAATAAGGTTGACAGCCTGTAGTGACTTGGCTAAAATGTGCCCCACATAACGCAAACAAGCTAATTAACTGCTTTAATATAAAGCATCAATGACTTGCTGTTATGACCAGCTATTCTCCAATAGCTCAGTTGGTAGAGCAACGGACTGTTAATCCGTGTGTCCCTGGTTCGAGCCCAGGTTGGAGAGCCATATACTAAAAACCTTCATCATAATTTGATGGAGGTTTTTTTATTGCTGTGTCTTTTATATTTACTTCTAATAATATTAGCACGGCTGTGGTGTTCTTTTAGACATTTTTGTTGTATGGTAAGATTAGTTTTGATTGGGTTCGTTTTTGTTTGAGTGCTTCGCTCTTACTCACTAAAAGTAATGGTTTATTATGATACCTGTACGTATAAAAAATAAGTTTTCTGATCATCCGCAAAAAATCATGCGCCCGATTAGTATTCGTTTGTCTGAAGAAATGATTGGTCTATTAGAAACGACGTCATCAGACTTGGGCTTTAAGCGCATTCAAGGGCTTATTCGTCTTTATATTCGTCAGGGCTTAGATCGTGACCATCAGGATTATACGCTTGCCCATGATGAAGTATTCATCGAAACACTACGTAAGCGCGGCGTTAGCCAACATATTATTGATGAAGCGATTGTAGTAACGCATAATAACAACATCACTCATCCGCTATCTGAATTACAAGACAACGATTAAACAATTAATAGTGTCGTTACTAATGAATAGTATCGCTGCTAGATAGTCTTAAAATAAAAAAGACCGAGTTTGCTAACGCGAGCTTGGTCTTTTTTGTGGCTGTTATAAAAGTCTAAGCATTACTGATATTTCTCTAACTCTCCTCTTGTTATGCCCTTCTTACATTTAATCTACAGTAAGTATGTTTTTAAGTACTCTGCGATATTTGCGGTTTTAGTTAGCCATAACTAAACACAACAGATGTTTAAACAAGGTATATTAAACATATAGTCGCGACTATTTATAAGGTTTCAACATAATAAAGATCTGCAAGGAGGGGTACGATGACGGGCTTACATCAGCGTTTCAACAAAACTTTGTTTTCAACCATGACGGTAGCAATGCTAGTGATTGCGACTGGCTGCTCATCGCCGCAGACTGATCCAAGTAAAACAACGATACCGACAGATTCTGACCAATGGCAAAAAAAATTAGGGCAAACTTTTGAGCAGTTGTCTGAGGCCGATCAACAAGTACTCAGCCGATATATGCTACGTATGAAATTGAGCGACGCTTATGAATCAGGAGCCATGCCGCGTACCACTATCAAGCAAGCGCTAATACAACAGCGTGAATATGAACGTCTGCATCCAAACAACCCAACGGGCAAGAAAAGCCCAATTGTCAAAGGTCAGGCGGCGAACGCTACCGCACAGATGTATCCTGTCGCCCTGCTCCCTGTGAAAACCAGTGATAGCGATAGCTTAAATCAAGTCAAAATGCAGTTTATGCTATCCAATCATGGCAAAAGCGCGATAAAAAGCTTTAAAGGGACGCTGACCATGAAAGATGCCAATCTTACAAAGGGCAAAAACTTTAATGTGCCTTTGACAACGTTTGACCCACCTATCGCACCAGAACAGTCTGGCAAGATCATTATTGAAAGCAGCATTGAGGATATCAATGTCATGCGCGCTATCAAAAATGCTAGTGGCATCACTATCGAGATTAATAAAGGCATGCTTATCTTAGTAGACGATCAGACAATCGAATTTGAAAACTCACTGGTGAAGTAGCTGTACAACCTACTATTGAGGATTTTATAGAAGGTACTAATTAATATTTTTATTAATACCATAAAAAAAAGCCCCAATCAGCAATGATTGGGGCTTTTTCGAATTTGGCGGAGACGGAGAGATTCGAACTCTCGAAGGGCTATTAACCCTTGTCGGTTTTCAAGACCGGTGCATTCAACCGCTCTGCCACGTCTCCATTGGTGCATCATTATATAGATATCATTTTATAATGCAAGCCCTTAAACTAAAAAAATTCAATTAATTTTCGAACACTTGTAAATTGGTGCATTATCGCTTGCTTGAGGCCAGATGTAAGCACATATCGAGCAGCCTGTTGGCATAGCCCCATTCATTATCGTACCATGCAAAAACCTTATATTGACCACCCACTTGCATAAGCTGCTGACCATCAATGATAAGCGACTCAGTCTGATGGATAAAGTCGCTAGATACTAACGGCTCATCGGTATATGCCATGATGTCATGCAAATGCGCCTGACTGGCAGATTTAAGTACTTCTCGTACTGTCTCGACATCAACATCTGGCGTATCAAATACAAAGGTGACATCAATCGCAGCCACGTCGATAGTGGGCACACGTATCGAATGTCCATTTATCTTGCCGACCATGGCTGGTAGCACACGTTCTGTCGCAGCGATACTACTGGATGTCGTTGGGATAATGTTATAGCCAGAAGCGCGCGCCCGTCTTGGATCTCGATGTGCTTGATCTAGAACTGTCTGATCGGCAGTAACTGCATGAATTTCTGTCATCATAGCGGACTTGACGCCGAACGCTTTATCCAATGTGTCAATCAGCGGCACCAGTGCCTGCGTGGTACAAGAAACGCTGGAGATAATCGGTAAATCAAGCGTGAGCGCATCTGTATTGACCCCCATAACGATACAAGCATCCACATCGTCAAATGGCGCGGCACCGATAATTACTTGCTGTGCGCCTGCATGGATGTGTAGCGTCGCTTGCTCATACGAGCGAAAATGCCCAGTACACTCTAAAACCACATCGACCCCTAGCGACTGCCAAGGTAGGTTTTGTGGATTGGGCTCTGAGAGCATATTAATGCAATAGGTCAGATTGTTTTTGGTGAGACAGAGCTCAGTCTTGCTCATATCACCTGACTCACTCTCTACAATCTCAGCATTGACCCCTAATCGACTGAGGCGGCCATGTGTGCTGTCAAACTTCAATAAATGCAATAAGATATCCGCTGGCGCTAAATCATTAATTGCCACTACATGAATCGCACGGCCCAACACTTCAAAGCGCTCTAACAAAGCACGAAGTACATTGCGCCCTATACGACCAAAGCCATTGATAGCCACTCTCAATGGCTGTGAGTGCTCACCAGTGGTACGATACGTCGCCGCTATCGGGTCAGAGGTCAATTGATAAGTAGCGCTCGAAAAATCAGGCATAACATCGGACATAAAGGGTATCGCTATAAATGGGGGTAAAAACTGAGCGTTATCACGTTGAGTGCGCTAATGATTGCTGAATACTAAAAAATAGTAAAATTAAAGCCTATAAAAATAAAGGTAACAAAGTTATAGGCAATAAAATTATAGGCAGCAAAACTATGGGGTGATAAAAATCAATGCGAGGCGAATGGTATTGTAGTCAATGCTTTGCTTGAGATGATCATATATCGGACGCAGCTTGATGCTACCGTCATCATTGAAGTCATTTGGATTATTGGCGACTTTAATGGCGACATAGGCATTACCTACGGCTGTCATCACCTTATCATCTGGACGCAGATGATCGCAGGCAAGACTCGGATCTTGTGATTTTAGCTCACCGATATGGCGCATGATGGTTGATTGTGACAATTGACGTGCTTCTGAAATCTCCGCAATGGTCAAACTCTCCTCCAATAACACTCGGGTTGCACGCAAGGTGCTTTCTGACTTATCAGAGACCTGATTGCCCTGTTTTTGCTTTTTATCTATTTGCGCTTGCTGCTGTTCGCGGCGCTTTTTTTGCAGCGCGGCATAGGCATCAATCACGGATTGACTGAGCGTACCACCTGACTTTAAGACAAACTTCTCATGTGCCTGCTGCATGCTTTCTTCATCGAGCATGGCATAGTTGGCATCAGCTTCGTCAGACAGCACCAAAAATCGCTTGTCTGCGCCGCGTGCTAATGGATCAAGTTGCAAGCTCATGTCATTCATACCCAGCAGCTGCAATCCTGCCAGCGACTTGAGACGTGACAAGGCCACATAGCCTTGCCCAAGCTCAAAAGTACGCGACAAATCGATTTCAGCTGCATCGAGGGTCATGCCCTGGGATTTATGGATGGTAATCGCCCATGCTAGACAGAGTGGCACTTGTAAATAACTTGCTAGCACATCACCCGTTTCATCTTCGATAATCCACTCTTCAGGCTCAGCGATGACTTCTCGTCCTGAATTAAGCCGCACGACAGGCATTTTCTGGGTCGTTGGTTTCTTCGACTTTGGTTTTTCTTTGTCTTTTTTAGCAGCGGACTTCTTACCTTTTGTCGTTTTTTCGCCAGCAGCCTCTTCATCAACGTCATCGCTGCTATCGTCTTCGATTAACGCGTCACTACTGTCTTTATCCTCTATCTTGACAGCAGCAAAACCAATCAACTCGCCCATCGTTCCGTTAGAGACACCAAGCTCAGCATTGTTTTTGATAAACATGACCTTTGAGCCAACTTTTAGAATCAACTCATCTTGCGTACGTACGGTTTTTTTCAAGGTTTCAACCAGCTTGCTATCGCCAGTGGTCGTCGCCTCAAAGCGCATCATCTCACCGTCGAGCGCAGCCAGCTCTTTGTCATTGATTTTATTGACATTGAGATTATGCGTGTAGAGACGGGTACGCTTGATATCGACGCTTTGGTCATGCGTGTTCTCTAAAGCGGCAATCGCCTCAAACGTCACTTCCTGACGACGGATTTGATTGAGAATATCATCTAGATCAAGCCCGCCATTCGCCGCGTCACTGACTTGTCTATGCTGCTCTGACAGATAGCAAATATGGAACTTGGCATCGAGCCACGCCTCAGACATAAAGGCAAATTTTTCACGATTGCTCTCGCCCTTGCTACCGATGGGCGGCAGCTGAAAAAAGTCCCCTGCGACAACGACTTGTATACCACCAAAGGCTTTGTTATTTTTGCGGACATGCTTGAGGACTTGGCTGACCAAATTGAGCTGCTTGGCATGTAGCATCGATATCTCGTCAATAACCAACACAGCCGTGTCTTTTAGTCTGTCTGCTAAGAACTGCTTGCGTGATAAATTTGTCAAATCTCGATCAGACAGCTCATCCTTGATACCAATACCCGACCAACTATGAATCGTTGTGCCGTTCATGTGTGTGGCAGCAATACCGGTACTGGCAGTCACCGCAACAGGCACACGGCGAGCGCGTAGATAATCAATATATTGATTGAGCGTATAGGTCTTACCTGAGCCTGCTGAGCCCGTTAAAAAGACATTTTGACCTGTTTTTAAGATATCGAGAGCAGAAGATTGACGCATAGATTCAAACCAGCTAGTAATGTGAAAAAAGAGAATAATAAAACCATCATCATAATGGAAAAAAACGCAACATTTGCCTAAAATCACCTAAAATTTGCGGGCTGTGCAACCTTGAGGTATCGACAATAAAATAAACAATTGTCAATAGAATATAGATAAAAAATGCTTTATTTTTTATAAATGCAAAAAATCAATAGCTTATCTTTTAATTTTGTCCGTAAAGTATCTGCTTTGATCATAAATACCAAGCCTATGCATTCTAGGCTTTACAGCAATAAAATCATGGCCATTAAAGCAAACTTCCTGTTATGTGTTAACTCATCAGTCATTATAAAATTTTAGTATGATTATCAGCAGAAGCCGAGTAGTATGAAACGTGTACAGAGAGCAATTGATGTTAATCAATCACAACATCAACTGATATTGTTTTGCGATAACAGATATTAGGATAGATAAAATTGCGCTTGTATTATCCGATAAAACAAACAACACAACAAGGAGTGTTTCATGCTGTATGCAAATCCCAATACGGAAGGTAGCCCTGTTCAGTTCCGCGAAAAATACGATAACTTTATTAATGGTGAGTGGACCGCTCCTATCGATGGAGAGTATTTTGATAACACAAGCCCCATCGATGGTAAAACTATTTGCCAAGTCGCCCGCTCAAAACCTGCCGATATTGAAAAAGCACTAGATGCCGCACATGCTGCCAAAGATGCTTGGGGTAAGACCAGTGTTACTGAACGTGCCAACTTGTTACTCAAAATTGCTGACAGCATGGAAGCCAACCTAGAAGCGATTGCGATTGCCGAATGTTACGAAAACGGCAAACCTGTTCGTGAGACACTCGCAGCCGACATCCCTCTAGCCATTGATCACTTCCGTTATTTTGCCAGCGCCATTCGCGCACAAGAAGGCGGTATCAGTCAGATTGACGAAGACACTGTGGCTTATCATTTTCATGAGCCACTTGGTGTCGTCGGTCAAATCATTCCTTGGAACTTTCCTATCCTAATGGCCGTTTGGAAGCTAGCACCTGCCCTTGCTGCTGGTAACTGTGTCGTTCTAAAGCCAGCCGAACAAACGCCAGTTTCTATTCTGTTCATGTTAGAGACCATCGGCATCGCTGATATTTTACCAAAGGGTGTACTGAACGTCGTCAATGGCTTTGGGGTCGAAGCGGGTAAGCCACTTGCGTCAAATCCGCGCATCAATAAAGTTGCCTTTACAGGTGAGACTACCACTGGCCGCCTCATTATGCAGTACGCGAGCGAAAACATCATTCCAGTGACGTTAGAGCTTGGTGGCAAAAGCCCTAACATCTTCTTTGCCGATGTTATGGATGAGGACGATGACTTCTTGGACAAAGCGGTCGAAGGTCTAGTGATGTTTGCACTGAACCAAGGTGAAATCTGCACCTGTCCATCGCGGGCACTCGTTCATGAGAGCATCTATGATGAGTTTATCAAACGCTGTATCGCCCGTGTCGAGGCCATCAAAATGGGCAACCCACTCGATACCGACACCATGATTGGCGCGCAAGCCAGCTCAGACCAACTAGAGAAAATTTTATCTTATCTCGACATCGGTAAAAAAGAAGGCGCAAAAGTGCTCGTCGGCGGAGAGCAAGCTAAGCACGATGGCGACTTGACAGACGGTTACTACGTCAAGCCAACGATCTTTGAGGGCACCAACGACATGCGCGTGTTCCAAGAAGAGATCTTTGGACCTGTCCTTGCCGTGACTACTTTTAAAGACGATGACGAAGCCATGCAGATTGCCAATGACACCTTGTATGGTTTAGGCGCTGGTGTATGGACCCGTAGTGTACACAAGGCATATCGCTTCGGACGTGGTATCCAAGCAGGCCGCGTATGGACCAACTGCTATCATATTTATCCATCACATTCGGCGTTCGGTGGTTACAAACAATCTGGTATCGGACGTGAAAACCATTTAATGATGCTCGACCACTATCAGCAAACCAAAAACATGCTGGTGTCGTACAGTCAGAAAAAAATGGGCTTCTTCTAAACCATCATTTCTAATCATGGAGCGGGTTATCACAAGTGTTACATAGCCCGCTCGCTACAACGATCTAAATAAAAAACTGAGACGAATTTTTATATCCTCTAATGCGCTTAGGCGCACAGCAGGAAAAATTTGTAGCAGTCTTGCGTTCAAAATAAGGTGTTTGCATATTTTGAATGCAATATCGCAACAACTTTTTATATCAACATTTATCAATCACCCATAAAAGAGAGCTTATTATGACTAACAAAATGAAAGCCGCTGTATTACATGAGTTCGGTCAAGACTTAAAAATCGAAGAAGTCGACATTCCAACCGCAGGTGCTGGGCAAATAGTTGTCAAAATGCACGCCTCAGGCGTCTGTCATACTGATTTACATGCAGTTGAGGGGGACTGGCCTGTTAAGCCAAGCCCGCCATTTATCCCAGGTCATGAAGGTGTTGGCGTGATCACGGCGGTCGGTGACGGCGTAACTCATGTCAAAGCAGGTGACCGAGTTGGTGTGCCATGGCTATACTCTGCTTGTGGTCACTGTACGCATTGCTTGGGTGGCTGGGAAACCTTATGTAAAAAGCAAGAAAACTCTGGTTACTCAGTGAACGGTAGCTTTGCAGAATACGTCCTTGCAGATGCCAACTATGTTGGCATTATTCCTGAGAGTGTCGACTCCATTGAGATTGCCCCTGTTTTATGTGCGGGCGTCACGGTATATAAAGGTCTTAAAATGACCGACACCAAGCCAGGCGACTGGGTTGTTATTTCAGGTATCGGCGGCCTTGGTCACATGGCTGTACAATATGCCATTGCCATGGGGCTCAATGTTGCTGCTGTTGATATTGATGACGAAAAACTTGAATTCGCCAAAAAGCTGGGGGCAACAGTGACGGTAAATGCCAAAAATACAGACCCAGGCAAGTTGCTACAAGAAGAGATCGGTGGCGCTCATGGCGTGTTAGTCACTGCAGTATCATCAAAAGCTTTTGATCAAGCCTTAAGCATGTTACGTCGCGGTGGTACTTTAGTATGTAACGGACTCCCCACTGGCGACTTCCCGGTGTCAATCTTTGATACTGTACTCAATGGTATCACCATACGCGGCTCTATCGTTGGCACACGTCTTGACTTACAAGAGTCGCTAGATATGGCAGCGGCTGGCAAAGTCAAAGCGACCGTCAAAGCTGAGCCGTTAGAGAACATCAATGATATTTTTGAGCGGATGCGTAATGGCAAAATCGAAGGTCGTATCGTCATCGACTATAATCAATAACGGATAGTAAAATGACAGTGTTATAAGCTTATTACGTAGTTATTCCAACTGTCAATTATCAGCCGAAGGTCGTATCTTTTTAGTCATATGCCAGTTGTGATGTGTCTGAAGATGATGCGACCTTTTTGATTTGACTGTGGCATACTGATACTAGAGAGCAATTATATAAACCATGGATGGGCCATAAGAAGGAGTATGATATGAAACTGGCAGCAACAGAGTCGTGTAAGGCGTTGATTGAGCTACTAAAGTCCAAGCATGGAAAGCTGATGTTTCATCAGTCAGGTGGCTGCTGTGATGGTAGCTCGCCGATGTGCTATCCATTAGGAGAGTTTAAGGTAGGCGGTCAGGATGTGCTGGTTGGTGAGCTTGTTGACTGTCCATTTTATATGGGACGCGCACAATACAATCTATGGCAGCATACCGATTTGACCATTGATGTCGTCAATGGTCGCGGTGCGAGTTTTTCGTTAGAAATCCCTGAAGGCAAACGCTTTATCGTACGCTCAGAAATCTGTACGATATAAGGACGTTTGACGCAAAACTAGGTAGCATTAATCTTACCTAATGTACCGAATATAACAGTCTTAGCTTGTCCTATGATATTGGGGAAAACAGATACCGCAGAGTCATTTTTATTTTATTATTTTAGCAAAATAATAGTTACTGTAAAGCGTAAACTATTTTGATGAGCATGGATGCTATAAGGAATATAAAATGGAATTTGACACAACATTTGACTATGTCATCGTCGGTGGTGGATCAGCAGGTTGCGTGCTTGCCAGCCGTCTCACTGAAAACCCAGATATCAGTGTCTGCTTATTAGAGTACGGCGGTGATGGCAAAGATCTAGCAGTACGTGTGCCTGCTGGACTGATTCTTATGGTTCCTGGTAAACCGCTGAAATTAAACAATTGGTGCTTTCACACCACCCCGCAAGAGCACCTTAATAACCGTAAAGGTTTTCAGCCGCGTGGACAATGTCTGGGCGGCTCATCAGCGATCAATGCCATGATCTACACACGCGGTAGTAAACTAGATTATGAGCGCTGGGTAGAGCAAGGCTGTACTGGCTGGGGATTTGACGATGTATTGCCTTACTTTATCAAAGCTGAAAACAACGTTCGTGGTAGCGATGCTCTACATGGTGATAGCGGGCCGCTGCATGTTAGCGACCTACTCAGTCCACGAGACATCTCAAAAGCATTCGTAGAAGCTGCGATTGCCAACGGCCTAGATCACAACCCTGACTTTAATAGCGAAAAGCAAGACGGTACAGGGTTGTATCAAGTCACTCATTTCCATGGTGAAAAACAAGGTCAACGCTGCTCCGCTGCGGCCGCCTATCTACATCCTGTACAAAACCGCTCTAATCTAACTGTCATCACTCATGCGCAGGCTAACCGCGTCATTATCGAAGACAATCAAGCGACAGGCGTCGTCTACGAAAAAGACGGTGTCGAACATACTGTCACGGCGCGTCATGAAGTCCTACTATCAGGTGGCGCATTTGGTTCACCCAAAGTTCTGATGCTCTCAGGTATCGGCCCTGCAGATCATTTGCAGTCTCATGGTATCGATGTGGTGGTAAATGCACCTGAAGTCGGTGGTAATTTACAGGATCACTTAGACGTCGTCTTTGATTACGAGGTCAATACTACTGACGTCATCGGTATTGGCATGGCATCGATTTCGACATTGACCAAAAGCATTCGGCAGTGGAGAAAAGACGGTACAGGGTTACTGTCTACCAACTATGCAGAGGCGGGTGCGTTCTTTAGCGTTGGTGATGACCCAAAAGAGTGGCCAAACACACAGCTGCACTTTGTCATCTCGCGCGTGATAGAGCACGGTCGCGATCTCAGACGCGGATTTGCTGTCTCTTGTCACAGTTGCTACTTACGGCCTGAAAGTCGAGGTACTGTCAGATTGGACTCAGCCGACCCCTCCGATGCTGTCTTGATCGATCCAAACTATCTATCGCATCCAAAAGATGTAGAGTATATGGTTGCCGGTGCCGAGCGTACTCGCGCCATTATGCAAGAGTCTGCACTCGCTAAGTACATTACTGAAGACTACCCTGCCCCTTACCTCGAAAAAGACGGCATGCTCGGCTATATCAGAAATAAGTCAGATACCATCTATCACCCAGTAGGCACTTGCCGCATGGGCTCAGATGACAGCTCTGTGGTTGATTTGGAATTAAAGGTACGAGGTGTGAGTGGATTGCGAGTTATCGACGCTTCAGTGATGCCAACGCTTATTAGCGCCAATACCAATGCGCCAACTATTATGATTGCCGAAAAAATAGCAGACCTTATCAAGGCAACTCATAACCATGCCGAACACGTCTCTGCCTAGAATAATGATCTAACGTTACAAGGTGAGTTACCAAGCCCACTTAACCCACCAAGTGGCTGCGCGCTGCACAAGCGCTGTCCATATGCCAAACCACAATGCAGCGAAGTAGAGCCAAAACTGCGCGAATGGGATGGTCGATTGGTGGCTTGTTTACGTTTGGAAGAGATATATGGTTAAGGTGAACTAAGGTTGAGATGATTAATGACTAATCAATATTCACCACACCCCAACACTTAGGAAATTGACTACAACCAAAAAGAGAGTTTCCCAAACTTTGTGTAACTGCTTATAATCCACTAACAGGAGAATAAGCAATGACTAACCAATCTGACATCAAGAAACTGGCTGAGCAAATGGCCAGCAGCATGAAAAGCTTCGATGACAT
>NZ_CAJHAL010000008.1:0-98534 GCF_904846365.1 Psychrobacter nivimaris
ATGTCATCGAAGCTTTTCATGCTGCTGGCCATTTGCTCAGCCAGTTTCTTGATGTCAGATTGGTTAGTCATTGCTTATTCTCCTGTTAGTGGATTATAAGCAGTTACACAAAGTTTGGGAAACTCTCGGCTAGTAAAGATGTCGTCATACAACCGTTAATAGTAGGGCAATAAAAGTCATCAAAAAACAAAAACTTAAAAATGGTGACTTATTGTGAAATGGTATCATCAATGCTACTATCAAATGGCAATGATTGCATGGATTTAGTATGCTACATATTGAACCATATTACGGCTTATTAAAGCATAGTATGGCTTTGAAATAGCGATTAAATCAGCTTTGAGTAACTATTTATACGATAGACAGATGTCTTTTATTACTTTGTTAAAGATAATCTAAAAATCAATATAAATTGCTCATGACATTATCTTCCTTTTACTCTTTTTAGGTTACCTAACTTGTTCACCACTTTTATGTTTGTACCTCGTTTATGTCGTCCGCGCGCTCATCGTAAAGACGCATCTGCAGAACCTCCCCCGAGAATGACTACTAGTTCTCGATTTGGTTATACTTCTTTTTCAGCACTATCTGCATTGGCAATTCTTATGCTACCGCAGGCAGTGTGGGCAGCTGGTGCTGTATCAACATCCAGCGAGGCGGCAGCACCAACTGCGCTTAGCGTTTCTTTATTGATATTTTTTGTCTTACTCGCTATTGGCGTTTCTTTTGTCTGTTCATTAGCAGAGTCTGTTTTGCTGAGCATGACGCCATCGTTTATTGCGGATGTACAAGAAACCAGTCCCAAAAAAGCAGAAATGCTTAAAAGCCTGAAAGTGGACAATATTGACCAGTCACTAGCCGCTATTTTAACGTTAAATACCGTTGCCCATACACTTGGCTCTATCGGTGCGGGTGCACAGGCTACGATCGTCTTTGGTAGTGCGTGGTTTGGTCTGTTTTCTGCCCTCATGACGCTTGCTATCTTATTCTTGTCTGAGATTATCCCAAAAACTTTGGGTACAGTTTACTGGCGTCAACTAAGTGGTCTGGTTGCTTACTTCGTTCGCGGCATCATCATGCTCTTGTATCCATTAATCTGGTTCTCAGAGCGTCTGACGAAACTATTAGTACGCGGTAAAGAGCCGCAAACATTTAGCCGCCGTGAGTTTGCTGCTCTTGCTAGTATCGGTGAAGAGTCAGGACAAATTGACCCACTAGAGTCGCGTATCATTCGTAACTTGCTCGCATTTGGCGCTATTAAAGTCGAAGACATCATGACACCGCGCTCGGTGATGCTTGCATTTGAAGAGAATAAAACTGTCGCTGAACTATTGGTTGATCGTCCAAAACTGACATTTTCTCGCTTGCCAATCTACGATGGTGATTTGGATAACATTACAGGCTTTGTCCTAAAAACCGACATGCTACTGGCTAAAGTTAATCATGCTATGCACAAGCCGTTGACGCAGTTTCAGCGAGACATCACTTTTGTTTTCTCTAAAATGAAGCTGTTTGACTTGTTAGAGTTGATGCTAAAAAACCGTATTCATATTGCGATTACAGTCGGTGAATATGGTGAAGTTAAAGGCTTGGTTACGTTAGAAGATGTATTTGAGACATTGTTAGGTCTTGAGATTGTTGATGAGATAGACCGTGTCGAAGACATGCAGGCCTTGGCTCGTCAGATGATGGACAGACGGGTAGAGCGTTTGGGCATGAAGCTCAGTGATGATGAGCAATATGAAGACAGTAACAACGAAACTAAGTCCTAACGAAGCCTTAACGATGCTTTAATGACGCCAAACTCTAACGTTGATAGCTTAAACATAAGTATTGATGGTTCTAAAGATTGTGGTTTAACAATGGTCAGCTCATTATGGGCTGACTATCAAACTAGAGCTGCAAAGCATCTAACCGTTTAAGCTAGGATTTATAGCATAAAGTGTTAAGAACATTTGATTTGATAGCTTGGGTTTTTATTCGCAATAATTACACAGGGTGTCACATGGCTGTGAGAATTCGATGATAGGCTCGGCATATGATATGAGTATACTTATATAGATATATCTATACAGATACACTGCCAAAATAAATGATAAAAGAGCGTTAATCGTCAATATATGACACTAACGAAAAAAAATATCGCTAAGGATTATCATGAAAAAATTATTGGGAAATAGGCTATTAGCTCTATTGGTGAAAAGCGCCAGCATCACTGCAATCGTAGCAGTAGCCAGCACCATCAGTATCAATGCACAAGCAGCAACTATGACCGAAGATTTGGTACAGAACTATGCCGCCGCAATGAAAGCATCAGCGAATAGCCAGAGCATCAATCAGGTATCGCGCCTTGTGTCAGATGACGCGCTTATTTCTTTATCTAGAAAGGGAAAGTCTACCAGTCTAGACAAAGATGCCTATTTAAAGCTGCTTCAAAACAGCTGGAATGATACGTCCAATTATCGCTATGATATTTCGGTAGATAATGTGGTGATTACTGGTTCACAAGCCAAAGCCAATGTGACGACCAATGAAAGCTGGGTAAAAAATGGTCAGCAAGTATCATTTGTTACCACATCTCGTGTGACCTTGACCTTATCTACTGGTAATGCAGTGCTCTTGCGTGCAGTGTCTCAGGTGGCTATTAATTAAGTCATCATCGAGCAAGTAAGACTCAAAAATACAATAGGTAGCATAAACAATAGCTGATTGAGCTAGCTGCGATTTCGACCTATAAAAAGTCTTAGCTGGCTAATAATAGTCATTACTTAGTTTTATAGGCTACTTGAGCGTCTATGATTATCTTTTATATTAGGCTAGTCTTTGCTTTACATTGCATACTATACTATCCATCAACTTTATCTTATTAATTTCTGTCGTTAGGAAACCTCCAATATCATGTCTACTGTGCTATCACACTCTCGCTCATTTATTGCGTTGCCATTGACGCTTGCGGTATCCACTTTACTGATTAGTGCGTGTAGCAACACATCAGCGGTAAAAAACAAAGGTGCGACCAATAGCTCATCTGTCATCACCAAAAGTCCTGCCAATCAAGGGGCTAATACAGGTAGTGCAGACTACTCAACTGCGTTTTTAGATGCAGAGAGTTTGGATGAGTTGGCTGACTTGTTAGAAGCCACTGACATGACCATGGTAGAAGGTAACCAGCTTGCTATTCAGCAATATGGTGATTTGTGGAATCGTCTACGCGCAGGCTATCGTATGAATGGTGGTAAGCCAATCTATAATCAGCGTATTGAAGGTCAAAAAAGCTGGTTTACCAGTAGACAGGATTATCTCAATCGCCTAACTGCACGTGCCAGCCGTTATATCTATCATACGGTACGAGAGGCAGAGCGTCGCAATATCCCAACAGAGCTTGCCTTGTTACCAGTTATCGAGAGCTCTTACGATCCAAGTGGTACGAGTAGTGCGGCAGCTGCGGGTTTATGGCAGTTTATCCCAAGTACAGGCCGTATCTATGGCTTGAACCAAAGCAGCACTTATGACGGTCGCCGCGATGTTATCGAATCAACACGTGCTGCCTATGACTTTTTAACAGCATTGCACAACCAGTTTGGTAGTTGGGAGCTAGCATTGGCTGCTTATAATGCTGGACCTGGCCGTGTACAGAGAGCAATCGATGCCAATGCAGCGCGCGGGCTACCAACAGACTATTGGTCACTTCAATTACCGACTGAAACGATGAACTATGTGCCGCGTTTCTTAGCCGTAGCCGAAATCGTCGCCAAACCTGAGCAGTATGGTGTGTATCTACCAGCTATCGCTAACCGTCAGCATTTCCGTAGTGTACCTGTTAACTATGGTGTGAGCTTGGCAGAAGTATCGCAGTTGACTGGCGTTAGCTACGATGAGCTAGAGCGTCTAAATACTGCACTGACATCAGGTCGCGTTGACTCTTCAGGTCCACAGCGCGTCATCATTCCTAACGACGTTAGCCTCAATGCCGACGCCAAATTAAGTGGGCTCAGAGGTAACGGTACAGGCAATGTGCTTGCATCAAGTAACACAGGTAGCTCAAGCACGACAGCGACTACGCCAAGCTATAATAACAAACCCTATACTGCCTCATCACTACCGTCTACTGGTAGTGCATTGGCTGATTATGCCGCTAGCGCAAGTGTACCTCAGCAGACTACCAGCTACATCTCACCATCTGCGACGCCAACTAGCAGCTCGGTATACAGTGGCAATTCTTCAGCTCGTACTGAGCCACCACTGACCACAGCAGAGACTAACAAAATCAATGCTGAGCTTAAGAGCAGTAACAGTCTACCGACTACCTCAGCTCAGATTACTCAGAACAATACGATTGTCCAAGAGCCACCGCTTAGCAAAGAAGAGCGTGATTTCATCGCCAATCAAATCCGTAGAAATACTTCTGAGACCAATGTCATCAATGCTGACGGCAATATTAATCTATCAGCCGTACAGACACAGCAGTCTATCTTAGAAGCGAGTGGTGCAGAGAAAAAACTTAGCTTTGCCAAAACCTCGGTAAGTAAGCCAAAACCACAAGGCGCACGTACCACTTATACGGTAAAACGTGGCGATACGCTCTCGAACATTGCGAGTCGAGCAGGGGTTAGCTGGCGTGATATCGCAGAATGGAACCAGATAGATGCTAGTGCCAATCTGCTCTCTGGCAGCACGTTATATCTATATGACGCCAAGACTATCGAGCCATTGAGTACTGCTAATAACGCCGCCGCTAGTCAGCCTGACAGTTATGTTGTACAAGGTGGTGATACGCTCATTGGTACGGCTAATCGTTTTGGCTTATCGGTCACTCAGCTAGCCAGCTATAACAACTTGAGCAGTCGTGCTGATCTACTCAGAGGCCAAAAGCTATGGCTCATACCGGGTAAAGTGACTGCCCCTGCAACGACGCCTGCCGCGCCTTCTACCAAGCCGAGTAAATCAAGTACTGCGACCAAGAATTATAAAGTAAAAGCAGGGGACGGCTTAATTGCATTGGCACGTCAATTCAATGTGTCGACCGATACTTTAGCCAGTCTCAACGGTATTAACAGCACCAGTTCGCTGTATGTTGGTCAGACGCTTAAAGTGCCAGCTAGTGTTGATTTTGATGCTGCAAGCATGACAAGTGCGAGCAGTAGTAACAGCTCAAGCTCGGTCGCGACCACCAATTACAAAGTAAAATCAGGTGATACGCTGATTGGTATTGCGAACAGCATCGGAGTGAGTGCAACGGAGCTGGCTGCAGTAAATAGCAATTTTGATGCAAAAGCTCGCTTGCAACGTGGTCAAACGATTAAAGTTCCTGCTTCTAAAGAATTGGTCGACCGTCAGTTAAATGACAAAGCGGTCAACTACAAAGTAAAATCAGGTGATACATTAACGGGTGTCGCTAAACGTTACAATATTGGCTTAAGTGATTTGGCATCAGCGAATAACTTGAATACCAATTCGAATCTGATACTGGGCCGTACTATCACCATCCCTGCTAGCGGCAGTGTGGCAAGTGCATCTAGTAGCAGTCAAAGCAGCAGCTCTGCTGCTAGTAGCAATAGTAGCTCAGCAAGTAGTGGTACGAAATTAGGTAACACTGAAAGCTACAAAGTTAAATCTGGCGATGGTTTGATTGCTTTGGCACGTCAGTTTGGCATCTCAGTAGAGGATTTGGCGGCGACCAATGATTTAGCGACCAATGCTCAGCTACAACGCGGCCAAACACTTAAAGTACCAAAAGCGACAGTAAGCTACACGGTTGGTTCGGGCGACAGCTTGATTGGTCTAGCACGTAAATATGGTGTCTCAACACAAGAGCTGGCTGATATGAACAATATCGCCGCTGATACGATGTTGCAGCGTGGTCAGCGTCTGACTGTACCTAATCGTTAACGAATAAGATGTTAATGGATACCGTTTACATAAGGCGTCACTAATATTAATCGTATCGCACAAAAAAGCTGCTCTTTATAAGAGCAGCTTTTTTTATTGAATAAAAATGACTTACTGTTAGAAGTTAGCTTGAGAACCGTTTAGTAATAGCTACGAATTAGACAGTCTGAGTTTTAATAGTCTCAAGATAGCTTCGGATATTACTGACATAATGCATGGCTTGACCATAGCGGCTATTCGACGCTCTATTATCTGCTAAATAAGCATAGACGTTTGCCCAACTCTTATCATCGATACCTTGAGCTCGCAGTTCGCGTTGGATTCTTTTTACTGCATTGGGACCCATGTTATAACCTGCAAGGGCAAACCAGATACGGTCAGTTTTTGGCACATCAGAGAAGTCTGCTTTTACTTGCTCTAGATAGCGTGCACCGCCGCCAATGCTTTGGTAAGGATCGACACGGTCTGAGACGCCCATCGCTTTTGCAGTGTTATTGGTCAGCATCATTAACCCGCGTACGCCAGTCGGCGACACAGCATTGGCATCAAGGTGTGACTCTTGATAACCCATCGCGACCAGCAGTTCCCAATCGTGATTGTAATTACGTGCTTGCTCTTCAAACGAAGACTGATAGTCCGGTAACTTTTCTGTCAACGTTCTCTGGAAGTGATCCTGACTATATGCATCTTTAAGCAAGTTTTGATTGTAGAACGCAGCAAGTTTTTGTGTGTTTTGTAGCTTAATACTATCGCACAAAAAGTAACTAGCCTTTCTTGATAGTGGATCATTGGATGAGCTAAACGTCCAACTTACCTTAGGATGTAGACCGTTCTTAGTCAGACTAGAGTCATAACCGCAGCTGACATTGATAGACGATAGATTCAGCTGACTTTTTAGCTTGGTGCTAGCCGTAGTCAACGCCATGTCAGCGTTGCCGGTTCTGAGTGCTTTTAGCGCCGCTTCTTCACTGGCATAGGCTTTTAGATTGATATCGACACCGAGCTCGTCGGCATAAGTGCGCACCAGATCAAACCCAAAACCATGTTGGAAGCCATCGGTAGCAAAGTAAGTGCTATCGCCAGGCACCGCAGCAATGGTCAAGGTGTTTTCCAGCATGACGTTGTCATAAGCTGGTACCGATGTGTTCATGGTCGTCAAACTCTCAGCGGGCAACGAGAGTAGAGCGATGCTAGAGATTTGTGCCAGCTTCTTGGTTCTGGCAAAATGATTAGACGCAATAGGGGTAACGGATGAAACGATGTTACTTTTGGTGTTCAGTAGGCGTTTAGATGGACGCAGTAAATAAGAAATACGGCGTTTGGCCCCTTGCGCAGATACTTTTACACGATAAGTAATACGCTGCATGGATGTCTCCTGATTTTAGCCATCCTTCTTACCGCAAAAACACGTATAAATATATGTGCATAATATTGACATATATCGATATCGTATCTTAAATAGAGTGGCATTTTTAATAGGATGAATGCCACTCTATCTTGTTTGACTATAGCGCCACTAGCGTACTCTCTCTAAGAGTTAGTGGGATAGTTTGTCGTCAGCCAGCTATCGATATGTCATAAAAGCGTTCTAAACAGTGTTTATAAGTACTGGTTTAAAATACTGAACGCACAACGACGCGAAGGATATAAATCAGATGATTCCTTCATCGATAACTAAATATGGCTAGTGGCCAAACAACTATATATCAAACATAGGTAAGGTCATGATTAAGTTATTGAGACAAAGACATAGCTTGAAACATTGATGTAAGGATTCGCCAATGAGGCAAATACATTCATCTGTTTTAACTGTGCTAACTTTGATGGCTGGCTATACTTTGAATCACTAATATTAAGTTACTAGTAATAGAATAGCTGGCTACTAAAGTTGTTCGTCCAGCGACAAGGGTAAGCAAAATAACCAGAATTGATAGTTTATAGCTGTCTATCAAACTGGCTAGGTCATACCGTCATCGCGACACCAAAAATAAAAAATACCATGCTGCTAACATATATAGTGCAAACATAGTATTTCAATGAGTAGCAGTTTAAAATCTTATCGCTGATATAGCATGATAAAGTCTTAAACAACTACCAGCATTATTTTAGTGCCATAACCGGAAGCTGTAATAATGGGAAGTTTCATGACAAAACGTTCTTTCTTACGGGTAGTAATATGCGGTTACTAATTGCATTATTCAAGTGGAGTTAAGAAAAAAGCGATAAAACTTAACAATTGAGATATAAACGGTTAATTTCCCAGATATTTGGTACATAATAATCAAAAATAGAATAACAAAGCTCAAATAGTAGTCAAACTAGACTTTATGCTTATGGTTTGACTGAAGCTGTTAGCAAGTCTGGTTTGGCTTTTGAACTATCGTTTTCTCTAGAAGTTTTTCTCTGCAAATTTTTCTCTATAAATTTTTCTCTATAAATGACCACCGTTTCAACTGGTCTGTAAGTGGTTAGTTTATGCTGGATTTTCGATATCGATTAAAGTAACTGGCAGACCAAATTTTTGAGCGACTATCTCTCCTAACGCCTGAATACCGCCACGCTCCGTTGCATGATGACCACAAGCAAAATAGTCAATCCCAAGCTCGCGCGCGCTATGTGTGGTACGCTCAGATATCTCTCCTGAGATAAACGCATCACAGCCCATGCTAGCCGCTTGCTCAATCATGTCTTGCGCACCGCCTGTACATATACCCACACGTTCGATCAGCCTGCCATTTGTCTGAGCAGAAGCGTCTGTATGATACTCAGCTGAGATATGTAATGGCGCGCGACCTAAAGCTTGAGTAATGGTTGAAATGAGATCGTCAGCAGTTTGCGGTGTGCAAGTAGCGATATTGCCCACAGGATGGGATTCGGTAGGATAGAGCGCACCAGTAATCGTCATGCCGAGCATGTCAGCAAGTTTTGCGTTGTTGCCAGAGATTGGGTGTGCATCAAGCGGTAGATGATAGCCAATCATAGAAATACCGTGTTGCATCAGCTTGCGCACGCGTCGACCTTTCATCCCAGTGAGCGTAGCAGGTTCGCCTTTCCAGAAGTATCCATGATGTACCATAATCGCATCGGCATTGTCAGCGATGGCAGCATCTATCAAGGCTTCACAAGCCGTGACACCAGTGACGATACGTTGAATCGGGCGTCCACCATCGATTTGTAGACCATTTGGCGCGTAGTCTTTGAATGCACTGGCAGATAAGTAGTCGTCACAGAACTGTGTCAATGCCTGAGCGCTAATGCTTTGAGTATTGGATTCAGCTGTCGTATGATTTGCAGTCATTATGTTTTCCTGTCATCAATAAAATGTATGTCGTAAGGTGCTGTAGATTCACTAAGCAAAAATTATGTATTATCTGTCATGTTTGAGAGTGTTTGGTTTTGGACTTCTCGCTTTATGTTCAATTCTCGAAATGTTGAAGTGTCGAGCATCGTAAAAGCTATTTTAACATGCCGTTGTAAGCAAGCAGACAAGCTGGATAACTGAAATGGTACACGATACGTTACTATTTACTGGTATTGCGGTTATAATTTATATACGTGAGTCTGCCTAGCTGTATAGCATTTGACCATCTGATGAATGGGTCAACACTAGCTAAGCGGTCGCCATTATCTCACATCGTTTTTCACTGTCTGTTTGCAATAAATTTATAGAGGTTTTATATGTCGTCATCCCGGAACACCAATAACAAGGCGTCTTTATTAAAATGGTTACCTTGGGTCTTATTGCTGCTAGTGTTGGCAGCGTTTATCTGGTTGTTCACGAGTATGAAGTCGACGTCAGAGGCCACATGGGAGCCGCCGAGAACCCCGCCTGCGGAGCAGCAAGCAGCAGAGCCAGTGTCGGACACGCCAGCGCCTATCTCTTCTTATCATAATGCAGTGGCGCGTGCGTCGCAGTCTGTGGTCAATATCTATACGACGCAAACGATGACCGAGCATCCTTATATGGATGATCCCGTACTGCGCCGGTTTTTTGAGTATCATGGTGGCCCATCACAAGAGCAGGGCAATACCAATTTAGGCTCTGGTGTGATCGTATCAGAAGATGGCTATATCGTGACCAATGCCCACGTAATCGAAAAGGCCGATGAGATCACAGTCGCGTTCAATGATGGTCGTAAGAGCCGTGCTAGAATCATCGGTACAGATCCTGATAGTGACTTAGCCGTGATCAAGGTCGATATGACAGGGCTGACACCACTTGGCTTCCGCGAAGATCCAATTCGTGTGGGGGATTTGGCGCTAGCAATTGGTAATCCATTTGGTGTGGGTCAGACAGTGACGCAGGGGATTATCTCAGCGACTGGTCGTACTGGACTGGGCGTTAATAAGTTTGAAGACTTTATCCAGACTGATGCGGCGATTAATCCGGGTAACTCAGGCGGCGCACTGGTCGATGCTCATGGCGAGCTAGTTGGTATCAACACTGTCATATTCTCGCGCTCTGGTGGCTCGATGGGTATTGGCTTTGCCATTCCGACGGCATTGGTTGAGCAGGTGATGAATGCATTAATCAAAGATGGCCGTGTCAGTCGTGGTTGGTTAGGTATCGAGATTCAGTCACAGTTACGTGACCCAACGCAGCTAGAGACATCAACAGGCGTAGAAGTACTAAACGTCATTGATAACAGCCCAGCAGCGAAAAGTGGTCTACGTGTCGGTGATATTGTACTGACCATCGATGATGTCGAGATGACAGATGCCAATACCTTGATTCAGTATGTTGCTCGTAAGCCGCCAAATACTGAACTGGATGCGCAGATATTGCGTCAAGGTAAAAACGCCCAAGTAAAAATCACGCTAGAAGAGCGTCCAGCACAAGAGCCACTTGAGCGTCCTGTCGTACTACAAAATGAGAGCATGGGCGGAATGGAGCAGCCAACCATCCAAGGCGATGAAGAAACGCCAATGATGTCAAAGGCAGAGCGTGATCGTATGCGTGAAGAGCTGATGAAACTGTTTGAACAAGATGCCGCATCGCAGTAAGTTGTAGTTATTCTTATCACTAGGTGCTGACTCATTATGTATATATGAGTCAGCACATGCATTTAGCTGATAACAACAAAAAGCGCGCTCCTTTAGATAAGGAGCGCGCTTTTTGTTGGAGCTGATTGTTTGAATTTTAAAGGCTAGGTTTATCTATACGTAACGCTGCTATAACTTTTCGATTGGGTCATGATTGATATAAATGACGCCTTGCACACGGCAACAGCAGGGCAGGATCTCATCTTCTTCAATCATCGCCAATGGGTCAAATGGATAATCGACCGTATGCGAGCTAGCAATACGTTTGACTCGGCAGCTACCACAGTAGCCTTCGCGGCATTGATAGTTTACCTCGTGTCCGGTGCGTAGCAGTCCATCTAGCAGACTCTCGTCATCGTGTAGATAGAACTGCTTTTTACTGGTCATTACCCAAGTCATCGTTAATCCTATTGGGATATGTCTGTGCTATTGCTATCCCTACTATTAACCCATAAGACGATTATAGCGGCAGAAATTTTATAATTTCAAATTTCTACCGCTTAAGCCTTTATCATTCCAAGCTTTTATAGTTCAGTCTTTCTAGCTCAAAGCTCTTACAACTCAGCTCTTATAATTCGGAGCCTTTATAGCTCAAAATCGTCAAAATCACTGTCTGACAAATCAGAGTCAATCTGACCGACCAAGTATGAGCTAATCTCAGTCTCTTGCGGTGCTACTTGCACATTGTCAGACGATAGCCACGTGTTAATCCACGGGATTGGGTTTGATTTTGAGTTCGGGAACGCCGCTGGCAAGCCAACGGTTTCCATACGTAAGTTGGTGATGTATTCGATATATTGGCACAAAATGTCTTTGTTTAGACCGATCATCGAGCCGTCTTTAAACAGATAGCCTGCCCATTCTTTTTCTTGCTCAGCCGCCTTGCGGAATATCTCGATGCTTTCCTCATAGCACTCTGCGGCAATTTCAACCATCTCTGGATCGTCACGACCGTTGCGCATGAGGTTTAGCATATGCTGCGTACCAGTCAAATGCAGCGCTTCATCACGAGCGATGAGTTTAATGATTTTGGCATTACCTTCCATCAATTTACGCTCAGCAAAGGCAAACGAGCAAGCAAACGACACATAGAAACGAATCGCTTCTAGAACGTTGACCGCCATAATGCACAGGTACATTTGTTTCTTCAATGATCTCAAATCAACAGCTACTTCCTCGCCATTGATGTTGTGCGTACCTGGACCATACAGGCTATATAACTGCGAGTTGCGATACAGCTCGTCATAATATTGAGCGATGTCTGAAGCACGCTCTAAAATGTGCTCGTTTTGCATAATATCGTCAAACACAATACCGGGATCGTTGACGATATTACGAATGATATGGGTATAGCTGCGTGAGTGAATGGTCTCAGAGAATGACCACGTCTCAATCCATGTCTCCAGCTCAGGAATCGATACCAGCGGCAGTAGCACGACGTTTGGGCTACGACCTTGGATAGAGTCGAGTAGGGTCTGGTATTTTAGGTTACTGATAAAGATATGCTGCTCATGTGAGGACAGATTGCCGTAGTCCATACGGTCTTTTGACACATCGACTTCTTCTGGACGCCAAAAGAATGACAGCTGCTTTTCAATTAATTGCTCAAAGATGGGGTGCTTTTGTTGGTCGTAGCGGGCAATATTGACTGGCTGACCAAAGAACATCGGCTCTTTCATGGCGTCATTTGGTGTTTGGGAAAAAATCGAATAAGTCATGGGACTGCCTTTATAATTGATACGGTTATTAATTTATAGGGGTTTGACTGGTTTTTGGATTATAGCGTTTTAGCTTAGAGGTTCTCTAGCGATATCTGCGACGACTCTTGCCCATCGTTCATATAGGCTTTGAATATCTCGCTCAGCTCACTATCATCGAGTGCTTCTAGTTCATCAAGTGCGCTTTTGCGTAGGGTACTCACATCAGACTCTTCCGCTATTTTTAAGTCTTTT
The DNA here is from genome assembly GCF_904846365.1 of Psychrobacter nivimaris. Taxonomy (GTDB): domain Bacteria; phylum Pseudomonadota; class Gammaproteobacteria; order Pseudomonadales; family Moraxellaceae; genus Psychrobacter; species Psychrobacter nivimaris_B. Next base: position 12,885 of record NZ_CAJHAL010000008.1, read on the forward strand.
TTAGCCGCTCTCGATACGGGTTTTTTGGCTGCTTTTGCCACGCTTTTTTTGGCGACGGCTGCCTTTGGTGCTTCATTCATGCCTAACTGCTGACGCACCTCTGCAATATCAACCTCGACTTGTACGATATGCGAGCCACCATCGTTTAGGTCTGAGAATACGTTTGGGATAAACAAACCACCGTCTTTGATGATTGCGGTATATTGCACATGACCTCCGTTTTTGGTGTTGGTTCTTTGATAGCGTTTAAAGTTCTTGATCTATTTCTTCACCTATTACATTGAGATAAGCTTGCAAATCAATAGCTGGAATAGTTCCTATCGCTTGCTGAAGATAGCGAGTTAATTGCATAAAGAAAGTAATTAATGAATTTTCAGCTTTGCTAAAATTCACATCATCAAATTGTCTAGACTCATAATAATCACTTATTCGCTTAGAGAAATCATCTTCTGTGATATCTTCTTCACCATTATAATCAACATAAAAACTGCCATAGTCCACAACACACCCTAAATCTATTCCCTTTAATCCATCTAATTTTTCAAGATGTTGCTTAATAGTATTGTTGTTCTTATGACTATAGGTATTTGTAGTAGCTAAAAATCCACCTAGGATTTTAGTTAGTGGTCTACGTGCAACAGGGGTTCCTGAGTTAATCATTGAGGTAGAAGTGCGTGTCAAGCGTCTAACACTTTCTATCTTCTCGCCTGCATAAGTTATATAGTTTCCCGAACCTTTAACACTTCCTTTAATGTCTGGTTTTACTTCAAAAACTGCATAAACACCTTCGGCAGGAACATAATGGAAACCATTTTGTGTAAAAATAAATGGAGTAAAATAATTATCATAAATAACTACATCGATTTGATGACTTGTGTTTCCTAGATAGTCAATGATAATTGCTTTATCTACGCTATAACGGTTAGGCAGGTAACTTCTTAACCACTCAATCCATGCATTCTCTAAAGAGTCACCTTTTGAACCAGGATGATGTATGAAAGCTCTATTAGTACTTAGTTGAGCAGACATTTGCTGTTGCATGCTTGCAAACAACTCTGGTAGTGCAATCTTATTCATATAGCTCTAACCTATTGTTATTAAGAACAAAGAAATTAAAATCTTTTAGGCTATCGTTAGTAATACTCAAAATGAGTAAAATGGGATTGGAAATATAGTCAAGCCTATATAAATCCGCTACATCGTTATCCTCGCTAAGCATACTAATGTATAACTTGCACTCGGTTTCCTTGTATCGAAATTATATTGAACTGACTATACTAACACCTTGATCCTTCTTAATGTTTATCATTGCGCTTAAATCTGTTGAGCTATACCATGCTTCGCCATCTGGATGAGTATGCCACTCACCAATATAGTAGAGTCTTTTGTCTATAAATAATTTTTTAAACTCGGATTTCAGATAGTTAGACTCTCTAGTAAACTCAATTCGACTACTCTTAAAAACCTCTGCTGTGATTGATTGTTCAATATACAAGGTTTTAAAATCATCAGAATATTTGCCAATTAAAAAGCCACCATACTCTTTAGGGTAGTGTCCACAGCTTGACTGATAAATACTTTTTAACAAGCTATCTTCGACTACTAATTTTAAATTCTTGTAGTGTTTGGTAATAGTCAAAACTTACTCACTTTCAAAGACTCATAATTATTATCTTGATTAATTACAAAGCTATTCAGCTGTTTGTTACTAACCATGATATTGATATGTTTTAGAGCAAAATGTATAAGTGTAGAAATATCGTTGTAAGAAGCCTTGAAAGTAGGACTCCAGCAGCCTAAAGGATTATATAAATCTTCGACGTCATTTTCTAAAATATTATCAAACTGATGTCTAACGAACTTATAAGTATCTGGTGATACACCACAGACGAGTGATTGAGCATGATTGGTAATAGATAAGTTAATAATAATGGATGTAATATCAATTTTATCTAAAATATGCATTAAATCATCATCTGTAGAGCAGTCAAATATATAATCATAGTTTGATAATTCTGCTCTGATATTATCAGCAAAAAGTTCGACGTAAGAATCAGATTTCAAATACTCTGTAAAAAGGCTATTACTAGCTATAATATCGATAAAAGGCGATATTTTATAAAGTAAAGATCGTAACTCATCTACCTTATTAGCATAAGCATATATAAACTCATATTCAGAACGACAAATATTTTCGGGTTTTTTAATATCATAATCAACTAATGATATGTCTCTGCAGCCACACCTCGTTAGAATTTTGGCAACATTACTTCCAACTGCACCCACACCAATAACCAATATCTTTGCATCAGTTAAAGCTTTGTTGAAGGCTCCACGTCCAAAAAAATAAGAGTAAGATGAGTTATTTGTTACTGCCCATGTAATATCCTTATTTTTCAGTCTATAAATATACTTACCGTTTATATCAGTTGAACCTTCAAGGATACTCTCGTCGATACTAATCAATGCTACTTGCCAATGTATATTTTTATCTTTCGTATAAAAACCTATAAATAAAGGTATTGGTAATTTGGGATTATATGTGCTTCTTACACTAATCACATATCTAGAGAGATACTTTAGAAAATCTTGGCTAATTAGACTTTCGAAACTTTTCCAGTTATCAAAAGAAAATCGCTGATTAACAGCTGGAGCATCTTCAATAAAGACATACAGTCCTTGGTCACTCTGATTAGCACTCATGTAGTGGGAGTTCCAATCACAATTTTTGACCGTAAAACTTGAATGGTCAATAAAACTTTGAGCTAAATAATTACTCATACGACTTTTATAGTATGGCGAGCTAGTTAATGGTTTGAGAGAAACTATCCCAAACTCTCCTTTTTTGAAGCCTTCTTTTAAATCAGTAAACTGATAAGAATAATAACCATCATAGAAAGAACTACTGTTGACAATTAGATGCTCATAATGACTATCTGTTTCTTCTTTAACTATATATTTAGTAATCCAATTTTTAATTGCATCGAAGTCCTGTATTAATTTTTGCTTAAAATCAATACAGTGTCGATTATGAAAACATACTGAGCCATCATCCATTACATGACTATATTCAATAAGATTAATATTCCGAAAAATTATTGTTTCAAAATCACTAAATTTAAATGGATATTGAGGATTGATTATTACTTCAAAAGTTATTTCCTCATCGAGACCTTCGAGATTAAAAGCTATGCTAAAACTTACAAGATCTTTGTTGAATTTAAGATCTTGTAAGTTTGAGATATAGCTTATGCTACTGATAGTATTTAGTAGTTCTTCTTGAGAAAATCTCATATCTAACCAAAACGCTGTTTAGATGAAGGAGTAGAAACTGGAGTAGCTCCAGCAACACCATAGCTCAAACTACTATTACTAGCTTCTTCAGAAAATTCTTTATTTTTCTCAAAATAGTATTCAATTTGTTTTTCGTTGTTCTCAATATTGGTTAGCATCCATTCAAAATCATTTTTTAATGATATTTTTTGATATGAATCTAATGTACTCATTAAATCATTGTTACTATTACCTGGGTCAAGCAGTTTAAATGTAGAGCTTTCAATATTATTTACAATATATTGGAGTACAGTCTTAAATTGCTCCCATAAATTACCTGTAGGTGAGGTAATGTCATAAGCTTTGATAACTAAAAGTTCAAAGAAAAATGACTTATATTTTTTAGAATTCTGAAACTTCCAGATCTTCAGCAATCTAATAATTTTTCGTTCATTTTCCTTACCATTTATATGGTTAATCTGACTTTGGATATTAGTTTTTAAATATCCAGTCTCCGATGGATCTAAGGAGTTGATATGAAGGTTTAGGTTTCTTGTTTCAGTATAGCCATCTACTCGTGTTTCTCGAGCAGGTACAATATCTATATCAATACCATCTTCTTCAAAGGCTAGTCCAATAGAAACACCTTGCTTTCGAACCGTAGTTCTATCATTAAATTTATCATTTAACTTGTCATAAATGTCACTGAACATATCTTCTAATGTATTGAAGCTTTTATATTTAAAAGGTACAACTGCATCTAAGTCAAACTTTGTATTAACAGCAGTATGTTTACTATAAGATCCTGAATCAAAAGGACTATAAATTCTGCTACCGTATTCGGCATTTAAGAAATCTTTAATTTCATTACGTCTATCTCTATATTTATCAAAAACATCTTTTATGTGCTTCATCTTATGTGTTTCAAGTACTTCTTGTAGGTGGTTACTTTTATAATCAGCCATTATCTTAGTCCTTTAAATAGTGTTTATAAATCCATCTGAATAAATTAATACTGAATAGCGGGATTTAACTAAGAAGCCAAACCCGCCATCCTTTAGAACTTCCCCTGCAAACCTAGATCTTACAAGCACCGCCAGCACAATCATCTTCCATATCCGCTTGGGCATCATTCGCACCATCACGAGTGTTATGGTAATACAACGTCTTCACACCCATTTTATAAGCGTTTAGCAAGTCTTTTAGCAATATCTTCATCGGTACACGGCCACCTGCATAACGAACAGGATCGTAGTTGGTATTGGCAGAGATACTTTGATCGACGAATTTTTGCATGATAGCGACCAGCTTTAGGTAACCGTCATTGTTTGGCATTTGCCATAGTAGCTCGTACTGATCTTTTAGCTTATCAATCTCAGGTACGACCTGCTTTAAGATGCCATCTTTTGACGCTTTGATAGAGACCAGACCACGTGGTGGCTCGATACCGTTGGTCGCGTTGGCGATCTGACTAGAGGTCTCAGACGGCATCAAGGCGGTTAGGGTAGAGTTGCGTAGACCGTGCTCCGTGATCTCGCCACGTAGCGTTTCCCAATCGAGATGTAGCGGCTCTTGGCAGATTTTATCCAAGTCGGCTTTGTACGTATCAATCGGCAAGATACCTTGTGAATATGTAGTCTCATTGAACGCAGGGCAAGCGCCTTGCTCTTTTGCCAATTTGTTTGACGCTTTCAAGAGATAGAATTGCAATGCTTCAAACGTCTGATGGGTTAGACCAAGCGCGCTGTCGTCTGAATAGCGTACGCCATTCTTGGCAAGGTAATAAGCATAGTTAATCACGCCCACACCTAGTGTACGACGACGCATGCTGCCGTTTTGAGCGGCTTTAACAGGATAGTCTTGATAATCGAGCAGGGCATCAAGCGCACGGACGATTAGCTCGGCTGGCTCTTCGATATCGCTGACGTTTTCGACTTTACCCAAGTTGACCGCTGATAGCGTACAAAGAGCGATTTCGCCTTCTTCGTCATTGATGTTATCCAGTGGCTTGGTCGGTAGCGCGATTTCCATACATAGGTTTGACTGGCGAATCGGGGCAACCGTCGCATCAAATGGGCTATGGGTGTTGCAATGATCGACGTTTTGGATATAGATACGACCCGTGCTAGCGCGCTCTTGCATCATCAGGCTGAACAAATCTGCTGCTGGGATTTGACGGCTACGTACGTTAGGATCGTTTTCGTACTTGGTGTATAGCTCTTCGAATTTGTCTTGATCTTCAAAGAACGCATCATACAAGCCTGGCGTGTCACCTGGTGAGAATAGCGAGATGTCTTGGCCTTTGATTAGGCGCGTGTACATCGTTTTGTTCAACTGTACGCCGTAATCCATATGACGGACACGGTTGTCTTCGACGCCGCGGTTGTTTTTGAGTACCAGTAATGACTCAACTTCTAAATGCCATAGTGGGTAGAACAGGGTCGCAGCACCGCCACGGACGCCACCTTGTGAGCAGCATTTAACTGCCGTTTGGAACAATTTGTAGAACGGGATACAACCAGTATGCTGTGCTTCACCGCCACGGATAGGGCTACCAAGGGCACGAATGCGACCTGCGTTGATGCCGATACCAGCACGCTGTGACACATAGCGTACGATGGCGCTAGTGGTTGCGTTGATAGAGTCTAGGCTATCACCACATTCGATCAGTACGCACGAGCTAAACTGGCGCGATGGCGTACGTACACCTGACATAATTGGCGTCGGTAGTGAGATTTTGAATTCTGAGGTCGCATCATAGAAGCGTTTGACGAAATCAAGACGATCTGACTTGTCGTATTGGCTAAACAGACACATACCGACCAGCATATATAAGAACTGCGGGCTTTCATAGACAGTCTTGCTCACACGATCTTGTACCAAGTATTTGCCAGCCATTTGCTCAACAGCGGCATAAGCAAGATTCATATCGCGCCAGTGATCAAGGTACTCTTCTAACTCATCAAATTCAGCACGGCTGTAGTCCGCTAGGATGTGCTGATCGTATTTGCCAGCATCAGTCAAAGTTTTGACATGGTCATATAGGTGCGGCGGGGTAAATTTGTTATAAGCAATCTTACGTAGATGGAAGATAGCCAAACGCGCAGCCAGATACTGATAGTCAGGCGTGGTTTCAGAGATTAGGTCGGCGGCAGACTTGATGATGGTTTCGTGAATATCACGAGTCTTGATACCTTCATAAAACTGGATGTGCGACTTTAGCTCAACTTGAGACACAGACACGTTGTCCAAGCCGTGAGCTGCCCACGCTATTACCTTGTGAATTTTGTCTAAATCAATAGGCTCTAAACGTCCATCACGTTTGGTTACTTGGATTTTGTCAATATGTGTCATGCTGGCCTCTATTTTGATTGCTTATTGTGATGCTGCGCGCCGAGTGGGCGGCAGACATTCTTTATAACGCTATTATGCGGGGTTGTGCTAGCTGGTTTTTTTGGACAAAAAGCTACCACTACTCATAGTGACGGTTAAAATCACTGAGTACTACATATAGCGTGTTTGTTAATTGGTAGGCACAATATAGCGGGAAAATTTTGAAAATACTATATTGATTTTAGAATAAAACTATGTTGCTACAAGGTTGTAGGCAGTCCAAATTTTGGCAAAGGACGATGGGATAAGGGTTAGACGCAAATGCGGTCAATAATAAAATTTTTGTAAAAATATCGTAAGATTTACTTTTCATTCTCTCGGTTATTGTCGACTGATAATGCGAGTCATGGCGGCAATAATGCGGGCGCAGATTGTACATCAAACCATAAAAAATCGCCACCCATATGTTATTACTAGCGAGTGACGATTTGGACTAAAAAGGAGTTAAAGTTTTTTATGCCATTTATAAAACAATACGAACCGTTTTTGCATTATCCAGTGAGGCATAAAGCGCATTTACTTGCTCAGCAGCGGTGAGGTACAAATTAACCCGTGCCGAGTGAAAACGTCCCGTTTTAGATGGCTTAACTTCGATAGATGCCAAATCAAAATCAGGGAACTGGCTACCCAAAATTAGCTTTACTTCATTAAGCAAGCTCTCACGCTCGCCTTCATGACCGATGATGCTTAGTGGGTAGTTCATCGGGAACTCCCAAAGCTCTGGGTTTTGAATATCAGTCTTTTTGCCTACCAATGCGCCTTTATTTGGCGTCAGGTCAGTGACTTTAACTGATGGCTGATTGCTGGTTGGGTTATTTGCGTTGTTGTCGTTGTTGTCACTGTTGTCTTTTGAATCATCACTCATGATATGAGCCTCGCTTATATAGGTAAATAGGAAAAAGTTAATCAGTCATTAGCAGTAAATAAGTAAGTAACTAATATTAAGTCATTCGAAAATCGCTGCTTGCTATAGACATTTAGTTAGTTAGACATCTGCTCAAATCATGTCAAAAGCATAACGCCAGAAACTGAGACAGGCTCAGTGTAGACATTAGTGGCACTTAAATCAGTCAGGCTATAGTCGATTCAATTTAAAAGTAGTACAAGGCAACCGAGTGTAGATGTACATGTGATACTTCAAGCGAGGTTAACGCTGTCATACTTTTATAGTGGAATGGCTATATTAGGCAGAGAATATATGCACTGTTTATAGTGGTCTATGAGCGATTATTCAAGTGAAGTCTGTATTTAGTCTGTTCTATTAAGCAGTATAGGTGAATTAGCCTTTGTTAATGGCTGTTAATAAAAGCTACTGCAAATAGCCATTGATAGGAGTGATATCAGGTGGAATATCTGTCTCTCCCAATGCTTCTCGCAGGTTAATCTCGATAGTGCGTGACAAGGCAGTCAAAGGTAACTGGTTAGCGGCCAAACCAAAAGGCTCTTCTAACTCTTCACTAAGCGCATCCAGACCAAAAAAAGTATAAGCAATCACCGCACAAACCAACGGGGTTGCCCAACCGAGTGAAGCTACTAGACCAAAGGGCAACATAATGCAGTATAGATAGGTGGTGCGATGTACCAGCAGCATGTAAGCAAAGGGCAGTGGTGTGTTATGAATGCGCTCGCACGCTGCCAGTACAATTGTCATAGAGGTCAGGCGTTCATCCATATTTTGTATGACTTGTTCCGATACCAGTCCTTGACGCCGAATATCGCCAAGCTGTTTACCCATTAGGCGCATTATATAATCAGGTACGTTTTTCGCTTGGCGCATACGGTCATGATGCCTCGATGCGACAAAAGGCTCGATATCCGCCCAAGGTGGCGTACCACGCAATCGGTGGCGCACCGCATGGGCAAACGCAATGGTCAGATATACCATCGTTCGCTGAGTATCGTGTCCAGTCGCATTGTCATCCTCGCCATCATCTATGGCAGTCGCATCGTCATCATCTATAAAAGACAGCACTTGGCGCGTTAAGCTACGAGAGTCATATACCAGCTGACCCCACAGTCCGCGCGCTTCCCACCAACGCTGATAACTGGCATTGTTTCGAAACCCAAGAAACAACGATAAGGCAATCCCGAGCAAGGTAAACGTTGCCATACCATAATAAGGAAACGAGTCAGGCATCCAGTGCTGAATAATCGTGATGAGCGTACTAAGAATAGTAATCAGCAAAATTTGCGGATAAATTTTTGGAATGATTGATCCACGCAGAGTGAAAAATATCTTAAGGGCATTGGGTGTTTGCCGGACAATCATGTCAGTTTCCTAGCGATGGGGTACATGTAGACACTATTAAATGTCTCGTGTAATTCTAATACAGAATCAAGATCTGTAAAGCCCAAAAGACTATAAATTTATTCAAACTAAGAAGTAGGGTGGTCACTTAAGCTCGGTAATTGGGATAGCTAAAAAGTTAAATCCTCGGCGAAAAGGGCGATGTTTTTATTAATCTACTTTATGTATGTTAAAATGACGCCAAATATCACTTCTTAACTCTATAAAAGCTGTCACCACAAAGATGAATACGCCACCCTAGCCTAGCTGTACCCCTCCTCAGTAATGATTGCTTCCTATAGCAATTACTCTCATAAAGCGTCTAACGCTTTTTCTTGTGCGCACGCACTGCTTTAACGTTTGTATCACTATTCGATATATCTAGTGGATCATAAAGATTATCCCACTAAAAATATGTATGACGATAACTCGCTAACTATGATCGTTCACATCCTTATATTTATTACCTGATAAGCACTGGGCAATGTACCTAGATAGAGATATGCCTAGATAAAGATGCGTCAGACTTTTCATGTAAGCTAGTTTTTAACTACTTTTTAGATGCTTTCCAATTAGATGCTTTCCAATTAGATGCTTTCCTAAGTAACTATTAGATACTTCGTTTATTGACAGACTACAGCAGCTCCCCAAAACTGAGTTAAATATGTTAAATACAATTAAAGAACATTGGCTATCCAATGTGAGAGGCGATGTCTTGGCTGGCATGGTCGTCGCTTTGGCGCTTATCCCTGAAGCGATTGCGTTTTCTATCATTGCCGGTGTTGATCCCCAAGTAGGGCTTTATGCCTCATTTTGTATCGCGGTAGTGATTGCGTTTGTTGGCGGTCGTCCAGCGATGATTTCGGCGGCGACTGGTGCGATGGCGTTACTAATGGTGACGCTGGTCAAGGACTATGGCTTACAGTATTTGTTAGCAGCCAGTGTACTGACAGGTGTTATACAGATTATCTTTGGCTTCTTAAAGCTGGGGAATCTGATGAAATATGTGTCTCAATCCGTAGTGCTCGGCTTTATCAATGCCTTAGCTATTTTGATTTTTATGTCGCAGGTTCCTGAGCTGATGCCGCAGGCAGGTTCAAACCTAGTACATGTTTATGGTCTTGTGGCGCTAGGTCTCGTCGTTATCTATGGCTATCCATATATCCCAAAGATCGGTAAAGTGATTCCATCGCCATTGGTCAGTATTGTACTGGTCACGGCTATAGCCATCTTATTAGGTGCAGAGGCTCGAACCATCAATGATATGGGTCAGCTACCTGATACCCTGCCGATGTTTTTGATACCTGATATCCCGTTGAACTTAGATACGTTGATTATTATTTTTCCGTACTCTATCAGTTTGGCGATAGTGGGCTTACTTGAGTCTATGATGACCATGACAATCGTAGATGATTTAACTGATACCAAAGGCGACCGTACGCAAGAGTGCAAAGGTCAAGGTATTGCCAATGTGGTTAGTAGCTTTTTTGGCGGGATGGCAGGCTGTGCGATGATTGGGCAGTCGATCATCAACGTCAAATCAGGCGGCTATACACGTCTCTCTACCTTAGTGGCAGGCGTATTTTTATTATTGATGGTTGTGTTCTTAAGCGATTGGCTAAAGATTATTCCAATGGCCGCATTGGTCGCTGTGATGATTATGGTGTCTATCGATACTTTTAACTGGGGCTCTTTTAAAGAGCTAAAAACCAAGCCTCTGCAAAGTAATGTGGTCATGATTACGACCGTTGCTGTGGTGGTCGCAACGCATAACTTGGCCTATGGCGTATTGATTGGCGTGCTGCTGTCAGCACTGTTCTTTGCCAATAAGATTGAGCGCTATATGAGCGTGCATAGTCACATGGATGAAGCAGCGCAAACGCGTTATTATCGAGTTGACGGACAAGTATTTTTCTCATCAGCAGAGCGTATGATTGACTCCTTTGATATTAAAGAATCCGTCTCTAACGTGGTCATTGATGTGTCGCGCGCGCATTTTTGGGACGTGACAGCAGTCGCCGCCATAGATAAAGTGATTATTAAATTTCGCCGCGAAGGTACTGAGGTAGAGCTTATCGGTTTGAACGAGGCGAGCCAAGCGATGATAGATAATTTCGGTGTGCATGATAAGCCAGATGCTGAGCAAAGTTTAGGCGCGCATTAGTTTAGCTACGTATTAATAGTATTATACTGATAAGGATAAAAAAGCTGAGTATATCTCGGCTTTTTTTATGCGAATTAAAACCTGATTAGAAGATTATACTATTTATGAATAAATATTTTAAAAGGAAAAGGTAGCTAGCAGAGAAGAGGGTGCTAGTTTAGACGATGGTGTGATATTAAGATAATTAATCGTTATATTGAAATATCTAGATGTTCTATAGTGGAGCAAAGTGTTTCTAAAGATTATGAGAAATTTTTAAAGCTTTAACAGCTCTTTTTCAACTTCATTGAGAAATGCTTCGATGTTAGCTTCATGACGCTGATAAAACGTCCATTGTCCATGGCGTTCGGACGTAACCAATCCTGCTTTTTTTAACACACCCATATAGTTTGAAATGGTTGATTGCGACAATCCAGCTTTTTCTTGGATGTAGCTGACGCATACACCATCCAGATTAGCGTGCTCTGGTAATGACGCTGGAAAGTTCGACCTGTCCTTCAACCACTTTATGATTTGGCGACGCATGGGGTTGTTAAGTGCAGATATTATGTTTTCTGTATTCATAAAATGTGTGATATCGATACCTAGTTAATAATCAACAACTGTCAGAGTGGAACATTAGGTTTTTAGTTTACTCATTATAAGTATAAACACTAAAGCGGTGTAGATTCTATTTACCGCCAATGTGCCAACCATATACAAATAAACGGCTACTAGTAGGATACTGCTTATAACTAGCGTTTATATTCTGACTATACGTTTCTATAACAGTAGAGTATACAGCCAAAACTAGCTTAATTATGACAGTTGTACTGTCTAGTCATCGGAATATTGTCGAATAGTAACAATATATTATGGGCAAGAAAAGTCTGTTTCAAACCGTATTTAACACTAACGTTGTTACGACTGACTTATTAAATACACGTTAGTTCTTTGCCAAACCAGCAGTAAAATAGTATTAGAAAGCTTCTGACATGACAAGGGCGTGTTGAATATTCAACACGCCCTTAATGCTTTATGTTCTTAAATTTTATTAAACTTTTTTATTAATCTGGTTAGCGTCGCGGCAGAGTGCCAAAAAATCTAATAAACATAGTCTTGATACTTTAGCTTTTTAGAAATGCCTCAATTTTTGGTTTAATAGTCATATAAACGATGACCATTAACGTCAATCCTACTGGTAATGCAACTAGAAACCCTTCTAACCAACCGTTCAAAAATGCTGTTTGATTGGCAAAACCAATCGTCTTTGAGGCAGTACTAAAGGCCAACATAGACTCCATTATGCAAGCCATCAACACGCCTGTAATGAGATTGCGCTTGTACGCTTTGGTATTAGGTAGCTTGTGATTAATAAATTTTGTGACCAGACCCATCAGTAAAAAGCCAATCGGCATGATCGCATACGCTGCAAGTAGCGCTCTAGACCAGTCTATAAAAAATGTATCGGAATATCCGACATTCATATAGGTCATCACACCTGTTAAGAGACCACCTATGACAGTCATTAAGGCAAGTATTAATAACACTTTGTAGAGCAATGGTGTTTTTTTAGTGCCATCATTCTTAGCGCCACCACTTTTAGAGCCATCAATGAGCAGGGTCTCGGTATTTGACGGCATAGTATTTGGAGCCATAGTCATTTTCCTATCATAAAGAGCAATTACTTAGTCGGTGTTTTTTTCTGCTTGTCGATCGCTTACAGACTGGTCTTCTGCAACACCTGCTTTCCAGTAAGAAAAGGCATATAGTTCATCTTTAGACCACTGTTGCTCGACCTTTAGGTAATGACGTAGGGCTTTGACAGATGAGAATTCGCTAGCGATATAAGCAAAACGGCTCTGTTCTACAGTTGGTAATGTGAGAGATTTTACTGTGTCGATTAATTGACTGCCTTGTGTTGGATCTGGGTTATGTAACCATGTCATGTTGATGTTGGCTGCTGTCGGTAATTCTTGCTCATCTTCTGTACCGTGCACTTCGATGATGCATTGACCAGTCGCACTGGCAGGCAAGCTTTCTAATATCGAGCCGAGCACTGGTATCGCTGTGGCATCGCCAATCAGTAGAAAATTATCTGCATCGGGACAAAGCGCTTTGGTTTTAGGCTTCATTAAGATACCGATCTCGTCGCCAACCTCAGCATGAGTAGCCCAACCTGAAGCAGGCGCCTTGTCACCATGAGCGACAAAATCAATCCAAATCTGTTGTTTTGCCACATCGGAGCCGCGGTGAGTATAAGTGCGAACAACGAATGTAGTATTGTCATTTAGGTCAATTGGCTGAGCTTTATCGACAGGAATAAGTACTTTATTGTTTGCACCAACTGTCATAGTCGCGATATTGGCAATAGTATCTGCTTGGCCTGTGAGGTATATACGGATGTAGTGCGGAGTAATCATTTGCTTGTGAGCCACGGTCATGATTTCGCGTACTGGTTTTTGATTTATGGTGTTATTCATACGGATCTGTCCTTACTTATTTATCGGTAGTCTTGCTGCTGCCAACGTTGTCTATCATGGTGCGACTGACACGGAAAAATAACGCAAGCTCTACGAGGCTTAAATCTTTCGTTAATTGCTGCCTTGTCCATTCTTCTGCTGCATCAAGCTTTGTCATAACTTCTTCGCCTTTAGAGGTCAGCTGTAGTAATTGGCTGCGACCATCAAGCGGGTTATCTGTCTTCAAGATTAGCTCAGCCGCCAAAAGGTCATTTAAGGCGCGGGTGATTTGCGCTTTGTCTCGCTGCATGTGTTTAGAGATAGATAGCGCAGTGCTATTTGGGTTATAACAAACGCCTTTTAAGGTTCTGATATTGGTCACGGACAACTCCACACCTTGCTGGCGAATGCCTTCTAGTAATAGATTGGTATAGGTATGCATCAATTGATGTAGTGTTTCGCTCAATGAATTATTAGACATAAAAACTCTTTGATATAGTTGATAGAAGCAACTATATAGAATAAGGTTGATAGTGTCAACTATAAAGTGGTTTTTGAAAGAGTGTGTCTATCTATAATTTGATAATTTTGAATAAGAGAAGATAGTAGAAGGTAAAGTAAATAGGGGTGTATATTGAACGAGGAGCTCTCGGATTAAAGGGATTTATGACTAGGAAACTTGGTAATTAAGGATCTTTATAATTAAACAGCTTTGCAATTAAAAAAATTGCAATTAATAAACACAGTGATTAATAAGCACATTGATTAATAAATTCTATAACTAAAAAAGCAGGCACAAAAAAAGCTGAGATATACTCAGCTTTTTTATTTTTAACGATTATCAAAAGCCTATTAGCTAGGCTCAGTATTTCTCTTCGAGTTTAGTCGTTTTCAAGGAAAGAGCGCAAGTGCTCAGAGCGTGATGGATGACGCAATTTACGCAATGCTTTTGCCTCGATCTGACGAATACGCTCACGCGTTACATCGAACTGTTTACCGACTTCTTCCAAAGTATGATCCGTTGGCATATCGATACCGAAACGCATTTTTAGGACACGCGCTTCACGTTCAGTCAGGTTACCCAATACATCACGCGTCGCTTCTTGCAGACCAGCAGCAGTCGCATCATCAACAGGGCTTGAAATCGTACCATCTTCGATAAAATCACCTAGGTGCGAATCTTCATCATCACCGATAGGGGTTTCCATAGAGATAGGCTCTTTAGCAATTTTCAGCACTTTACGGACTTTAACTTCGTCCATCTCTAAGCGTTCGCCTAATTCCTCAGGTGTTGGCTCGCGGCCCATTTCTTGTAGCAATTGACGTGAGACACGGTTTATCTTGTTGATCGTCTCAATCATATGCACAGGAATACGAATGGTGCGCGCTTGGTCAGCGATCGAGCGAGTAATCGCCTGACGAATCCACCAAGTAGCATAGGTCGAGAACTTATAACCACGGCGATATTCAAACTTATCAACGGCTTTCATCAGACCGATATTACCTTCTTGGATAAGATCCAAGAACTGTAGGCCACGGTTGGTATATTTTTTGGCGATAGAGATAACCAAACGTAGGTTAGCTTCAACCATTTCTTTTTTCGCGCGGCGCGCTTTTGCTTCACCAACAGCCATACGACGTGCCACATCTTTCATGTCGTGGATTTTCATGTCGAGCTGCTGCTCGTAATCACGAATACGACGTTGAAGTAAAATGACGTCATCAGTGACTTTTTCTAGCGTACCAGCAAATGCAGGCTTACCTTTGATACGTTCAATCAACCAATCAACATTGGTTTCATTGCTAGGGAAGGTCTTACGGAACTCTTCGCGCGGCATACGACCACGGCGAATCACCAAACGCATGATTTGACGCTCTTGCTTACGCACGTCGTCGTAGACGTCATGCATGATAGCCATGACTTGGTCTGACAAGCGATTGTTTAGCTTTAGCATCATAAAGCGTTCAGCAAGTAGGGCATACGCGGTATCAGCCTGTACGCTACCACGGCCATAATCAAGCAATGCTTGCTTGGCTTTGATAAATAGATGCTCGATCTCTTCTAGGCGTAAACGAACTTCTTCTGGATCAAGACCGCTGGTTTCTTCTTCAGCTTCGTCTTCAACGTCATCTTCATCTTCGTCGTCATTATCAAGCGCGGCTGCTTTCGCATTGACCTTAGCTTTGATAACCGGTGGGTTTTCTTTTTCTTCTTTGATGCGTTCACGCTCTTCTTTCGCCGCTTCCTTTGCTTCTTGGGCTGCGATTTTGTCTTCTTCGGTCTCAGGGTCTAAGAAACCAGTGATGACGTCAGATAGCTTTTTTTCGCCGTCTTGGACTTTTTGATACTCGTCAAGGACAAACTGTACGGTACCAGGCCAGTAAGACATGGCATGCTGTACATCACGAATACCTTCTTCGATACGCTTAGCAATGGCAATCTCACCTTCGCGAGTTAGTAGGTCAACCGTACCCATTTCACGCATATACATACGTACAGGATCAGTGGTACGACCAGGCTCAGTTTCAACAGAGGCGAGTACTGCCGCTGCCTCATCTGCTGCCATATCATCATCACTTGAATCATCGTTCATCAAGATGTCATCGGCATCAGGAGCTGATTCAAAGATTTTGATACCGACATCGGTCAGCATTTGCACAATGTCTTCGATCTGATCGCTTTCGGTAATAGAGTCGGGCAGCTGGTCATTCACCTCAGCGTAGGTAAGATACCCTTGCTCTTTGCCCATTTGGATTAAGGTGGCCAGTTGAGATGTGGACTTAGAAACTGACTTATCGTTCATAAATACTCGCTTACTTGCATCGGACATTTTTATATTGTGACTCGCTATCGCTCGCTCTTTGCGTTGATCTTATCAATCGATTGATCAAAATATGGCGTAGAGGTTGTCAATAATATCAAAAATGAGTTGATATGAATAAAGGCTCAAAACACTACAATAACAATGCTGATAAACAGCTAAAAATTAGAAAAGCTAAAAAGACTTCAATACAGTACCTAAAAAAATATAGTACTTAAAATTTAATACTCAAAAATAGTATCTAAAAGCTAATACGTAAAAATAATACCTAAAATTTGTGCTTAACGATGCATGCTCACAATCATTCACCAAGCAGTGCTGTCAATATACAGCGACACAGTTTAACACAGACCACAGTCGTCAAGCACGAGCTAGTGATAGCTACCGACCATTTTTTACTGATTATTTGCCATCAGCTAAATGATTTAGGAGCGACTCATGCTACTGGGCATAATCATTAGTAGTGGGGGCAACTGCTAGACTTTTAAAGGGTCAACATTTGAAATTAAACATTAAGACTGCACAGTGACCATCTGTGCCGATTGCTCTGCCTGCTGTGCGCGTAGCCAATCATTTAATAATTGGGTTTGTTTACGGACGATCGCAAGCTTAATATGATCAGGGTTCTGTATCAGCTCTTGTATTTTTTTCTTCATATTACGCTCAAGCAGCTGGCTGACTAGCTCTTCGATTAGGCCATCAAGCCCCAGAATATTACGTGCAGTTAGCGCTTTATAGAAGCCGCCCCAATTACGGCTGAGCATGTCTTGGGTCGCAGGCTTTACGTTCGATAAGATAAAATGCGCCGCTGCATTGACATCTTTTGGTAGGTAATTAAGACAGCGCTTGATAGTGCTTACGATGTCTAGCAGGGCAGCATCTTGCAAGTCTTCCCAAGCAAGAGGACGCAGGGTATCAGGTGATGCTTTTTGTTTGATATGAGCAGGTAGGTGTAAGCCATTAATCCCTGACTGTTGCCAAATCGACTCAATAGGGTCGTCGATTAACGCGCGCGGCTGAAACAAAAAGCAAAGCTGCAATTGCTGACTGATGGTCATATCACCATCAAAATCTAGCAGCGCATCTTTGGCCTCGACATTCTGACTGCGCCTGCCGCCAAGCTTTTGATAAACGTCATTGTTGAGCAAATAGCGAAAGCTACTGCCTTTGGGTAACGCAGTCGTCAGCGAGCGTACTTGAGACATAAGCTTGGCTTTGCCTTCAGCCAGACTCATGTCATAACGCTCACTCAAGTATGCAAAAATATACTGTGATAGCGGCATGGCATTAGCGATTTGCTCACGCATGGCATCGCTGCCCTGACTCTTAATAAAAGTATCAGGATCATGATTGTTAGGCAGGGTTAAAAACCGCAACTCTTTATCATCGGCCAATACAGGCAGCGCAACTTCAAGTGTACGCCAAGCGGCTTTTTGGCCTGCGCTATCTCCATCAAAGCTCAAAGTAAGCGTTGGATTGAGTGTCAGTAGACGTGATATTTGGCTTTCATTAATCGCTGTACCCATCGAGGCGATTGCCCCATAGATACCTGCTTGATAAAGAGCGATCACATCCATATAGCCTTCGACCACTAGCCAGCTATCTGCGCGCTGCTGACGTGATTCATAATAGCCGTATAGTACATGCTGCTTATGAAAGACGGGTGAGTCTGAGGAGTTGATATATTTAGGCTTTACTTCGTCATCAAGCGCTCGACCGCCGAAACCAATAGTGCGGCCTTGGTTATCACGAATTGGGAAGATGACTCGGTCTCGCAATAGATCGTAGTCGCGGCCAGACTCTGACTGACGTACCAATCCTAAGGCTTTTAGTCCTTCAATATCCTGCGGAAATTGATGCTCAAGATGCTGCCAACCAAATGGCGCATAGCCAAGACCAAAGGTCTCAAAGATGTCTTCAGTGAGTCCGCGCGATAAAAAGTAGTGCTTGGCATGGGGGTGCGTGATCAGATTGTGCTGATAGAACTGCTGGATTTGCTCTAGCAGCTCATATAGGTTGCCATCTTTATCATCGCTTTGCTCAATGCCATGAGCGTCCTGCATACCAGCGCCAGTATCCGTATCTGTCAGCCATGCTGGTGGATAGCCACTGTCATCTGCATGGTTTGGCGTATACGGCTCTGAGGAATACGAGTCCATCGAGTAGGAGGCTGAATCATACGCCTCTAATGGTGGAAAGTTCTCATAGCCCTGATTGTCATCATAACTGGGCTGATCGATGTAATTTTGGTCACTTTGGACGACATTATTTTGATGACTGTCTTGATAAATGCCTTGATGATTGTCTTTATTTGTACCGTCTTGGCTTACTTTGCTATGTTCTACAGTTGGGCTAGGCACATTGCGAACTGGTGGCGGTGCAATAGGTTTGGGTGCGCGACGTTGATAACTAACGTTTTGCTGTTCTTCTTTCGGTACTTCAATGCCTGTTTGCTTTGATAGTTCATTAACAGCTTCAATAAATGTCAAATTTTCATAATCACGCAAAAAACTGATGGCATTGCCACCGACGCTACAGCCAAAGCAGTGATAGATGTTTTTTTGTGGATTGACATAAAAGGAAGGCGATTTTTCACCATGAAAAGGGCAGCAGCCTTTATATTCACTACCAGCCCGTTTAAGCGTGGTGT
Organism: Psychrobacter nivimaris; assembly: GCF_904846365.1. Taxonomy (GTDB): domain Bacteria; phylum Pseudomonadota; class Gammaproteobacteria; order Pseudomonadales; family Moraxellaceae; genus Psychrobacter; species Psychrobacter nivimaris_B. Next base: position 31,915 of record NZ_CAJHAL010000008.1, read on the forward strand.
GTTTGCCAATGATGCTGATCAGGTCAGCTTGGCTATTTAGTTGTTCAAGAATATGGTTAGGAATGCTCATACAAAAAACAGTTTACCATAGGTCGATTATGTTGGGGCAGAGGTAATAAGGTGCTGCTAGAAAAATAAGGCCAACATAATGTTGACCTTATTATCAATGAATACAGACTGTGTTAGTTAGGCTAAAAGACTTAACGTAATCAATTATTATCCATATCATTCACACTGTCGTCATTTAGTGTAGTGCGACGTGTCGGATTGGTATTTAGTGGATCGACGTTGGCTTCTCTTGCAGTTGAGCCAGTACTTGATTGGCTGGTCACGCGCTCAGCTGACGCTTCAGGCAGACCTAAGCCTACGCTAATACCATTACGCGCAGCAGCATTATTGGCGACTGAAGTATTGGCAGGCGTCGTGTTAGTCCCTGCTAGTCTCAACTGGGCTGCATTACGAATCATTTGTGTCTTGGTGGCGCCGTTATACTCGCCAGACGCGACTGATTTGTCAGTCGTGTTCGAACGACCAAGCTTGCCAAAGGTAATCTTATTGAGCCAAGTACGGTCACGTTTGGTGCTTAATTTTACACTACCGTTGCTGGTCAGCATTTCTGGGTAATTGATCTGCAATAGCGTTTTGTACTCATTCGCCAAATCGGTTAGACCAAGTTTTTCATGGCTATAAGCTAGTACCGCAAGAGCATCTGGCGTTGACTCACTAAGCGGGTAATACTGGAATACCCATTTGGCACGGTTAACCGCTGCTACATAAGCTTCACGCTCGATATACCAGTTGGCTGCGCTCATTTCGCTCTCAGCAAACTGATTGTAGATAAACGTCATACGTTGAGCGGCATCTGGTGCATACGGGCTGTTTGGATATTTATTGATAAGCTCTTGGAAGTTGGCAAAGGCAATACGCAAATACGCAGTATCACGCTCAGCTTGGTTCAGCTTAAAGAGCTTTAGGCTCTCAGATGAACCTTCCATATTGGCAACGCCGCGCACATAGTAGGCGTAGCTGACTTGTGGGTTAGATGGGTAGAGACGGATAAACTGCTCAGCACTTGCTGCTGCCATTTCATACTTATCGCCTTCGTATTGTGCATACATCATGTCCAGCAAGGCTTGCTCAGCGTACTGTCCGGTTGGGTAGAATGTGCGCAGATTGGTCAGCTCTTCGATACCTTGGATATAGTGACCTTTGTCAATCTGATTGACGGCCTCGTTATAATACCCTTGCTCTGATTTTTCAGCTGTTTCTACTGCCTCGCCATCTTTGGCGCCAGTTAGATTTTTGAAAGTCTGGCAACCTACCAGATTGACGCTAAGCGCCAGTAGGGTTATTGAGGACAGTTTGATAAACGTATTGCCAACAGCTTGCATACTTCTTCTCCGACACAAGACGCATAATAGCAGCGGCGCTATCATGCTATATAAAAGGTTAGTGATAAAAAACGATGCTAAATAGTCAGCGATCCACCAGCAAAATTTTTTTATCGAATGCAGTTTTTGTTATGACCTATTGTACTGATAGATTGGGTTTGATGCATAGCGCTTGTATAGTAAGCCAGTCATAGACCACATGCATTTAGCCATAATCAAACGGTTTAAATGGCAAACATGATCAACAAAACTCAATGCTATTTTCAAACTGTATCTAAGTACGGCATTCGCATACAGTGCCATAGCATACAGCAAAACATGGCTATACTTTATAGAATAACATTTGCTACGTCTATTTTTTCGCCATCTATATTGTATAGGCAGTTTAACATGAGCGGCTGTCACGAGCGATATCGAATGTCGCTAGCATGAGTAAATATACAGTAAATTACAGCAATGTCATGTTCTAGAGAGTTAAGCGAGACGTCTTACAGCCTAAAAGCATGCTCAAAAATTAACAGATAGCATGCAGCTTCTATAGGGCTTATGCGTGCGACATGATACACTAGAGCGGTATAGTCTTCGCTTTTTTGTACCTTAAAGGTGGTTATCTGCCATTTATAGGCAAAGACCATAATAAAAAAACGACAATTTTTTATACTGCTATTTATAATACTATCTTCGAAGTCACCTCACAAAACACTGTCAGGGACTTTGCCATGTATCAATGTATCAATCCGCTATGAATAATGATGCCATGACTACCAATTTATCACCGAATCAATCGCTAGATACTGATTCATCAGCACAAGAGTCACCAATGCCAAATGATGTTTTGAACAATAATGAGCTACCTGATAATCAACCAATGATGAGTGATCAAGTGCATGATGATGCGCTTGATAATGAAGGGTTGCTCATCGATGATGGTAATGATCTGAACGATAGCGACATTGATGATAATGATATTGATGACAGCGACATGGACGGTGACGACGATGAAGCCCCAGTAGCGGGTCAAGCTGTACCAGTGATTGTAGATATGACGCATGTGGTCACAGAAGATCAAGCTGGTCTGCGTATTGATAAGGTCGCATCACAAGCGTTTTCAGACTTTTCGCGTGTACAACTTCAGAACTGGATTACTGACGGCAGTCTGCTTTATAACGGCAGTGTTCAAAAACCGAAAGTCCGTGTCAAAGCAGATGACGTATTGCATCTATCAACGACGTTACAGCAGCATGGCGAAGACCAACCAGAAAACATAGATATCGATGTTGTCTATGAAGATGATGACGTATTGGTAATCAATAAACCTGTCGGTATGGTGGTTCATCCAGGCGCGGGTAATCAAAACGGCACCTTGGTCAATTCATTGCTATATCATTATCCTCAGCAGCATCATTTACCGCGTGCAGGTCTCGTACACCGTATTGATAAAGACACCTCTGGATTGCTATTGATTGGCAAAACCAAACCTGCTCAGATGGCACTGATGGAACAACTAAAAGACAAGTCTGTTTATCGTCACTATAAATGTGTCGTAGCAGGGGACCAAGCAAGCTTATCTCGTCATCGTCGTATCGATGCGCCGATTGGCCGACATCGCAATCAGCGTACTAAAATGACGGTGATGACCGCTGGCCGCGAAGCGGTAACGCATCTACTAAATGTCACACCATTGAACGAAAACTACTGTCTACTAGATGTGGGGCTTGAGACTGGACGTACGCATCAAATTCGTGTGCATCTAAGTCATATTACTTATCCATTAGTCGGTGATCGTGTCTATGGTGGACGTCGTCAGTTGCGCTCTGGATTGACAGAGGCTCAGCGCCAAGCTATCAATAATTTCCCGCGCCAAGCATTGCATGCCTATACGTTAGGATTTGTGCATCCGACGACAGGTGAAGACATTGAAGTAACGACGCCACTACCTGAAGACATGCAAAAACTCATGGCAGTACTAAGCGACGGTTATTATGAAGAGTAAACGCTAACGTTTACTAGATGAGAGGTGAGAGCGAGCAGCCATGACGAACACGTTCCCGATGACAATGATTGCGCAAATTGATGATGTGGCTGTTTTTCAGACGGCTGCTTTTGTGTATGATGATATTGATGATTCTGCTGCTAAAAACCAGCGTACAGGGTATGAGGGTCAGTCAAATTACGGCGAGCTAAATCTAGGTCTGCATGTCAATGATAATGCACTACAAGTATTAGATAACCGCATGAGTCTATTGGCTGCTATCAATGAGCAACTGACAGATAAGTCTGCACAAAATGAGCAGCATGAGGCTATTAATCGCTTGCATTGGGTCAGTCAGGTTCATGGTAAACATATTCATGATGTCGATGCTACTACACTGAATATGGCGCCAATGTCTGCTGATGCGATGGTCAGTCAACAAAATGGTCGCGGTCTGGCAATCATGACGGCAGATTGTGTGCCTATCGTGTTATATCAACCTACCAGTGGCAAAATCGCAGCGATTCATGCAGGCTGGCAAGGATTGGCCTGCGGTGTGATACAAGAAACTGTTAATCGCTTTACCGATTCAGGCCCTATACAAGCTTGGATAGGCGTTTGTATCAGTCAGGAAAACTATGAAGTAAATACAGACGTTCGCGATAAACTATTATCTGGGTGTATAGCTAACCAGACTTTATCACAGGCACATATCGATAACTTTGTGTCGCTATTTTCTATATCGTCTTATGATGACAAGATAAAGTTGGATTTACCGAAGCTTGCTGCCATGCAGTTAGAAGCTGCTGGTGCTACAGTTGTGAACGACTCGCCTGTTGACTGTAGTTACGCTGATACTCACTATTACTCTTATCGCCGCCAGACTCATATGCAGCAATCTGCAACGGGTCGGATGGCACTGGTCATCGTTCGTCGTTAGCAGCTTTATAGTCAGCGAACTACTAAACCGCTACGGTGTTACCCTCCCTAGATGTACAATCTACGGTCGGCTGCCTTGTAGCTGTTTTAGATTTCTTTGACTATATAATAATGAATAGTAGAAACAAAGTGATAAACAAATAAAAAACAGCAGATTATTCTGCTGTTTTTTATTTGAATGCTACATTTGTATTAATACAAGGTCTGTATTGGTACAAAATCTGTATTAACAAACAGAGTCGCTAGATTTTGGTACTGATAAGCCAAATAGAGGACGTAAATACAGTGCCAAGAACGTACCTGCCATTGCCAGTATGCCCCAGATATAACCATGTAAGCTAAAAGAAGCGATACCACCGAAGTAAGCGCCGATATTACAACCGAACGCGAGACGTGCACCGTACCCCATCATCAATCCGCCAATGACTGACGCTGCAAAGTTACCTGCAGTAATCTTAGTAAACTTAAACAAGCCACCCGCAGCAGAGGCGATAAACGCGCCAATGATAATGCCGATATTCAATACAGTGGTCGAATCTGCAAAGATAGAAGCTTCAAGAGCCGCTGCATTAGCCCCTTGCCAATAGCCCCAGCTAGCCACATCCATGCCAAAGCCGCTTGCAATTTTAGAGCCCCACAATGTAAATGCTGACGTAATGCCCCACGGTTGACCACGTGTAAGTAATGTCAGACCGTTAAGTAAAGCCAGAACGATTGCGGCAGCAAAAAGCGGCCAAGAACCACGAAAGATTCGTTTCCAACCAGACTCAGAAGGTACGGGCGCCATCTTTGGTGCGTTTCTTTTTTTCTCAACGACTAACGTCACCATGCGATAATGCCGAATATGGCCAGCGACACCAGCCATGCACCTGTATAACCAAGACCTGTAGAGGTTGCCAAAGAGAAAGGCGCATAAGCGGGCATCTCTTCTGTCCAGAATGGCAAGTGATAAGCACCAATCGTGGCGCCCACTATGAAGAAAATAAAGGTGATGAACATAACAGAGCGTCCACCGCCTACCGCATAGAGCGTACCAGAGGCACAGCCGCCACCAAGTTGCATGCCGATACCAAATACAAATGCACCTACGACTAGACTGACCCCTAATGGCGCGACATAACCTGCGACAGGACCGCCAAATAGCGTCGTGCCATAAGCAAGGATTGGCGCAAATAGCGTGACAGCAACTGCCAACATCAGCATGTGTGAACGCATCGCCTGACCGTTACCCACTGCCATCATACGTCTAAAAGCAGAGGTAAAACCAAAGCGAGCATGAAAAAGGGTATAGCCTAACAAAAGACCTATGCCAAGCAAGAGTGATTGAGAGATATGTTGAGTGGCTAGTAGGTATGCAAGCACAATCAATCCTACGATGCCACCACCCATAATTAAGGGTTTTTGTGGTGCATTTAGGGCCATATCATCTCTGACGATAGGATCTTTTGTGTCGTTTACAGGTTGAACGAGAGTAGTCAAGGTAATAGCTTCCTTATCCGATGATGTTATCAGATATCATTTTTATAAGAATTTATATGAGTATAGTTGCGCAGGTTTGCAGAATTGGAAACTGTACGGCTGTTAATTCGATTGATTTGGTTTAGCAGTAAGAAGCGCTACATCATAATCCTATTGTTATCAATGTAAATACGAAGTGGTTAGAAAAAGTAGAATTAGTATATGATGATATGGAATAAATAAACCGCTGTGTATATGACCTTATATCAATAGTTATCTATAGTGCTGATAATTATAGGTTTATTAGGTATCAGGAATTTGTTTGTGTCACATTATCAGTTAACGCGACTGACCCATTTATACAAAATATATTAAAAGTATATGTGATCTGATTAGCCAGACTTTAATAAATAACTTAAAAACAAAAATACGTCTGATACAATGGGCTTGAATTCAATGAAGGTCGTCGCATATATACTGGTATGTATACGCTGACGTATAGAGACTATGTAATTAAAGACAGTGCAGTTAAAGACTATGCGATTGCTCTATCATTATTGATGTTTTTACCAGTTAAATTGACTCAAAGAAACGTTGCTCGGCTCGATTTTATTGTATCGCCTGAAAGCTTAAGAGCTTGAGCTATCGATAAGCATTTATTGTGAAAGTGAGGCCACTAACTATCGACTGTGGCTAAGTATCCAATATTTTATAAGTTTCATTATTCAACCAATTATTTATTATTAGAGTACGTATGAATACACCTGCTAACACCTCTACATCTACTGATAACGCGCCTAATGTCTCAATCGCTGTTATCTTCCATAGTAATTATGGTCATACCAAGCGTGTCGCTGAGGCGATAGTACAAGGTGCGCATCAGCAGTTGCCAGAAGCGCAAGCCAAGGCTGTCGATGTGTATGATGTTGATTGGGATTATTTAGATCAGGCAGATTTGCTGGTTTTCGGCAGCGCAGTGTATATGGGCAGTGTGACGGCTGAATTTAAGACTTTTATGGATGAGACATCTAAGCGTTGGTATCATCGTAAATGGGAAGGTAAGTGGGCAGCAGCGTTTGCCAATTCAGGCGGCCTGAGTGGTGATAAACTTGCTGTATTGCAGCAGATTTCTCTATATGCGATGCAACATGGTATGAATTGGATTGGTCTGCCATTGATGCCGACAGGTCATGAGGCTCACGACTTAAACCGTCTGTCTAGCTTTTTGGGACTAATGACTCAGTCGCTTGATGGGCCACCTGAAGAGACACCAGGTTCGGGCGATATTGATACTGCTATTTGGTTTGGAGATCATCTAGCCAAAACGATTATTAAGCATCAACCAGCTGATGCTAAGCTCTAAAAAAAGCTAGAACCGACAGAGCAATTAAATAAAAAAGCAGACATTATTGATGTCTGCTTTTTTTTGTGCCAATTTTTATTGAGCGATAAGTTCTATTAAGTGCTAGGCTTTTTATGGAGCAACAAGCTTAGTAGGGGCGGGCTTCACGGGGATAGGACTGTCAACGAATTGAAACGATTGACAACCTCCTAACAGCATCGTTGCTATTAGCAAATAGGTAAAGGCAAATGACTTCATAGTAATATCTCAAAAACGATTTTAGCCCAACGATATGTCACGATTACTTATCATTAGAAGTCACAACAGTGAAGAGTCAGGCTTATTTGCAGACATTATATATAAAAATCAGCTGCTGATAGCAGTTTAAAGGCGATATATGTATTCGGTACTGTTTTTACGCAGGCTATCTCGCTGTTTATAGTATGGCTTATCTAACGCTCAGCTTTATTATTCACTATGTATAAAATTAGAAATATTTATAAAAACAGTGTCTGGTTTTGAGTGGCTGAGTAATGAATAAAATCTACAAACCGTATAGATATTCCCTTAGATTTAAGTTATTCACCAATTATTTGCCAACTGTTCGATAGTATCTATAGGCATTTTAACGGGTTGTGTTATAAATAAGAATAGTGATAATATGTTGAAAGCTGACCAAATAGTCAAGTATCCTATAGTACGAGTTTTCTAACAAAATTGTTCGATGCTTGCTGATATTTGCAACCGATTTACCTGATATAAAAAGTGCGCTGTGCTGATTTTTTTATCTCTTAAGAATGTATTAGCAAATAAAACAGAATAACCGTACTTAAAAGGTTGCAGCATGATGTAAACCAAGTGCTTACGTTCAGCATTTAAGCCGTCAAACTCCTTAAGCCTTATGCTTATGTTCATTATTTTATTTTAGCCGAGTCTTGCTATGATTAGTTTTTACTTAAATGGGAAACGCCACGAGCTAACCCAGCTTAACCCTAATACGACGGTGCTTGAGTATCTACGATTGCATGAAGGCCAGACGGATACGAAGGAAGGCTGTGGTAGTGGTGATTGCGGTGCCTGTACTGTGATGGTTCAGCGCCTGCCTAACGCTAGCCAGCCAGCGCTTAATGATGAAAATGGCGACGAAAAAAATGCTACGCCACCGTTCTATACGATCAACTCCTGCATTACGCTAGTGTCGCTCATGGATGGTCATCATCTGATGACGGCTTCTTATTTGGCAGATAATCCTGAGCATCATCCAGAACGTGCTCTGCTGCATCCAGCGCAGCAAGCGATGGTTGAATGTCACGGGTCGCAGTGCGGTTTTTGCACGCCTGGGTTTGTGATGTCGCTGGCTTGTGTTTACGAAAACAATCGTATGCAGACAAGTCAAGAAGCAGCAAGTCAGAAGGATACCAAGCAATTAAGTTACGATGAAGTGGTTGCTTCAATATCTGGCAACCTATGTCGCTGTACAGGCTATCGACCGATTATCGAGGCAGGCCTATTGATGAGCGATATCGGTCAGCAGAGAGAGGCGGAGCATTCAGCGGTGAAAGACCTGACGATCAGTCTAGCAACAGATGCTATGGCAAGTACAAAAGAGTCGATAGTCTCTGAACATGTGCCAGCTGAAACTAAATTAAACAATGCAGAGTCGAAAGCGATTGCCCCTGCAATCAGTGATGCTGGGCGACAGTTATATATGCCCAAGTCACTAGATGAGCTTAATCAAGTATTAGTGGCCTATCCGCAGGCTACGATTTGGGCAGGTGGTACGGATTTAGGATTGAGCGTAACGCAGCACTTAGTCGATCATGAGGTGATTATCCAGCTTTCAGCTGTCGAGGCACTAAAGTCATGGTCATTACTTGACGCAAAGTCTGACTCAAGCAATGAAGAGTCGGATAACGAGCAAGCTTCTAACCAATCACTAGTATTAGGTGCTGGCATGAGCTATCAGCAGATGTTGCCTGTGCTTGAGCAGTATTTTCCAAGTTTTGCGCAAGTATTTGAGCGTATTGCTTCTCCGCAAATTCGTAATATGGGCACCATCGGCGGCAATATAGCCAACGCATCGCCGATTGGTGACTTGCCACCGATTTTATTAGCATTAGATGCGTCAATTCAGCTGCGTTATTGTGCGCCTAATCGTAAAGAATCAGGTGAAAATTTAGATAATAGCGATTCGATTTATACGGATGAAATCATACTGTTATCAGAATTTTTCTTAGATTATAAAAAGACCAAACTGCAAGCAGGCAGTTACGTAGTTGCTATCCATATTCCTCTGATGCATGACAATCAGCACTTATTTATTCATAAAATTAGCAAACGCTATGAAGATGATATTTCTGCGTGTTTACTAGCGGCGCGAATTGATGTGTCGGCAGATGGTATGAAGATAGAGAATGCTAAGATTGGACTTGGTGGCATGGCTGCCATACCGTTATTAGCCACAACCTGTCAGCAAGCGCTCATTGGGCAAGCTGCTGAAGTTGCGAGTTTTGAGCAAGCAGCACAAGTCTTGTCTGCAGACGTTACGCCTATGACTGATGTTAGAGCTAGCCGTGAATATCGCTCACATGTGGTACAGCGTCTACTGGTGAAGTGCGGTAAGCAATTGGTAGCAGGTAGACAGACCGAGACTGCTTAATTAGCAGAGTTGTTGTTTGGTAATACCGCCTTATCGTTATATTTGCCAAGAACAAAAGAGCATTAATTAAAGCGTCCTAATAAAAGAGATCCGCCATGAGCCATCATTCGTCCTTATTTGACAGTTATAGTATCCGCCGCGTGCGTCCGCCAAAAAACAAAATTGGCACCTCGGCTAAGCATGATAGTGCGATTAGCCATGTCATGGGGACGGCGACTTATGTGGATGATATTGCAAAACCGCAAGGCACGCTACATCTAGCAGTAGGTAAAAGCAGCCACGCTCACGCACGTGTATTAAGTATGGATTTGAGCGCTGTCAGAGATGCGGATGGGGTGGTAGATGTCTTAAGTTTTAAAGACTTACCGGCGCAGACCGATATCGGTGCGGTGTTCGACGGCGAGCCATTGATGGTGGATGACATCACAGAGTATGTTGGTCAGACACTGTTTGTAGTGGTGGCTACCAGTCATCGCGCTGCCAAAAAAGCGGCTACTAAGGCAGTGGTAGAATATGAGCCATTGCCAGCGGTACTTAGTATAGATAAAGCGTTAGAGCAAGAGTTATTTGTGCGTCCGAGTCATTTTATGAAGCGTGGTGACGCGGCGACTGCACTTGATAACTCACCGATTCGCATTGAAGGTCATATTCATATGCGCGGGCAAGAGCACTTTTATCTCGAAGGCCAAGTATCTTATGTCGTGCCTTGTGACGATGGTGGGCTAGAAGTATACACGTCGTCACAGCATCCAAGCGAAGTACAGCAGTTGGTCGCCGAAGTGACGGATTTGCCATTTCATGCGGTAAATACAGTCGTACGCCGTATGGGTGGCGGGTTTGGTGGTAAAGAAACGCAAGCCGCTGCATGGGCATGTCTGTGCGGTATCATCGCCAAACGCCATAATGTCCCTGTCAGTATGCGTCTAGATCGCCAAGATGACATGGTGGTGACGGGTAAGCGTCATGAGTTTGCCAACCGTTACGAAGTTGGTTTAGACGAGTCTGGTCGTATATTGGGCGTCGATATGCAACTGGCTGGTTTGTGTGGTTACGCGCCAGATTTGTCTGATGCCATCGTTGATAGAGCGATGTTCCATTGTGATAACGCCTATTATTACCCAGCTGCTCATGTGGCAGGGCATCGCTGCAAAACGCATACGGTATCCAATACTGCCTATCGAGGATTTGGTGGTCCGCAAGGTCTGATGACTGCTGAATATATGATGGATCATATTGCCTATACGCTGGGGCAAGATCCATTGCAAGTGCGTTTGGCAAACTTATATCAAGATGGTCAAAGTACCCATTACGGTCAGACGATTGAGCATTTTGATTTAGCGACCATCATGACCAAACTGGCAACCGATTGCGATTATGACAATCGTCGTCAGCAAATCCTAGAAGCAAACCAAAAAGCTGCCGCTGAAAGCAGTGATAAACGCTTAGGGCTTGCTCTAACGCCAGTAAAATTCGGTATTTCATTTACGGTGCAAACACTAAATCAGGCAGGTGCATTGGTACATATTTATACTGATGGCAGTATCCACCTCAATCATGGTGGTACGGAGATGGGGCAGGGTTTATATATTAAAATTGCCCAGATTGTTGCCAATGAATTTGATGTTGATCTGGACACGGTTAAGGTGTCAGCGACACGTACGGATAAAGTGCCTAATACATCACCAACAGCTGCGTCATCAGGTACCGATATTAATGGTAAGGCAGCACAGAACGCTTGTCTAAGCATTAAAGCTCGCATACTTGAATTTGCCGCTGAGCATTTCGACGTAGCGCAAGAAGACATACGTTTTGAAAAGAACCATGTCTATATTGGCGATAAAGAAACACTGACTTTTGCTGAAATGATTCAACTGTCGTACCAGAACCGTATCAGCTTGTCGTCTACTGGCTACTATAAAACGCCTAAGATATTTTATGATCGCTCTAAAGCATGGGGACGTCCGTTCTTCTACTTTGCCTTAGGCGCTGCCTGCGCTGAGGTTGAGATTGATACGTTGACAGGTGAGTACAAAGTACTACGCTGTGATGTGCTGCATGATGCAGGACAATCGATCAACCCTGCCATTGACATTGGTCAGATTGAAGGGGGTTTTGTGCAAGGTATGGGTTGGCTCACGGCAGAAGAGCTGATCTGGAATGATAAAGGTAAGCTCGCATCTGATAGTCCTGCTAATTATAAAATCCCAACCGCGCATGACTTGCCTAAGCAGTGGAATGTCAAATTGTACGATCGCAAAAACGAAGAACAAACGATTTATAACTCTAAAGCCGTTGGCGAGCCGCCGTTTATGTTGGCAGCCAGTGTTTGGTGTGCCCTCAATAATGCGGTCGCGAGCCTTGGTGATTATAAAAAGAATCCAGAGCTGACCATGCCTGCGACGCCAGAAGCGGTCTTAAAAGCAGTGATGCGCATGCAAGGCACGTCGTGGGATTTAACAACTAAAGCAGATACAGATACGGTTGATAGTTTAGTAAAAGGCGCAGAAGAGAACAGTGACCTTTACAATGAAAAAGCAATGCCACAAGACGTACGTCATGCCAAAGACATCGATCCAAAAGAAGTTAAAGGGAAACAAACTGATGACCAGCCTAATGCGATAGAGCATCCAAATGTAGCAGGGGCAAGAGGTCCTGCACACAGTGAATGAGTCGCTAGCACCGCCAGTCGTCTGGTATGAAGGTCTAGCGCGATATCAGCAGCGCGGCATCGCTCATGTGTTAGCGACAGTCGTGGCTGTAAATGGATCTGCTCCTCGAGCGCTACAGGCAAAGATGATCGTCGCGCAGGACAGTATCGTAGATACGCTAGGCGGCGGCGGTCTAGAACATGACGTTATCAATACGGCACGGCAGCTATTGAATGGTGAAATAGCGGCAACGGTATCAAAAGAAGTCAAACCAAAAGTTTCTGCAATTGATAATGATAGTACGTCAGCACCTTCTAAAGCGGTGCGCCGTGATTCTGTCTATACTAAGCATTATCCGCTAGGTGCGAAATTGGCACAGTGTTGCGGTGGTAGCGTCACCGTTATGTTCGAATGCTTCAATGTAACGCCACCGATGTCAGTACTAGTGTTAGGTGCAGGACATGTGGCATCAGCGCTAATGACCATACTCGCTGAGCTACCTTGTCAGGTAGATTGGGTGGACAGTCGCCCAGAGATGTTTAAGCGTTACTTATTTGATGAATCTACTACTAATCAATCCACACTTTATAACTTACCAGCGCATATCCGTCCGCATATCGATGATGAGCCTGTAGATTTTGTGCGCCCATTTATCGAGCAGGGTGGTCAGCGTTTTATTCTGGTTATGACTCATGACCATAGTGTTGATTTTGAGTTAGTACGGGCGGCATTAGATACTATTTCTGACACTAGCTCACCTCATGATAAACGCTCAGATATTTCAGCACCTTACATAGGCTGCATTGCCTCGGCAACCAAAGCCAAGCGTTTTAGAGATCGTTTGATTCAGCGTGGCTACAGTGAGCAACTGGTCAATCAGTTGGTCATGCCAATTGGATTGCAAATTGGCGGAAAAGAGCCGATGGCAGTGGCAGTTGCTATCGTGGCACAACTGTTGCAGCAGTATCATCAGGCTACTCCTTGAACGGTTCACTCCATATAACTTTTATACTTTTTATCAAATTATTAAAGCGCTCAGTACTATTTATCAAAACGCTCAGGACTACCAAGCCATTGTGAGATCTACGAATGACCCTACATATTTATCAAGCTCGACTGCTGCACTACTTGACCGAAAGCGATCGTACTGAGCGTACAACCTCTGATCATTCACAGACATTAGCTGTGGAACGAGACATTACGTTGCTACCAGTGATTGAAGGTGTACAGGTTTATCCTGAATATATCGCTGATGGTGCGCTTGTCGTAGATAGCGTGACAGGGTGCATTGTAGAGTATGGGCATAATGAGACAATATTAGCGAAATATACTAATACCTCTGAGCAAGCAGGACAGTTAGTAGTCAAGGTGCATGACTATAGTGATAAGCTTATCATGCCAGGCTTTATTGACACTCATGTACATTATCCGCAAATAGATATGATTGCTGCTTACGGTGAGCAATTACTTGATTGGCTTAATAATTATACTTTCGTCACCGAGGCCAATTTTGGCGATCCAAAAGTAGCACATGACACAGCGCAGTTCTTTTTAAATCAGCTGCTGGCCAATGGTACAACGAGCGCCATGGTATTTTCTACCAGTCACCCTGAATCAGTGAGCGCATTTTTTACGGAAAGTCACAAGCTTAACACCCGCATGATCACGGGTAATGTCTTGATGGATCAAAATGCGCCTGATAATTTGTGTGTGCCTGCTGAGAAAGGCATTCGAGATACCCAGAACATCATTGATAACTGGCATGAGCGCGGACGTCAGCATGTGGCAATCACGCCACGCTTTGCGATTACGTCGAGCCCTAAACAATTACTTCTGGCAGGTGAGTTATATGCCAGTTACGAGAGTGTTTATCTGCAGACGCATCTAGCAGAAAATCATGATGAGATTGCCTTTGTAAAACAATTGTATCCCGATCATAAAGGCTATCTCGATGTCTATGATACGATGGGATTACTGGGTCGACGCACAACCTTGGCACATGGTGTTCACCTTGAAATATCTGAGTATGAGCGTCTGCGTGCGACTGGTACACAGATATCACACTGTCCGACGTCCAATCTTTTTCTGGGTAGTGGATTGTTCGATTTACCCAAAACGTTAAGTTATACCGGTGTCAGTATCGCCACTGACGTTGGAGCAGGGACAAGTCTATCGATGCTGACGACTCTGTCAGAAGCGTACAAAATCCAACAACTACAAAGCAATCAGTTATCCGCTCATCAAGGGCTATACCAAATTACTTTGGGTAATGCCCAGTCGCTATTATTGGATAATAAAATTGGTAACTTTATGCCAAATAAAGAAGCGGATTTTGTGGTCATCGATATGGGTGCAACGGAATTGCTTGAGCGACGTATGGCGCAGACCAAGACACTGGAAGAACAGTTGTTTGTGCTAATGATGCTAGGCGATGATAGAGTAATTGATCAGACGGTAATCGCAGGCGTGAGTCGTTATCGTAAATCAACTGCTTAATAAATTAGCGAAAAATATGAATAAAGAAAAAGCCCTGTTTATGTTAAACATAAACAGGGCTTTTATCAAATTGATTTGTGCTTAATGACAGCTTAGTTGCATTCGCCTTTTAACTCAATAAACACATGCCAATCCGTGATATCAATCTCATAACAGTTATTACCCTCGCCATTGATACGATCAATAACTAAGAAATCACTGTCACGACCAAGCGCGAGTAGAGGGTGATGCCAGACATTAGCGTCGTACTGTACACCTTGGTGAGATTTTGCATAAAACACCACTAAGTCATCAGGCGACTGTGGAGGGTTACCAGCTTGGGCGACGACGACAATATAATCTTGGCCTTCCATAGATACAAACGCCTGTGTTCCAAGCGGATGGTATTCCATGACTGAGAGTGCAATCGGGTTCTCACGTTTCTTGGCCCGAAAGATACTCATACCAACTGAGCCACCGTCTAGTTTACTTTCGGCAAGTGCATGATGACGAACCGCATAGCCATTATTGATCTCATAAGTATTGTCAGCGGTTTGCTCATCAATATTATAGAGCTCGATGACCGAACCATAGGGGGCAAAGTTTGCCTTAGTCAAAGGCTTAGCCGATAGTGTGACACTCATTATTTTGCCTCTTTACTGTCAGCACCAGCACCAGCACCAGTATCAGTATTAGTCTCAGTCTCAGCAATCTTGCCATACACGCGTACACGGCTGATACCACCATCTGGGAAGATATTGACCCGAATATGCGTGATAGGCTGGTCTATCTGAAGCTTGTCTTTACCAAAGTGATGAACGTCGTCAGCATTGGTTTTTTGCGGCTCAAGCAAGGTATCCCAAAACATACTCTGAGTCACTAAAGTTTGCTCTGGTGTATTTGGTGAGTAGACGGCTTGGATCGAGACCTTATCAGGGTAATTGCCTTTAAAGTGGGCAGTATCTATCTCGATGGAATCAACGATACCTGCTTGACCTAGCGCAATGATGCACCAGTCATTGCCTGGCTCACGGCGACGACGAGTCTCCCAACCATCACCCATATTAGGCGCTTTAGTTGGTAGTAGTAAATTACTAGCAGCACCAAAATGCGCATCGTTACTAGCAATGGCACGACCACCATTTAATGCGCCCGCTAAGTCAAGTGTCTCGCCTTGTGTATTTAGGCTGGCATCAAGTTGGATATCACCATAGACACGTAGTCGGGCAACGCCGCCATCTGGATAGATGTTTAAACGAATATGGGTTACCGTTTGCCCATGATCAATCTCGATAAGCTCATGGTTGTGACCTTGCAACGGGGTCATACCCACTAGTGCCTGCCAATTTTTATTGTCCCAGTCTTCTTTACTTAGACGGGTAAGTTCAGTTTCATCTTGCTGCAGTAGCTCTGGCGCGTATAAAGCATCGACACTGGCGGAAGATGGGAAGTTACCCGTGAAGTGACTGGTATCAATATCTAGACCAGCTATTTTGGTTGGGCGAGCAAGTTGGATAACTAAATAATCGTAACCCAAGTGGCGTTTACGACGTGTTTCCCAGCCGTCCATCCATTTACCGTTGTTATCGAATTTACCCACGACAAAGATAGGCGCATCAGGATTTAGAATACGGCTTTTATCCGCAAAGAAATCGTCGGTGGCGAATAGTGATTTTGCCCCCAATCGACTGTCAGCGACATTTGATTTTTTGGTAAATGCTGGCAGGGTATCAGGTAGGTTGTTTGCGGAGATAATTTGTCCAACTTCTGAAGTGTTTTGACTCACAGTGATTCCTTTTTTAATAATGGTGTTTATTAATAACGTATGGCTTATTTTATATATTAATCTATGCCAATTCGTACGCGCTTAGCTAAGCAGAACGAGTGCTATGACGATAGCCTAAGCTTACATCCAGTTAGCAGTGTTGTCTGACGTAGCAGGATGGTTTTCGTACCAGTGTTTAGCGATATCATCACGGCGGCATATCCATACGTCGGGCTTATTGGTGATATATTGCAAAAACTGCTTTAGTGCTTTGATGCGTCCTGCACGCCCAATAATGCGGCAATGCAAGCCAATGGTCAGCATTTTAGGGGTATGTGCGCCTTCTTCGTATAAGGTGTCAAAGCTGTCTTTTAGATATTGATAAAATGGTTCAGCATGGGTGAATCCTGGGCTAGAAGAAAAACGCATGTCATTGGTCTCGAGGCTATAAGGTATGACCAAGTGCGGCTTGCGCGTGAGCAGATTGCCATCTTGGACCTTTACATTGAGCCAATATGGTAACTCATCACCGTACGAGTCAGAGTCATAGGTATAGCCACCTTGTTCAGCGACCAGTTCACGAGTATTTGGACTATCGCGTCCTGTATACCAGCCGAGAGGTTGACCACCGAGCATACGTTTAAATATCTGGGTGGCACAGCGAATGTGTTCACGCTCCGTCTCACGGTACATATCCTGATAAGTGATCCAGCGTAGACCATGACTGGCAATCTCATGACCATCTTCTAATACACGCTCGATAATATGCGGTGTTTTTTCAGCAGCGGCTGCACAGGTAAACGTGGTGATAGGAATACCGTACTCTTTAAAAACATCTAATACACGCCACACGCCGACACGGCTACCGTATTCGAATGCAGATTCAATAGACTGGTGACGGTTGTTAAATTCTGGTGTGCCCAAAATATCAGACAAAAAACGCTCTGATTGACCATCGCCATGGATGACGCTATTTTCTGCACCTTCTTCGATGTTTAATACAAACTGTACGGCGATTTTTGCGCCGCCTGGCCAGTTTGCTTTTGGTGGATTGCCAGCATAGCCTTTTAGGTCGCGCGGATATGTGCTCAGATCAAAGTCACTGGTAATTTTTTTGCTCATTATCTATATTCCTATATCGCTTAGAGCCTTAAATGTTTATTAAAATGTTGCTCGTAAAGGACAGTTATTTTTTATCAAAAATTAAAGTGATGATGCATAGGCCACAAGCTGTTGGCGCTCGGCATCTGTCAGCTGAGTAATATTACCAAGCGGCATATAGCCAGTTTGTACCGCAGTGACGATTTTAGCTTTATGTATTTTTAAATCTTCTGGCGTCTGCAAAATGATACCTGCTGGAGGAGCGGCAAAGCCTTGTTGTGTTGGTTGCACAGCATGACAAGTACTGCAGCGTGTATGCACGACATCCATCATAGCGTCATCTGCTGACGCGCTCACTGGTACGGCTTCAGCAATAGCGGCATCATTGTTAACGCTATTAGTAGCATTACTATTAGAATTGGTATTAGCGTTAGCAACAGCATCAGTGCTTGAGTTAGTAGTCGCGCTTGTAGCTGGCGGCGTGCTATCAGTTGTCGTAGGTGCTACTGAAGTAGTAGCAGGCATTGCAGGCACTGGCTCAATCGGTTCAGGTCGCATCCAGATAATCAATAATACTGTCAGTATCGCTGGAACAACCAAGTAGCGTGGTTTTTTATGACCCAAATGCTTCTGGTTAAAGTAATGACGTGCCGTTGCAGTGATAACGCCAACAAACACCAAGACCAACCAACCTTTCTCATGAGCATACATCATCGGATAGTGGTTGCTAATCATGGTAAAGATGAGCGGCAGGGTAAAGTAGTTATTCATCAGTGAGCGGTTTTTGGCTTGCAGTGCCAATTCAGCGACTTCTTTGCCCGGTTTTTCGCCGCGCCGCACACAGTCTACGAGCGCTCGCTGCGCTGGCATAATACCGAAGAATACGTTACCGACCATCACCGTGCCCAAAATCGCCCCGATATGAATGAATGAGGCGCGATCACTAAACAGCTGATAAGAGCCCCAGCTCGCGATGACCAGTAAAATAAAAATCAGGGTACTAAAGATAAAGGCGTTTTTACCCAAATGACTGCGCACAATGACTTCATAAATGAAGTAACTACCAAATAAAAACAGCAAGCTTGTCGCAATGGCACCGATACTGGTAAAAGGCACTTTGCTTGGATCGATCAGATAGGCAGTTGCATTGGCATAATAGACGATCGACATCATCGCCGCACCCGTCAGCCAAGTAGTATAAGCTTCCCACTTAAACCAGTGTAGCGTCTTTGGCATCTCCTCTGGTTCGAGTTTGTATTTGGCAATCTCATAAAATCCACCACCATGTACCGCCCAAAGGTCGCCTGAGATGCCTTTGTCTGTTTTCCACTGTGGTGGTTTTCGTAGACTTAGATCCAGCCACACAAAATAAAACGATGCACCAATCCATGCTACCCCAGCGATAACATGAAACCAGCGGAAAAATAAACTCAACCATTCGAGAAGATAGGCGCCCATGTAATAAATGTCCTTTAATGTGACAGTGTCTTAATAATATGTCTTGGTAATTTTTTTTGGCAGTATTTCTTGAAAACTAATAACAAAGCAGAGAGCTAAACAACGCCAAAGCTATGATCCGCGATAGGTGCTATAACCGTGCGCACTAAGCAGAAGCGGCACGTGATAATGACTGGCATCGTTTACTACAAAGTCGATAACTACTTGCGGGTAAAATGCTGTCAGCTGCTGAGCATCAAAATAAGACTGAGTATCGAACGTTACGGTATAGCGTCCGGTATCTAGCTGACGGTCAGTACTATCGATGGCTGTATCAAACTGCCAAGCGTCTGGTGTGACACGGCCATCACTATTGGTTGTACCATGTGCTAGTAATGCGCTGGCACCATTGTCTTGTACGCGGTGTAAGGTAACGGCGACATCAGAGGCAGGTTTGCCAAGATGAGTGTCTAAGATATGTGATGATAGGGTGGCAGACATAATGCTTCCTTTAAATTTGTGAGAAATATAAATCGGGTAAAAATACTAGTCTAACTCTGCGACTACTATTTGCTTGTCGAAGCATTACCTAGCAATTTAGTTAAACGTAGACGCGTAATTTTATTTTGTTCAGTGGCTGCATTTGCCAGTTCAGTAGCGCGATCATTAGGCAAGCGCGCTAATAGCAGATCTAGCATTTGCTGCGCGCTTTTACCGGTCGCAAAGACAATAAAAATAAAACCAAATTTATCAAGATAGTCGCGATTGCCTTTGGCAAGTGCTTCGAGGACTTCATCTGCTGCATCATTAGCGCCTGATTGTTCGTGTGCGGCGCTACTTTGTGTGTTGCGATATTTTTCTTTTAGAGATGCCACATTGCCGATTTGCGGATGCCCATCAAACGCTTCTAATAAGTTAGGCTCATCATTTTGCACTTTGTTCCAGATAGCGTCGCTACTTGCTAGCAGTGCATCAAAGTTTGCAAAAGGGCGGGCGTCTGCAAGCTTATAGGCCCAGCTTTTACTGGTGCAACAAGTCAATAATTGGGCGATGGCGACTTCTTGTGATAAATCGTTGAATTGCGCTAAGGTTAAGCTCACGATGACATCCTTTTCTAATATGACAGCCCGTTATCTATATTGGGCGATAAATGTTTGATAGAGGTTTATACCTTATGATTATTTGCATAAACTTATAGGTATAAGCAGTAATTTTGATAAGTAGCGGTTGCTTCAGCTTCATGGATGATTTGATTAAGCTAGCAGATATTAATTCGCTTAAAATCAAAATTCGATAATCTGTGTGTTCGTAGTCAGACCTTTAGCGCTTATATACGCTTTGCATAATTTCAAGCTATAGTGAACTGACAATATGAAACAGATTTGCTAAGGAAACACTGATATTTTAGCCGTCCAAAACGTCTGGCAAGAAGTGATTAATGACGGCGTGATTGATTTACAGTTCCCATTTTGCTAAAACCTGACTAATTGGTCAACTGTTTTATGCGAAATATTTTTATTTAACAGGTTATGCTGATCAAATCTATGTATTTATATAAGAATACACAGCGAAATATAGCGACTATTTTGTCGAACCTGTCTCTTAAAGTGAGATACCACTGCTATGACTCAAAACAATCAAAAGGAAGAAACCTCAGTGACTGATACGCCCTCGCACCGTAGCCAACAAGCCATTCGCGCACAGAACCAAGCGCTTATCTTAGCGGCAGCTGAAGAAGAGTTTGTGCTCCAAAGCTATCGCGGCGCTACGATGCAGGGTATTGCCGATAGAGCAGGCTTGCCTAAAGCCAATGTTCACTACTACTTTAAAAACAAAAAGAATCTCTACATGGCAGTGCTGCGTTCGATCATTCAAGAATGGAACGAAGGTTTGGTAACCATGACAGTAGATAGCGACCCAAAAACAGTCATCGAAAAATTCGTCCGTACCAAGCTACATCAAGCCTTTGTCAATCCAAGTCGCCATAAATTGTTTGCGATTGAAGTTATCGGCGGCGCACCGCATTTGCATGAATTTATGTCCACTACGATGAAGGAGTGGGTACACGATAAAGCACAGGTAATGAAAGAGTGGCACAAGCAAGGCAAAATTGGGATTACTGATCCTCTACAACTACTGATTTTGATTTGGGCGACTACCCAACGTTATGCTGAATTCGAGATTGAAATCGTTGGATTAATGGATAAGACGGCGTATGACGCAGCAGATGAAGCACGTGCGGCAGACTTTCTGGTGCCTTTTATTTTAAAAGGCTGTGGCCTTGAATAATGACAAGGTACCTATTTGACAGGGTGCCTATTTAATAAGTCAGGTGCTTAATCAGCGAAGTGCACAGATTATTTCTATTTTTTTGTGCACCTCGTTTACGGCGAAACACTTCGATATGTTCAGCCCTAGCTTGTGTTTAGCATTAAGCGACTTCTTGCGTTGGTTCTAATTTGTCTTTTGCATGCTGTGCTTTGGTATCAAACTCGATGCCATAGTTTTGAGGTAAAATCATATCAAGGGTGATGGCCACAATCCCTGCCATCGTTACCGCTGAGCCAAAGATATTCTGAAAGAACTGGGGCGTTTGTGACAGTACATCAGGGACAAAGGCGATACCCGTTGCCAGACCCAGTGAGGTGGCAATGATTAAGACATTACGATACGTGAATTGCACGGTAGATAAGATACGAATACCAGCAGTCGCTACCGTCGCAAACATCAGTAGCGTGACGCCGCCAACAACAGGCTTCGGTAATTGGGTAAAAATAGCACCAAGGACGGGGAATAGCCCCATCAGGCATAGAATGCCGCCCACATAGAAACCCACATAGCGACTGGCAATACCCGTCATCTGGATTACACCGTTGTTTTGGCTAAAGGTTGTCACAGGGAAGGTATTGAATATCGCCGCAATCAGAGAGTTAACACCATCTCCTAGTACACCGCCTTTGATGCGTTTCTCATAGAGAGGGCCTTTGATCGGTTCACCTGATATCATTGAGGTCGCCGTCAAATCGCCTGAGGTCTCGATACTGGTAATGATATACATAAAGGCAATAGGAATAAAAGCTTGCCAATCAAAACCAAAGCCATATTTAAAAGGGATCGGCACCGTAAAAAAAGCCGCTTCAGAAACCAATGAGAAATCGATATGTCCCATAAATACGGCCGCGATAAGGCCAAGCATCAAACCGATAAAGATGGCGCTTGAGCGAATGACTTTATTATTGATGATGCTAATCAGTACGACACTTGCCAGCACACCACCGCCCAAAAGTAAGTTCGGAATGCTACCAAAATCTTCAGCACCAAACCCGCCTGCTAAGTCAGTCAGACCTACCTTGGTTAATGACAAACCAATCGTGACAATCACGCAGCCTGTAACAATAGGGCTCATAAAAGATTTGAGTTTGGTAATAAACTGACTCAAAAATATCTCAACAAATGCACCGAGAAATGAAACGCCAAAAATAACGGATAATATCTCTTCTGGACCACCACCGCGGTTTTTTACCACAAAACCTGCTGTCAGCACCGCTGCCAAAAATCCAAAGCTGGTACCTTGTAACGCCATGAGACCAGAGCCAACAGGGCCTACTTTACGGGTCTGAATAAAGGTTGCGACGCCAGATACTATCAATGACATACTGAGAAGGTAGGGGATATGCTCTCCTAAACCTAATGTGCCACCTATGATAAGAGAGGGTGTGATGATACCTACAAACGCTGCAAGTACGTGCTGTATAGCACCTAAAAAAGCTTTAATGGGGGTAGGACGGTCATGCAGTCTATACAGTAAGTCGGTATTCGCTGGAACGTTTTCACTCATGGTGGTTTCCTCCTAAAATAACTGCTTAGCACCCGCTTAACTGTAGATATCAGACAATGTGGTAGATCACGAGATCAAAGTCTTAACCCAATCCTTGACTTGTTTTTTATCGATGTAAACAATAGGGTACGCATCCGTCTGTAAGATAAACAATGAAAATAGCTAATATATGTTGGCTAATATTTGAACAACCTGACCAATTAGTCAGGTCTATTTAGGGTATAGGTAAAATACAAATCATTGCAATTTTTTTTTGATACTAGTGCGTTTACAGGTTTGTTACGAAGGAGGGAGGGTTAGGTAACATTGGAAAGTAGATCAAAGACGAGGGGGTGCTGACCATTTAGAATATATAAGTACTAAGATTTATCGTTATTTCTATTGCTGTTTTTTAATCAAAAAAAGCCCCAACCATAACGACTATGATTGGGGCATTTTAATTTTGCTTGCTTGATATTTATTCCACTATAACCAAAATTGCTACTTTGGTGTACGACCAATTATTTTGGACTTGATGACCATACGGGTGAGCGGATGATGCCTTGTCCTGATTTACCGAACGCTTCGCCACCATTCAATGATTTAATCGTTAGTACACCTTTGCCGCCTTGGGTTGACGCATAGACCACGCGCTTGCCATTGGGTGAGAAGCTTGGGGCTTCATCGATACCCGTATTACCAAGGTTGGTCGTCACCGCACCATTGCTATTCATAATCGCGGCTGAGCGTCCACTTAAAAAGGCGATTTGTGTTCCGTCGCTGCTAAACTGCGGGCTAGTCGCATAGCCACCATTTGATACTTTGGTTGTGCGTCCCGAGCCAAATTCATAACGATAGACTTGTGGTTTATTGAATCCAGTTTTGTCACTGACAAATACAAATGACTTGCCATCAGGAGCGTAGCTTGGCTGCACCTCACTGCTTGGCAAATTAGTGAGGCGTCTAGGTGTACCGCCGCTGGCGCTCATCTCATAGATATCAGCGCTACCTTCAAAACTACTAGAGAATAATATCTTGCTGCCATCAGGAGAGAACGAAGGGCTTAGGTTGCTACCTGAAAAAGGCGTCAGAGCAGTTGCGCCGCCGCCACTGACGTTTTGCACGTAGATAACAGGATATGATTTTTCACGCTGTACCGAGTAGGCAATACGGTTGCCATCAGGTGACCATGCTGGTGAAAAAATAGAGCCTGCGACTTCAGTAATGGTTCTAGCATTTTCGCCATCAGCATCCATCACTTTGAGACGAGAGATCTTTTGTTTGCCAGTTCCTGTTTCTTCAATATAAGCAATGCGTCCTGAGAAATCCCCTGGAATACCAGTAATCAGCTCGTACACTTTGTCTGCGATGACATGACCGGCATAACGCATACTTTCCCTATTATTGTCGGCGGTTAGGCTTTGCTTGCCTTCTATCACACGACCAGATTTGACATCGATGACTTCATAATCGGTGATTATTTTGCCACGATTGGTACGCGTACTGCCGACAACCAGATACGGTATGCCCATGCTTTGCCAAACGGGTAATGTACCTGTCAGCTCTTTACTGCTGTGCGGCTGCTGTGGTAGATCTTGATTGGTTACTTTTAGCTCGGTTTTACTCAAGTCATTTAATATAATCGGTGATAAGACAGAGTCACCCGCAAACGATACAAACGCAACTTGGTTTTGCTGAACCGGAATCTCATAGTCCAATTCTAGTACAACAGGTGCAGCGAGCACGCTTTGCGATATTAGCAATGCTGAGGTACTGGCGAGTAATGAGACTAGTAGTTTTTTGTGGGTACGCATGAGTAAAGGGAGCTCCTAAAATTAGTATGATATTCATTTTTTATTTAATGAGACAAGCATCTAGATGAGGCAGCAACCTATGCGAGACAAGCCGCTTAACGTCACGTTACCAATATTATAAGAACCTAGCAACTGATTAATTGCTGCCTTTAAACTGTATGGTAAAAGTCGGGTATTTAGGGTCATCAGCATCAATCGGGAGACTGCCAGTATTGAGTACCGCTTGTTTTGCCGCTTCGTTGACCGTGTTATCAGGTCCAGAGGCCGTCACGTTGATCACATCGCCATTTTCATTGACAGTGATGGTCAAGATGGCACGTTGAGTAGAGCCTCGCGCGGCGGTAGGCGGCGTATAGTTGCGCTTGATTAAGTTGATGATTTCGCTGTTGCTGGCACCGCGACTGCCACTGGATGCAGAACGACTACTGCCCTTGGACGTACTAGAGGTTGACGTATCACCAGACATAGTAGACTGCCCATCTGATAGGCTAAAGGTTTTCCCTGCATTGCCAGAGCCGGCAGTATCAATCTCAATATTGCGATCGCTAGCAGTGGGACGTTTTATCTTTGGTGGATTGTTCTGCTTTTGACGAAACTCTCCCAGTCTTTTTTGTTCTTCTATGAGCTGGTCGCGTTTGCTTTGATCGACTTGGTCAAGCTCTTCCATAGCGGATTCGTCTAGTTGTGCTGCCCACTCAGCCATTTTGCGCTCATACTCTTGATTTCGCTCAAGCAGACGTTGTTGATGGTCTTCGCTCATCAGTATGGGTTGACCAGCTGGCTCCTCAGATCGTGTAAATACAGGCACGCGCTGAGAGCTTGACTGACTTGAATTTTGCGCACTGACGCTACTACCAGATATTTCTGGCTGGGCACTACTAGACGAGTCGCTAGTGCTACTATCCATCTGCATTGCGCTAGCTGCTGCACGGTTGGCCAGTATTTGTCCTTGCATTTCAGCAAGTTGCTCAGGGGATACCATGACCGTCTCAATACTACCAGCAATCTCAACTTCAGTGGTTTGATAGTTATAAACCAGTATGCCAATGACAAGGCCATGCGCCAGTAAGCTTAGCAACGTAGGCAATGTTAGGCCGTTGCTTTCTGGTTCGGTGGGGACATAGACGGCAGGCGCATTATGCATGGTATGGATACTCATGAACGTGGTTTATCGGATTGGCTGCTATGATGTGACATACCTATATAGAAGGTATAGCTATTGGAATGATGGCGTCGGTAGAGGCGCACCGGTCAGTAATCCAACTTTTTCGATACCTGCTTGCTGCAAAGTTGCCATGAGCGTCATGATGGCACCATACTGATTGTTTTGATCGGCATTGATCATCACCTGTACTGGCTCAGCATTACTATTATCGCTCTGAGACTGTAGGTTAGATAATGTATTAATCAGCTCAGGCTCACTTACAGGCACGTCAACATTGCTTTCATAACTGATAAAAATATCACCCTTGTCAGTCAACGAGACAATCACAGGTAATTGGCTTTGACTCATGGTATTGGTTTGTTCTTTTGGCAAATCAACATCGACGCCTGTAATCAGCATCGGCGCTGTCACCATAAAGATCACCAGTAGCACCAGCATGACGTCAATGTAAGGTACGACGTTCATTTCTGCATTAAGAGCTTTTTTTTCACGGCCGTAGGGGTTTGGTTTCATAGCCCTGTCACCTGACCTGCATTAACTTGGGTTTCTTTGCTAATAGGTGCTTGTACGCTGGTCTCACGCTGCAGCATGCCCGTCATCTCATCACAAAATAAGGCACGCGAGTCATATAGTTGGCTCGATTTTGCTGTGAAGTGGTTGTATGCCAATACCGCAGGGATAGCGGCAAACAAACCCATGGCTGTGGCAATCAGTGCTTCGGCGATACCGGGAGCGACAGAGGCGAGGGTAGCTTGCTCAGTTTGAGACAGTCCCAAAAAGGCATTCATAATGCCCCACACTGTACCGAACAATCCGATGTACGGAGCAACGGAGCCAATGCTGGCTAGCGTCGTCAGTCCCGACTCTAGCAATTGCTGCTGGCGACCTAGGCCGACGCGTAGCTTGCGTTCAACACCATCGATAATGTCGTCTTTAGGTTGACGCTTTTTATGCATTCTTAGGTATTCTGAAAAGCCCACATAAAAAATCTGCTCAAGTCCCTGACGATCAGGAGAGCCTTGAATGCCTTGATATAGTTTGGCCAAGTCTTCGCCTGACCAAAACCAAGTCTCAAATTGTTGATCAAAGTTTTTGGCTGTACCAAGTCGAGCACTCATGCGAAAGATAATAACCCAGCTGAGCAAAGAAGCTAATAACAATAGTGCCATCACAATCTGCACCAATAGACTGGCTTGGGTAATAAGATCGACAATATTTAATGATTCAGGCATGTAATGGACTCACGAATAATTGATAACAGCTGGCTGGAATAGTGGTATCCGAACCAGACAACCCCTAAACAAACACTATTTACTTTTTATTATTTAATACGCAGCACGTTTCTTCACTAAAAATTTGTAACTGTGCTTAGAAAAATGCTGCAACAGTAAGTATCGCGATTTAGGTATCGGTATAATAACCCCCTAGTTTACTTCTAAATGAGAGAAAGGTCATTATTAATGTGTTAAACGACTATTTAGTTGGGCTGCTATTGATTCATTCAATAGTTAGTTGGATAACATGGATAATGACCGAGCAAATACTTATTACCTAAAACTTATGACTCAAACCGAATATTTCCTCAATAACGAGTAGAAAGTAGTTTTTCGAATAGCGTCGAGCAGCATGACTATATATAGCTTTTCATGTGGCTTTTCTGACCGATAGTCTTGAAGTCTCTCAAAATCCTATTTTGTACGAGATAGACATTATCAACGATTGAGTTTGTAAGATAACTGGTCTAATATGTTACGCTTTGTTACTACATTATTCTTATTGTGGCATCGTTATTTTTTCGCTGAGGTCATGTTCAATTTTAGGTAATGATGACTTTTTATTAGCCAGTCGGGGGCGACACTTATGAATGCAATTGAACGCTATTTTGGGATTAATGGTGAAAATACCACGATCAAAACAGAAATCATCGCTGGTATAACCACGTTCTTGACGATGGCTTATATTATCTTTGTCAACCCTAACGTTTTAGCCGATGCAGGTATGGATAAAGGGGCCGTATTTGTAGCGACCTGTATAGCAGCAGCAGTAGGTTGTTTCATTATGGGTATCTACGCCCGACTACCAGTTGCGCTCGCACCAGGTATGGGTCTTAATGCCTTCTTTACCTATGGTGTGGTGCTTGGTATGGGCTACGCATGGCAGACAGCGCTAGGTGCGGTGTTCTTGTCTGGTTGTATCTTTGTACTATTGAGTCTATTTAAGATTCGTGAAGCAATTATTAATGCTATTCCAACATCCCTCAAGAACGGCGTAGTTGCTGGTATTGGTGCGTTCTTGGCGTTTATTGCATTGCAAAGCGCAGGTATTATCGTCAATCATGATGCAACTTTAGTTGGTCTTGGTGACATGACATCATTCGGTCCTGTCATGGCTTCATTAGGTTTTGTTGTTATCATTGGTCTGTCTTATAAGAGAGTCCCAGGTGCGGTAACCATTGGTATTTTATTGGTTGCGTTGATTAGCTTATTAATGGGCTATACACAGTTCACAGGTATCATCTCTTCACCGCCTTCTATTGCACCGACGCTGATGCAGTTAGACATTGCTGGTGCATTTGATGTGGGCATGATCAGTGTTATCTTTGCTTTCTTATTTGTCGATTTGTTTGATACTGCTGGTACTTTGATTGCTACCACTAGCCAAGCAAAACTAACGGACAAAGATGGCAATATCCCGAACATGGGCAAGGCACTACTCGCTGATTCAACAGCGACAGTAACGGGTTCTTTATTGGGTACTTCATCGACGACTAGCTATATTGAGAGTATCTCTGGTATCGCCTCAGGTGGCCGTACAGGCTTGATGGCTGTTACGGTAGGTGTGTTATTCCTGTTCAGTATCTTCTTCTCGCCATTAGCAGGTATGATTCCAGCTTATGCAACGGCTGGCGCTATCTTTTATGTAGCCGTACTCATGATGGGTACTCTAAAAGACATTAACTGGAGCGACTTAACAGAAGCAGCACCAGTGGTCGTGGTATTGCTATTCACGCCGCTTACATACTCTATCGCTGACGGCATCGCACTTGGTTTTATTACCTTTACGGCTGTAAAAGCAATTGCAGGTAAGTTTGCAGATATCAGTATCGCTGTCTGGATTTTGACTGCTATATTGTTGTTCAAGATTATCTTCTTATAATGCAACGCATTGTGAGACATTAGATAGCGTCTTAAACAAAAACCCTCTTTATCAGCTGATGATAAAGAGGGTTTTTTTGTCAGTATTATAAGACTATCGTCTTAATTTAATCCCGATATTCTTATGGTTAATGTTTAGTATTTCTGATAGCAGCATTAAGTAGGGTGATGCCAAACTATGGGCAATAGTAAACAAAAAAACGTAACCAAAGCGTCATGGCCAATAAAGTGCTTGTAAGTTATTGTTATTTAGATATATATTAATTTATGAAAATAGTGAATTTCGTTAGTTTGAAAAAAACTTTCGTGATATTATAGCCGAGTTAAGCGCATCACCTCAATCAACGCCGTAGAGGTTTTTCTTACAGTGAATTAGCATCATAAAAGATGACAGATTTGTGATTATTAGAGCGATTTTTCGGTTCAATAAGGCGATATTTGGTCATCACACTCCTTTCACTACTAACAAGAAGAAGGCACTAATGCCGCTTAGCTTTTCGTTGTTGCCTTTGTATTGTTAACGTAGCCCGTTTAACAGTCGAACGACCTACTTAACCGTCTCCAGCCTATGCTGGATTTTTAGTTTTGTGATGGCGCCGTTTGGTCTTTTGATTATTGCTGTGAATATCCGTCAATAACCACTATTTTTTAATAGCGGTTATGAGCAGTTATACAGAACGATCAGACTTCCTAAAGCACCATTTATTATGGTTTTTAAACGATAGTTATGGAGTTATTATGAACCCAGTAGACCAGTTTACCCCGCAAGAGCCGATCTTGTTTAATCCTGTTGATATGCTGTCGCCTGAGTATCTCGCCCAGTCAGCAGAAGCGCTAAATAAACGTATTTCGCCGCTATATAGCGCCGATGAAGAACGTTGGTTGTCTGAGTTATTGCCACTTGCCAAACCCAGTATAGAAGAACGCGATGCTGCTGCTGAGCAAACGCGCAAACTGGTCGAGCACGTACGTAATGATGGTAAAGCCGTCAAGATGGTTGACTCATTATTGCTTGAGTATAGCCTCGATACCCAAGAAGGTATCTTGCTAATGAGCTTGGCAGAAGCCTTGATTCGTGTACCAGACAACTATACGGCTGATGCGTTGATTCATGACAAAATGAGTGTGGCTGACTGGAAAAAGCACATCAAAAATGACAACGGCTTTATGGTCAATGCCTCTACTTGGGGCATGATGATGACTGGTCGCGTTGTCAGTATTGACAGCAGCACCACTGCATCAGGTTTCTTGGATCGCATGACTAAGAAGATGGGCGAGCCTGTCATTCGTAGTGCGATGCAAAAAGCCATGCGTATCATGGGCCATCAGTTTGTATTGGGCGAGACCATCGAAGACGCCAATAAAAACAGCCAGCCATATCGTAATAGAGGCTATACCTATTCATTTGATATGTTAGGTGAAGCGGCTATCACGCATAAAGATGCGGAAAAATATTTCAATGACTATCTACATGCGATCAGAGCTACGGCGAACGTAAAAGTCAAAGAAGGCATGCCAAAGCCGTCAGTGTCTATCAAATTATCAGCACTGCATCCTCGCTATGAAGCCACGCAAGAAGCACAAGTAATGGGCTTATTGCGTCAGCGCTGCCTGCTATTGATTGAAGCGGCACGTGAAGTCAATGTCGATATCAGTATTGATGCTGAAGAAGCAGATCGTCTGGAGATTTCTCTCAAACTGTTTGAGTCTTTGTACCGTGATAATTTAACGGCGGACTGGGATGGTTTAGGTATCGTTGTACAAGGGTACTCTAAACGCGCAATCGCTGTATTAGCGTGGCTTGCTCGTTTGTCTACTGAAGTCGGTGATCGTATTCCAGTACGTCTAGTAAAAGGTGCTTACTGGGATACTGAGATCAAACTTGCTCAGCAAAAAGGTCTATCAGGCTATCCAGTTTGGACACGTAAAGAAGGTACGGATACTGCATACCTTGCTTGTGCGCGCTTCTTATTGTCAGACCATCTGCGCGGCCTAATCTGGCCACAGTTTGCGACGCATAATGCGCATACATTGTCTTCAATCATGACCATGAGTGCACATAGAGACTTTGAATTCCAACGTCTGCACGGCATGGGCGATGCGCTTTATGATCATATTTTGCAAGCTTATGAGATTCCTGTACGTATCTATGCGCCAGTAGGTGCACACAAAGACTTGCTACCGTACTTGGTGCGCCGTTTGCTTGAGAACGGTGCCAACAGCTCGTTTGTTCATCAGTTGCTAGACAAGTCTTACCCAATCGAAAAGCTAACAGTGCATCCATATGACAAGCTGCTTGGCAATGCAACATTGCACAATCCAGACATCCCGTTACCGTTAGAGATTTACGGTGAACGTCGTGCAAGTTTTGGCCCTAATATCTTTGTAGAGTCACAATGGTTGCCGTTCAAATCAGCTATTGATAGCCATCTGCATAAGACATGGTCAGCAACCTCTATTATTAATGGTAAAGCTGTTGATACCTATGAAGTAGATGGTCAAACGAATCAGCTTGATAAGCAGACTGTACTTGCGCCTTGGAACCACGAAGTTAGGGCTGGTAAAGTAACTTATGCTAACGCTGAAGTGGCTCGCCAAGCGATTGACGTTGCTGTTGCCGGTCAAGATGTATGGAAAAATGTACCAGCTGCTAAGCGTGCTGAGATATTACGTAAGATTGCTGAGCTATACGAAGAAAACTACGCTGAGCTAATGGCACTATGCCAAGTTGAAGCGGGTAAAACCATGCAAGACGGTATTGATGAAATCAAAGAAGCCGTTGATTTCTGTCGTTTCTATGCTGACGAAGCAGAGCGCTTAGATGACGTCGTACATGAGTTTACAGATTTGGCTGGCAAGCAGTCTCGTCAAGTATATAAAGCACGCGGTACTTTTGTTTGTATCAGTCCATGGAACTTCCCATTGGCTATCTATACGGGACAGATTGTAGCTGCACTTGCTGCAGGTAACACGGTAGTAGCGAAACCTGCTGAACAAACCAGTTTGGTAGCTCACTTTGGTGCCCAGTTGATGTATCAAGCGGGTATACCTGCAGAAGCATTGCAATTAGTCATTGGCGCAGGCGAGGTAGGTGGTGCTTTGACGGCTGCTGACAATATCGCAGGGGTGATATTTACAGGCTCTACTCAAACAGCCCAACGTATTAACCAAAGCTTAAATGATCATGCACAAACCAGTGGCGAATTGCCTGTCTTTATCGCTGAGACTGGCGGTCAAAATGCGATGATCGTTGACTCAACAGCATTGCCAGAGCAAGTCGTTAGAGATGCGGTATTATCAGCATTTGGTTCAGCAGGTCAGCGTTGTTCAGCTTGTCGCATATTGTGTGTACAGGAAGAAATGGCGGATGATCTAATTGAGCTGTTGCAAGGTAACATGGCTGAGCTGTCTGTAGGTAATCCTTTATATGCTGCCACAGATGTAGGTCCAGTAATTGATGCGGATGCTAAGCATGGTTTAGAGGCGCACATCGAACGTATGAGTGCTGAGCCGACTGCTACTATCTTGGCACAGACGCCGATGAGCTCAAGCTCAGTCGTCAGTCAAGAGAAGTCTACCTTTGTACTGCCAACCGCAATCGAAGTGAAAAGCATCGATGTGATCGGTGGTGAGCACTTTGGCCCAATTCTACACGTACTGCGCTATCAAGCACGTGATTTGAATAAGCTGATTGATGCTATCAACAACACAGGCTTTGGTTTGACGTTAGGTATCCATAGCCGTATTGAAAGTACTGTTGAGCACATTGAGCGCCGCGCATTTGTTGGTAACACTTACATTAACCGTAACCAAATCGGTGCGGTCGTAAACGTACAGCCATTCGGTGGTTGTGGTCTGTCAGGTACTGGCCCTAAAGCTGGTGGCCCGCACTATGTCGCGCGTCTGATGCAACTTAGCTCAGAAACAGTCAACGCTGAACAGTCAGCTGCTCATATGACTGCGACTGAAACCCAAACTACCACTCAAACAGAACTCGCATAAGGAGTAGCAACATGGCGACTGAATTCAAAAAAAATCATGCCCAGGTTTGTGAATCTTGGCGATTACTCGGCGCAGTCAATCGCGCAACGTATCTACAAGCAGCCATTCCAAAGCTGGCATTGCTCACTGGTGATGCCAATAAAGCAAAGCGTTTATTCAACCATTTGTTGAGCGCTGTGCCTAGCTTGGATGAGATGCATCGTATGACAGGGGCAACAGGCGAGTCTAATGACTTGTATGTGACTGGTCGTGGTAAGACGATGGTCATCGGCGGCGAAACTGCTAGAGCCATGGCAGTATTAGGTCAGCTTATCGCGGCACTCCTAACAGGTAATGAAGTTATATTGCATTGCCCAAGCCAAGATGAGATGTGTAATGAAGCGGCTAAGATATTGCACGATACAGGTATCAGCGAAGATGTATTAAGTGTGGCTAATGATTCGCAAACTGTGACACTTTTATATATCGATCGTCTAGCGCAAGTAGCAGTGTCTGGCAGCCATAGCGAAGTGCAGGCTATCAGTCAAGAGCTTGCCAATACTGACGGTATTTTGACGCAGGTTATTAGTGTTACTGATATGGAAGGCTTGTCAGAAATGCTAACGCCTGACTACCTACATCGTTTTGTCACTGAGCGAGTCAAGACTATCAATACCACAGCAATCGGTGGTAACGCGAGCTTGCTTGAGCTTGGTACAGAGTAGAATCACTGCATTAATTACGAATCCGCTTCGCTTTTATATCAACTTTTATAAAGGCTAAGCGGTGTTTGGTAGCGCTATAACTACCAAACCAGTGATTGCATAAGATGTATAAGAAAAAACCGCTATCTGAGTCATTATCAGTTAGCGGTTTTTTTTATTTGCGCTGTTTGGCTGAAATTTGATTATGGAATTTTATTCGGCAATATCCACCCATACCCAGCCGTTCTCTAGCCATTCGCTCAAATCATCTGCATCAACATCGGTGACGTCTCTATGTTGTAATGCTTCACCATTGGCCAAGCGTACTAGTACTGCTATCGCCGCTTCATCGAGCCCATCGATACGTTGACCATTGGCATATAGCACGGTGCCATCAGTGGTCTGGCTATAGAGTAGGCGGTTGCTATAGTCCGCCTGCAATGTGGCCCCTTCTGATAGCGCTTGCATTAGCTCATCGGTATCTAATGTTTCTTCTGGCATTAGTGCATCGTATTGACGCTTACTGACCACCTCCAAGACTGCCTGACGAATCATGTCGTCACCGCGACTAGATTGTAGCATCTCTAGCAATTGTGCTTTGATAGCAGCGATACTGTTCGCCTGTAGTTCACCTGAGTTCTGTAGTGCTTGTGGTAGTAGCATCGGGACAAACAACTTGCTGTCGTTGGTCGCAATATCCGCTACGCTATCGACAATTTGCATCAGGTTTGGACGACGACAACCAAAAGAAAAGGTCAGACAGTCATCTTGTGCCACACCAAAATGCGATAGTTTTGGTGGTACATAAAGCACGTCACCTGCTTCTAGTACCTCATCAAAGATAATCTCGCCCATGTCATCAAACAAACGCAGCGGTTCATCAGCAACAAACTCTGTCTGCTCATCACAGAACTTGCCCAACTGCCAACGTCTAGAGCCATAGCCTTGTGCCAAAAACACATCATAGTCGTCATAATGCTTACCGACCGATCCCCCAGCTGGTGCATAAGACACCATGATGTCGTCACGCTGCCACTGCGGAATAAAGTCAAACGCTTGCCACAGTTGTCCAAGCTCTGGTGACCATTGCTCGAGATTTTGTACCAATACCGTCCACTGTTCTGGTAGGTTTTCAAAATCAGTCTCAGTTAGTGGGCTTTTTTTAAGTTGCCACTGCGCTTGACCTTCTTTTTTACTCGCCGCTTGGGTTAGCAGTCGCGCGCTAGCGTCTTCTTCGAGGGCAAGACCGATCATGTCGTCGGGTTCAAACATATCAATCAGTTGCGACAACCCTTGCTTAATAAGAAGTGGCTTTTTTTGCCAGTATTCAGTTAGGAACTGCTCAGGCGTGATAGTGTCAGGTAGACAAAGAGGAATAGAGGTCATTGATAAATCCATATTTTAAACGCGTACAATATTAATAATAAGGGACGCTTTATAGGAAGGTTTTAATAGTCTATGATTATGGTCTATCTGATGGTTATCATCAGAGTAGTCACTAAATCGTAGGAAAGTTATGAAAAAATTGCACTTGATCGCAATCATCGCTAGCGTGTTTTTGCTACAAGCCTGTGTCCACAAAATTGTCACAGTACCTGCTAAAGTTGCTTATAAAACCACTAAAGGCGTGGTCAAAGGAACCGTTGCTGTGGGTAAAGCTATCATACCGGGCGACAGTGATGACGATGATGATAAAAAATAAAACCTTACTTATCGACTATGGGTTTTGAATCAAAAGCAATCGAATCAAAACCAGTCATAGTATTCAAAGTAAGGTTACTGTTTATTTAGACAATAGCTATCAAGATAGGAGCGAGTAAATAATACTAGGCGCTCCTACCTTTCTAGTCCGATCTTATTATCAGTATGCTCTTATTAGTTATTAAAGCTTGACAATCCATTCTTTAATAGCGCGTGCTTGCTCAGCGGCATTACCGATATAAGTAGCAGGCGTCAATGCACGTAGACGTTCTTTGTCCACATCACTAACTGCTGATAGCTCATCACTTTCGACAAACGTTAGCATGGCTTCACGAGTCATGGCATTACCACGAGTCAAGGCTTTTAGCTTTTCATACGGGTTTTCAACACGGTAGCGACGCATGACCGTTTGAATCGGTTCTGCCAACACTTCTTGTGCTTGATTCAAATCATCATTTAAACGCTGTGCATTTAGCTCAAGTTTACCCACGCCTTTTAAGCAAGCGTCAAACGCAATCATGCTTTGGGCTAGGCCAACACCGATATTACGCAACACTGTTGAGTCCGATAGGTCACGCTGCATACGTGAAATTGGTAACTTCTCACCCAAATGGGCCAGCATCGCATTGGCAACGCCTAAGTTACCTTCAGAGTTTTCAAAGTCAATTGGATTAACTTTATGCGGCATAGTAGAAGAGCCAACTTCACCATCTTTTAGGCGCTGTTTAAAATAGCCTAAGCTAATATATTGCCAAATATCACGGTTGAAGTCGATCAAGATTGTATTGAAGCGTTTAACAGCATCAAACAATTCAGCGATATAGTCGTGTGGCTCAATTTGAGTCGTATAAGGGTTAAACGTTAACTCAAGACGCTGATTGATAAACGCTTCAGCATGGCTCTGCCAGTCAACATCAGGGTATGCTGAAAAATGGGCATTGTAGTTACCAACGGCGCCGTTAATCTTACCTAACAACTCTACTTGACCGATTTGCTTGATTTGACGGGCTAGGCGATAGGCCACATTTGCCATCTCTTTACCAAGCGTTGTTGGACTGGCTGTCTGACCATGCGTACGTGATAGCATTGGTTGGTCAGCATGAGCAATAGATAAGTCAACGATACTATCAGTCACTTGCTGCATTTTGGCAACGACGAGCTCACGGCTGTCTTTTAGCATCAATGCATACGATAGGTTATTGATATCTTCACTGGTACAAGCAAAATGAATGAACTCAAGTGAGTCAATCAAGGCATCCTGACCACGGAACTTGTCTTTGATAAAGTACTCAACCGCTTTTACATCATGATTGGTCGTCGCTTCGATGTCTTTGATAGCTTGAGCATCTGCTTCGCTAAAATCATCAACGATTGCATTCAAAAAAGCGTTGGTCTGGTCATCAAATGCTGCTAATTCACCAATTGCGCTGTTGTCAGCCAAAGACTGCAACCAGCGAATCTCTACCGTAACGCGAGCTTTGATTAGACCAAATTCAGATAAATAAGGACGTAAGCTGTCAGCCTTTGATGCGTAACGGCCATCAATTGGAGAGAGAGCGGTAAGTGGGGTCATGGTTATGCCTCAGTAGTTATGAAATAAAAAACTGCAAGAGTCTGGATGAAAAATTACCATATAATAAACGACGTCAAAATCGTTGCGCGTAATATAGCAGAAATATGATATTAAAAAAGCGGTCTATGCAAATAAAGCGATGTTGACGCTCGTTAAACTCAATCTATTCACTGCATCAACCTCTCTGCTTTAAGTTGGGTCTTAGGAATCAATTAGAATCCGCAAGGTGCATCGATAGATTCAATCACGCCGCCGCCCAGACATACTTCATCGATATAAAATACCGCTGACTGACCAGGGGTGACAGCGCGCTGTGGCTCATCAAATACCACGCGCACTTCGCTGCCATCAGCATTGGTCGCAAATACGCGGCAGGCTTGGTCTGGCTGGCGATAGCGAGACTTTTCCATACAGGCTAGACCTTCGTTGCTAAACACATCCGCAGGTGGTAAACCATCAATCCAATCGAGCTTATAGGCTTTTAGCTCGTTGCTCATTAGCATGAGATGTTCATGCCCTTGACCGACGATTAAACGATTTTTCTCTAAGTCTTTTGCCAATACAAACCATGGTTCTTCCGGACGGTCTTTAACGCCGCCAATGCCGATGCCGCCGCGTTGACCCAATGTGTAATACATGAGGCCATCATGAGTACCGATGACTTTATTATCATCAGTAAGTATCTCGCCTTTTTGGGCAGGCAAATATTGCTGTAAGAAGTCTTTAAAACGGCGCTCACCAATAAAGCAAATGCCTGTAGAGTCTTTCTTTTTAGCCGTCGCTAGGTCATGATTTTCAGCGATCTGACGTACCACTGGCTTTTCAAGCTCACCAACGGGAAATAGCGTTTTGGCGATTTTGTCACCGCCAACCGCATGTAAGAAATAGCTTTGATCTTTATTATTATCAAGACCGCGTAAGAGCTGCGCAACCTCATCACCGTCATCATTAGTATAATTCACACTGCGGCGCGTATAGTGACCAGTAGCGATATAATCTGCCCCAAGGGTCAACGCATAGTCCAAAAACGCCTTAAACTTAATTTCTTTATTGCACAAAATATCAGGGTTTGGAGTGCGGCCTGCTTTATATTCCGCCAAAAAGTGCTCGAATACGCGATCCCAGTATTCCATAGCAAAGTTGGCCGTGTGCAGCTTCATACCGATTTTGTCACATACGGCTTGGGCGTCTGCTAAATCATCCATCGCGGTACAGTATTCGGTACCGTCATCTTCTTCCCAGTTCTTCATAAACAAGCCTTCGACCTTGAAGCCTGCCTGCTGAAGTAGAACGGCTGATACAGAAGAATCGACCCCGCCTGACATACCGACGATCACATGCTTGGTGCTAGGATTTTCGACATCAGCAAGTGTTAAAGGGCGATGAGCATGAAAAGACTCAGAAACGGTTGTGCTTGAGGTATTTTGTATGGCTGACATAAAACGGCTCAACTATTTATACGTTATCCAAAGTACATGCCGCCGCCAAGTGTTGTGCAATCACTACAATAGGTAGTCTCAGCATAACAACGTCAGCTTGTCTTTTGGATCTGGTATTATGATAAAATAAACGTCATATTATACCAGTTAATTGAAACTGGTGGCGACCGATGGTGTCTGGCTACTAGTAAAACCACTTTGAAAATTCAGATAGTGGTTTTGAATTATTTTAATCACCTTTAACTCATCTTGGAATAATAATGATAAAAATTGGTCAAGGTATCGATGTTCATGCTTTTCATAATAATGGTCAGCAGCAACAATATGTCATTCTAGCAGGCGTGCCTATTGAGCATACTCACAGTTTGCTGGCACACTCTGATGGTGATGTGGTCTTGCACGCATTGGCTGATGCGCTTCTTGGTGCTTTAGCACTTGGCGATATCGGGCAGCATTTTCCCGATACCGATGCGGCACATGCTGGATTGGATTCACGAGTATTGCTGCGTTATGTTTATAGTAAAGTGCAAGAGGCTGGTTATAGCCTAGGTAATGCTGATATTACGGTAATGTGCGAGCGTCCAAAGTTAGCGCCGCATAATCCAGCAATGCGCGCTAATATCGCTAGCGACTTACAAACAGATATTAGCAATATCAGTGTAAAAGCGACCACGACTGAAAAATTGGGATTTACGGGTCGTCAAGAGGGCATCATGGCCAATGCCGTGGTATTATTAGTCCCTAATGCTGTCGAACCTACATAGATTGAAATTCGTGCTTGTAATACAGCGGCAGTCGCCCCATGTATCAGCCACGTCTTTATACAATTATTTTATATAAATAATCATTTTAATGAACCGCTTTATCAATAGGAGCTTTTATGAGTGAGCAAACCCCAAACACTGCTGCAAACGACGTTGAACAATTGATCCGTGATCAAATCCGTGACAATAAAGTTATTATCTACATGAAAGGCACACCGCAATTTCCACAGTGTGGCTTTTCAGCGCGCTCTATTGAAGTGTTGACTCAGATTGGTCGTCCATTTGCGTTTGTAAACATTTTAGAAAACCCAGAAATCCGTGCAACGTTGCCAAAAATCGCGAATTGGCCAACGTTCCCGCAGTTATGGATTGATGGCGAGCTAATGGGCGGATCAGACATTATCTTGCAAATGTATCAATCAGGCGAGTTAAAGCCATTGGTTGAAGCAAACAGCCCTGCTGCTTAATACTTGAAAGTGTGAATTGGATGTCTTTAATGTCCAATTAGCCTTTGTAAGATACGAGCACAGCAAACCCAAGTAGTCATTTAATGGCTATTTGGGTTTTTTATTGTCGCTATTATTGTCGTTAGTAGCGTATCTATTCTTGTCCCCATTAGTATTTTCACGCGCCTATGTCATTAGGCTTCGTTGTTTTTATGGGATTTACCCCCATATAGTGTCCAAGATACCAGCGATATAAATAATAATTATCAGATGAGTAAGAGAGCTTTATGAATAACCAAACCAGCGAACAGTTAAACGAGCAAAGAGAAGCGGCTGAGCAGGCAGCGATTGAAAAACGCCGTGAACGTTTAAAAAATGTATCGACATGTATTATTGAGATTGCTAATAATGAGTCATACTCAGCCCTTAAATGTATTCATCAGCTGAGTGTGGCGGGCGGTGCAACTGAAGCGACATATGTTGCGATTGAGCAGCGCATCGTTGTAGACCAAGACCCTGCAGGCGCTTATCATTTGGCACTTTTAGCACAAAACACGCCAGATTTGCCTATTGATGCCCGTCAGCTTATCGAGTTGGTAGTCAACAAGGGTGATAACCATCAACGCTTGGCATTGCTCAAAAACTTACCATTACCGCCAGTTGAGCTTATCAAAGAGCAGATTTTGGCCAGTGATGATGGTGAGGCGATTGGTCAAATGAACGCCTATCTACAGATCAATCCAGAAGGGTATGGTAGTCATCATATGCTGTCTAGTGGGCAATCAGATCAGATCGTACCGCTTAGCCGTGGAAACAGTAATAACTAAGACATCATCACGAACTCAAAAGCTAGCAACCAAAGTGATGATGGCATAAATATCTTTGCGCTTAATTATAATAGTTTTTGTCCTA
Organism: Psychrobacter nivimaris; assembly: GCF_904846365.1. Taxonomy (GTDB): domain Bacteria; phylum Pseudomonadota; class Gammaproteobacteria; order Pseudomonadales; family Moraxellaceae; genus Psychrobacter; species Psychrobacter nivimaris_B. Next base: position 72,573 of record NZ_CAJHAL010000008.1, read on the forward strand.
GCGTTTTTTAAGCGTGAAAAAATTGTTATAATGATAGGTTATTCAACCAATTATGAACGACTTATCTGAGTCGTTATCTTCTTATAAATTCGACTGACGTTTATTTGCTGATTGTTTTCTTGTTTGAACATAAGATATGGCAATCAGCAGCGTTATGAGTCAAGTGAGGCACACATGCAATACCCAAAACATTACGACGTGATAGTGATCGGCGGTGGTCATGCCGGTACAGAAGCTGCTCTGGCGGCTGCACGTATGGGCGCACAGACCTTATTGTTGACGCATAATATTGAGACGCTCGGACAGATGAGTTGTAACCCTGCGATTGGCGGTATCGGTAAATCGCATTTAGTGCGTGAGATTGATGCGTTGGGCGGTGCAATGGCGCTGGCAACGGACAAGGCTGGTATCCAGTTTCGCGTATTAAACAGCCGTAAAGGGGCTGCCGTTCGTGCCACGCGTGCGCAAGCAGATCGTATCTTGTACAAAGCGGCTATCCGTCATACGCTAGAGAACCAGCCAAACCTAGATATATTCCAGCAAGCCGCTGATGATATCTTGGTAGAGAATGGTCGTGCAACGGCTGTTGTGACTTCTACAGGTATTGTCTTTAAGACCGAAACAGTCGTATTGACCTCAGGGACTTTCTTGGGCGGTGTCATTCATATTGGTTTAGAGAATTCAAATGGTGGCCGTGCAGGGGATCAGCCTTCTATCAAGTTGGCAGATCGTTTACGTGAGCTCAAGCTGCCAGTTGGTCGTTTAAAAACGGGTACGCCAGCACGTATCGATGCGCGTAGTGTTGATTTCAGCGTGATGACGGTACAGCCGGGTGATACGCCGTTGCCAGTGATGAGCTATATGGGTGATGTTTCTATGCATCCTGAGCAGGTCAATTGTTATATAACCCATACCAATGCGCGTACTCATGACATTATTCGTGAAAACCTTGACCGTTCACCAATGTTCTCTGGAAAAATCGAAGGCGTAGGCCCGCGTTATTGCCCATCGATTGAAGATAAGATTCATCGTTTTGCGGATAAAGACAGCCATCAGATTTTCATCGAGCCAGAAGGTCTGACCACGCATGAGTTGTATCCAAATGGTATCTCGACCAGTTTGCCATTTGATGTGCAGTTAGACTTTATTCATAGTATGAAAGGCTTAGAAAACGCCCATATTACTCGTCCAGGTTATGCGATTGAGTATGATTACTTTGATCCACAAAACCTCAAGCCAACGCTTGAAACCAAGTCGATTGATCGTCTGTACTTTGCTGGTCAAATTAATGGTACGACAGGCTATGAAGAGGCGGGCGTGCAGGGTTTGCTAGCAGGTACCAATGCGGCATTGGTCACTACTAATAATAGCGAGTTTGACACATGGACACCGCGCCGCGATGAAGCGTATCTTGGGGTGCTTGTCGATGACTTGATTACCCACGGTACTACCGAGCCGTATCGTATGTTTACGAGCCGTGCAGAATATCGCTTGCTCTTACGTGAAGACAATGCCGATCAGCGTTTGACTGAGACTGGTCGTAAGCTAGGTCTAGTAGACGATGTACGCTGGCAAGCCTATCAAGAGAAAATAGAAGCCATCGCCACAGAAACTTCACGTTTAAAAGATATGTGGGCCACGCCTGCTAATGCTTTAGGTAAACAAGTGACCGAGCAAACAGGTGAAGTGTTGTCTAAAGAGTCGACCGCCTTCGATTTGCTAAAGCGTCCGCAAATACATTTTGCTGATATCGCCGCTATCACTGACTCAACGGTTGATGCGCAAGTGGGTGAGCAGATAGAGATTTCTGTCAAATATGCAGGCTATATCGATCGTCAGCAAGAAGATATCGATCAAATGAAGCGTTTAGAAAACACGGCGCTACCGTTAGATTTTGATTATAGTATCGTGTCAGGTCTATCAAATGAGATTGTACAGAAACTCACGCAAGTCCGTCCTTCGACTTTAGCCCAAGCCGGACGAGTGAGTGGGGTTACACCTGCCGCCATTCAGTTATTGGCGATGACGGTTAAAAAGTATAAAAAAGCAAAAGCTGCATTGGACTCATAACAGCTATGTAATAAAGCCTTTTATAATAAGGCACTTATAGTATAAAAAGCCCGTAACGACATTTCGTTACGGGCTTTTGTTTGTCAAAAAAACAGTCAGTTTTAAAAGAAAGTCACCTGTAACCTTGTCCTACTTGCTACTTTGTCTCTATACTAGGTCAGTAAATTTTCTTACTACTTGTTAATTTGTCTCGCTGATGTCCATATATTGATGGGCTTGTCACCGAACTGAGTCTACTTATGATTGATGCTATTGTTTTTGCTATTACCATTGTCTTACCCAACCTTGCCTTAATGTGGTTGGGTTTTTTTATGCAACGACGCGGTGAGGCAAGCCAAACTTTTATCGATCAGGCATCAAGTTTTGTCTTTAATTATTGCTTGCCGTGTTTATTGTTTTTTAGCGTGGTTGATAGCGACGTCGATTATGGTAAGCAAATTACGCTTATTCTTGTTGGTATCTTGGTGACGTTTATATTATTTATTGGCGCAGAGTTTTATGCCAAACGCTTCGTCAAGCGTCCTGAGGACCAAGGTGTGTTTGTACAAGGCGTATTCCGTAGCAACATGGCCATCATTGGCCTTGCAACCGTGGCCAACGCTTACGGCGCGCAAGGGTTAAGTATCGGTGCTGTCTATATGGGCGTGGTGACGATACTGTTTAATATCTTAGCGGTCATTACCCTAAGCCGCGTATCCAAAAGCGTGGATGACACATGGGTTAGTCGCGGCACGATGATTGTGAAAAAATTACTGACCAATCCTTTGATTTTGGCATTGGTTGGGGCATTCGTCTACAAAGCATTGCCGTTACCACCGCTTACTGGGGTAATTCATACGACTGGCGACTTACTGGCAGCGGTGGCTCTGCCGCTAGCACTGATCTGTGCAGGTGCTAGTATTAACCTAAAGTCTATGTTGCATCCTTCGGGCTTATCCATGCAGGCGAGCATTGGGCGAATTGTCATTGCGCCATTGATTGCTATCGCTGTTGGACTTGGGTTCGGGTTGTCAGGCGTGCATATGGGGGTTTTGTTTTTGATGGTCGCATCACCAACAGCTGCAGCCAGCTATGTCATGGCAAAAGCAATGGGTGGCAATGACGTATTAGCGGCTAATATTTTGGCATTTACCACTGTTGTCGGCATGTTTGGTATGGCGATTGGGGCAGCGACGTTACGTGCGTTTGGATTGATGTAATGCAGATTTTATACTATCTTTAAATAAGCAAGTACTTTCGCCTTATCTAATTTTGACAGCATTAAAAAAGCCCTCTTTTCAAATAAGGAAAGAGGGCTTTTTTATTAATCTAGCGTTCACTATTACGCTTGTCTTCACGGCGCTGCTTACGCTTTGGGCTAGTACGATAGGTCAAATAACCACCGATAGCCATAACTGCAAGAAAGGCGATGATATACATAAATATTGATGAGCCAATCATGAGCGATGCACCGATAATGGGAGTTGCTTCCATGTCAAAAATCCAGTTAAGGTTCATCAATAATTATGCAAGTGTCTCATTTCATTGTAAAGTAAATAAGTTTAGCTCCGGTGTAAGTTCAAGTGAACGGATACGGGCAGCTTGGTCATAGATATTGGCCGTCACAATTAGCTCATCTGGCTGATAGGTTGCCAAAAACGCAGCGAGTCTTGGTTTGACCGTGTCGACAGAGCCAATGAATGATACTGACAATGCATTGTCTACCATCATTTTTTCTGCTTGACTCCAGATACTGTCCATATCGTGGGTAGGCTTAGGCATTTGACCTGTCTCACCACGACGCAGACGTACAAAACTCTGCTGTGCTGAAGTAAAATGATACTCGGCGGTCGCATCATCATCAGCCAGCAATAAGTTTGCAGCTAGCATCACATAAGGCTTATCTAGATAGACAGACGGTTTAAACTGTTCACGGTAAGCCTCAATTGCTTGCCCAAGCATTTGCGGGGCGAAGTGAGAGGCAAACACATAAGGTAGTCCTAAATGTGCAGCCAAAGTCGCACCAAATAGAGAAGAGCCTAATATCCAAATCGGTATGCCTGATTTTGCGCCAGGGAACGCCTGTACAGGGCTGCCATCTGTATCATTACCTAGGAAATACATCAGCTCTTGCACATCTTGTGGGAAGCGTTCTGCATCTTTCATTTGTCGACGAAGTGCCTGAAACGTCGCACCATCAGTACCGGGCGCACGGCCTAGGCCTAGGTCTACACGGTCGCCATACAATGCCTGCAAAGTACCAAACTGCTCAGCAATCACGAGAGGGGCATGGTTCGGTAGCATAACGCCGCCCGCACCAATACGGATACGGCTAGTTTGACTACCGATATGCGATAGTAGTACTGATGTGGCTGCACTGGCGATACCCGGCATATTGTGATGCTCTGCCATCCAGTAGCGGTTTAAGCCTGATTTTTCTGCTTGCTGCGCGGTTTCCACCGTTTGGGCGATGCCTTCAGCGATGGTTTTGCCTTGAGGGACGGGTGCGAGGTCTAGGAAAGACAAAGGGATTTTATTACTCATAAATGTTCCAGTAGTGTGTAAATTATTTTCTACTGATATGCTTATAGACAGTGGTAGTTTCAAGTGCCGCTAGTCACTGTTAATGAATCATAACAAAGTCAGTTAACTCTGTTTTTAAGCTCGCTTAACAATTATTAAGGTGTATTTATAAAGGTTGTCGTTTGTCAAAATAAGCGATAAATAAACCATAAGTAAGGTAATAAAAGGATTTAGCAGCATTATACTATGGCATTAAAAAAAGATGGCATTAAAAAAAGCAGGCAACCTAGGTTACCTGCTTATCTAATTAGTCAATTATAAGATAATGGTTATTTAATTTATCATTATCTTAAGCACCAAATGCAACATTATTTATCTTGGTCGCTAAGCTTATAAGCTAAGACATAATCACCAATGGTTGTGCCAACTGAGCCATGACCACCTGCGACCAATACGACCATTTGCTCACCTTTAGAGTTCAAGTAAGTCATTGGCGTGGCTTGACCACCTGCTGGAATACGGACATTCCATAGTACGTCGCCATTTTTCAAGTCATAAGCTCGGAAGTTGTTTTCTGTCGCCGCTGACAAGAACGCGACGCCACCTTTAGTGATGATAGGTCCACCGATACCAGGTACGCCCAATTCCAGTTTGATAGGAATAGGAGACAAGTCTTGTACCGTACCATTTTTGCGTTGATAAGCGATATCACCTGTGGCTAGGTCAGCACCAGCGATCGTGCCCCATGGTGGCTGCTGACAAGGTACGCCTAATGGTGACAAGAAGGGCCCCAATTCTACTGCATAATCTGCACCTTCATTGGCATTGACGCCTTGCTCGCCTTTATTGGTTTCTGCATCGCCCAACGTGTCTCTAGGAATGAGTTTTGAGGTAAATGCCAAGTAAGTCGGCATACCAAACATCACGCCATTCTCAGGATCGACTGCAATACCGCCCCAATTAAAGGTACCAAAGTTACCAGGATAGACCAAGCTACCATTTGTTGATGGCGGGGTATAGCGACCATCATAGTTGAGCTGATTGAACTCAATACGGCACATCATTTGATCGACGAGACTGGCACCCCACATGTCTTTTTCAGTCAGTGGTTCAGGCTCAAAGCTCAAGCCAGAATAAGGCTGAGTTGGCGCTGCGTGCTCTCCCGCTATGAGATAGCCTTGCGGTGCAGGACGTTCTTTAATCGGTACAATAGGCTCACCCGTTGCGCGGTTCAAGACGTATACATCGCCTTGTTTGGTTGGTACAACCAGCGCAGGCTGTACGCCGTCGGCCGTATCTAGATCAAGTAAGGTTGGCTGAGCAGGCGTGTCCATGTCCCAAAGGTCATGATGGACAAACTGCTGAACCCAGCGTGCTTCACCAGTTTCGATATCTAGAGCGACAACAGACGTTGCATATTTTTCTTCAGCAGCATTTCGGTAGCTACCTAGCTGATCCGGTGTGCGGTTGCCCATAGGGAAGTACGCTAATCCAAGCTCTTCATCGGCAGTAGCGACTGACCATGAATTTGGTGAGCTGGTCTTGTAAGTTTGAGTTGGATCATTGACATCAAAAGGCGCTGTATTATCAGGATCACCTGAGTCCCAGTTCCAAAGAAGCTCACCGGTATTGACATCATACGCACGGATTACACCAGAAGGCGAGTTGACATCATAGTTGTCATTGACAGCACCAGCTACGATAATGGTATCACCGGCGATGACTGGTGGTGACGTAGAATAATAGTAACCTGCTTGATTGAACGGCATGTTATGCATCAAGTCTAATGCACCATCATCACCAAAGTCTTGGCAGCGTTGCCCAGTATTTGGATCGAGTGCATATAGTTTCGCATCAGAAGTTGGGATAAATATCTTGGCATCACATTGCTTAGATGCGTTTTCAAAGGTATTACCAGCAATTTTTTGTACTTGCACAGGACTGGTTGCTTGACCAGCATAATAAGATACGCCGCGACAGGTTTGGTGCTGGCGTTGTAAGTTTTCCTCTACTTGAGGATCAAACTTCCATAGCGTCTCACCAGAGTCGGCATCTAGCGCTAGTACCCAGTTATGAGGGGTACATAGGTATAAACCGTTACCGATTTTTAATGGTGTTGCTTGATAAGTGGTCTCACCGACATCGTTAGGCCCTTTGACATCACCTGTTTGGATTTGCCATGCCAGTTCTAAATCTTTGACGTTATCGGTATTGATTTTATCTAGAGGTGAGTAGCGCTGACCATAATCAGTACGACCATACGCGCTCCATTCGCCATCTGGTGTTTGCTGACCGTTTGATAACGGATCACCAAGGTTAGCTGACGTCTCATCTGAGCTGACGTTTTGCTCGTCATCATTTGCAGCAGTCAAATCAAGCTCACCGAGTTTGTCAGTGGCATTATTAGCTAGACTACCAAAAGAGAGTAGTGCACCTACGGCCACGCTTACGAGCAGACCCCAATAGTACAGAGGGCTTTTCTTAGCAGTATTTGTGGTTGATGCATTAGCTGCAGCATTTGCGTTTACTTGAGTTTTAGGCCCACGCATTTTGTTGGATACCCATGGCAATAGCATGAGCAAACCAAATATAAGCGGGAAGCCAACTCGAGGTGCTAGCGCCCACCAATAGAACCCAGATTCCCAAAGTGCCCAAGCCATGGTCGCTACGATAAATAGCGCATATAACCCGTAAGCACTCCAGTGTTTTTTGAACAATAAAAAAGCTGTCGTTAGTATAATGACGCCAGCAATGAGGTAGTAAGGACTACCGCCTAAGGACAATAAATAAGCGCCGCCAATGAGTAGAGGGGCGGCAAAAATTGCCATAATGATCGCTACGAATTTTTCCATGAGCGGTATCACCTGTTTACAAAAGAGCAAGTTAATATGTATTGATATTTAGTCGCTAATCAATTTCATTCGACCAAATATCAATACAAGTGTGAATAATATATAAAAGAAACATTGAATAACGTTCTAGAATCTATTTTATCATCCACAGCTCAGTCTAGTAAGGGTGAGCAAGTCTGAGATACTTTATTTAACAAATGCTCATTAATTTGCAAATTGCTTTTGGCATAGCTCCATGAAAGCGCGTCCATATTGACGGATTTCTGCGTCATCACGTACCGCCATCCAACTGGTAAAGCGACCAAAATGATCGACGGGGATGGCCGTTAGGTTTTGATAATGGCTTGGCTCAAATGCCATTTCTGCGATGATACCAATACCTAAGCCTAGACCGACGTAGGTGCTGATCACATCGGCATCGAGCGCCGCTAATACGATATCCGGCTCTAACCCTGCTTCATCAAATGTCTTGTCAATCGCGCCGCGTCCTGTAAAACCACCGTGATAAGTCACAATCGGATAGCTGGCAAGCGTGGGCAGATCAATAGACTCTTGACTAGCCAGTTCGTGATCACTTGGTACGATAACGCGATGCGTCCAGTCATAGTAACGATAGCATCTAAGATAATTATTATGCAGCAAGGACTCAGTGGCAATACCGATATCGGCTTGACCACGGATGACCATCTGAGCGATGGTCTCAGGATCTGCCTGTTGTAAAATCAAATTTACTTTTGGGAAACGATCTTTGAATTCTTTAACCACTTGCGGCAGTACATAACGCGCTTGAGTGTGGGTGGTGGCAATCGTCAACGTACCGATATTAGGATTATTAAAGTCTAAACTTAGGTTTTCAATGGTACGAATTTCAGCAAAGATAGACTCGATATGCGGCATGAGCGCTGTGCCCATAGTGGTCAGTCCCGTCAGGCGTTTGCCTTGGCGCACGAATACTTCCGTCTTTAACTGATTTTCTAGCGCAGCAATATGCTTTGATAAGCTTGATTGACTGGTATGTAGCACGGTCGCCGCTTGGCTTAAGTTATAACCGTTAATCACCGTATGCCATACTGTTTCTAGCTGTTTGAGCTGAATCTGCAAATGCCGTTGGTTGACCACTACGTCGATTGCCATAACTTAATCCTATCGTATAAATATACAAACCTCGTCTGTATATGAAAGTAAAAATGTCTGAACATACAGTAATAAAGTAGTGTAAAACAAAGCTATTATTCTTGTATATAATAAATAGCTATCAATTTATGATAATTATGAATATAGAATTTGTATTTTGCAATGCTAAAAAATTATCCGTTCCGTAAACGCTGTCTAGTCAGTGAAGCCATTTGACCTAATAGTTCATAAAGAACGGTCATTATTAAGCATAAAAAACAGCTACCTTTTGAAAGATAGCTGTTCGTCAGTTATAAAGTTATTTATTACTATTAGTTAGTCGATACTGACCAACTTCAAACTCAGTTTATTTAGCAATATCAAAGCGATCTGCATTCATAACCTTGTTCCAAGCGCGGACGAAGTCACGAACGAATTTCTCTAAGTTATCATCTTGCGCGTATAGCTCAGCATAAGCACGTAATATAGAGTTAGAGCCAAATACCAAGTCTACACGGCTTGCTTGCCATTTGACGTTTCCTGTACCACGCTCACGTACTTCGTAGCTATTGGCAGTGTTGTCTGCTGCTTTTACAGGATGCCATGTATAGTTCATGTCTGTTAGATTGACAAAGAAGTCGTTGGTAAGCACACCAGCACGTTCAGTAAAGACGCCATGTTGGCTTTGACCGTGGTTGGTATCAAGCACTCGCATACCACCAAGCAATACGACCATCTCAGGTGCTGTTAATCCCATTAATTGCGTGCGATCAAGTAGCATCTCTTCTGGTGATACCGCATAGTCGCCCTGAATCCAGTTACGATAACCATCATGTAGCGGCTCTAAATCAGCGAAAGATTCAGCGTCAGTCATTTCAGCGTCAGCATCACCGCGACCTGGATTAAACGGTACAGTAATATCTACGCCTGCATCATTTGCTGCTTGTTCAATAGCTGCATTACCAGCCAACACAATGAGGTCTGCTAAGCTAACGTCTTTATCAAAGCCAGACTGAATGCTGGTCAATGTCTCAAGTACACGTTGTAATTGTTCTGGCTCGTTGCCTGCCCAGTCTTTTTGTGGGGCTAAACGGATGCGTGCACCGTTGGCACCGCCGCGATAGTCCGAAGCGCGGAAGGTACGAGCGCTGTCCCATGCTGTGATGATCAACTCACGACGACTAATGTCACTGTCTAAAATCTGTGCTTTTAGCGTTGCAATATCATCAGCAGTCAAGTCCGTATTACCTGTAGGAATAGGGTCTTGCCATACAAAGTCTTCGCTTGGTACATCAGCACCTAAGTAACGAGATTTTGGTCCCAAATCGCGGTGAGTCAGTTTGAACCACGCTCTAGCGAATACTTCATCAAAGTACTCTGGATTGTTATGGAACTTTTCTGAAATCTCACGATAGATAGGATCCTTGCTCAATGCCATATCTGCATCAGTCATGATTGGGTTACGACGGACATTTGGATCATGAGCATCTAACGGACGATCTTCTTCTTTGATATCAGTTGGTTCCCACTGCCATGCACCCGCTGGACTTTTAGTTAGTGCCCATTCGTGGTTCAATAGTAGTTCAAAGTAACCGTGGTCCCACTGGGTCGGATTGGTGGTCCATGCGCCTTCGATACCACTTGAAACGGTATCACCTGCATTACCACGACCTTTAGGATTGCGCCAGCCTAGACCTTGCTCTTTAATGTCAGCAGCTTCTGGCTCGTCTTCTAGTATCGTTGCATCACCATTACCGTGACATTTACCAACGGTGTGTCCACCAGCAGTTAGAGCGACCGTCTCTTCATCGTTCATTGACATACGAGCAAAGGTAGTACGCATATCTTGAGCAGTCTTTAATGGGTCAGGGTTACCATCCACACCTTCAGGGTTGACATAAATCAAGCCCATTTGTACTGCTGCTAGTGGGTTTTCTAGTGACGCGCGGTCTTCGTCGCTGTCATAACGGTTTTTGGTAGCAGCTAACCATTCGCGCTCAGAACCCCAGTAGATGTCTTTTTCTGGATGCCAGATATCAGCTCGGCCGCCAGCAAATCCTAGAGTTTTAAAGCCCATAGATTCATAAGCCATGTTACCTGCCAAAATCATCAAATCGGCCCATGACAATTTATTGCCGTATTTTTTCTTAATTGGCCACAATAGACGACGGGCTTTATCAAGGTTGACGTTGTCAGGCCAGCTGTTCAATGGTGCAAAGCGTTGGTTACCAGTATTAGAGCCGCCGCGACCATCAGCACCGCGATACGTACCAGCTGAATGCCAAGCCATACGAATCATCAAGCCGCCATAGTGACCCCAATCCGCTGGCCACCATTCTTGTGACTCAGTCATTAGATTTTTTAGATCAGTTTTGACCGCTTCTAGATCTAGCTGTTTAAAAGCTTCAGCATAATCAAAGTCTTCACCCATTGGGTCAGTCTTTTTGTCTTGCTGATGCAATATGTCTAAGTTCAGTGCATTTGGCCACCAATCTGTCGCAGCAGAAGCCGTGGTAGTATGTGCCTGATGCATTACAGGGCAGCCACCCATGCTCGGACGCTGAGGCTCGTGCGAGTTATCAACGTTTTCGCTATGAATCGTTGGGCCTTGACCATCACCCTGGTCATAGGTTGTGTTAGTAGTCGCATTATTATTGTTGCTTTCATGATCTACAGGACAACGAGCAGCATCTGGGGCAGTGTTTTTGTCAGTGGTGTTATTGGTTGAGTCGGACATGGTATAACTCCTAGGCTATGATAATAGAAAAGAACAAACCGTGAATCTCGGTAGTCGTTGTTTATGTACAAAGCATAACTAAGCTGAGTAGATTTATAAAACTAATATATAAGAATTATAAGTTTTAAATTACCAATCATAAAAGACTTGATGTTTTGTTTATCTCAATCATTATTAACGCCCGCGCTTATTATCGCCAATTAAGAATAAACCAATAGAGTACACCCAACTAATGAAGCCTGCGTCAGTTTTACTACTACCTTTATATTACCTATAAATAATGTCATTGTCAGACATCTTTCAAAACAGAAATTAGCAATAAAAAAGAGAGCTAAGATAACCTTGGTAAAACACTGCGGTTTTTTGCGTTACGATTAAGAAATATAAGCGATTGTACATGGCTTGCAATCGCTAAGTTAATGCAAAAACATCTAGTCAAGATAAAGGTTCTCAAGTACCATAACTGGATTTTGTTGTAATGATAATATTGGTGCAACGTAGAGCAATTTTTATCGATCCTTTTGTCGATAACTGATTTTAAAGATTGATAAAAATTGTGCGCGGTTGTGTTCTTTGTCTGAATTGTTGGTGAGTTATTATGTCTGCTGTCAAATCTGTACCGCCCAATCAACCAATTGCCAAAAAGTCATGGGGCGAGGCTACAAAAGCTTATCTCGATCCTCGTGTCATTATTATGCTGTTTTTGGGGTTCTCAGCGGGTATACCCATTCTGCTGATTTTCTCAAGTCTGTCGCTATGGCTGAGAGAAGCAGGCATTGATCGTAGTGTCGTCACTATGTTCAGCTGGGCAGCACTGGGGTATTCGTTCAAGTTTATTTGGGCGCCATTGATTGATGCGCTCCCTGTACCGTTTTTGACCAAGTGGCTAGGGCGTCGTCGTAGTTGGATGGTGGTATCACAGCTGCTTATCGTGCTGGCAATCTTTTTGATGGCAAGGGTAAATCCTGTTAGCGAAGATGTCTTGGTTTATATGGCAGGCGCGGCCGTGCTGCTTGGGTTCTCTTCTGCGACACAAGATATCGTGATTGATGCGTACCGTATTGAGCTTGCACCGCCATCTATGCAGTCTATTCTGTCCTCTATCTATGTGTCAGGCTACCGTATCGGTATGATTGTCGCAGGGGCAGGCGCGTTATATTTGGCTGATTATTTCGGCTCAAATGAGACATTTTATAGTTATGAAGCGTGGCGCAACACCTATTACATCATGGCAGGGGTTATGACGTTAGGGGTATTAACGACATTTGCCAGTTATGAGCCAACCGCTGAGACCCTGCAAAGTAAAAAGCAGAAGGGTAACTTAAAAGTATTCCTGATTTATTCAGCGTTACTACTTATCCCAGGTCTGCTGTTTGGTGTTATTTACCTAATTAATATTTTGATCAATACAGTATTTGATAGCACAGTGGCCTTGATACCACTAATGGTAATGCCAGCGATTAAGTTTTACTTTTTAGCATTGGTCGCGTGCGCGCCATTGTTATTACTGTACTTTATTATTAATCAACCAAAAATCATTAACAAAGCCCCGTTGGTCGCTGAAACTCGTGAAGACTACGTCAGACTGGTAGCGTTGTTTGTATTTTCAGTGATTGCCTTTATCACTGCTTATATATTGATGGGGCAAGTCCTGCCAGAGTTCGAAGGCGCGTTTTCTAGTTTCTTTGTAGAAACCTTGCACTTATTAGTAAGCCTAGGCGCGGCGATGGCAGCAGGTTATGCACTGGTACAAGTAGGACTGGTGAAAAAAGAAGTGGCCATGGCAACATGGATCGAGCCTGTTTTAGATTTTTTCCGACGTTATGGCAAAAAAGCCCTGCTACTCTTAGCCTTGATTGGTCTATACCGTATCTCAGATATCGTCGCAGGCGTGATCTCCAACGTCTTTTATCAAGATATGGGCTTTAGCAAAACAGATATCGCCAATGCCGTAAAACTGGTCGGTGTGATTATGGCAATTGCAGGTGGCTTCTTGGGTGGTATTTTGGCTCAGCGTTTCCGTATTATGCATGCCATGATGATTGGTGCGATTTTAGCGTGTGCGACCAACCTGTTGTTTGTGGTATTGACATACAACCCAGGTAGCCTGCCGATCATGTATATGGCAGTGATATTTGATAACTTGGCTGCGGGCCTTGCGAGCGCTGTATTTATCGCTTTCTTATCAGCACTAACCTCGATTCGCTTTACCGCGGTACAGTATGCGATTTTTTCCTCATTGATGACCCTGATACCAAAAGTGATGGGTGGTTATTCTGGTGCTATCGTCGATAATATGGGTTACCCGTTTTTCTTTATCTTTACCTTTGCCATTGGTATTCCAATTCTGGCACTGATCTACTTTGTCGATAGACATATTGTCATTGGTGACAACGATGATATTTATGGCGATGACAATAATGATGGCAGCGGTGGTAACGGGGTAGGTGACAAGCTAAGTAAAACCAATCCTAACCTGACCGATACCAAAGAGCCACCACGCGCATCAGAGTAGGCTAAACAGTATTTTACCTTTATTCATTCACTGTTATTTAAGAGCTATCTATGACCATATCGACCATTCGTCAAATCAAGCAGCAGATTCAACAACTGACGAATGGTGAGTCAAATAATCGGCTACCGTCGTTTTGGCTAACGGATTGGTTGTTGTATGTCATTGATAAGCCTGCGATAGCGTTGATGACGGATGAAGATTATCAGCTCACTGATAGTGAGGTCGCACGGTTCAATGACGGCGTGGTAAAAATGCAGCAAGGCATACCGCTTGCGTACCTAACCGGACAGCAGGAGTTTTGGTCGCTTAGCTTTAAGGTAAACGAGCATACTTTGATTCCTAGGCCTGATACCGAAGTACTGGTCGAGCAGGTATTGAACTGGATAAACGCTCAGCCAGCGCAACTTAGTAATAAACGATTACTAGACTTGGGGACAGGGTCAGGTTGTATCGCTATCAGTCTTGCCCATGAATTAAAACACGCTAATTTGCAAGTCGTGGCAGTCGATTTATCGTCAGAGGCGCTCAAAGTTGCTCAGCACAATGCCGTGAGCAATAATGTTGCCAATGTCGAATTTTTCCAAAGCAGTTGGTATCAAGCGCTACCTACTAATGATGAGCCGCAGTTTGATATCATCGTCTCCAACCCTCCTTATATTGACGAGACAGACGAGCATTTGGCAGGTCTAACAGCTGAACCGATTAGTGCGCTCAGTGCATCCAATCAGGGTTTGGCTGATATCGAGCATATCGTCCAGCAAGCAACGACATATCTCTGTACAGGTGGGTTATTAGCTATTGAACATGGATATGATCAAGGTGATGCTGTTCGCAAGTTGTTTTTGGATAGTGGTTTTGAATCAGTACATACCGTAAAAGACTACGGTGATAATGATCGCGTTACGCTAGGGCAAGTCCAGTAGATAGTTTTTTGGTAGTAGATTTCTTTGATTATAGGTTGTAGATGAATATGGTAGAAGAGATGGTACAGCTATCGGATGACGAGCTGCTGCGTTATGCTCGGCAAGTATTATTAGACGGTTGGGATATGGACGCTCAGCTGCGATTAAAGACAGCACGTGTGGTCATAATAGGGGCAGGCGGCCTTGGTTGTCCTGCGTCTGAGACATTGGTGCGTGCTGGGGTGGGTTATGTCCATCTGATTGATGATGACGAGATTGAGGCGAGCAACTTACAACGCCAGACGCTATTTTTACCGGACGATATTGGTAGACCCAAAGCACTGACCGCAGCGCATATGTTAGCGCGTATCAATCCTTTGATAAAAGCTCGCGGAACAGTGGCACGATTAGACGAATACAACGCTTATGAATTGCTCGATATGGCAGCAGGCAAGCCGGACTTACTCTTAGACTGTACGGATAATTTTGCCACGCGCGACATCATCAATCGTATTAGTGTACGCTACCAGATCCCTCTATTGTCTGCGTCGGCAATTGCGATGCAAGGACAGCTAGCACTGTTCGAACCTCAGCTCGATACTGGTTGCTATCATTGCGTGTTCGGCTCCGTAGTGCTCGACGAAGCCGCTGACGAACGTACGTGTGCCAATTCAGGAGTGCTGGCCAGTACCACTGCGGTTATGGGTAACCTACAAGCCAATGCCACATTACAATATTTAGGATTAACCAAAAATCCACTGACAAACAAGCTGCTCATATGGGATGGTAGTCAGATGCAGCAGCGGCTGATGGGCTATCGAAAAGACTCACAGTGTCCTGTCTGTAGCAGTCCTATAGTCAGCTCTCTATAAATTGGATACGGTGTTAAGCTTGCTTAGTCTACGAGTTGTAGTACTTTCACTTGCCTTCCTTGTATCCAAATTATATCGAACCGACTATAACTGAATAATCTGATTTTAACGCACTTTTATATTGTATTGCCTATCTTCAAACCTCCTTCTTATTACCATAGTTGTTTTTTATGAAAATTCATCGTCCGCATTTATTAAAGCATACTTTTAATGTCGTTAATCGTGTTCGCCAAACAGCGAGCGTGGCAGGTCTGTCTGCGCTAAGAGTGGCAAAAGGTGAAAAACCTGACGCTATGCTACTCAAAGAAACCTTTGAGCAGTTAGGTACGACTTATATCAAAATCGGTCAGTTTATCGCCAGTACACCGTCGCTGTTTCCACGTGATTATGTCAAGGCTTTCCAGAGCTGTTTGGATCAAACCACGCCATTGTCTTATGCTTATATCGAGCAAGTTCTGACAGAGGAGCTGGCGATTGATGGTATGACGCTCGCTGATAAGTTTGCGCATATTGACTCAGAGCCACTAGCATCCGCCTCTATCGCTCAAGTGCATGCAGCACGATTGCACAATGGTGATGAAGTGGTGCTAAAGGTACAAAAACCTGGCGTCGAAACCATCATGCAGACCGACTTGGGTGTATTGCATGGCGTAACTAAGCTACTTGAAATATTGATGCCATCGATGAAATTTGCGAGTATTGCACCGATTATTGATGAGATTCGCCTGCGTATGCTTGCCGAGACTGACTTTATCGCCGAAGCACAGAATATTCGCGATTTTCAGCAGTTTTTAGCGGTATCAGGTAATACTCGTGTCGTTGCACCAACTGTCTATGAAAAGCTGACTACCAAGCGTGTACTAACGATGAGCCGTCTATATGGCGTCTCTATGGTCGATGAGTCACTCATGCGTCAATACTGTGTAGATCCTGCCCAAGTTATGGCAGATACTTTGAACACATGGTTTGCCAGTCTTATGCTGTGCAATAGTTTCCATGCTGATCTGCATGCGGGCAATTTGATGCTATTGACCGATGGCCGTATTGGATTTTTGGATTTTGGTATCGTCGGTAAGCTCAAAGCTGAGAGCTGGCGTGCATGTATGGGCATGATGCAAGCCATGCAAGATAGTGACTACCAAGCCATGGCGCACCATATGATTGATATGGAAATGACGCATGGTGGCAATAAAGTCGATGTGACTGCACTTGGGAATGACTTACAGCGTATGATGATAACCATCATGGCAGAAGATAAAACCTTTACCAGCGGTGTACCGTTTAATAGTAAAGAACAAGCTGATGAGCTCAATAAAATGATGCTTGAGATTGTCGAAG
This sequence comes from Psychrobacter nivimaris, assembly GCF_904846365.1. Lineage (GTDB taxonomy): Bacteria > Pseudomonadota > Gammaproteobacteria > Pseudomonadales > Moraxellaceae > Psychrobacter > Psychrobacter nivimaris_B. The sequence continues at coordinate 89,474 of NZ_CAJHAL010000008.1, forward strand.
TTGGCAAACGTCATGGCATCCATTTCCCACGAGACTTTGCTCTATTGACCAAACAGATGTTGTATTTTGATCGGTTTATGCGTACGCTAGCTCCAGATATGGATATGTTTAGCGATCAGCGGGTACAAATGCTAGGGCAAGATACGGTAGAGACGCCAACGTTAGACGTATCATAGTTTTCTCGGATACTTTATGCTTGCCTACTATATTTAATAACTTCTCTATTTCTGTGTTTATTTATTACTGCTTTTGACTGTCTAACACAAAGGATTGTGTGCTAATTGCCGCAAAAATGGCTCTGTCATGATGACTGCTTTTAAAAGCCGTATGGTCCCGACGATTACCAACGAAACTGCCATTGCCTGTATCGGTATGTACTGCATGGCAGTCGTTATGGGTTATGGACGCTTTCTGTTTACTGCCACCTTACCGGATATTATGGTGCAATTGTCGCTATCAACGACCATTGCAGGCTGGCTGGCATCAATCAATTATATCGGCTACTTTATCGGTGCACTTATCGCCATGTTTGTGCCTCAGCGCTCGACATGGCAGGCGATGACGCTGTGGGCGATTATCAGTGTTGTCACCACGATGCTACTTGTCATACCAAATATGTCGCTCATGCTATGGTATATCATCCGCTTAATCGCAGGCATTGCAAGTGGCGTGGCGATGATTCTAAGCTCATCGTTTGTCATTCAAACCCTTAGCCCTGAGCGCCGTTCTGTATTATCAGCAGTTCATTATGCAGGTATTGGCGTTGGCATTAGCGCTTCTGCCATCGTGACGTGGTGGCTATTGAAGTTAGACTATCACTTCGATGTAATTTGGCTAGTCGCAGGTGTCACCAGTTTGCCGCTTGTATGGCTACTGTATGCGATAAAGCCAAGACAAGTACGGGCTGTTGATTCACAGCAGATTGATGCCAAGCAACACGTGTCAGTGCACCAGACCTATGTAAACTTTAAACGCTCCTTATACGAAGCAATTTCTGGACACCATAAAGCGCTTACTTTACTTTTTGTCAGCTACGTACTGGCAGGGTTTGGTTATATCAGCTCAGCAACTTTTTTACCCGTTATGGCAGCACAACGTCTAACAACACAGACGTATGCTGGACTCATGATTTGGTTGGTCGTTGGTATTTTTGCGATGTTGTCAAACCCCCTATGGGGCGCGCTTGCCAAACGTATCGGTGAGATAAAAACCTTAATGGGGCTGACGGTATTGCAAGCATTTGGGATGTGCTTGCCGATATGGTTTGATGGTGCATTTGGATTATATGGCAATGCTGCGATTTTGGGATTGACCTTCGTCGGTATGGTATCGATGACACTGACACTGTTTAAAAACATCAATCCTGCCTATTCTAATTTACTGATTGCTTTGGCAACGTTGGCTTATGCATTGGGGCAGTTTTTGGGACCTTTGGTGACAGTGGCACTGGCAGGGAGAGATGGCAATTTCAATGCAGGGTTGCTTGTCGCTGCTATCGGATTAATGATCGGATTTGTACTATTGGTATGGTTTCGTCGACAGTCGCCAAAGACAGCTAAGCTCGTCTAAACCACGCTACGGCTAAATACTTCTCGTAATTCAAAACTGGTATGAACTTGGGCCACGCCTTCGATACGATTGAGGCGATGCAATAAAAACTCTTCGTAATGTGTCATATCACGTACCCTGACCTTAATCAGATAGTCTTCCGTGCGTCCTGTGACAATACTACAGCTAATGACTTCCTCAAAGCTCTGAACTTTGCGTTCAAACTGCTCAAAACGTTCTGCTGTATGTTGATCCATACTAATAGCGATAAACACGGCTAGCGGATAGCCAAGTTTTTGCGCATCGGTTTTGGTATGGTAGCCAGTGATAATGTTCGCATCTTCTAAGCGCTTGATACGACGTGCGCAAGGGGTAGCAGACAGGTTGACGCGCTCAGCGAGTTCAGTAATGCTCATACGCGCCTGTGTTTGCAATAAGCGTAGCAACTGTCTATCTATCTCGTCTATATCTGCAGTTCCTGTACTATCAATATGATTGTCTGGCATTTCTCAAGCCTTAATAGTGAATTTATTCGATTATAATGTCTAAATTGTGTTTTTCCACTAAAACAACAGAAAATAAAGTAAAAGAAAGCAGGTTTCTCTCTGTGAAACTTTGATATTATTATGGTATGAACACTAGTTATCTCGTATGATAAATACTGATCTAATCAACAGCTAATCGCCTAGCTAAATATATAAATAACCATATCATCTAAGGATTGATTATGTCTGACCAAGCCACGCACACCGCAGCCACAGGGACTGCAAAGATCACACCAAAAAGTGCCGCTTTTGACTTCCGTAAATACCGTCCATTTGCATTTGCGCCATCGCTGCCAGATCGTACTTGGCCAAGCAAAACAATTGAGAAGTCACCGATATGGGCAAGTGTGGATCTGCGTGATGGTAACCAAGCACTGATTGATCCGATGACCATTGAACAAAAAATGCGCTTCTTTAAGACTTTAGTAGATGTGGGTTTTAAAGAGATTGAGATTGGTTTTCCGTCAGCGGCGCAGGTAGAGTTTGACTTTGCGCGTAAGCTTATCGAAGAAAACCACGTACCTGAAGATGTGACGTTACAAGTATTGGTACAAGCGCGCGAGCATTTGATTGCCCGTACTTTTGAATCATTAAAAGGTGCGAAACGTGCGGTTGTCCATGTCTATAACTCAACCAGCCGTGTACAACGTGAAAAAGTCTATGGCAAAGATAAAGCTGAAATCAAAGAGATTGCTATTGCAGGTGCTAAGCTATTGCAAGAATATGCAGCAAAGTACCCTGAGACAGATTGGGTATTTCAGTACTCGCCAGAGAGCTTTAGCCAGACAGAGACTGAATATGCTGTAGAGGTTTGCGATGCAGTGTGTGACGTGTGGCAACCACAGCAGGGTCAGGAAGTTATTTTTAACTTACCAGCGACTGTTGAGGCCTCTATGCCTAATGTCTTTGCTGATCAAGTAGAGTACTTCTGCCGCAATCTGGCCCAGCGCGAGCATGTGATTGTGAGCTTGCATACTCATAATGACCGTGGCTGTGCGGTAGCTGCCGCCGAATTGGGCGTGCTTGCGGGCGCGGATCGTATCGAAGGCACATTGCTTGGTAACGGTGAGCGTACAGGTAACATGGATATCATGGTCATGGCCATGAACTTGTTTAGCCAAGGTATCGATCCTGAGCTTGATTTTAGCAACATGAGTGAAATCGTACAGGTGGTGAGCGAATGCAATAATTTACCATTGCACCCTCGTCATCCTTATGTAGGCGAGTTGGTCTTCACGGCATTTAGTGGCTCACATCAAGATGCTATCAAAAAATCTCTCGACTACAATGAAAGTAATCAGAGCGAAACAGACAATGTCTGGGACGTGGCTTATCTACCCATTGATCCTGCGCATATTGGGCGTAGCTATCAAGATGTGGTACGTATCAATAGCCAGTCGGGTAAAGGTGGCGTCGCATATATCTTGCAGCGTAACTATGGTTTCAACTTACCACGTTGGATGCAGATCGACTTTAGCCGTGTGGTACAAAAGCAAGCTGAAGCGGCGGCACGCGAGCTGCAGAATGATGAAATCTTGCAGACCTTTGAAGATACTTATTTGCAGCAAGGTAAGTTTGAACTACTAGACTATAGCGTCAACAATAAAGGCGGCGCGGTTTACTTTAGTGGTCAAGTACAGATGAATAGCGATACCATTGATATTGATGGCACGGGTAACGGCCCATTATCATCGTTTATTGACGGACTTGCGCAGCATACTGGCAAATCACTACATATTATTAACTATGCAGAGCATGCGATTAACCCGCATCATAACAGTGGTAATGGTATCGATGATGATACCAATAGTGATAACAAAACTAATGCCAACGCTGCTGCTTATATTCAGTTAAATGTCGATGGCGAGGTATATTCAGGTATCGGTACTTGTAGCAGTACGGTATCAGCCATGCTAAAAGGGGCATTATCGGCTTTTGCTCAAGCGCTAAACACAGAAGCTGCTTAATATTAAGTAGTCATTAATATCACGCAGAATTCTGTATGCTAATAACGCCATCGCTCCTTGTTTCTAGCAAGTAAAGCGATGGCGTTATTTTTTGCTATAAATACCTATGAAATTCCGACTACAGGTTTATGAGCAATAGCATAATGTTACTTGTGTTTTTGGTGTCTAAGACTTACGCTAATGTATATATTAAAATATTATAAATAAAAGGTTAATTATGGAACCTATTTCATTTGCTTCATTCACGCTAGCATCTATTTTGGCTTCGTTGCCTGCGAATGGTGAGGCTATTACCAAGCCGTCCATCACCACTCATATTAGTCCAGCCATCGCTGGACAGTGGGAAATAGACTTGGACAGCAGCGCTCATTCTACTCACGCCATGATGACCAAGGAAGCGGAAGCTAACCAGTCAGTATCAAATAGTGTGCAACAAGCAAGCAGAGTAGAGCCTAAGGTAATGACGGGCATGGACGGTGGCGTACTGACTCAAAGTGAAGATCGGGTTCTAAACATCAAACCAACTACTAGTAAGAACTTACTTGCGTCAGTTGGTAAGTCTAACCAGTGCCGTGAGCTATATAACTTTAGTGCGGATAATGAGATGTGGTCTGTCAGTGGCAAAGAGTGGACATACGGCCGATATCTGGTTACCCATCGTGAAGAAGGGCTGCCAGTTATTGCGATCAAGACTGTTTATGATAATAATGAAGTAGACTGCTCAGGCAATCAGATCGACCAGACTGATGAAGCGTTAATTGCATTTATTAATCATGATGGTAATCAGATGCAATGGTGTGCTGACCCTGATGGTAACGAGTGCTTTATGAACTTCAATAGAGTGTTACCGTAATCAGATATGCTCTTTGTACTTTACGTATAATTGATAGCTTATTGATGACATAAAAAAACCGCTATATTGATAGCGGTTTTTTTATGTGCTGTTTTAATTAAACTTAGCGAACTCTATAAGTATTTTAGCCTACAAGTCTTTTTTAGCTTTATTCGCAGTCAGCAGCTCTCTTTCGAGATAATGAATGTTTTGCGCTTCACGAGTGAAGTTATCATCCGCCAAAATTACATCACGATGCAAAGGTATGTTGGTTTTGATACCTTCGATAATCAGCTCATCAAGAGCATGTACTGTCTTAGCAATAGCTTGCTGACGAGTTTGACCGTGACATATAAGCTTACCAATCAATGAATCGTAATAGGTCGGTATCTCATAGCCAGGGTATAGATGAGAGTCAAAACGGATACCAGAACCACTTGGCGTGAACAATTGACTGATAGTACCTGGGCAAGGTACGAAAGTCGCTGCATCTTCGGCATTGATACGACATTCGATCGCATGACCCTGAATCTCAATCTCACTCTGACGATAAGACAGGCCGTAACCGGCAGCAATTTTGAGCTGTTCGACAACAACATCAATACCAGTAATCATCTCAGTCACTGGATGCTCAACCTGTACACGAGTGTTCATTTCAATAAAGAAAAATTCGTTATTTTCAAACAAGAACTCAAATGTGCCGGCACCGCGATACTTAACAAGCTCACACGCTTTTACGCAAGCTTTTAAGATTGGCTCACGTACATCATCTGGGATGTCTGGGGCAGGTGCTTCTTCTAGGACTTTTTGATGGCGACGCTGTAATGAGCAATCACGATCATATAGATGGATAGCATTACCATTACCATCACCTAGCACCTGTACTTCTACGTGGCGCGGGTTTTGTAGATAGCGCTCCATATAGACAGTGTCATCACCGAACCATAGCTCAGCTTCTTGTTTGGCGGCTTGTACCTGACCAATTAGTTCGTCAAAGCGTTCAACCACACGCATACCGCGTCCACCGCCGCCAGAGGCCGCTTTAATCAATAGTGGAAAGCCGATATTGCGTGCTTGCTCTTCAGCATTATGCAGGGTCACAGCGCCAACTGAACCAGGTACAGTTGGTACGCCAGCTTTTTTCATGGCGTTAATGGCAGAAACTTTGTTGCCCATGAGGCGAATATGATCAGCATTAGGACCAACGAAGGTCAATCCTGCTTCTTCTACTTGTTCAGCAAATTCAGCATTCTCAGACAAAAAGCCATAACCAGGATGGATAGCATCTGCACCAGTGATTTCAGCAGCGGTTAAGATGGTATTGATATCAAGGTAGCTTTGGTTAGCATTAGGCTTGCCAATACAAATTGCCTCATCAACAAAGCGCAAGTGCATCAAGTTGGCATCAGCAGTAGAGTAGACACCTACCGTTTCGATACCTAGCGCTTTACAGGCGCGGACGATGCGCAGGGCAATTTCACCTCTGTTGGCAATGAGCAATTTTTTTATCATGGGTTCATCCTTGTCGAAGCGTCAGTCATTGACTGAGTTTCGATACATAGCATCATGTTATTTAGCATTGACGCGGTATATATACCAAAAGTCAGCCATAATGAAATAAAGTATGGCAAATATCGTTACGCTTTATAGCGTATGACAGGTTGACCGAACTGTACGACTTCAGAGTTATCTACCAAGATTTCGTCAACAATACCACTTTGAGTCGCTTCAAGCGGGTTCATGATTTTCATGGCTTCGATAATACCTAAAGTATCACCTGCCTGAACCTTTTGACCGACTTTCACAAATGGTGGGTCATTAGGGCTTGGTGCTGAATAGAAAACACCAACCATTGGTGAAGACTCAACGCTACCCGCTTTTTCTGCAGGTTTGCCTTCAACAGCGGCAGCAGGAGCAGCGCTCGCAGCCATCATAGTTGGCGCAGGCGCGTCATAGTGACGAGTTAAGCTAATATGCTCGTCGTCAGAACTGATTTCTAAATTAACCAGTTCACTTTCTTCCATAAGGGCGATGAGGGTGCGTATTTTTTCAATATCCATAGTTTTTATCTGGCCTTGTACTAAATTCGAGAAATAGTGTAACTAAATATTGTCTAATTAATTGCTAATGATACCTAGATTCAGGGCAATGAGCAATCAATGTACAGTTGTTAACTGAGAATTTTTACATATTTTGACGTAAGCCATCTTTTTAGTAAGAAAATATCTACGATTTTTCATAGTCTGTATGATCAAATAACGCTAACAATGATTATAAAATGCAATCCATAAGCAATTGGCTCAACCCCATAGTATAGTTAAGCGTTTTTGCTGATAGCGTAGACGCAAAGTAAGTAAAATAGATGATAAGAACAAACCTGTAATCAACGCCATCCAAAATCCTTGCGCACCAACGTCAGTGAAACGTACTAGATAAACGCCAAGTGGTAGGGCAACTAACCAATAGCAGAAGAGCGTTACCCACATCGGTATAGTGGTATCTTGCATGCCGCGCAATATACCAGCAACGTTAACCTGCCAGCCATCAAATAATTGATAGGCAAGTGCAAAGATAAGCAAATGCATAGACTGGGCTCTAACTTCTGGGTTATCCGTGAATGCTGCTGCCAGTTCTGGTCTGAATAGCCATATCCCAAGCATACAAGTCAAAGCGATCAATACGGTCCATACCAGTCCAGTAGCTTGCACTTGGCGCAGTGCTAATAGGTTTTTTTGGCCAAATCGATTGGAGACCATGATAGTGAGCGCCATGGCGACAGATATCGGTATCATAAATAGCTGTGAGGTCACTGACAGTGCCACTTGATGCGATGCTGTTGCTAGCTCACCCAAGGGACTGATAACGAGTGCGCCTAAGCTAAATAAACTGGCTTCAAAGAAAATAGAGATGCCAATAGGAATACCAAGTTTTAACAGCTTTTTAATCTGCGTACGATTAGGGCTAGAGAAGCCATAAAAAAATCGCGTGCTCACAAATTCGCGACGTTTTGTGAAGCTAGTATAGGCCGCAAGCAATAGGACATTTATCCATAACACCAATGCTGTCGCCACCCCGCAGCCTGCACCACCCATTTCTGGCATGCCAAATAACCCATGAATAAAAATATAGTTCAAGGGAATATCTGCGAGTAGGCCAATGATACTAATGACAGTCACAGGCTCAGGACGACCCAATGCCTCACAATAACTGCGTAGAACAGCATATACAGCGAGCGCTGGGAAACCAAATGAGACACCATGTAAATACTGTGTCGCTATCGGCTGAATGTTTTCTGGGACACCCATAATGCCAAGAACATTGGGAGCCAAATTAACAATGATAAAACCGATAATGCCAATGACACTGGCGGTCCATAGAGACTGCTGCGTGATATGTGGTACTTGTCCGTGCTGATCTTGACCAATCGCTTCACCAATTAGAGGCGTGGTTGCGATAAGCACACCTGTGGCCAATAAAAACAGCGGTAGCCAAATACCAGATCCAACGGCTACCGCAGCCAAATCGAGCGCCGAAACTTGACCTGCCATGATGGCATCGACCACGCCAAGTGCGGCTTGGCAAAACTGAGTGATTAAGATAGGGAGGGCAAGTACGCCTAAACGTAAGCTATAGCTTTTAAAATCTTTGAAAGACAATGGAAAAACCATGGTAAGCAACTTTTTATTCTTTGCGGTAATTGTTATTAAGGTAGTTGTTATTAATAAACAAACACTGCTATCAATCGACTAAGATTGACGCAGCAAGGAGAGTGTAGTGCCGACGATAATACTCCGATAAATAATATGAGCAAGCTTATAATGTTGCATAAGTAGATAGGCAGAGTATGAAAATAAAAGTAAAGACACTAAAATAAAAATAACCCGTCGATCCAAGTAGTGGATTGACAGGTCATATACATAGTAAGATGGTAAAGAAGCCACACTATGATGTCAACGCTTTAGCACCGCTATGTAAGTATTAATCTTAGGTTTTTTGTACTCTATTTCATAGCCAATAGCCAATAGCCAATAGCTCAGAGATGGAGAGTTTCCCAAACTTTGTGTAACTGCTTATAATCCACTAACAGGAGAATAAGCAATGACTAACCAATCTGACATCAAGAAACTGGCTGAGCAAATGGCCAGCAGCATGAAAAGCTTCGATGACAT
>NZ_CAJHAL010000009.1:0-98490 GCF_904846365.1 Psychrobacter nivimaris
GTAATAGCTTGATAACTTAACACTTAGCACGCGGCACATAGTGATGATGCGAAAGAGGTGCTGGTTATCTTTGATGAAGGCGTACCTGACTAGCTGTGCCTTGCAAAGTACGCCGTCGCCTTTTTTAGAATTTCGCGCTCCTCTTCGGCTACTTTAAGCTGCCGCTTGAGCTGCTTTATTTCTTGAAGAGCACTCATAAGATCAGGATCATATTGTTCTGTGCCAATAAGCTTGCCTTGATTGGCTTTGTTCTGCCAGTTCGATAACGTTTGCATCGCTATGCCAAGTTGCTTGGCTGTGGCTGAAACATTACCGTTATTGTCTGCTATTTTCTTAACGGCTTCTGCTTTAAATTCGTCACTGTAGGTTCTTACTTTCTTGGTCATGGTAAACTCCAGTTAATACGCTTAGTTTACCAAGTTTAGTTGTACGGTTTCTTCAGCATAGCTCAATCAGTTTCGATTATATGGAAAAGAAGATAACAAAGAAGCTTCTGGTGTTAGCTTGGTTTTTAATAAAGATTTCTTTAAAGAGAATGACTCCCAGTCCTGTATGAACAATATATTTATTAATAGAACGATAAAAAATGTAAAAAATAATTCAGATGAAGGTGATAGTTCAGCTAAGAGAATAGAAAAGCAATCAGTCATGAGATGCGTTTATATTGATCCTACCTCCGACTATATCCATCTAGCTCAACGCAACCGGTTAACATTTTTCCGTGAGTTTGGTCGTGAAAATTTGGAAGGAGGTAGTATCCCTAAAGCTGAAATTGAGTGCATTGAATATGAGAATTATATAGACAAGAAAACCGAAGATTTTAGAGAGGCGTTTATAGAGTTAAAAAGTATTTATAACGATGCTATAGATAAGAAGAAATCTTTAAAAAAACTAAGTAAAGAAGATTCAGATAAAATAGATAGCTTACTGGATATGATAATCTTACCTCTAAAATATCTAGTCAAACATTCAGCTTTTCAAGAAGAGCAAGAATGCCGTATGGTATATATCACCTCACTTGATGACCCTAAAGTTAAAATGGATTTTGGCAAGTTTCTATACGTAGAGTACGAACCAGAGGTAAAAGCGAATTTAGACAAAATTTACATCGCACCAGCTGCAACGCAATATCAGCCTTACTTAGCGAAGCTATTATGTGGTACGAATAGTTTAGGAAAAAAAATAAAAATCGAACTCTCAAACAATCCTTACCGCCATACTTCGTAATAAAATAGTAGCGTGTGTCATATAAGTCAAAACACACGCTATTAATCTTTACTCACTCATTTCCCCATGCGCCTTCACATCACCTTTCTTACCATCTGGCTGAATCACGATAGGTAGCACCAGTCCTTTGGCAAAGTCATCAGACAGCACATAATCATAGCGACTGGCAGCGACATCAGGCGTGGTATGAATGATAAGCGTCATCTCATTGCCATCGGTTAGCTCATGTGAGACATAGGTTTCGCTCAGCTGATCTAATGCTTTCGATAGCGCTTCGTTACTTGCCATGCTCACCGTCAGATTATGCTGAGCGGTCGCAGCGTCCACTTTGAAGTAATCTGCATAGTCTCGGACGTTTTGACTATCGATGGCAAACGGATACTTATAATTGGTAGGGTCAGCAGGCTTTGCACCGCTATCTACCAGTGACCAGTCGATGGTATCGGCTGCCGATGCAGTTGGATCTGTTGCTGTCTCCGCAGTTTGCTCAGTGGCATCGACGGAATCGGTAGCATTGTCACAGCCTATTAGCGCCCACATGCTTGCCGTTGCAATTACCATCATACTTATCAGACGCTTTGCCATCGAGTTACCCTTTTGATTGTTGGTCATGATTGATTTTCTTTACCTGCTATTTTGACAGCTTTCTTTGTGCTTCTCTAGCGAAATACATCAGATGGTAAGTTTTGATATAGTCTAATCCTCTATAAAAGAATGACAACGTTAACCTCGCTTGCAGTATCACAGTTACATCTGCACTCGGCTGCCTTATACTACTTTTTAATTTAATCAACTATATAGTCAAGTCTATATAAATCCGCTACATCGTCATCCTCGCTAAGCATACTAATGTATAACTTGCACTCGGTTTCCTTGTATCGAAATTATATTGAACTGACTGTACAACTATCTATCTGATACTGATTTTTATAGCCATTTTTATAAAAACATCAAACGAACACGCATAAAAAAGCAGCCACTATTTAATGACTGCTTTTTGTCTATTACGACTATTTGTCTATTACGATATGAGCGTATCTTTAACTGATTAGATTTGGCAGTTTACTTGGTATTCTTTACCATCAGCCCATTTCATCGCAAAAATACCTTTGTCACCTTTCATGTGCCATGCATAGACGACTTCTGGGTTTGAGTCGTTTACATAGCTTGCGACTTCGCCTTTCACTTTACCATTTAGGATGATTGGCTGCTCAGCCCATTTTACTTTTGGTAGGGTAGCGTTGAGCATCACTTGTTCTTTATTGATAGATTGCTTTGCCATGATTTTGCTGTCATCGGTACAGGTGTACGGTGCTGGTGCCATACGATCATAGGCAGCGGTTACTTTTTCTGGAACTGGCGTATCAGTTGCATCTGGGGTAGTGGGTGCGGTAGTCGCACAAGCGCTCAATAAGGCAAGGACTGGTAGGGTGGTCGCAATTTTAGTTATCATTTTCATAGTGCTCTCCAAAGCTTTTCGCTGATGTCATTTACTTGTTCTTAATGATGCGTTTAGCATATGAGGGTTATAGTAGCGAAAACGAACTATTTCAATGTTAGAAATTGTTCATTACCTGTTAGCTTCGTTACCCAACCGCTGTCTAATGTAACTTGCAATTTGCGACATGGTGAAAAGTAAGCCGTGTTAGCTATGAAGTGCGCGTCTATAAAATTGGTGCATAAAAAAGCGTCTATCACCGAGTGGCTGATAGACGCTTTTGTTTTACTTAACACGCGTTAGATTGAGCGTGTACTTTTATACTATGAACATTACTTGCTATGAATACTACTTGGTTTTACGTGGTGGCAGACCAGTATGCTGAGTCTGGAAATTGCCTTTGCTGACTTTCTTCTTACTGTTGTTTGACGAGCCATTACTACGCTTCACTGAGTCATTGCCAACACGGCTATTCTTTTTGCGCGCTGACTGATAAGTATCTTGCGCGGCATCACGCCCTTCTAAACTGGCGTTAAATGGTGGAATCAAGCAACCACGATTTTTACCAATCAAGTCACTACGACCCATGTCTTGTAGCGCTTTACGTAGTAATACCCAGTTTTTTGGATCATGATAGCGCAAGAACGCTTTATGCAGTTTGCGCTGCTTACCAGACTTGACGATATCCATGTCACCTTCATCACGGCTGACCTTATGTAGCGGATCTTTGTGCGTGTGATACATGGTAGTCGCGGTCGCCATTGGGCTTGGATAAAACGCCTGTACTTGGTCAGCACGGTAGCCATTACTTTTGAGCCAAAGCGCAAGGTTCATCATATCTTCATCTTTGGTTCCCGGATGGGCGGCAATAAAGTAAGGAATCAGATATTGCTCTTTGCCCGCTTCTTGGCTGAACTGTTCAAACATGGCTTTGAACTGATCATAGCTGCCCATGCCAGGTTTCATCATCTTCGATAGCACGCCTTCTTCAGAGTGCTCAGGCGCAATCTTGAGGTAACCACCGACGTGATGACTGACCAATTCTTTCACGTATTCAGGATCTTTTACTGCCAAATCATAACGCAAGCCTGAAGCAATCAGGATTTTTTTCACGCCTTTGATATCACGCGCTTTGCGATATAGCTTAGTCAAATTACTGTGATCGGTAATCAGGTTTTCGCAGACGTCCGGATAGACACAAGACGGCTTACGGCAGTTCTTTTCAATCGTTTCGTCTTTACAGCTGAGGCGGTACATGTTGGCTGTTGGGCCACCAAGGTCAGATATCACACCAGTAAAGTTCGGTGCAGTATCACGAATCGCTTCTACTTCGCGCAAGATCGAATCTTCTGAACGGCTCTGGATAATACGGCCTTCGTGCTCAGTGATCGAGCAGAAGGTACAACCACCAAAACAGCCGCGCATGATATTGACCGAAAATTTAATCATGTCATAAGCAGGGATACGCGCATCGCCATAGCTTGGATGCGGCAGGCGTGCATACGGCAAGTCAAACACATAATCCATCTCTTCTGTCGAGAGTGGCACTGGTGGCGGATTGAGCCAAACGTCGATAGAGGTATGCGAGTTACCAGCACCGCTACTATGACGTTGCACGAGCGCACGGGCGTTACCTGGATTGGTCTCTAAATGCAGAATACGACTTGCATGAGCATAAAGCACAGGGTCCGATTTGACATGCTCATAGTCAGGCAGACGAATGACGGTTTTTTCACGTGGTGGCATTTTTAGCTTATGCTTACGTGCGGTCATTGGCTTATCAAAACCGCGCATTTGCACCACTTGCGTCTCTTCATCGACTTGTTCAGCGTTGATAACTTTATTGGCAACTGGCTCAGCGACAAAACCCTGATATTGCGATGACATAGATGAAGGCATGGCTTGGCCAACAGGCGAGTCCGATGGTTTGTTCTGCTCAATTGAACAGCTATCAACGTCTTCGGTCATCACATAAGGGTTGATAATTGGATCGACACGACCGACAGTATCGACATCGTTACTCGCAACCTCAGTCATGTCTTCTTGCCAATGACGACGAGTCGGAGTCAATAAATAAGCCGTACCGCGCAATTTACTCATCTGCTCAAAGCTATAGCCTTTAGACAGACCATGTACCACATCGACGATCGCACGCTCAGCATTACCATATAATAAGACATCAGCACGCGCGTCTAGCAAGATACTACGGCGGACTTTGTCTGACCAATAATCATAATGAGCGATACGGCGTAGACTGCCCTCAATACCGCCCAAGATAATAGGCACATCAGGATACGCTTCGCGGCAGCGCTGGCTATAAACGATAGCGGCACGGTCAGGGCGTTTGTTTGCCACGTTGCCTGGTGAATAAGCGTCATCGCTACGAATCTTGCGGTCAGCGGTATAGCGGTTAATCATGCTATCCATGTTACCTGCGGTCACGCCATAAGCGTAGACAGGTTTGCCCAGTTCCATAAAGGCGTCTTTGCTCTTCCAGTCTGGCTGAGCAATAATACCCACGCGAAACCCTTGCGACTCTAATAGACGACCGATGATCGCCATACCAAAGCTTGGGTGATCGACATAAGCATCACCTGAAATGATGATGACATCACAGGCATCCCAGCCCAAATCATCCATCTCTTTGCGACTCATAGGCAGATAGGGCGCAGGCTCGTAGCAGCTCGCCCAGTGTTTGTCGTAATCGAAAAGAGGTTTTGTGCCTTGTTTAAAGGCGGTGCGGGCGATGGTATCGGCAGACATGGGCGGACCTGTTGAATAGAAAAATGGCACTAAAAAAAGCCGTTATTTATTAAAAATATTAACGGCTCATTTAAAAGCGCTCATTTTAACATGAATTCAACTCACTATGCGACCTATTCTATGATGGGTGATTAATGATAAGTTATTGATAGCATGAGATAAACTGCTCATGCAAAGTAAGCTGTCAGCACAGCAAGATAATGGCAAAAGTAGTCTAGGCAGAACAGTCGCATAATTGGCGCTATAAACCTTATATTAAGTAATATTCTCCATCCTCGTTCAATTCATAATTACATGAGTACAAGCACAATAATCAAAATATGAATTTGGTTAATACTAATCATTTGTTTTCTTATACTTATGACTTTTCTTAATTTCTCATAGTAGATTTTGGCACAGGTTTTGCTCCACCCCTGTTAGGGCTTATTTGTGCACACTGATGAGTGAAAATGGTGCACCGATAAAATTTGAACGGCTAGATAAGTGTTTGGAGATAAAATGAGAACATCATCTGTTGGACTGGACACGATAAAGACATTATTAAAACTATTACAACCATTAAAACTATCGCTAAGTAATAGGCTGGTGCTAAGTACAGTATTGTTTGCAGCAATGGGTAGCGCCCAAGCTGCTGAGGCCGACACATTGACCGTGGCACAGCTGCTCGAATATCAAAATATCGCTTGGATTATCTGGGGCGGGGTATTGGTGTTCTTTATGCAGGCAGGTTTTGCTCTACTTGAGAGCGGATCAGTACGAGCGAAAAACGCGGTAAACGTGATGATGAAAAATTACACTGACATGTGTATCGGCGGTCTAGCGTTCTACTTGGTGGGTTTTGGGCTGATGATGGGTACCAATCACTCCGGATTTGTCGGCACGGATCACTTTATGCCAGTCGCGTTATCCAATATGGACTGGGCATTGATGTTTTTTCAGATGATGTTTGCAGCGACAGCGGTGACGATTGCGAGTGGTGCGATGGCAGAGCGCGTCTCGTTCATCGGCTATGCAGTCGCCGCCTGTTTGATTTGTTTGTTTATCTATCCTGTATTTGCCAGTTGGGTGTGGGGCGGATATTTCGGCGGTACAGGTTGGCTAGCTGAGCTTGGCTTTATTGATTTTGCTGGGTCTACCGTTGTGCATTCTATCGGTGGTTGGTTGGCGCTGGCAGGTATCTTGGTCATTGGCCCGAGGCTAGGCCGCTTTGCACCTGATGGCACGCCAAGACTCATCGCAGGTCATAACATGACGTTGCTAGCGCTAGGCGGATTTATTCTATGGTTTGGCTGGTTCGGCTTCAATGCTGGATCGACATTATCTATCACGGGCAATATTGGTCTAATCGCAGTCAATACTTTTGTCGCAGCAGTCAGTGCGGTGGTGAGTTATATGTTGATCTCCCGATCGCTTAACAAAGCCATTTTACTTAGCGATAGTGTCAATGCCAGCTTGATTGGTCTCGTATCGATTACTGCAGGTTGTGCGACCACAACGCCTGTCTTTGCGATTATTATCGGTGCGGTTGCTTCCGTGGTATATATCTTATCGTCGCAAGCATTATTAAAATTCAAGGTAGACGATGTGGTCTCGGCAGTGGCAGTACATGGCTTTGGCGGGGCATGGGGTACACTCGCCGCAGGATTGTTTTATACAGGAGATTTATTTAACTTATCACGGCTTGGCGTACAAGCGCTGGGTGTCGGCGTGGCATTAGGCTGGGGACTGGGACTGGGTCTAGTGATGTATAAGCTTATTGATCTAAGCTTTGGGTTAAAAGCAAGCCGCTTACATGAGCAGCGAGGCCTTGATTATACCGAGCATGCAGAGCTTGGATACCCTGAGTTCCAGAAGCAAATGTTTGATTCCAAGAGTTTAACCGAGCGGCATTTATAGGAGAGAGCTGATGAATATTGATACTCAATCCGTAGACCAAGCTGTGACTGCGATGGCAGAAGTACTTGCCGATTATCTACATCCTGAAGAGGTGCGACTGCTCAAATCACAGTGGCAGCGATACTCGACGGTCTCTGTAAAAATGATGCAGCAGTGCGTCTTGGATGCGACACGGCGCTATCCTGAGCTGCAAGCTTGTAAGTCCGATATTAGGAAAGGGTTTTGGGCTACGTTGCAAGCGGACAGTCAGCAAACAGTAGAGTCTGACAGTCACAATAGCCATAATGAAACAGTCAAAGCGCCAGTCCCTGTCTCTGAGCTGGTTTTGGCGTTTTATACTGTCATAGAAGCGCTGCGTAGCCAGCTATCAGAAACAGAAAGTCGCAATCTATTTCTGACCATGCACCAAACTGTTTCGCAAGAGCGCACCTTCAAAGGGCATAGTCTTAACATCAGTCAGTTTTTAGAAGGCAATCGCCCGTCTGTACCTGATAATGAGCACCTGTTAAATAATTTGATGCAGCTGGCTTATATATGCTTATGCGACGTTGCAGGCCCTGTCGAAGCAGATGAAATGATGTTTCGAGCAGCAAAAACCGCGAAACAAAGCTATCCTAAAACATTGGTCGAAAAGTTATTCTAAAATATTAAACAAGCACGTTACGGTCGGGTACGGAATACCTTTCGATAACGTGCCTTATATAAAGGGGCTTTTATAACGTAGCTTTCATAGTGTACCCTGATACTAGACGATGAGCGGTCTAGTAGTTTAACGATCTAATCTAATAACTGAAGCGGGAAAGTAACCACGTCAAAGGCGAGGGCAAAGGGTAGCAGTACTAGCTTTTGTGCGCCATTTGGACCGCTACGAGTGACGACATCCTGCTGAGTTTGTGTATAGAAACTCACCGTATATGGTTTGGTCAGTGCGCGATAGTTTGACTGAATCAATCCTAAGTTACTAACTTGCGGATAGATAGCGCCTTTGACAGGAACGCTAAAGCAGAAGCGCTGAGCATTGATACGTTGATCACTCGCTGAGGTGCACTCTTTACCATTATTTTGCAAAAAGAACTGATAATCTGAGCGCCCAAATTCATCTTTTAATTTAGCATAAGACAATTTCATCTCACCTTGGAAGTACCCATCATTATTGGGTACATGAAAGCTCATGTCGTTATCCACTTGAATATTTTTTTGCGTGAGATTACTCAGTAAGTTCACCATTTCTGTCCCACCTTGGGTGAGGACGTAGCTGTTCTTTTCTCCTACGATAACCATTGACGCGTTTGGCATTTTTGGTAACGCATGCGCAGGACGACCAAAGGCAACAATTTGATCTTCAGACAGTATCTGCTTCGTCGTGTTCGTAGTGACATGCCCGCTATTGTCTAATAGTGAGCTAGTCGCACAGCCTGAGCTAGCTAATACCGTAGCAAACAGAGCACCTGCTATTACCCTTTTTGAATTTAATGGGTTTAACGGTTTTAA
This sequence comes from Psychrobacter nivimaris, assembly GCF_904846365.1. Classification (GTDB taxonomy): domain Bacteria; phylum Pseudomonadota; class Gammaproteobacteria; order Pseudomonadales; family Moraxellaceae; genus Psychrobacter; species Psychrobacter nivimaris_B. Next base: position 8,816 of record NZ_CAJHAL010000009.1, read on the forward strand.
TGACGCTTGCATATTCTTCTGAGTAGCATTTGTGTGGTCAGTCATGATTAGGCTTCCTTGTCTAAAAAATGGGCTTACGAAATGAGTGATTAGAGTTTGATTTTCATCAGATATTTGGTGATACCCTACAGGGTTTAGAGGCAACTTAGCTACTCATCATCCATTTTCATATGATAGATAGCCTCAGCTGAGACGGATTAATTATAATTAATCTAGCGTGATTTTGGTTCCACTCTTGGTAAAGTTCATCACAAACTGGCTTTTGAAATTGCGCACATTATTTTCGTAAGTCAGTAAGCTGCGCGTGAACTGATGATAGTCGCTCATATTCTTGGCATTGACCATCAACATAAAATCAAAATCACCCGATACTTCATAGCAGCTCATGATTCGTGATTGCGCATCCATCAAGCGCTCAAACCGATGCTGCATTGAAGTGTTAGAGCGCTCCATTTCTATCATCACTACGGCTGTCAGGCCATAGCCCACTTTGTCAGGATTGACGATGGCTACTTGTTTGGTAATCACGTCACTATCTATTAGCGCTTGTATACGCCGCTGCGCCGTCGCAATGGATACGTGCACTCGCTCTGCGACAGTTTTAAGCGGTAATGTCGCATCATCTTGCAGCAAGTTCAAAATAGCTTTATCAATATTATCTAAAGTATGGCTCATATCAGGACATCCTTAACAGCAGAGTTTTTTATCAATTTTTATAAATATTATCACTAAAAATTTTAATATAAGAAAATAACGATTTATATGATATCTATTTGAGATATTTATTCATCAATGAACTTATATAGAGATAATATATCAAATCACCCTAGTAAAATAGACTATACCAATCAGAACTGCTTTAAAAAAAGAGCTAGCAATTGGTTTTTATCATCTATTAATAGCTACGGTGCTTATCATGTCTATCTCAATGCTCTCCAATGTATTCGCTAATACGCTAGCAACGACTGTTGCACGTTTGCCACTACCTGCGATTTGGACGACAGGTAGCGCACAACAACGTACATTAATATTAGGGGTGTCTTTTGCCATACTGTCCAATGTGCTATTTGGCGTACTCTATGCCTATAGTAGTTTTTTGTCGCCATTATCAGGGACGCAGGTTTTTATCTGGCGCATGCTCGCGATGTGGGCAGCGTTGGTCGGATACCTGATGGTAAGTGGACGTCTGGGATTGCACATCGATAAATTGAAAGTGTTAAGAGGCGCTAAGCAGTGGGCTTGGCTGCTATTACCTACGCCAATATTCCTTAGCCAGTTTTGGTTATTTATGTGGGCGCCAGTGAATGGGCAAGGTGTGCAAACCGCGATGGGATACTTCTTATTCCCGTTAATGATGGTGGTGTTTGGTTGTGTCCTCTTTGGCGAAAAACTAAGCCGTTTGCAATGGTTGGCAGTGGCCTTTGCTGCATTGGGCGTGGGTAGTGAAGTTATCCGTACGCAAAGTGTCTCTTGGGCGACGCTATGGGTATGCGGTACGTATCCCGTTTACTACATTTTACGCCGACTGCAGGGAATTGGCGCAGTAACTGGGTTATTGGTTGATTTAACGATATTTGCGCCTTTTGCGCTGGCTTACTTGTTCTTCTTTGCCCCAAGTAGTTTGGCGCTAGTTAGCGGCTCTGGTTTCTTTATCATGATGCTAGTAGGTTTGGGTGTGCTCAGTGTCTTGGCGATGAAGACCAATATTGATGCCAGTCAAATGCTACCAGTCAATGTCTATGGCATGATGAGCTATCTAGAGCCAGCGTTGCTGTTTATCTTGGCAGTGACCGTACTAGGTAACCCATTTGAATCAGCAATGATCTATAGCTATGGTCTGATTTGGTTAGGTATTGCGTGTTTGATTGCTCATGGTGTTGAGCAATTGCGTCAGGCTAGTAGAAAGACAGCATTATCTCTAGAATATCAAATAGCATAAAAGGTCGCTAGCTAGATGTTATAAAGGTGACCATTTTATAAAACTACTACTGTACAAGGCCTACTTTTACCAACTAGCGTTTAAAATAGTTAGTTATAAACTGTTATAGACAACAAAAAAAGGACGACTCATAACTATTGAGCCGTCCTTTTCTATTTAGATTAAATAATGCTTAATCTAAATGCTGTTTGAAACCGCGCTGCTTATCACGTTCCCAGTCGCGATCTTTTAGCGTTTTACGTTTGTCATGCTGCTTTTTACCTAAGGCTAGGCCAATTTGGCATTTCACCAATGAGTTTTTCCAGTAGCAAGACAACGGTACACAAGCGTAGCCTTTCTGGTTGATTGCCCCAGATAGTTTTTCGATCTCACGACGGTTCAGCAGCAGTTTACGGGTACGAATACTGTCTGGACTAACGTGCGTTGAGCTCGATAGCAATGGCTGAATGTGCGCCCCAAACAAGAAGGCTTCGTTATTACGGAATATGACGTACGCTTCAGTAATCGTCATTTTTCCTGCACGAATGGCTTTGACTTCCCAACCTTGTAATGCCAGTCCTGCCTCAAAGGTTTCTTCGATAAAATACTCATGACGCGCCTTTTTATTGGCGCAAATCTGATTATCTGGCTTTTTTGATTTTTTTGACATAATTTCTCCATAAGGATGACCTAAGACACAGGCTCCTTATTTAATCAGTCCCACTAATTCCTCATCCTAATCCAATAACTAGTCTTGTTTTTTATTTCGATTATGAGATGGATGAGTCGAACTGCCTATTGTATCAAAGCCTCTGATGAAAAGGTAAATCAGCTGTTAGGACAAATGTAGCAGATAAGTATTAAGTTTGAGCAAAATTTGCTAGCATATGGCCTAATATCACCGATTATATCAGTCATGCTATGAGCCACTCTATTTCTCCCAATTCCTCAAAGCTACATACCAAAATTCTATACCCTGGTACCTTTGATCCTATTACCAATGGTCATGTAGATTTGGTCACACGCGCCGTCAAGCTATTTGATGAGGTTGTTATCGCGGTTGCCTCAGGCCATCATAAAAAACCCTTGTTCAATTTTGAAGAGCGTGTTGCTTTGGTCGAAACCGTGTTTGCAGACTTACCGCAAGTATCTGTGATTGGTTTTGAAGGCCTGCTTGTTGACTTTATGCGTGAGAAAAACGCCACGGCAGTTTTGCGTGGCTTGCGTGCAATGTCAGATTTTGAGTACGAGTTTCAGCTAGCCAATATGAATCGTGAGCTTGATGAAAACTTTGAGGCGGTATTTTTGACCCCATCTCAAAATTACTCATTTATCTCATCTACCATGATTCGTGAAATTGCCAAGCTCGGCGGTGACGTCAACAAATTCGTTCCACCTTGTGTTTTGCAAGCATTCGATAAAAAGTTAAATATTAAATAAAAGATGTTGCATTAAAGATATGCTGCTAGCACTTGCTAAAACAGTAAGGAGCAGCCATTTAGTGATAAACGTTTGAATTAGGGACAAGCCCTAATACGAGTAAAAATATAAGGAACAGTTCATGGCACTATTAATCACTGATGAGTGTATCAACTGTGATGTGTGCGAGCCTGCTTGCCCCAATGAAGCCATCTCAGAAGGGGATGATATCTATGTCATCGACCCTGATCTATGTACAGAATGTGTCGGACATTTTGACGAGCCACAATGCGTGGTGATTTGTCCAGTCGACTGTATTCCTCACGATCCCAATCATGTCGAGACTGAAAGCGACCTGCTATCTAAATACAAACGTATTACGGGTCAATAAAGTATCTATAAGCGATTGATGACGTTTGGGTTTACAACGTTTTAGGGACAACACGATGACCATGGAAATAATAACCACGCAAACAACAACCACGCAATCTATCCAAGTCACAAACGACTTTGATCAACAACACCTTTGGCACCCTTATGCCAGCCTGCCACCCACTTATTCTAATATCGTAATCGATCGAGCTGAAGGTGTTTATATCATCACCGAAGATGGCATGCGCCTGATCGATGGTATGTCGTCATGGTGGGCGAGTGTTCATGGTTATAACAATCCAAAACTGAATGACGCGCTGACTAAGCAGTTGGGTAAAATGGCGCATGTCATGTTTGGTGGGTTAACCCATCAGCCGGCGATAGATTTGGGCAAAAAACTGCTCGACATTATACCTGCTGGACTTGATGCAATTTTTTATGCTGACAGTGGCAGTATTGCGGTAGAAGTGGCGCTAAAAATGGCGCTGCAATATCAAGTAGCTGCCAAGCATCCAACCAAGCAACAGTTTGCCTCAACCCATTCAGGGTATTACGGAGACACGTGGCATGCCATGAGTGTCTGTGATCCTGTTAATGGTATGCACAGCCTGTATGGTAAACAGTTACCAATGCAGCATTTTGTCCCTGCGCCGCCACTTGGCTTTGATCGCGCATTGACAGTAGATGAGCGTGAGACGCTAGCTCAGTTTTTTGTAGAGTATGGTGAGCAGTTGGCGGGGTTTATCATTGAGCCAATTATTCAGGGCGCAGGCGGAATGCGTTTTTATAGTCCTGAATATCTACAATTGCTGCGTCAACTGTGCGATGAGCATGATGTACTATTGATTGCAGATGAAATCGCCACTGGGTTTGGTCGTAGTGGTAAATTATTTGCGTGTGAACATGCTGCTATTAGCCCTGATATCATGACCATTGGCAAGGCGCTGACGGGTGGCTATATGACTTTTGCTGCAACGCTATGTACCCGAAAAGTTGCCGATACCATTCATAATAGTGACTATCCAGCGCTGATGCATGGCCCAACCTTTATGGGCAACCCACTTGCCTGTGCAGTTGCATGCGCATCGATTGATTTGATTACGTCTTATGATATTGAAGCGTGTACCGCCAATATGCAGCGCATGATGGAACAGCAATTGGCACCAGCTACACAGTTAGAGGATGTTGCTGAAGTGCGCTGCTTGGGCGCGGTCGCGGTGATTGAGCTGCAAGAAGCGGTTGATATGCCTGTATTTCAATCTTTATTGATTGATAACGGTATCTGGGTCAGACCATTTGGTAAGCTGGTGTATATTATGCCACCCTACGTGATTACTGATAATGAGCTGACTACCTTATGCCAATCACTGCTAAAAGTAGTACGTACGTATCTAGAAGACCGAGGTCAACCATGAGTGTTCTATTTGTTTCTGGTATCGATACCGATATCGGTAAAACTTATGCTACTGGGCTGCTTGCTAAAGCCCTTATGCAGCAAGGCTTAAATGTCATCACTCAAAAGCTAGTACAGACGGGCGTATCGATCAATCCAGATAATGGTGAGATGAATATCGCTGATGATATTGTTACTCATCGTCAACTTATGGACATTCCTCTACAGCCATGTGATCTCGATTTTACGACTTGTGCTCATCGTTATAAGAAGCCAGCGTCCCCTCATCTTGCTACCAAGCTATCAGGGGAAGTGCTAAATCCTAATATGATTACCAATGCTACCAAGCGACTGCAATCTGAGTATGAGCTGGTACTACTAGAAGGTGCAGGTGGCTTACTTGTGCCGATTACAGAGAATCTACTGATATTAGATTATATTGCCGAGCAAGGCTATCCAGTTATTTTGGTCACCTCTGGTCGATTGGGCAGCATCAATCACACTTTACTGAGTTTAGAAGCCATAAAATTGCGCGGATTAATGGTACATAGCATAATTTATAATCATATTCATGATGATGCTGAACAAACGGATACTGAGATCGCAAATAGCACTATTGAGTTTATACGAAAATACTTGAACAATAATTATCCCAAAGCGCATTGGCTACAGATTCCGTATTTAAAAGATAATCTGGTCGGTAATATTGAAACACTGCCAGAAAATTTTGTTTAGCCCATTTGTATTGTCCACAAAAATAAATCCAAAAGACATTCGCAGGCAGTCATAAGTTTGCTATACTAGCGCGCTTGGTAGACTAGGCGATCGCCGCTGCACACTGGCAACAGATGAGCAGGGGAGGAAAGTCCGGGCTACATAGGGCAGCGTGCCAGCTAACGGCTGGGCAGGGTAACTTGACGACCAGTGCAGCAGAGAGTAGACCGCCTTTGGTATCTTAGGGTATTATCGGTAAGGGTGAAAGGGTGCGGTAAGAGCGCACCGCGTGAATGGCAACATCTCACGGCATGGTAAACTCCACGCGTAGCAAGACCAAATAGGCATCGGCATGGCGCGGCCCGCGTTCGATGCGGGTAGGTTGCTTGAGCGTATTAGCGATGATACGCCTAGAGGAATGATCGTCCACGACAGAACCCGGCTTATCGGTTTACCAAACCTTTTTTATTGTTTGTTATAGTAATAGTTGCAATTAATCTGAATTAAATTCATTTTTTTGCAAAAAATGCTTATTAGGGGTTGACGGCAGTCAACAGCTTGGGCATAATGTGCAGCCTAAAACGGCGATGTAGCTCAGCTGGTTAGAGCGCATGACTCATAATCGTGAGGTCAAGAGTTCAAGTCTCTTCATCGCCACCATATATAGCAGTACGAAAAAAACCAATCTATCGAGATTGGTTTTTTTTTGCCCAGAATAAATGGTTTTATAAACTAGAAGCGATTGATAGATAGCGTTTTGGATGACAATTACTTACAGATTTCTTACTAAATCATAGGTTTATCTGTCTGTATACAGATTAATTCTTGTAACTTATGTCGCGCTTACTTATCATAGGGGCTGTTTTCGGTAAAGTCCTGTAACGCCATGTCTGTCCAACTACCTCCTTATCGTCCTATCAAGCATCGCAGTGGCCTTAAAGTCATGGGTGCAGCCTTCCATGCACTGATCATGCGCGAGCTACAGACTCGCTTTGGTGGATATCGTTTAGGCTACCTTTGGGCGCCTTTAGAAATCATGTTTCAAGTTGCCATTTACCTAATAATATTTGGCGCTATCATGACTCGTGTGTTGCCTGGAATGGATTACATGCTATTTTTGGTTGCAGGTTTAGTACCATTTCGTATGATGAGTACAATAGCAACACGATCACTAGGGGCAGTAGAAGCCAATCAAGGTCTTCTAATGTACCGTTCGGTACGTCATATTGATGTCATTATTGCACGTTCATTTCTAGAGTTAGTGATTTACTTTTTTACATTTGTACTATTACTAACCATACTGGCTTTTATCGGTATTCCTATTAGTTTTGCTAATCTTCACGTGGTGTTGTTTTGCTGGCTAACCCTGTTTATATTTGGTTTTGGGCTAGCAATGATAATGATGGTGGTTGGTTATTATGGTGGTGAAATTAGCAAAGTTATTAGCTTGATTTTTACTATTTTATACTTTGTATCTGGAATTATGTATTCCATTCATATTATTCCTGAGCCATATCTAACTTATTTGTTATATATTCCATTTGTCCATAATATTGAGCTAATGAGAAATGCACTATCTCCTACTTATCCTGCATATCATATTGATATAGGATATTTTTTAAAGTGGATGGTAGGTGTTAATTTTCTAGGTTTATTGATGTATAAAGCAGTCGAAAAAGACCTTATTCGTTCAAAGTAATAGCAGGTAAATGAATGATTGAAATTAGGAACGTCTCTAAATCATTTATGACCAAACAAGGTCGGCATTATCTATTCAAAGATTTGAATCTGACTATTGGTGATAAAAAAAGTGTGGGCTTGCTTGGTCGTAATGGTGCTGGGAAATCAACACTGTTACGTATTATATGTGGACTAGATAAGCCAGATTATGGAGAGATTATTACCAACTCGACTATTTCTTGGCCAGTTGGGGTGGCAGGTGGTTTCCAAGGTAGTCTAACAGGTCGTCAAAATGTACGCTTTGTTTGTCGCTTATATTCAAGTGGTCCTTATATTGATGAAAAAATTCGTTTTGTCGAAGAATTTGCTGATATTGGCAGTTATTTTGATATGCCGGTAAAAAGCTACTCATCAGGAATGAAAGCTCGATTAACGTTTGGACTTAGCTTGGCCTTTGATTTTGATTACTATATGCTCGATGAAGCGGGTGCCGTTGGTGATGCGGCATTCCGAAAACGTAGCGAAGAGATTTTAGCGGCCCGCCGTGCACAAGCAGGATTTTTAATAGTGTCGCACAATATTGGTGATATCAAACGAAACTGCGATATTGGTATTGTACTAATGGATCAAACAGCACACGTGTTTGACGATACAACAGAAGCGATTGAGGTTTATGAAAAGCATATCCACAAAGCAAAAAAGTAAGATAATTAACTTCTCGCTGTTTATTGGCTTGGTCATTCTTCCTTGGTTGCTCGTTATATACTATGTAATGACACTGGCGCATCCGCGCTTCGTTTCGACTGCTGACGTGGTAGTGAAGCAAGTTAGTGATTCGAGCGTACCATCTGGTGGTGGTATATCAGCTCTATTGGGCGTAAATAGTACCAGTAAAGAAGACGCGACCTATTTGACAGAGTATATTTTGTCGAATGATATGGTGAAGCGACTCGATAGTAAGTTTAAGTTCCGAGACGCTTACTATGTTGATGGCTCTGATCCTATTTATGAAATAGATCCTGATGCAACCCAAGAAGATTTGCTTGAATACTTCAAAAAACGGGTTCACATTGATCTCGATGAGCAAAGCTATGTGCTTTCGGTATCAACAGAAGGCTTTGACTCAAAGTATGCTTTTGAGCTGAACAAAGCTATCTTAGGAGAGTCTGAGCGTTTTGTGAATCGTATTTCACAAGAAGTGGCTCGTGATCAATTGGCATTTGCAGAAACCCAGTTAGATGAATCAGAAGAGCGTTTAAATGACGCCAAAGAGCAGCTATTAAACTATCAGAATGAAAACGAAATCTATGACCCACAAGCCAATGCGCAAATCGTCAATCAATTAATTGGCAGCTTGCAAGCGCAATTAAGCTCGTTGCGTACCGAAGAGCGTCAGTTACTCAGTTATCTAAATCCAGATGCGCCGCAAGTGGTTTCACTAAGAAGCCAAATAAAAGCTGTTGAAGAGCAAATCACTCAAGAACAAACCAAATTGACATCACCAAATACAACCAAATTAAACCGTCAAGCGGTACAGTTTGAGACCATCAAGGCAGATGTGGATTTTGCTACCGAGTTGTATAAATTGTCGTTGTCATCGCTTGAGAAATCAAGACTAGAAGCGTTCAAGAAAATGAAAAACTTGATTGTGATCTCAACGCCCTATGAAGCTGAAGATGCAACATATCCGCGCCAAGCGTATCTCATTTGGACATCGCTTGCATTGCTCTTAATGCTATACGGATTTGTGCGTTTGGTAATGGCAGTTGTCCGTGATCACCGCAGCTAATCTTGAAAAACCAGATATCAGTAATGATCGATAGATCAGGAAAGGAATATAACTCATGAATATGAAACCACGTTCTATCGTGATAGCGACAAGCTTGGCAATGGCGGCGACTAGTATGTCTGCAACAGCTGCAAGCAGTTATGCAGATCAAATATCAGGTTCAGGCTTTGGCACAAGCAACAATAACATGAGTCAATCTCAGAACCAGAGCAATATTAACGTGTCTACCCAAGCATTTGCTGGGGCAGTGCCAGGGCAAGCAACGACTCAAGAAGCGGTTAACGCAGCAAGTTTACCAAGCCAGTCAGTTATCAATACCACGCGTCCTTATCAAGATATTAAAACTCAAGATATGATGTTCGGTGAGCAATTGTTCCGTGGGGCATTTTCGACGACTTCAGGCTCTACCTTTAATGACAGTTATGTGATTAACCCTGGTGATAACGTCCAAGTAAGAATGTGGGGCGCTTACCAGTATGCTGCTACCATGACCGTCGATCCACAAGGTAATATTTTCTTACCGAACGTTGGACCAGTCCGCGTCTCTGGTGTGCAAAATGGTAGCTTACAAAACGTGGTCAAAAGTGCTGTCAGTCGTATTTACCGCTCGAATGTAGGGGTTTATGCTTCATTAGAGCAGGCGCAGCCCGTTAAAGTATTTGTCACAGGTTTTGTTAAGCAGCCAGGTTATTACGGTGGTCTAGCAGCAGACTCGGTATTGTCTTATTTAGATAGAGCAGGCGGCGTTGACCCAACGCGCGGTAGTTATATCGACATTCAAATCAAGCGCAATGGTCAAATGCTACAGCAAGTCAATTTATATGACTTTTTGCTAGCAGGTAAATTACAGGCATTTTCATTCCGTGATGGTGATGTCATCACCGTGGCACCACAGAAAAAGACATTTGTGGTAAGCGGTCAAGTTCAAAACGAATATACCTTTGAGTTTGATGTGAATGATCTGACTATTGGTGATGTGTTGCAAGTGTCTAATCCGGCAGCCAATGCTACTAATGTCAGTATCACTCGCAGTGCAGGACGTGCACAAACGGCAGAGTACTACTCATTAAGTGAAGCCCAAAACGTTCCTGTCTATAACGGCGACCAAATGGTAGTAACATCAGATCGTTACGCAGGTACCATCGCTGTGCAGGTAAAAGGTGCACATACTGGTAATGGCGCAATGGTTGTGCCATATGGTGCGCGTCTAAAAGATATCGTGCCACAATTACAGCCAAGTCCACTGGCTAAATTAACGCATCTAACCATCTATCGTGAATCTGTTGCTGAGCAACAAAAACGCATGATTAACGAGTCACTCGATCGTCTAGAAGAATTGACACTTGCCACTCAGTCAACGACTCGTGAAGAAGCCGCATTGCGTCAAGATGATGCAGCATTGGTTAAGCAGTTCGTCGCTAAAGCTCGTAATGTTCAGACGGATGGTCAAATCGTCGTTGTGCCAAATTCGTGGCAGGATATTATTCTGCAACAAAGCGACATCATTGAGATACCAGCACAAACGTCAGTCATTACAGTCAATGGTCAAGTACGAGCACAAGGGGCACTTACCTTTAATCCTGACTATACCGTTGGGGATTATGTGGCTAACTCTGGTGGTTTCTCTGACAACGCTGATACAAAGAATATCTTAATTATTCATCAAAATGGAGCGAGCCAAGTGGTCAATACTGCGTATCGTATCCAGCAGGGTGACGAGATTATGGTATTACCGAAAGTCAAAACTAAGCGTGTGGAGATTGCGCGCGGTCTATCACAGATTGTTTATCAGTTAGCAATTGCTGCCAAGGTAGTTCTAGACCTATAACGGTTAGCCAGTCATGACTTAACGATGACTGTTGAACAGATTTAACCAAAATTAACGAGTAAAGGTATTAAAGATATGGCAAAAAAAGTAGCGAATGAAGTCAAGGTATCTGATGTGTCTACCTCTGATCATGCGCTACTTTCGCCATCGTCACAGTACCAATCACCAAAGCAATTGGCAGTGATTGGTAAGGGTATGTGTCGCAATAACTTGCTACTCTCGCAAGTGCTGCAAGCTGATATCCAGCGCTGGTATCCGTGGTCAGGCTTGCAACAAAGCCTGATAAATCGCAAGAAAAAACCACAACCTGAGGCATTTATTGGATGGGGGCATAAGAAAAGCTTCCAACGAGCTGATAAAGCTGCCACCCGTCAGGACCTGAATACTTTAAGTATTGAAGATGGATTTTTGCGTTCATTGGATTCAGGTATTAGTAGTCGCCATGGCTTAAGCGTGGTTGTCGATGATATTGGCATCTACTTTGATATGACGCACCACTCACGTCTTGAGCAGTTAGTTATTGAGCGCACCAAGAGTGCTAGCAGTAATCGCGCAGCAGGCGATGCACGTGCTCGTCATCTGATGACACGTATATGCGAAGAAAAACTGAGTAAATATAATTCTATAATCGATTGTCCATCATTGGATAAATTGATTAATGAAGAAAATATTAACGAAAAGGAAAATGTTTCACAATCACATATCCTATTGATTGACCAAGTAGCAGGTGATGCCTCTGTTAAAGGCGTTGGTGCGAATAAACGTCAATTTAAGAAGATGCTAAAATCTGCATGCCACAACCATCCTAACGCCCATATTTGGATAAAGGCTCACCCTGCGTCAAAATCAGGCTACTTATCCAACTTAAAACTGCCTAAAAACGTTAGGCTATTGACTGAGTCTCTCAATCCTATTGAGCTTCTTAAACAAGTAAGTGATGTCTATACCGTCAGCTCACATATGGGCTTTGAAGCATTGATGCTAGGAAAAAAAGTGCATTGCTTCGGGGTCAGTTGGTATAGCGGTTGGGGGCTGACCAATGACGCTAATGCGCCCAAAAGTCTACTTAAATCAGTTCAGAAACGTCGTTTAGCATCAGCTGCGATACTCCTCAATAATAGAAATTTGTCAAACTCAGCAATGTTTCCTACAACATCACATAAGACGCTTGAAACGTCACTAGAAACATTATTTTATAGTGCTTATATTGATTATAGTCGTTATGTAGATCCAGCAACGAAACAAGCTTGTGATATTGATACAGCCATCGAATGGCTAGTGACCAATCGGCGATGGCAAGCGCGCCTTGAAGGCGATTTGACGATATATGAATTTAGTCGTTGGAAGTTGCCATTTGTCAAAGCTTTCACAGCCCTACCGCGTACGACATTATTCGTTAAACCAAAACCGCGTCTAAAAAACCTTCTACATCCAGACCATTTCCGTGTCAACTACCAACAGTCTTTATTGGTATGGGGTTTAGCCAAACGTCAGCAAGTACAGAAGAAGCTACAGAGTAAACTTGCTGAACAAAGCTCGGATATGCCAGCTATTTATTGTATGGAAGATGGGTTTATCCGATCAAATGGTCTAGGTGCTACTTTATTGGCACCACTGTCTGTTGTGATAGATAAGCAAGGTATTTATTACGATGCGACCCAACCTTCAGATTTAGAAACATTGCTGCAAAATTGTCAGCCACTGAGTTCTGAACAGCGTCTTCGCGTAAAAAAACTGCAAGATAAACTGCTGAATCAGCGGGTAAGTAAATACAATGTTGGGGCTGGTATAGATGTTTCTAGCATCCAAAATAATTCGTGGATGCAGGATGCCAAAATATCTGGGAGACGTCGCGTCCTTATTATCGGTCAGGTAGAGGACGATTTGTCAGTACAGTACTGCGGCTCTACAATAAAGACAAACAGTGGTCTGATCGAACGTGTACGACAAGATAACCCAGACGCTTATTTAATTTATAAGCCGCATCCTGATGTCGAAGCGGGACTGCGAGCAGGTAAAGTATCAGAAGCTCATCTACGACAAGTTCAAGCGGTTGCCTATGATACTGCGATGCCTGATTGCTTAGAATGGGTGGATGAGGTTCATACGATCAGCTCATTGACTGGTTTTGAAGCGTTGCTGCGAGGGTTAGACGTTACCTGTTATGGATTGCCGTTTTATGCAGGTTGGGGATTGACCACAGATATTGACGGGCAGTCGTTACCGAAATATACCTATCTAAAAAGGCGTCAACGAGATATACCTTTAACTCTTGAGCAGCTAATATATGGCGCGCTTATATGTTACCCGTTGTATCGTCTGCCTGACGGCTATGGGCTGGCACAAGTAGAGCAGATGATCGATTATTTGTATCCTCCCAAAGATTTACATCTGCTTGCGAATAGTGAAGAATCGCAATCTAAAATGGCTAATACCTTAAATAGTTCAGCTAAGACTGTGACCTCGTCTTTATCTACAAAATTGAAACGTCACGCGACTATACGTTTTATGCAGCAGCGTCATCGATGGCAACAGAAATTACGTAAAATGTCTCGTTAATTTATTAGAGTAGCACCGTATAATTGCATTGCGACAAATAGGTGCTTTTTCGGTATAATCACTTTTACGCTATGTGTTTTCACACGGTTGCACGACCTTTCTCATTTTTATTTCTTATTTTCTCATTTAATGGTAGCCCTGTATTATGGCAGCTTCGATGTCTCACTTGCTTACTCATCGACATGTCTTGCTACTACAAGGAAAAATGGGTGGGTTTTTTAATCGATTTTCTTCATTCTTGCAAACTCAAGACATTAAAGTAAGCAAAATCAATTTTAATGCAGGCGATGCCTTTTTTTACCATCACGACAATACCTACGAATATACCAATACATTAGCGCAATTTTCCTCTTGGTTGCAGGCGTTCATTAAAGAAAATGCCATTGATGCAATTGTATGCTTTGGTGATTGTCGACCGCATCATACTCAAGCAGCGTGCGTTAGTGAGAAGCTAGGTATTTCATTCTTTGTTTTTGAAGAAGGGTACTTGCGTCCTGATTATATTACCTTGCAAGAACATGGGATTAACGGTTATTCACGCCTAAACACTGCTGAGATTAAAGCGCTTAAGAAAGCGAATGATCAGCCTCTATACACACATAATCGATTTTATCGCTTAAGTATCGCAGCTATCGTCTATTACATCATTGCTTGGCTTTTCAAAAACCGTTACCCACATTATTCGCATTATCGTGGTATGACTGCTTGGCAAGAGGCCATCGCTTGGTTAAAAGCACCGTGGCGGAAGCTACGAGGATATTTACCAGACAAACACCTGCAAAATAGACTGACCAAACAGGAAAGTAACAATTACTTTTTGATCAGTTTACAAGTACATAATGACTCACAGATTACCCATCATAGTGATTATCGTGATGTGGTACAGTTCATTGACGAGTCTATCGCAAGCTTTGCAAATTTTGCTAAGCAAAAACAGTTACTCGTGTTTAAACATCATCCATTGGATCGTGGTCATAGAGACTATCGGGAGTTGGTAGCTAGCCTAGCTGAGCGCTATCAAGTGTCTCATCGTGTTTTCTATGGTTGTGATATGCACCTGCCGACTTTGATGAAATACAGCATTGGCATGGTGACTATTAACAGTACGACAGGCTTGCAGTCGGTTTATCATAAGAAACCTACTAAGGTTATGGGTCGTGCAATTTACGATATTCCTAAGCTAACAGATCAAAAGCCGCTTGATGATTTTTGGCAGCAGCCTAAGGGCCCAGATAATGAATTTTATTTGAGATTTCGTGAGTACTTGATAGAGCAAACTCAAATAAATGGTGCTTTTTATGGCAGATCGCCATGGATGTATAAGTATCTGTACCAAAATGGCAGTGAAACTACAGACGTAGATATGTCTAAAACCAATTTACCCTAGTCATTTATTCGCTTTTGTTTCTAAGAAGTCATAGTAATTATAATAGTATCTATATAAAGAAACGAAGTTCAACAAGTGTAACGATTGTTGCGTTATCCTTTTTTAGCTTGTCATTTCATCTGTAAGTCACATCTCTTCTAACAAAATCGCCTTACTTTGCAGTGGAAAACTGCTAGAATACTCTTTTATGTCTACGCATAAGAGTTAATGTGCTTGGCTATGGATTTTAGACGGTGGTATTAGCCAAATTGGCTTGTTATAACGGTTAACCTTGAAAGAAGTACAAGCACGTTATCAATTGCATCTGACAATATTTATTTTTTAGTTTTATTATTCTATCACCCTTAATTTAGTAGGCGCTTTGTGACTGCATTAGCCAATATTCGTAACTTTTCAATCATTGCCCACATTGATCATGGTAAGTCGACCCTTGCCGATCGTTTTATTCAGATGTGCGGTGCCTTGCAAGATCGCGAGATGCAGGCGCAGGTACTCGACTCAATGGATATTGAGCGTGAGCGCGGTATCACTATCAAAGCACAGTCAGTAACACTGTTTTATGATCATCCAAATGGTGAGCGCTATCAGCTTAACTTTATTGATACCCCGGGTCACGTCGACTTTTCATATGAAGTGTCGCGTTCATTAGCAGCTTGTGAAGGTGCGCTATTGGTTGTTGATGCCGCTCAAGGCGTAGAAGCGCAGTCAGTAGCCAATTGCTACACAGCCGTTGATCAAGGCTTAGAAGTCATGGCGGTGTTAAATAAGATTGATTTGCCACAAGTTGAGCCTGAACGCGTCATTCAAGAAATTGAAGATATTATCGGTATCGATGCCGTTGATGCACCGCGAGTATCAGCCAAATCTGGTCTTGGTGTTGATAAGCTGCTAGAAGCGCTGGTGGAGTTTATCCCGGCACCAACTGGTGACCGTGAAGCACCACTGCAAGCACTAATTATTGACTCTTGGTTCGATAATTATTTGGGCGTGGTCTCATTGGTACGGGTGCGTGAAGGTACTATACGTAAAGGTGACAAGTTATATATCAAATCGACTCAAGAGGCACATCTGGTTGGCTCGATTGGTGTCTTTACGCCTAAGCCTGTAGATACGGGTGTTTTAGAAGCAGGGGAAGTCGGCTTTGTTATTGCGGGTATTAAGGATATTGCCGGAGCACCAGTAGGCGACACTATCACTCATGCTAAGACCCCTGATGTGGATCGTATCCCAGGTTTTAAACAAGTCACGCCACAAGTCTATTCTGGTATGTTCCCAGTAGATTCGAGTGATTTCGAAAAATTCCGTGAAGCTTTGCAAAAACTGCAAATTAACGATGCGTCGCTGTTTTTTGAGCCAGATACGTCGGATGCGCTTGGTTTTGGTTTCCGCTGTGGCTTCTTAGGTATGCTGCACATGGAGATTATCCAAGAGCGTCTAGAGCGTGAATATGATTTAGATTTGATTACTACAGCGCCCTCAGTTATTTACGAAATTGAGAAAAAGAACGGTGATGTAATCTATGTAGATAATCCGTCACATCTACCTGAGCCAAACAACATAGAAGAATTCCGTGAGCCAATTGCCCGCTGTCAGATTTTAGTACCGCAAGAATTCTTAGGCAATGTAATGACGCTATGTATTGAGCGTCGCGGCGTTCAGGTTGATATGCGTTTTATGGGTCGACAAGTACAGCTTATATTTGATATCCCAATGGGCGAAGTGGTCATGGATTTCTTTGATCGCCTAAAGTCGGTCTCACGTGGTTTTGCATCGCTAGACTATAACTTTGAACGTTATCAAGCCGATAAGTTGGTGAGAGTTGATGTACTAATCAATGGCGATAAAGTCGATGCCTTAGCGATGATCGTGCACGAAACCCAATCACGTTATCGTGGTAATGCTCTAGTTACTAAGATGAAAGAGCTGATTCCGCGCCAAATGTTTGATGTCGCCATTCAAGCAGCTATCGGTAGCCAAATCATTGGTCGTAGTACGGTAAAAGCCATGCGTAAAGACGTATTAGCAAAATGCTATGGTGGCGATGTATCACGTAAGAAAAAGCTACTGTCTAAGCAAAAAGCTGGTAAAAAACGTATGAAGCAAGTAGGTAATGTGGAAATCCCACAAGAAGCCTTCTTAGCTGTGTTGCAAGTTGATAGCTAATCGCTAAACGTAACCTAAGATAGTCATTGTAGATAACAGTCAAATGTAGTGAGTCTTATCGTAAAGATGTTAGATAAGCCGCTCGTTAATAGGCAATTTGGTATGGATTTTGATTTTAATTTAATTTTAGTGCCGTTAACTATAGTCCTAGGAATTGTTTGGCTGTTAGATAAGCTAGCGCTCAAACAGCGCAAAACTCGTGGTCGAGGTCAAGAAGGCTTACTGGTCCGCTGGGCTTATGACTTTTTCCCTGTGTTAGCAGTGGTATTGATAGTACGCTCATTTTTAATTGAGCCATTTAATATCCCATCATCGTCTATGGTGCCGACGCTATATACGGGTGACTTTATTGCCGTCAATAAGTATGCATATGGCGTGCGCCTGCCGCTAACTTATAATAAGGTGCTAGATACTGGTGAACCTGAGCATGGTGATGTGGCAGTGTTTCGCTACCCTGAAAACCCGAGCATTTATTATATTAAACGCGTTATCGGTTTGCCTGGTGACACCGTAAGCTATAGTCAAGGCACGTTATCTATCAATGATGTACCTATTGAGACTAAGTCTGTAGATTTCGCGGCAAATGCTGAATTGACTTCACAGCTATATCTACCAGGGCAAATTGGTCCAGGTCAAGTGCTGACCGAAGAGAGTGCTTCTGCAATGGGTCAGCAAGAAGAAGATGCGGCACAATATTTTGAAGAAGTACAAGGTGACAACGAGCACCTCGTGCGCTATTTAGACGGCATGAACAGTTCACAGTACGCGCCATTTTTGCAGCAACAATCGCCAGAAGTGGTTGAGTCAGAAGGTACTGAGTGGCGCATTGACGTACCAGAAGGTCAGTATTTTGTGATGGGTGATAACCGAGATCGCAGTGCAGACGGTAGATTTTGGGGATTCGTTCCTGATGAAAACCTAGCAGGTAAGGCAGTTTATATTTGGATGCATAAACCACCTGGTCTTAACCTACCAACCTTTGAGCGTAATGGTACTATCAATTAAGGCGGTGTGATTGTTTATCGGTTGATTTGTTGACAATGGTTTTATGCTAATATCGTTGCTAAATAATTAATAGCTATTTATTATTTATACACTTATTCGAAATAGTCGTTTATCTTTAGAAGGATATCATAATGCAGCAATTATCTGGTTTGGCTATGCAGCGCGGCGCCAGTGTGACAAATGTTGTTCTTATTATTATACTTTTGGGTATTGCGACTAAGTTGATAGTAGCCATCGTACCGGCTCAGATTGGTGACTATCAATTGACCAAAGTATTAAGTGCACAGTTAAAAGAAGCCAATAATAATAAAGAGACAGCCAAACAATTTGTTGAACGTGTCAACAAACAGTTATCTATCAATGCTGACTATGATACCAAGGCAGAAGAAGTATTTACCTTTACTGATAAAAAAACAGGTCAATTGGCTATCCATAAAGAATATGCAGTAACTAATAACTTTTTTAGCAATGTCGATATCGTGAATCGTTTCGAAGGTAACATCGAGATGACGATAGCAGAGTAAGTCGCAATAGTACGACATAGCACCTTCATTATATTCATAAAATATATCAAATAATATTATTAAACTAAATCTGTCAAGCAGAAGGGATAACCACAAACCACGCATGAAACCAACTTCGCACCATTCCCAAGCGGTTCCTACTTCCCAAAAAAATAGTACGTCTGTTGACACGCTTGTTGTTAGCTCAGAATTTATTCAGCGGTTAGCAGTATTAACGCGTAAGTTAGGCTACGAGTTCAATGACTTGAGTCTACCTAAACTTGCGTTAACGCATCGCTCATTTGATAGCAAAAAAAACTATGAGCGCCTAGAGTTTTTAGGTGATGCACTTTTAGGGATGATTGTGGGTGAAGCTTTATATCATCGTTATCCTAGTCAAAATGAAGGGCGCTTAACGCGTATGCGTGCGACATTGGTACGCCAAGAGTCGTTGGTAATTATCGCTCAAAATTTAGAGCTGTCTAACCATCTTATATTAGGAGTAGGTGAGCGCAAAGGTGGCGGTCGCAATCGTGCTTCTATACTGGCCGATGCCGTAGAGTCTCTAATTGGTGCTATCTATTTAGACAGCCAAGATATGGATATTACTCGCAAATGTGTTCTCTCTTGGTATGGTGATCTGATTGATAATGTCAATGACCAAAAAGCGCTGAAGGACGCCAAGAGTCGGTTACAAGAGTGGCTACAATCTAAGCAGTTTGACTTGCCCAACTACGAACTCATGGAAACGCGTGGTAATGCACCGCATCAAATTTTCGTTGTACGTTGCCATGTCAATATCAATAATTGCCCTGATATTACTGAATCTGGTGAGAGCCGCCGTATTGCTGAACAGAAAGCAGCAGAGCTTATGATTAACCAATTACATAAATTGCCAGGATCTGCCAAAAAACGTGTATAGCCGACATCCATAAACGCGTTTTTAGATGCATAGTATCTGTTTAGACTGGTTTATAACTTGGCAAACATACATTAAAACTACCTCACATATTATTCATTTTAAAACTTTAAATGTTTCTAGCCCGTTTTTAATGGTGACTAAATAAATTTACCATCAAAGACTGTTCGGCTAGTCACAAACCCTATAGGATTAACTTATGAGCAATCATACTGATTTGCCATCAAACAATGAAGACAGCACCCAAAATTTGGGTGAGAATACAGATATTGATTTAAGCCAAAACAATATCGAAGTTACCGAAGAGATTCATGCTATTGATGCAGAAGATATTGCATTAGACAATGATATGGCTATTGAAGAGTTTTTTGCGCCAAGTGGTAATACTCGGATGGCTGATGATTTTAGAGCAGGTTATGTGGCCATTGTTGGACGACCAAATGTGGGCAAGTCAACTTTGATGAATCACTTATTGGGTCAAAAGCTGTCTATTACCTCACGTAAACCGCAAACTACCCGTCATCGTATTCATGGCATTTTGTCAAACCATGAAATGCAAGCGGTGTTTGTTGATACACCAGGTATTCACCGTAACGAAGTACGTGCTATTAACGAACGTATGAATAAAGCGGCGGTATCGGCGTTAGTAGATGTAGATTTAGTACTGTTTGTTGTCGATTCAGATCAATGGCGTGACGATGATTTATTGACCTTGCAAAAGCTCGGTGAGACCAATCTAACAGTCGTATTGGTTATTAATAAGTCAGATACTCTAAAAGATAAAGGCAGCGTGCTACCACTTATCGAAACTTTCAACGATAGTTTCGATTTTGCTGATATCGTTCCTGTATCTGCACTAAAAAATCAAAACTTAGATCGTTTGCAAGAAGTGATTGCCTCACATTTGCCAGTCGCTGCGCCTATTTACGATACAGAACAAATCACAGATCGCTCTGAGCGATTTTTAGCCAGTGAAATCATTCGCGAAAAAATCATGCGTAGTGCGGGTGATGAAGTGCCATATGATTTAACCGTACAGATTGATGAGTTTAAAGATGAACCTGCCCATACTGATCCAAAAACAGGGCGTCCACGCAAAGCTTGTACTTTCATAGATGCGACTATCTATGTTGAGCGTGGTGGTCAAAAAGCCATCGTTATCGGTGATAAAGGCCAGCGTATCAAACAAGTTGGTATGGATGCTCGTAAAGATATGGAGCAGTTGTTTGGTAAAAAAATCATGTTAACTTTGTGGGTCAAAGTGAAACGTGGCTGGTCCGATGACGAGCGTGCATTGACCAGTTTGGGTTATTGATAGCGGTTAAAAACGAACGCTTCAAAAGCACTGTCTGCCTTTTAGATATTTAGGTAATAAAAAATGCGTAATGAAGCGCTCGTCGGGTATTTGTTGCATCAGCGTCCTTATCAAGAAAAGCGCGCTTTGTATTATCTTTTTTCTCAACAACACGGTGTGATACATGGTGTTGGGAAAAAAGGCGCGCCACTATTTATGCCGTTACAGATTTTTGCTACTGGCAAACGCGACTTAAAAACCTTTAGTCAAATTAATATTGCTTCGCAAGATAATACTCAAGCTGACAGTGTTCAAAAAGACAGTGTTCAAAAAGACAGTGTTCAAAAAGACAGTGTTCAAAAAGACAGTGTTCAAAAAGATAGTGTTCAAAAAGATAGTGTTCAAAAAGATAGTGTTCAAAAAGATAGTGCACCTGCTGTCTTAGAAGCCGTACCTTACGCTAATATCAGCGGTCAACATCAGTATGCTGCACTATATATAAACGAGATTCTGTGGCGGTTGTTACCTACTGAAGATCCAATGCCAGTATTGTGGCAGCATTATCAAATCAGTCTACAACAACTCAAGCAACCTCTCAATAATAGCGAGCTTCGCCTCTGTCTACGTCAGTTTGAGCAGTATCTATTTACCGAATTAGGATTCACTTTAACGTTAACGCATGACAACGTTGAAGATCCCATCGAGTATGATTGTACTTACCGCTTTTTACCGGATGTAGGTTTGCTCCCTGTATTGGTACATAATGAAGAGTCTGAGCATTTAGCCAGTGAGTCTGGACAGACTGTTTTTAAGGGTGCGGATATCATAGAAATGGCACGTTTAGGTATTACTGAACAGACGCTGAGCCATTGGTCAAAACTACATCGACATCTTATTGATCATTTGCTTGATTATCAGCCGCTACAAAGTCGTCTGTTATGGCAGCAACAGCAGCGTTATCAATAACTGCATTCTCAAATATCATCGTAGTATCAACTATATAAGTTAGGCTTAATTGTCCAAAGGATTTTTTATGAGCATCTCTGTATCTACCTCATCTGAAAACAATTCAAAAAAACCTTTGTTAGGCGTGAATATTGATCACGTGGCAACATTGCGTCAAGCGCGTGGTGTGAGTTATCCAAATCCTTTGGCTGCTGCATTATTGTGCGAAAAGGCAGGGGCAGATGGTATCACTATACATCTACGTGAAGATCGTCGTCATATACAAGATGCGGATGTTTATGAAATGGCAGGGCAGTTGTCGACGAGAATGAATCTAGAGATGGCCGCAACGGATGAGATGCTTGCAATTGCCTGCAAAGTTAAACCTTTTTGGGTATGTCTAGTACCTGAAAAGCGTGCAGAGCTAACGACAGAAGGTGGTCTTGATGTTGCAGGGCAAGTCATATCTCTAAAAGAGTATGTTCATAAACTGCAAGCCTCTAATATTAAGGTTTCCTTATTCATTGATCCTGATGACAAGCAGATTGCAGCCGCAATAGAGTGTGGCGCAGACGCAATAGAGTTGCATACTGGTGCTTATGCCGAAGCAGGCTTAGCAAATGATACTGACGTACAGTTGGCTGAACTTAAAAGACTTGAACAAGCAGTAGCTACAGCACAGAGCCTAGACGATAAATTGCTTATTAACGCGGGTCATGGTCTAACGTGTGACAATGTGAATGCTATTGCAAAGATTGATGGTATCTATGAGTTAAATATTGGTCACGCACTTATTGCAGATGCGGTCTTCGTAGGACTAGAAAGCGCTGTGACAATGATGAAAGAGGCCATGCATGAATAGGTTTGCATATACGGCATCTATTACCCATTACATTTCGTAGGGTGGTCTACGTTAAGTTTATGTTTGACGATACCGGATTGGTTAAAAGAGATTTGGTACATTGATTTATTATAAGAAGAGGTAGGGCAATATTTTATATGACCGAAGTGTCCTCGTGGTCTGCCACTATCACCCCAAAATTTAGTATAGTGACGCCTACCGCCAACTCTTAATTTCACTGTACTATATCTTAGGTTTAAGGATTGCTGAGTTAATAAGGTATCTACTTGAGAATCAAAATGCTTATTATTGTTTTTATCTACGAATAGCAGAAGCGTTTTATCACTGTTCCTATGACATTGCTGTGCATCATTCGATAAACAAACCAAGACATCCTGCCGACTTATGTAACTTTCAGCCTTTGCTAATGATAAGGTACTCTCTAGTTGATGCTTGACACGTTGCGCTTCCATCCGTGCTAAGTGCGTTAAGATGCTTGGCGCCGCAATAGCTGCAATAATTCCTAATACCATTGTCGTCACAGTTAGCTCAACGAGAGTAAAGCCGTTTGATTGCTTAGCATTTAAAATATTATCGTTTTGAAGGAGTGGTTTCCTATAAATGACAAACTTCAATAGTTTATTGAATAACCTAGATGCAATAGCTAATAAATTATCAATTCCATACCTGCCGTTTTTACAAATAGGTAAACAAAGGGTAAAAATGGCTATTCTCTTATAATGGGCCAGTATCTTACTAAGCAAGTTCATAATGCGCTACATCCTATAGCTGTTTATCTTTGAAGTAAAAACAACGTCTCACACACCCTTGTGTTGACTATCTTTTAAGCTAACCAATTGTCTAAATTCTTTAGACTTTCTCTTATTCCACTGTATATAAAACACATACAACACCTAATTACTTGATTTTCAGAAGAATATTGGTTTTTTACAATATATATGTAATATATAGCGACTGTCAAAAAATGTTTCAATTAGTGAAAGAACGACATTAACAATAGAGAAAAAATTCTAATTGTAATAAAATACTTCAAGAAAATAGCTATCAATAGACTATTCATCTATCGCAAACTGCTGTGTAAAAGATAAGAAGCGTAAGGTGTGTTAGTTCTGGGTAACTTAGACTGTTTATTGTGTTTTAGTTACAACATTATCGTGTAATAATGTGTAGCTCGTTAACGAAAAAAGTTGTAAACTGAATTAATAATCGCTAAGCTACTCCTTAATTGGTTTTGCTTTGTAACTTAAAATGCGTAAGAGATGTCTATCTTAGTACGTCTTGAGAATCGGTTTTGCTTAATGCATCACTAAAATTATCCTTTGGAGGAAGTCCATGAAATTGAATAAAATAGCTCTAGCCCTTGTTGCTGTAGCGGCTGCACCGATGGCAGCTAATGCTGGTGTTACTATTAGCCCATTGTTACTTGGTTATCACATGACTGAAGAATTCAGTGATACCTCTGACAAACAGCGTGAAGTTCTTACTACTGGTAAAAACTTATATGAAAACGCTAACGGCGATGTTATCGGTGATGGTAGCCGTGGTAATAGCAATGGTGGCGTAGCCAAAGAAAGTAGCCTATACACTGGTGCAGCTTTAGGTATCGAACTTACTCCTTCTACTCAGTTCCAAGTAGAATATGGCGTATCTGATGCAAACGGTGAAGCTTCTGAAGATTCAGCTGATGCAGGCGTTAACCGCTTTGATATCGAACAAGAAATGATTTCTGGTAACTTCTTGATCGGTACTGAAGAATTCACTGGTTACACTGATAGCGCACTTAAGCCATATGTACTAGTAGGTGCTGGTCAGTCTAAAATCAAAGTAGAGAACCAAGAACAGTATACTAATTCTAACGGTGAAGTAGTTGCTGCTGGTACTGAAGTATCAAACTCTAAAGACACTATTGGTAACCTAGGTCTAGGTGCTATGTATCGCATCAATGACGCGCTAAGCCTACGTGGTGAAGCTCGTGCGATTCATAACTTTGACAACAACTGGTGGGAAGGCATGGCTTTGGCCGGTCTAGAAGTAGTACTAGGTGGCCATTTAGCACCTACAGTAGCAGTACCACCTATGCAAGAGCCAGTAGTTGACAACACTCCAGTAGTCCTTGTTGAAGCTGATCTTGATTCTGACGGTGATGGCGTACCTGATAGCATCGATGCATGTCCAGGCACTCCAATGAACGTTGTAGTTGATGAGCGCGGTTGCCCAGTACCAGTAGACATTACTGACGAACTGAAAATGGAACTACGTGTATTCTTTGATAACGACAAGTCAGCTATCAAAAACCAGTACAAGCCAGAAATCGCTAAAGTAGCAGAGAAGATGCGTGAGTATCCTAACTCTACCGCTCGTGTAGAAGGTCATGCTTCTAAGACTGGTCCTTCAGCACGTTATAACCAACGTCTATCTGAAGCTCGTGCCGTTGCTGTTAAATCTATGCTAACTAACGAATTCGGTATTGCTCCAAACCGTCTATCAACTGTAGGCTATGGTTACAACAACCCAATCGCTTCAAACGACACTGAAGAAGGTCGTGCTATGAACCGTCGTGTTTATGCCATCATCACTGGTGACAAAACAATGACTGTTGAACAAACTAAAGATATGGTTGTTCAATAAGTATTAGCAAAATAACCGTATAGTTAAATATACAGTTACAAAAAAAGTCACCCAATGGGTGGCTTTTTTTATTTATGTATTGAGAAAAGTGAGTTATTACATAAATTTATGAATCAATAATGTTATACTAGCCACCCAAACATTCTGTAAATTAACAGTATGTACATTAGCATAGCAATCTGTATGATGAATTCGTCAGTATAGATATTTGATTGTATTGAACTTTTTTATTTGATAGCATTCTTTTCTGCGTCATCTTAGATTCAATATCTATCTGATTGATGATGAAAGTTTATTCAGCAGCGCTTACTGCTACTGCATTTTTTTAAGACGAAACGAGCATTTTATATGGCGAACGATATCAAACACCTGCGTAACATTGCAATTATTGCCCACGTTGACCACGGTAAGACAACTTTGGTTGATAAGTTATTACATCAGTCTGGTACTTTTGGCGACCGTGCAAACATTGCTGAGCGTGCAATGGACTCAGGTGATATTGAGCAAGAACGTGGTATTACCATTTTGGCTAAAAACACAGCTATCCGCTGGACAGATAAAACTTCAGAAACCGAATACCGTATCAATATTGTAGATACCCCAGGTCACGCCGATTTCGGTGGTGAAGTTGAGCGTGTAATGTCTATGGTTGACTGCGTACTTTTGGTTGTTGACGCTGTTGATGGCCCAATGCCTCAGACTCGTTTTGTGACGCAAAAAGCATTTGAACAAGGTCTAAAGCCGATCGTTGTTATCAACAAAATTGATCGTCCTGGCTCACGTCCTGATTGGGTAATGGATCAAATCTTTGATTTGTTTGATAACCTAGGTGCAAACGATGAGCAGCTTGATTTCCCAGTTGTTTATGCTTCAGCATTGAACGGTATTGCAGGTCTAGAAGCAGATGATTTAGCTGATGACATGACCCCATTGTTCAAAACTATCGTTGACGTTGTTCAGCCTCCACAGGTTGATGCTGACGCTCCGTTCCGTATGCAAATCTCAAGCCTTGATTACAACAGCTTTGTTGGTGTAATTGGTATTGGCCGTATTCAACGTGGTAAAGTTAAACTTAACACGCCAGTGACTGTCATTGATAAGCATGGTAAGACGCGTAACGGCCGTATCCTAAAAATCATGGGTTACCATGGCCTTGATCGTATTGACGTTGAAGATGCACAAGCAGGTGATATCGTTTGTATTACAGGTATCGATGCGTTAAACATCTCTGATACTATTTGTGATCCTAACAATGTTGAAGCGCTACCAGCACTAACGGTAGATCAACCTACAGTATCTATGAACTTCCAAGTAAATAATTCACCATTTGCTGGTCGTGAAGGTAAGTTTGTGACTTCACGTAACATTCGTGAGCGTCTTGAGCGTGAGTTGATTCATAACGTAGCATTGCGTGTAGAAGACACAGAGTCTCCTGACAAATTTAAAGTTTCAGGCCGTGGTGAGCTTCATTTATCAGTACTTATCGAAAACATGCGCCGTGAAGGTTTTGAGCTAGGTGTTTCTGGTCCAGAAGTTATCGTTAAAGAAGTTGATGGTAAGCTACAAGAGCCGTATGAAAACGTTGTCTTCGATATCGAAGAAGAGCATCAAGGTTCTATCATGGAGCAAGTTGGTCTACGCAAAGGCGAGATGACTAACATGGAGCTGGACGGTAAAGGCCGTATGCGTATCGAGGCGACCATACCAGCGCGTGGCTTGATCGGTTTCCGCTCTGAGTTCCTAACCCTGACTTCAGGTAGTGGTATCATGACCTCGAGCTTCTCACATTATGGTCCACAGAAGATCGGTGATGTTGGTGGTCGTTCTAACGGTGTATTGGTTTCTATGGCAAATGGTACTTGCCTAGGTTTTGCTCTATTTAACCTACAGAAACGTGGTAAGTTGTTTGCTGAACCACAGCTTGAAGTTTATGAAGGTATGATTGTTGGTCTTAACTCTCGTAACGATGATATGACTGTTAACCCGACGACTGCTAAACAGTTAACCAACGTACGTGCTAGTGGTACTGACGAAGCATTGACGTTGACGCCAGCAGTGAAGTTCACTCTTGAGCAAGCGCTTGAATTTATTCAAGACGATGAGCTAGTCGAAGTAACGCCAAAAGCGGTACGTATTCGTAAGCGCTACTTAACTGAAAGTGAGCGTAAACGTCACGGCCGTGGTAAAAAAGGTGCTTAATATCAATAATTGAATTACTTAGTGATTCATAGTATTGATATTTGACGCGAACACTTAGTGTCAGTAGTTTTACTGGCACTGAGTGATTCAAAAATGAGCAGTATAAGGTGAGCTATTAGTGGTTGACTTTATACTGCTTTTTTTTATGTTGTAATCTTGGAAAAATACAGACAGAATGAATAGTGGTATTAATGTATTCAATTATTAACATGAAAGTTAGATGTGATACTAACTATATAAATATCTATTGGTTTATAGATAAATTTTGAGGAAAAAACAATGAGTATGGTTTCAGAGTTTAAAGAGTTCGCTGTCAAAGGTAATGTGATGGATTTGGCAGTCGGTGTCATCATCGGCGGGGCTTTTGCTACCATCACAAAATCTTTGGTAGATGATATTATTATGCCAATTGTCGCTTTTATCTTTGGCGGCGAGATTAATTTTGAAAACATGTTCTTAGTTTTAGGTGATGCACCTGATGGTATTGCTATGACTTATGATGCGCTCAAAGAAGCAGGTGTACCTGTGTTGGCTTACGGTAGTTTTATTACCGTACTTATTAACTTCTTAATTTTAGCTTTCATCATCTTTATGATGGTGAGAGGTGTCAATAAAATGCGCCGTGCTGAAGAGGTGGAGGAAGTTATAGAAGAAGCAGTAGAAGAGCCATCAGAAGAAGTGAAGTTGCTGCGTGAAATCAGTGCTAAATTAAGTAATACCAGTATTACGAAATAAATTATCAAATCGTTGACAATAAAAAAGGCTAACTTCTCGAGTTAGCCTTTTTTTCTATGAAATAGTCACAGTTATTTTTGTAAACTATTTGGTGTGCCTACTAAAAGCAAATTGTTATGGAGTAACCACTACATAGTCATTGGTGTTAATCAGAATTTCTGATGGTTGATCGACAACGATACGTACTACGTTATTATCAACAACTTGAGATTTATAATAGTTGTCTTCTGCAACTGTGCAGCCTAAACAACGTCCCATCGCATCCCAAGGTTCAACAAATAGCTTCTGCTGTGCTTGATCTGCATTACCACCAATAAGTGAAAAAGGTAGGCTTACGATATAAGCTGCCGTACCAGCTACAGCATTCACGAGTTGCAGTGGCTTACCAACAATCGTATCGACTACCATCGTCTCGTATGAAGGACCGAAATCAGTTTCATCAATTTCTATAGCTGCAAAAGTAGGCTGAATAGTTACAACTACCAATCCTAAAGTTGCCAATACAGTAAAAAATCTCTGCTTAACTGTGCGTTGGGTTTTTGCTTTAACAGTCATAACGATATCCTGAAACTCATAGTAGTATGATCAATGGCTGCTGCTATCTTCACGCAGGAATCTTGCGGCAACAATAGTTAGGCTAAATATTACAGAAAAATAAATGATACGCACTATTTATGTAAGCGCTAGCACTATTAAAGCAAGATGTGCGCTAATAAGCAACAAAAATGAGAATAATCTAGTTATAGCTTTGACAATATTGGGTACTTTCAAAAGTAGATACTGTATCTAAATATTATCTTCATGTAATCTAAATATACCTCAAGCAAACAGATATCAGTTATTAGCTATTTTAACGGCTGACAATTTGGACAATAAACACTGGCCCTACCAGTAAGCTTAATGTTTTCTAGCGTCGTGCTGCAATGTAGACAGCTTTCTCCTTGTCTACCATACACATTTAAGGTTTGCTGAAAGTAACCAGTTTGACCACTTGCTACTGTGAAATCTCGTAGTGTCGAACCGCCCAACTTTATCGCTTTCTTTAAAATTTCTTTAATATGATTCACTAAAATAACAATTTGATCGTATGAAAGTTGATTGGCTGGCGTAGCAGGGTGGATGCTGGATAAATACAGACTTTCAGTCGCATAAATATTGCCAACACCGACCACGACTTCTTGCTCCATGACGACAGATTTAATCGCTCGGGAGATAGGTTTCAGTCGCTTATTCGTTTTGGTACTATCTGCCGATGACCCATTGCCATCTTGGCTAGCTAAATCAATACGCTGGATTAAGCTGTATAAATAGTCTGCGGTAAAATCTTTTGAAAGTGGTTCAGGACCTAAATGATCTAGTAGTTTACTACCGTAATTTTCATGCCATAGTAGTGAACCAAAACGTCTTGGATCATAGTAATGTAGCTGAGACTTTTTGTTAGCAGTATCATTAAAAATGACGACCAGATGATCATGTTTGCGCTTATCAGTACCATAGCTATGCTGTTGTAAGCTACCTGACATTCCTAAGTGAATAAGAAGCTGACGTGGTTCAACTTTGCTGGCTGACATTTTAGCGTTATTCTGTGCAGTTACTGGCAGAAAATTAAGAATTAGATACTTTGCTCGGCGCTCGACACTCTCTAATGTGTAATTAATTAGCTCGTCCAAGTTGTCTGGCATCATCCATCGCAGTTTTGGTTGAAATACTTTAACATCAACTACCTGTTGCCCCAACAATGGAGCAAGACTGGCTTTAGTGGTTTCTACTTCAGGTAATTCAGGCATAGTATTTTTTGACAACTCTATTATGGAATAAACAACGACTGGCTTAAGGTTTCATTTACACGACTGCACGGCGCGCGTGCAAAATACCATGTTGCTGTTCTAATTTTGCGAGCAACTTAGATAGATGCGCTAAGCCTGAGACTTCAATATGGAACTTTAAAAAAGCAATATTGTCGTCATTGCTTAACGTTTGAACTTGGCGAATATTGACGTTTTCTTTATCAATTATCTGTGTCAAATCACGTAGCAAACCGCGTCGGTCATATGCTTCGACATGAATATCAACGGGTTGATAACGCCCCGTCTGCACTTGCCAAGCGGCTTCTATCTTGCGCTCAGGGTCACGCTCGACCAGACGTAAGTACTCTGGGCAGCCTCGATTATGCACGCTAACGCCACGCGATAAAGTGATGTAGCCAGCTATCGGTTCGCCATGCACAGGATGACAACAACCTGCCAAATTGATTTCAATATTATCCAAACCATCGATATGGATTTTATACGCATCGAGCTTACCTGTATCTCGGTTATCTACATGAGGTACAAAGCTCTCTGGTGGTATTTCAGGTTCAAGGTGTAGCTGACGAGAGATATGACTGGTCAACTGATTCAGGCCAATATCACCTGTCACTAGACCCACGATAATGTCATCGGTCGTATTGACATGAAAATGCTGAATATAGTCGTTCAAATCAATACTATTAGGATGAACAGATAGGCGCTCAAGCTCTTTGCTAAGCATTTGGCGGCCTATTTCAATATTCTTATCACGGTCTTGCTTATTAAACCACTGGCGAAGTTTTGAACGGGCCCGATTGGTATGAATATAACCTAACGATGCTACCAGCCAGTCACGATTGGGCTCACGCGATGCCTTAGTGATAATCTCAACTTGCTCACCTGTTTTCAACTGGTAAGTCAGTGGCACATAGCGCTGATTGACGCGAGCTGCCTGCGCGCGGTTGCCAACTTGAGTATGCACATAGTAGGCAAAATCGAGAACGGTTGCGCCTTTTGGTAGTTCGGTAATATCACCGTCACGACTAAAGATATAAATACGTTCTAGCTCATCAAAATCAACGAGTTGCTCTTCTTCGTCAAACTCAATATCATCTATCTCTTCGCCCGCTACCACAGCTGAGCGTGGTTGATTACGTGTCTCATTGTTGATGGATAATAATTGGCGCAATGAGCTGATTCTTTGATTCAGATAATTGTCTTTCTTGTTCTTTAGCCCTTCTTTGTAATTAACGTGCGCACACATGCCAAGCTCGGCCTCAAAATGCATCTCATGAGTACGAATCTGGACTTCTAGTGACTTATTTTCTGCAATTACAGCCGTATGTAGCGAGCGATAACCATTGGACTTAGGGTTAGTAATATAGTCATCAAACTGTTCAGGAATGTAACGCCATAAGCCGTGTACTAGGCCTAAAACGTGATAACAGTCAGAAGGGCTATTGACCAAGACGCGCAAGGCACGAATGTCATAAAGCTGATCGAAAGACAAGCCTTTAAGCTTCATTTTTCGATAGATAGAGTAGATATGTTTGACGCGCCCAGATACTTCGCCTTCAATACTGGCATCTGCTAATGATTCATTTAATTTGTCTTGTACGCGCTGAATATAGGACTCTCGTTCGCTACGTTTTTCTGACAGCAGCTTAGCAATTTCTTTGTAGCGATCAGGCGCAAGATAACGGAAAGCTAAATCTTCGAGTTCCCATTTTAGCTGTGCAATACCTAAACGATGGGCTAATGGCGCATAAATAGTCATGACCTCACGCGCGACACGAGTTTGACGCTCTGGCCTAGAAAACGTCAACTCACGCATGGCGAAAGTACGTTCAGCCAGTTTTATCAGTACCACGCGCACGTCGTTGGTGACAGAGATGAGCATGCTATAAATATTTGATAGCTGATCACGTTGATTATTGACGAAATGGTCTTCTAAGCGCTTGTTGCTTTCGATAATCTCCGACAGTTTACCCATTGCAAGGGTATCTTTCACAAGCGTCAAAATATCTGGACCAAAGTTTTTTTCAACTTCAGCGAGACTGATGATTGATTTGCGCGCACTGCGATACAGCATGGCCGCGACCAATGCGTCTTCATCTTGATAAAGATAGGTCAGAATATCGGTCATACCGATACCAGTAACATAAGCGCCTGAACGCTCAGATTCACTGGTATTCATATGACTGCGAATAAACTCGCAAGCTGCACTTAGGTTGGGTACTGACTCTTGTCCAATACGTTTGGCCACATTATCTAGCCAAGTAGGTACATCGATGTTGGCTTGATCCAAGTCGACCGCCTCAAGCTCTTTGTTTGATAGCGCATTGGTATCATCCAAATACTCGTCTTCAGTGTGAGGGTCATGCAAATGATAAGTGTGTGCGGCTGAGCGATCAAAAGTAGTATGTAGCTTGTGAGTTGCCAATTGGTATTTGATGTCGAGGGGAATTTGGGCATAGCTATTGGCTGACTGATGAGAGCGTTGGCTCGCCACCAGTTGCGCCGCAAGTGTTGCACTATCGGCCTGCGTGGTCTGTCCATCCACCAACGGTAATCCTTCACGAATTTTTACCATAGCCGACTCCTCTTAGCTATTTTGAATTGATTATAACCTCATCTACTATGCACACACTCTGAATTAACGATCCATAAAGTGTCAGCTATAAACCAATACAACTGCTAAAAATGTTATTTTTAGCAGCTATAAAATGCGCGTAAAATATATAAAGCTATGAGTGCAAATGCTTGCTATGTAGCGATTGGAAACATCATCAAAAACATAGGAAGATTGTTTACTATTATCTCATTTTAAAGTGACAAATCAAGCGAGCCTCTGTACGGCTGGGGTCAATTACGCTAAATAATGGTTATTTATTAGCACAAACTTATCAAAGTTTTGAGTTATCTTAGATAATTGTAATAACGCTTAATTGTCTCTTTAATCAGGTTTAACTATTAGTTGTTATTAACTATTAATCATTTTTGAAGATTAATAATATTAAACCGCTACTTTTTCAAAGCGAGCGATAGATTCAACATGACCTGTATGGCAGAACATATCCATCACGCCGGCATGAGTCAGACGATAGCCTTGTTCTAACAATGCTTTTGTATCACGGGCAAGGGTCGCTGGATTACAAGAGACATAAACAATGCGCTCAGCATTAAATTTTGGCAAATATTGCATAATCTCCCAAGCACCAGAGCGCGGTGGATCAATCAACAGTGCATCAAAGCCTTGGTTGGCCCATGGCTTATCAGTACAGTCTTGAGTCAAATCTTGACTATAAAACTCAGTATTGTTGATACCGTTGCGACGAGCGTTGTCAGCAGCACGTTCGGTCATGGCTTCACTGCCTTCGACACCGACTACTGAGCCTGTTTCGCCAACGAGGCGCGCTAATGGCAAGCTAAAGTTACCCAAACCACTGAATAAATCTAATACGCGTTCGCCTGCTTTTAAGTCCAATAAGTCACAGGCAAGCTTGGTCATCTGACGGTTTACGGATAGATTTACTTGAGTAAAGTCAGTAGGGATAAATTCAAAAGTCAGATCATACTCTGGCAATTGATAATATAAACGACCAAATTGCTCGCTCAAATCATCAGCGTCTGTCAAAGCAATACGTTGGATGCTATCAACGCCTTTCGACTGCAAATATAGCTGCCAATTACGCGCTGCGAAAAATACTTTTAGTTTGTCTATATCAGTATCTGATAACGGTTCTAAATTACGTACGATGAGCGCAACTGGCTGATTGCCATCAGGTAGTTCTGGCAGTTGCTCACCCATTGCAAGCTCAAGCTGAGCAATCTTGTCACGGCTTTCTAGGGTGCTAATAAGTATTTTTAGGTTTTCAATCTCAAACCCAATACGTGGATCTAGGATATGACATTCATTTAGCTCTGCCAAGAAATTACTTGAACGCTCGCGAAAGCCGACAAGCGCGGTTTCTTTTTTGACGACATAGCGCACGCCCAAACGTGCTTTGGTACGATAGCCAAGACGATCGCCGACCACAGGGGCGAGCCAATTGTCAGGTTCCGCGTTGGCTTGATGCATCAGCATTTCAGCCAGTACTGACTGTTTAAAATTTATTTGTCCATCTGGCTGCCAGTGCTGCAAGTTACAACCACCGCAAGTACCGAAATGCGGGCAGGGTGGTACAGCACGTTCAGGGTTTGGGTTAGCAGTGATACTAATGGCATCGCCTTCTTCAAAGCTAGCACGGCTGTTGGTTATTTTTACTAAGGCGCTTTCACCTGGGAGGGCAAAGCTAACAAATATTTTTTTGCCGTGCTTATCTTCAGCATGACCTTCCGCAACATCAAAACCATTACCATAGACAGCAACACCGCGACCATCATGTGATAAGCCATCAATATTGAATGGAATTGGCTCTGCGTCTTTTAGACGACGACGTGTCTTTGATGATGGCTTTGATTTTTTCTTACTCGGCGGAATGACAATCGTTTGGGTGTCGTTTGTTTGAGCTTCATTCGCTTGAGCGTTACTATTTTGCGCTGCCATATCAGATGCTGTAGATGTTTTTGAATCGGTGGGTTGCATAAACCTGCCTTAATAATAAATAGCTAGAAAAGGGGAATAAAAAACTACTAATAATGCGAATTCTATAATTCGGGTGCCGATGACCAGTCAGCGATAAACTCTTGATGTCGCGGACTACCGTCAGCTTGGGTATACTTTGCCAGATAGTCATAGCTCTGCTGCTGCCAAGCATCAAAATCTTGTGAAGACAACTGTCCTGTTAGACGTAACCAGCGTAAATAAATAAGCCAAGTATTCATCACATCAGACTCACAGTATATAGATAGGGTCTGCCAGTCACCGCTACTAACAAGCGCGCCAACCATGCTGCCATCCACGTCAGTTTTACCGGGTAATCCGTACAGACTTGCGACGATATCCATGGCTTCGCGGCGACTAGCACCATACTGGCTAAACCTATCCATCAAGTCTAGATGACGTGTATGAAAACGATTAACATAGTTATCAAAGCGCATATTTTTAATACGTTCGCCTTCTTCGAACAGCCATGGTGCTGACAAATCATATTGCATGGCACGATATATCAGTACAGGTATGTCAAAGCCTGAGCCATTCCAACTAATAAGTTGCGGCAATGTCTCAATGTCGTTAAAGGCTCTAAAGAATTTGGCTAGGATTTCTTTTTCACTAAATTTATCGGCAGTCAAAGAAAATAGCGATAACTTACCATCCTTGATATACAGAGCTGAGATACAGACAATACGCTGTAGTGGCAGGCGCATAAAGTCGTGCCCTGCCTCTTGTGTACGTATGGCTGTCAGCGCGCTTAAGGCATCTGCATCGTTGAGATCGGCCAATTGCGGATAGATACGGCGTGCTGCATCGACATCGGCAACAGTCTCGATATCAAAAACCAATATAGGGTCGGATGGTAGCGCTTGTGACATAGATAATCCTGACTATTTATGAGCTGATAGTTAATTCATTATGAAAGAATGACAATATTGACCTTGCTTGAAGTATTACGTTTACATCTGCACTTGGCCGCTTTGCACTTTTTTTAAATTAACGATACTAAATGGTATTGCTTATGCATTAATTAACTTCTGCGCTGTTATCCGTATTGCTATCGTCAACGTTATATAAACCCGTTGATAAATAACGATCGCCACGATCGCAGACAATAAAAGCAATAACAGCATTAGGATTTTCTTTTGCCACTTGGGTCGCTGCCCATGCAGCTGCGCCCGAAGATACCCCAGCAAAGATACCTTCAGTCTTCGCCAATTTACGCATATAGACTTCAGCAATACGCTGATCGATATCCATCACTTCATCAATCAAGTCTGCATCAAAAATACCTGGCATATAAGCCGCTGGCCAACGGCGAATACCAGCAATAGATGCTTCTTCGTTAGGCTGTAGGCCGATGATTTTGACGTCTGGATTTTGCTCTTTTAAATAACGTGACACACCGGTAATCGTACCTGTCGTGCCCATCGAGCTAATAAAATGCGTAATTTTACCTTCGGTCTGTGCCCATAGCTCAGGGCCTGTAGTCAGGTAATGTGCTTGACTATTATCAGGATTATTAAACTGATCCAATACAACCCCTTTGCCATCTGCTTGCATCTGTAATGCCAAATCACGCGCAGCTTCCATACCTTCGTCTACTTCAATCAGCGTTGCGCCATAGGCAATCATGGCATCTTTACGCTCTTGGGTAGAGTTGGTCGGCATCAGCAACGTTATCGGGTAGCCACGCATCGCAGCAACCATGGCCAATGCAATACCAGTATTGCCACTAGTGGCTTCAATCAACATATCACCAGGCTTGATATCACCGCGTTGTTCTGCTTGATAAATCATATTAAAAGCAGGACGATCCTTTACAGAACCCGCTGGATTATTGCCTTCAAGCTTAGCTAGTACTGTGGCACCATTGGCAATGTGCTCTTGCTCAGGCAGGCGTTGAAGTTGTACCAGCGGCGTTTGACCAACGCAATCAGCGAGGGTAGTAATTTGAGTAATGAAGTTAGCATTTGACATGGCCGTAGTGGACATAAAGTATCCTTTTCTATTTTTTAAATATGTTTTTAATGGCTTGTTTTTGATGGAAGCGCTGTTTTTATTGTTTGATCATAATTTTAGACAGTCGCTTGGGTTATAGGTTTACGGTGATAAGCGAGCTAAAAACGAAAGGCATTAGAGTGCGCTCTCATATGTTATGACTATGAGCGATATATTGTGGTAAATAAAAAGTGGCTTTATTATATCATTTTGTTTTCAGCTGCGCTTATCGCATCAAGGATTAATAGTCACTGTATTAGGTCAATGTCAATGTTACGTTGAGGGTTGCAAAAGTAGGACCATTGCTGAAAGCCATATTCTCTTTGATACAGAGTAGTTGGCACTCAGTTATAGCGTTATTTATCACATGGAATGCCTAACCAGAACTTAGAGAATCCTGTTAAGATAATCTTGAGCTGTATAGTAGTTGCCTCGTCAAAATCAGTTACTTTATTAACGTTCAGTGGCTTTATTAAAAATAGCGCCTTACCCAGATGCTCTGATATGACGCGCTGCAAGTATCACGAATACTGACATTATCACAAAAATTCACGGCAAGAACCTTAGTAGAGAGTAAACCTAGCATGGCATATAAAAAACGTTTCGATACCAGTAGTGCTTATGGTCAGCTGATCATACTGGTGTTTTTGCCTATCTGTGTATTGGCAGCAGTAGGCGGCATTTTGGTATTTCACGAAACCATGCGTGCAAGCGACTCTGAGCAAGAAGTATTGGCCGAAGCGGTACTTATTCGTTATACGCCAGTCATAGCTGAACTGATTCCTGAGCTACTAGAACAAGAGCGCCAACAAGTAGGGAGTAGTGCTGAGAGGACCCAGCAAGCGGCAATGACGACGTTAGAAGGTATCCAAGATAAGCTCGGACGTATGCAGTCCGAGCAGCATGTACAGCGCATTGCTATTATTAATGAAGGCAATCAAATACTGGCAACAGTCGGTTATGGTCTCAATGAAGAATGGCCGCTAATCAGTGATTCCGCAAGCTTTTTGTCACAACGCCCAACGCCTGTAGGCACAGCGTATGGCAGTGTATTGGGAGAATTTGAAGGGCAAACGTTGTGGCTGCTCGTCGATATGGATAATGAGCCGCTCTATATTGCACGCTACCGTATTGCGATGGCGTTAGTGATTACTGGTTTGTTTACTATCTTGATTCTACTACTGAGTTTAAATATCTATTCGAAACGTTGGATCGCCCCTATTTATGAGCTGCGTTTGCAGTTACAGCGTACCCATGTTGATAATTTATACCAACCTGTACCAGTAGAGTCAGATGGCGAGCTGAATTTATTACAGCAAGATCTAGTCAGAACATTGCGCCGCTTGCATAGAAGCTTTCAAGAGCTCAAAGACCATGCCGAGCAGACTGAAGATGATTTACGTTTGGCATTTGATGAGATGGAGATGCAAAACATCTCTATTCGAAATGCACGTGATGCAGCGATTTCAACCAGCCAAGCCAAGTCTGCATTTTTAGCCAATATCAGTCATGAACTGCGCACACCATTGAACAGTATCGATGGTTTTATTAATTTGCTGGCACGTCATGGTGAGCTTAATCCTGAGCAGGACTTGTATGTACAGACCATACGTAAGTCCTCAGCACATTTGCTCGCTTTGGTAAATGATGTCTTAGATTTTTCTAAGATTGAAGCAGGCAAGCTGGTATTGGATCGCCATGAGTTCGATCTCTATGACACTATTTATGATGTGGTCGATATGCTATCTCCGGTCTCTGCGGAGAAGGGTTTACGCATGGCGGTGCTTTTTTACAATGATGTGCCGATGCGCATCAACGGCGATGCCCTACGTCTTAAGCAAGTATTGACCAATATCGTTGGTAATGCCATTAAGTTCACAGATAGTGGTGATGTGGTGGTGCGTGTTAGCTTAGATGACCACCGTGATAATTATCTGATGATTAGTGTGCAAGATAGTGGTAAAGGTATTTCTCTGGCAGATCAAAAAATGCTGTTCCAAAGCTTTAGCCAAGGCGACCCATCAATCACACGTCAGTATGGCGGTACAGGGTTGGGTCTGGTTATCTCCAAACAGTTAACACGCTTGATGGGCGGTGATATTGGGTTTCATGATAATGCTCAAGAAAATATTGCCAATCAAGGTGCGACGTTTTGGTTTCGCATGCCAGCCCATGTCGACGTGCTAGAGGCAGCCACAGGGCAGACGATTGAATTGCCAGTATTGGCGCCACTAGCAAGCGAGACCGATGAATTTAATGTACTGGTTTGGATTAATCATACCGCTTCCATACAAGTACTCAAGGCCAGCCTGCAATATTTACCGATTAAATTGACTCAAGCCAACTCATTACCGGGTGTGCTTGAGTCATTAAAAGAGCATGGTAATTATTGGGATTGGGTCATCGTTGATGATGACACGCAAGACGATATGATGGCGCTCCTCAAGCAAATTCGTCTGCATTATCAAGGCAAGCTTGCTGTGTTTGGCTATCAAGTGGCGGCTGATCAAGCACTGCTAAACCGCTATCATGCCAATATACTGTACGAACCATTAGACAAAAGACAACTCTATGCGATGCTCGATACTCAAAGCCGTAGTACGCCGCAAAGCCTGCAGGAACCACGCTGGAAAGGGGTCACTGTACTGGCAGTTGATGACCATTTGCCCAATTTACTAGTGCTTGATGCTCTATTGAGTGAGCTAGGTATTCAGGTAGTCACAGCGAGTAGTGGATTTGATGCTATTGAAATTATCAGTAAACAACAAACCAAAAATATTAAAACTGCCAAGAGCGATAAACAAAGCCTATCGAATAAAACACAACTCTCTAAAGCAGAAACACGTGATGAGATAAATAAGAAAACAAATAGCGCGTTTTATCATGAGGACACGAGCGCTGATGATAAAGCGGCTACGCAAGACAAAGACAATATTGATCTGATCTTCATGGATATTCAAATGCCGCGGATGTCGGGACACGAGGCAGCTAAGCAGATTCGAAATATCGAAAATGCGGATAGTCGTATCCCTATTATCGCTCTGACCGCGCATGGGTTGGCAGATGAACGTGACAAACTTATAGCTAGCGGTATCAATGACTATGTTGGCAAACCGATTAGCCAACCGCAGTTATTGCAAGTGCTACAGAAATGGCTTGGTCGTAAGAGTACTACACCACAATTGACCGCGCTGCCTGATACAGATTTGCAGAGCTTTGGCTTACAGAATTCTGATTTGCAGGGTGATAATTTACAAGATGCTAATGTACAAGGTGCTAACGTAAATTGTACCGACTCATCAGAGGCTGAGCTAACTGCTATTGACTCGCTGCGTGGTTACTCAATCAATGATAATGATTTATCGAACGACTTGCTCTCCAACAATGTAAATGGGCAAGAGACTCAAGCCAGTTCAGATATGTCTTCAGATACATTAACCGCTACTTATCCAATAATAAGAGGAGACGGGGTAGATCGTAATAGTACTTCTGTCAGTAGCGAGCCAAAAATTACCCGTCCACTATCCCTGAAAAAAATCCGT
Source organism: Psychrobacter nivimaris (assembly GCF_904846365.1). Taxonomy (GTDB): domain Bacteria; phylum Pseudomonadota; class Gammaproteobacteria; order Pseudomonadales; family Moraxellaceae; genus Psychrobacter; species Psychrobacter nivimaris_B. The sequence continues at coordinate 49,055 of NZ_CAJHAL010000009.1, forward strand.
GATGATTATCTGCGTGATAGCCAGCCTCGTGAAGGCTATAGACGAGATACTGCGCGCGATATTCAGCCACGCTATGAGAGCTTACGTCTACAAAAACAAGGTCAGTCGCCACTACTACAATCAACAACAAAGTCTATCGACAGCTCTCAAGATAAAAGCTTTCAAGATAAAAGCTCTCAAGATAAAAGCTCTCAAGACCAAAGCTTTCAAGATAGAACAGCTCACGATAATACGACTTTGCACGAGCAAATCAATAATGACCTTAGCAACAACAATATAAGCAAAAGTGATACCTCAAACATTTTAGATTGGCAAGATGCGCTCACTCGTTCAGCGAACAAACCTGAATTGGCGGCCAAGCTGATTATCATGATGATCGATACTATCAATGATGAAAAACAGGCACTCATTCAGGCATGGGAAGCGCATGACCGAAATATGCTGGCACAAATTGCCCATCGTATATTGGGCGGTAGTCGATATACAGGTGTACCACAATTGCGTCAGGCTAGCCAAGATTTAGAAGATAAATGCCTGCTGAATGTACAGCATACGACACCTGTGCAGTTTGCAATGATTGAGCCATATTACGAGGCATTACTAACGGCGCTAGACAACTTGCAAAAGGTGGATTTATCTTCTTATCCGCAGCTTAATTATCATCGCTTGAGCGAAAATGACATGACATGGAAAATGATATAAGTTGACGGTAAGGTAAAATAGATAAAATCATTCAGATTCAGAGAGCGATAGGTAATCTTGTTAGATTTGCTTATCGCTATCAACTAGGTACTCTGTGTCTGCTGTATATGAAACTGACTATAGTATCGTGGCAGTCAGTTATTACTACGGTACAACAAAGACAAGCCTGCTAATATTGTGAATATTAGAACCATATATGTTTTATTCATTAATAAGGATTGTTATGAACGCGATTGCAAGTTACCAGTATGAGACCTTACAAGTTAGTATTACAGACAACATACTGACGGTTACCTTAAATCGTCCACATAAAAAAAATGCCATGAGCTTTCAGGTAATCAATGAGCTGATTAAGCTAGCAGGTCGCATTAGCAAGGACAGAACCATACGCGCAGTCATTCTAAATGGGGCAGAGGGGACGTTTTGTGCAGGTATTGATTTAGGAGACTTAAATCATCCAAAAAACACAGCATTTGCGCTTTGGGAATTGATTAAACCATGGCAAAGTGCGTTCCAACGAGTATGCTTGGTATGGCGTGATCTGCCAGTACCTGTCATAGCGGTGTTGGAAGGATACTGTATCGGCGCTGGACTACAGTTGGCGTTGGCTTGTGACGTACGTATCAGCCATCCTGATTGTCAGTTATCTATTATGGAAGCTAAATGGGGGTTAGTGCCAGACATGGGGCTGACCCAATCAGCATTTGGGGTCCTACGAGAAGATACTCTAAAAGAGCTCGCCATGAGCGCTCGTATCATCGATGCTAATGAAGGCAAAGAGTTAGGCTTGATTAGCCACTGTAGTGAAGCGCCTCTTGAACAGGCACAAAAGCTTGCTGCCGAATTCGCAGAGCGCTCTCCTGATGCAGTGCTAGCAAGCAAACGCGTGATAAATGCGATGTATGATCAACCTGCTAAGACTTTGTATAAAGAAAAAGCATGGCAGCTTAAAATGATGCTTGGTCGTAATCGTAAACTTGCCCTCAGAAAAGCAAAGCAGGCCAGCACCTTATTTGGCAAACGCCAATTCCGCTAAATTTTTGCTATCAGTAAATTTTCTAGTGTTATTTTCGTTTGATTCATTCTGATAAAAAAAATTGCTATCTAAGAAAATTAGACATATTTTGATAATTATTTTGACGATTTTTAATTGTTAACGGTTGTTTCGCCAATATCTTATAGCCATTGAAATGCAAGCAGATAGCACGATATAGCATTGTCTGCTTGCACCGATGTGGGTAAAGATGCACTATTGTTGTTAAAGTTATCTATTTTGATTACTGGATAAGCCAGTAAAATGACGAAAGCCTACCTAACAACACGTGCAAGCAATTAAACGTCGAAAAATAAAATATCAAAAATAATAGCCACTATATAAAACGGTCTAAATATGTCTGCTTCAAAACCCTCCCTTCCAAACAAACCTATCGCTTCTGAGCGAGTGCGCTCTGCTGATTTGCCTGTTGCATGGATTATGATGCTTGGGCTGATGGTTGCGGTAGGCCCATTATCGATTGATATGTATCTGCCAGCATTGCCATCGATGGCCGATGATTTCGGTGTTTCAACGGCCTTTATGGCCAACTCTGTCCCTGCATACTTTTTGGGCTTGGTATTTGGGCAGCTATTTTACGGACCTTTTAGTGATCGTGTTGGCCGTGTCAAACCTTTATATATAGGTATGACGTTATACGTTATCGCTTCTATCCTTTGTGCGACCACTGATAATGAGTACGTACTGTTTGCGGGCCGTACTTTACAAGCGTTGGGCGCGTGCGTCGGTGCAGTAGTTACTCGTGCCGCAATTCGAGATCGCCTCACTGCAAAACAAACGGCGAAAGCTTTTTCCATCATGATTTTAGTAATGGGCTTAGCACCCATATTGGCACCATCGCTTGGCGCGCTATTCTTACAGTTTTTTGATTGGCACTCTATCTTTTGGTTTTTAGCTGCATTTGGTGCTCTCAACTTGCTACTTACTAAGTTTTTCTTTTTTGAAACTTTGACCGAAGAAAACCGTAACGTACGTCCTGCAAGAGAAGTGCTCAGTCAATATTGGGATTTATTAAAAGACCCGACTTTTAACTATCCAGCAATTGGTGGCGGCTTGTTAATGGGAGCAATGTTTGTCTATATCAGCTCGGCCTCTGAGCTAATCATGGATACTTATGGCGTCTCAGCAACACATTTCGCTTGGTTGTTCGGAATGAATGCGGCGGGTTTTGTAGGTTTGACTCAGCTTAACCAATGGCTTACCAATCGCTTTCGAATACTAAGTATTTTACGATTTGGGGCGATGATGCAGGTTATCTCTGCGGGTGTGCTATTCGTGACTGGCTTGCTTTTAGGGACCGATGCTTGGCTACCACTAGTGCTGGCTTGTATCTTCTTTTGTATCGCAGGACTGGGGCTGACCCAGCCCAATGCTTCTGCAATTGCGCTCGCTTTTCAGAAGCGCCGTGCTGGTATGGCAAGCGCACTACAAGGCTCGTTGATGTTTTCAGTCGGTATCTTTGGTGGTTTATTATTGAACCTGTTTCCAGTCAATCCAGTCCTCAAGGTTGGTATTGCCCTGTTCTCATTAATGAGTCTCGGTTCCTTCCTGATTTGGAAAATTGATCGTAATCTCAATTTGGATGACGCAGAGTAAAAGCGTTTCGATTTTAAGATAGCTGTATTTTAAAAAGCACTCATACGTTCATAGCGTATGAGTGCTTTTTTGTGCACTCTATATATTTTTCTTCAGAGCAAAATTAGATTTTATAGATATTTTATATGATGGAATTTATTGATTATAAACAAGTATATGTTTTTTATAGTTATATGCAGCCTTTGCTATATATAGCTTACCTTAAATAATGACCAAACATAATTATTGCAATCATGAAATTAGACAAGTACTATCTAGCGTAACTTTCTGTAAGTGAATATGTATAGACATTGCTTAACCTTGCTAGATTGTCAATTAATTAAAATGTAAAACAACGTTAGGTTTCAAGGATAGATTATGAAGCAGTTATATCGAGCGTTACCGATTTTGTTGAGTGTTGGCCTATTTGGCTGTGGTAATTCTGCTACTCAAGAAAGTGCAAACGCACCAGTAAAGGAAAACACAGATAGCTTTGTGAGTAAGCTACCTGATACAGCGCCAACATTGAAAGTTGCCATGACTGGTGATTTGCCGCCTTTTTCATTCCAAGATGACTATGGCAATATGCAAGGCACTGATGTTGATTCAATTCGTGCTATTGGTGAAGAGCAGGGATTCAAAGTCGAGTTTTATAAGGAAACTTGGCAAGATATGTTCGATAGCGTTGAATCAGGAAAGCGTGATCTAGCGATTTCTGGTATTTCTTACAAAGACGATCGGGCAGTGAGATATGGTCTATCAACACCATACTTTTTCAACCCAGCTACTATCATGTATTTGGAAGGTAAGTTTGATATAAAAGGCTTAAGCGATATAAAAGGTCTAAAAGCAGGTACGTTAGAAGGCTCTAAAGAAGAAGACACGCTAAAAGAGATGGGCAGTTCAGTTGAGCTAATTTCAAGACCTACAGCATTTTTGGCGTATCAGGATTTGGTTCAAGGTAATACAGATGTCTTCTTGTACGATATGCCAGTCTTACAATATATCGTCAAAGGCTATCCTGAGCATAAAGTGAAAATTGTACCCTATGAAGCTGCAGATGCGCCTTCAGCCCAGCAAGTGGTGCTCATGGCAAAAGAAAATACTCAGCTTATCAAAACGGTTAATGAAGGTATTGCCAAACTAAAAGAAAAAGGGACATTTAAAGAAATTGAGGCGCGCTGGTTGGGTGAAGCTGACCCTGCTGAAAAGAGCGACTCTGACACCAATACTAAGCAATTGAACTAAGGAATTCTGAAGATGGCAACCGTACCTAATGTTGACAATAAGCGCTATCAAGGTCTGATTATTTCAATTGCACTATTTTTATCTCTAATCGGTGCTTTGCTTGCGTTCACGTTTTATACCTCAAATTTATTAGAACGAAACACGGCTTTAATTGACCAAACTAACCAAGTTGCAAACAGTGCACAGGCAGTAATTAAAGATCTTTTCGATTTAGACAGTAGTTATGGTGAGGATACTAACTCTCCGCACATACAACGAGTGCTAAGCCGTTTAGAACAAAATACTGCGCTAATCACTAGCTCGATTGCTGCTATTGAGCAAGGCAGTACAATTACAGATGCAGAAGGTAATAGCTATGACTTGCCAAAAATTGATGGTAAAGCACAAACCAATATTGCTGCGGCCAATGAGCAATGGAAAGCGCTAGAGCCCAAAATTCAAACATATCTAAAAGATGCTGATAATATCATGGTAACGTCTGCTGATGAATTGACGCAGGCCGTTGAACAGGCGAAAACATCAAGTTTGTTTATTAACGATTCTTTGGATAATTTGACAAAAGACGTGTTCGATAGTGCACAACGTCAAGCAACTACCATTCGTCTTATTCAGGTACTTGGTGTTGCCGCTATCTTTACCTACTTCCTAATTTTCGTATTCTTCTTTGTACGTCGTCTACGTGAGACGGATGCTGAAGCATCTGCCGCTCGTCAAGAAACGCAAGAGATTATGGAAACGGTAAATACAGGTCTTTTCCTACTTGATAAGGACTTGAATATTGGTCAACAGCATTCTCGCGCGCTGAACAATATCATCGGCTCTGATAGCTTAGCAGGGGAAAACTTTACCAATGTCTTGCGCGGTCGTATCTCTGATAAAGACCTCAAGACCACACAGCAATTCATTGAGCAGCTCTATAACCCTCGAGTGAAAGAAAAACTGGTAGATTCACTTAACCCGTTAAACAAGGTCATGCTACATAACCTATCTGAAGACAAGAGTCTTGATAATCGCTTCTTAGATTTTAAATTCTCACGTGTTTATGATAATAAAGACATTGCCCGTATCTTGGTCAACGTGAACGATGTATCAGATGCAGTCTACTTAGAACAGCGCCTAGAAAAAGAGCGTTCACAAAACGATATGCAGATTGAGATGTTAACGACTATCTTGAATGTGAATCCAAAGATTATTAATGAGTTTATTGGTAATACACAAGCGCATATCGAGAAAATGAATAATATCTTGAAAAATCCTGGTAGCTCACAATACGAGCTTGAAGGCAAATTGAAAGCTATTTATCGTGAAATGCATAGCTTAAAAGGTGAAGCATCAGCACTAAAACTACATAGCTTTACAAAGATTGCTTCTGATGCTGAAGACAAGTTACATGCATTACAAAACCAAGGTCAGTTGTCTGGTAATGACTTCTTGCCATTGGCAGTACATTTGGATGATTTGCTTAGCTTATCGAACACGATTGCGACGTTGGGTGAGCGTATCAACCGCTCAGCACCGTCAGCAGCTAAGGCGTCAACCGTACAAGCATCAGTCGCTACTCAAAATCCAGTAGCAGATCATGCAGCTAGCAATGCTGACTTCGATGGTGGGCTAGATATCGACTTAGACAATGAAGCAGATGACGATTTATTGTCTTTTTACAATGAATTTACAAAAGAAATTGCTGCAAGACAAGGCAAGCGAGTACAGCTAAAAAGTACGACGCTGACCCAAACCAGCATTCCGGCGCATCTTGCAAAGCCAATCAAAGAAATCAGTATTCAGTTGCTACGTAATGCGGTAGTCCATGGTATCGAGTCGCCAAGTGTGCGTCATACTGCTGGCAAAACTGACGTTGGGACCATTGATTTAGAAGTGCAAGACAACGGTTCAAACTTTATGTTGGTGGTGCAAGATGACGGACAGGGTATCAACTATGACAACATCCGTAATAAGCTGATTCAAGAAGGTCGTTTCGGTACGGAAGAGGCAAATCAGCTTAGCAAAGGCGACTTACTCAAACAGCTGTTCTCTTCTGGATTTTCTACCAAAGAGCACGCAGATGAAGACGGTGGCCGCGGTGTTGGACTTGATATCATCAAAGCAAAAGTAAAAGAGTATGATGGCAAGCTTAACGTAAATAGCGAGCTAGGTCAGATGACACGGTTTGTCATTACTTTACCTAAAGCTTAATCAAAATAGTAATTATATTGTCAGGGACGACAAGCACTTCATTAAAGGTAGTAGATAAGTTATGCATAAGTTAATGATTGTTGATGATTCAAATATTATTAGAAACCGTATTCAGCGCGCATACGATTCAGGAAAGTTCATGTTGGTTGCAACAGCGACCAGCGGCGTTCAAGCCATCGAAAAGTTCAATGTCCACCGTCCTGATGTGATCACCATGGACTTAACCATGCCACAAATGGATGGGCTAGAGTGTATTGAAAAAATCATCGCGATTGATCCTGAAGTACGCATTTTGGTTGTATCAGCGTTATCGGATAAAGCCACCGGCATTGAAGCACTGTCGTTAGGTGCCAGCGGCTTTTTGTGCAAGCCTTTTTCGGAAGAGGAGCTTGTAGAGTCTTTGTATGAGCTGATGCAAGACTAATACCATTCATCGACCAAAGCAGATGTCATTATGAAAGAGCAAAAGCTACAGATTTTTTTAAGTATTATTAGTAATTATTTTGACCAGTTTGGTGGAGAAGAGCTTATTGCTGATACTCCTTACTTACTAGAAAACAAACAGCCAAAAGTCCACGATTATACGGGCGTGATTGGTATATCTGGTGGCCAAAAAGGCGTGGTGTATTTTTCGGCAACGCGTGACTTGCTGTCTTCAATCTTAGACAGCATGGGCGAGACCGATAAAAGTGAAGAGAACTATGTAGATCTGGCTGGGGAAGTGGCCAATACCATCGCAGGCAATGCACGCAAAGAGTTTGGCTCAGAGTTTCATATCTCTGTACCATTTGTGTTCAAAGGTGCGCCGCAAAGTATTGTATTGCCGAACGATGAGCGTTCTTTTATTATCCCCATCACTTGGCATTCTCAAGTAGGCGAGATTGTGGTTTGTTTGCAAGATTAATGCTGCCACGTAATACAGATGGATATTAATATATTATGGTTAAAGTAGAAAAATTGGGTGTGTTTCTAAGCTCGATCAATGCGTTTTTTGCGCAAATCGATGGCTCGGAAGTGTCAATTGATACCCCTTACTTGAACAACAACAAAAGCGCGATTGGCTTTGACTATAGCGGTGTCATTAAGATATCAGGGCCTTTAGAGGGCTGCGTCTATGTCAGTGCACCAAGCGTGATGTTGCGAGAAGTCATCAAAGTGATGGGCGAGCCTGACTCTTCAATCACGATGATGAAAGATTTGTTGGGTGAAATGGCCAATACAATCTCAGGTAACGCTCGGACAGAGTTTGGTTCAGAGTTTATTATCTCTCCGCCGCACATTGTAGAGAGTGCGCCAAGCGTGTCTTATTTACCTAAAGATCGTCAAAGCTACATCACACCATTTACGTGGCGTGGTTACAAGGCGGTCATTGGTATTTGCATTGCATAAGTTATAGTCAATCACTCTGTAAACGAGTGATAACTATAAAAGAGTGACGGCGGTAACCCTGCTTGAAAAATAGCTGTTAAAAAGACAATCATGAAAAAAGCGATGCAAATGTGTCGCTTTTTTTTGTTTTATTATCGCCATAGTTTGTTTTTATCTTATTGATACGCTACAAACAAACTGCTGGAGATTTCAAGACGTTATGTGATAAAATACAGCGCAGCTATTTTTTATAATTCACTTTATAGTTTAGATTTAGGCATTTGCTTCGATCTAGCGATAGCTTCTTTTTTTAAACCAACCAATGACACACACATCATGGCAAAAAATTGCTGGGTGTTTGGCGACTTGATTAATTTGTGATCTGTTAGTGCTTTACTAATGAAAACTAACTGGTAGCAGATGCGTGTCGCTAAATAGGCTGTTTTTGTGATGTGGAGGCATAACCCAACCAATAGGATATATTCTCATGGCTACAAAGAATCCAACCAAAATCGAAATGCGCGACTTACTACAAGCAGGCGCTCACTTTGGTCACCAAACACGTTTTTGGAACCCAAAAATGGGTCCATACATCTTTGGCGCACGTAACAAAATCCATATCATCAACTTAGAGCACACCGTAAAAGCGTTCAACGAAGCGTTGACTTACGTAAACGGCCTAGCTGCTAAGAAAAACAAAGTATTATTTGTTGGTACTAAACGCGCTGCAAGCGGTATCGTACGTGAGCAAGCAGCTCGCGCTGGCATGCCATACGTTGACCATCGCTGGTTAGGTGGTATGCTGACTAACTGGAAAACTCTACGCCAGTCAATCAACCGTCTAAAAGAGCTAGAAAAGCAATCAGAAGACGGTACTTTTGCGAAGTTAACCAAGCGTGAAGCGCTAGAGCGTACCCGCGATATGGAAAAGCTTGAGCGTTCACTAGGCGGTATCAAAGACATGGGCGGCCTACCTGATGCAATCTTCGTTGTAGACGTAGATCACGAAGCCATCGCTATTAAAGAGGCTAAAAACCTAGGTATCCCAGTTATCGGTATCGTTGATACTAACTCTAGCCCAGACAACGTTGACTACATCATCCCAGCTAACGATGATGCTATCCGTGCTGTGACTTTGTACGTAACTTCTATGGCTGATGCTATCATCGCTGGTAAAGAATACGCACAAACTCAAGCTGGCGGTAAAGCTGAGCAAGCACCTGCTACTGAAGAAGCACCAGCTGCAGAAGAAGCTACAACTCCAGCAGAGTAAATAGCTGAGTTAAAAAGTTTAACTTTGTAAGGATATCTTGATAGTGTGGCTATCAGCATCCATATAATGTTATGAACAGCGTATAAGCTCATAATAGGCATGATGTAGTTTTACTCGTCATGCCTTGTTATTGAATAGAGCATTATTAATGAGGCCGTTATACATAACTGAGTAGCTAATGGGCGAGTATTATCGTTCGTACTGGCTATAGCACTATGTTTTTAAGATGTTATCTTTTTGACATCATTGATGGCTATATTAGAAATGACTCAAAATGAGCTGTCTGCTAGACTTTAAGTAATACCAAGATATCGAATAGAAATACAGCATTTAGAAATACAGCACTCCTATACATAACTATACTAAGGTGACTCTTATGACAGAAGTAAAAGTATCTGCCAAAATGGTAAAAGAATTGCGTGACCGTACTGGTCTTGGCATGATGGAATGTAAAAAAGCGTTAGAAGAATCAAACGGTGATGTTGAAGTTGCCATTGATAACCTACGTAAATCTGGTCAAGCTAAAGCAGCTAAAAAAGCGGGTAACATCGCAGCTGACGGCGCTATCATCATCGCTCAAGGCGAAAACAAAGCATTCTTGTTAGAAGTTAACTGCCAGACTGACTTTGTTGCAAAAGATGATAGCTTTACTGCATTTGCAGAAAAAGTTGCTAACCTTGCGCTAGAAAACAACGTAACTGACGTTGCTGCTATCTCTGAATTGTCTTATGGCGAAGGTCAGACTGTTGAAGAAGCACGTGTATCACTAGTTCAGAAAATCGGTGAAAACATCCAGATTCGCCGTGTTGAAACACTTGAAGGTGCTAACATCGCTGCATACCGTCATGGTCTGCGTATCGGTGTAGTGGTATCTTTTGAAGGTGGCGACGCTGACACTGGTAAAAACCTTGCTATGCATATCGCTGCATTCAACCCTGTTGCTGTAGATGACGAAGATGTTGCTGCTGACGTATTGGCACGCGAAAAAGACATCATCGAAGCGAAAGCTCGTGAGTCTGGCAAGCCTGACAACATCGTTGAAAAAATGATCGAAGGTGGCCTACGTAAGTACCTAGACGAAGTAACTTTACTACGTCAGCCATACGTTATGGACAACGACAAGAAAGTTGGCGAAGTCCTAAAAGCTGAAGGCGTAAAAGTACTTGGCTTTAAACGTCTAGAAGTTGGTGAAGGCATCGAGAAGAAGCAAGAAGACTTCGCTGCTGAAGTTGCTGCAACTCAGGCTGCTAACAAGTAAGTAGCAAATAGTGTTGGATCAGGCTGTGAGTCCTTAATTGTGGCTCACAGTTTGGCTTTATTACTCTTAATGCATCAAGATATAAAGCATCCAAACACAAAAAAGCCCATTAATTCGTTAATGGGCTTTTTTATGTTTGGATTTTAGGTAACTGGCTTAGCGTAAAGCAGCATAGGCTGAGTTGGCATAGCTGGCACTATTCACATTGCTGCTAGTGCCATAACTGACATTTTGTAAGCCATTACTTGTACTGGTGCTACTGGTTTGATTGTTAGCACTGATACTTGCACCAAACAGTCCTGCATCGTTCTTATACAAGCTATGATAACGGCTCATCACTCTTTGAACATAGTTACGTGTTTCTTTGAATGGAGGGATGCCACCGTATTTATCGACATTGCCTTCGCCCGCATTGTAGCCTGCGACAGCATGTTCGACATTGTTATTGAAGCGGCGCATGAGCCACGCGATATACTTGGCTGATCCTTCGATATTATCTGCAGGGTTCCAAGGATTGCTCACATTGAATCGGCGCGCAGTCGCTGGCATTAACTGCATCAGGCCTTGTGCGCCTACTGGTGAGCGTGCATTTGGATTAAAAGCTGATTCAGTGTGCATCATTGCTTTCATTAGGGCAGGGTCCACACCGTTGCGCTCAGCGGACGCACGAATGTAGCTGTCGTAAGAGTTGCGACTTCCGCTATTGCTAGCGGCGCTGCTACCATAGCTATCGCTGCTTCCGTCATACATCTTAGAGTCTTTATAATAAGTTACTTTTACTTTTTTCGTAAACTTATCAAAATTTCCACTAGGATTGACGTTGGTCAACAGTACTTGTCCACCTTTGTCTTTGTAGATATACATGTTACCTGCATTGGCAGCGACAGAAAAGGTCGAAAGAGCAATGGCACTTAGTAAAAGGGGAGATAAGCAGCGAGTCATCAAAGTAGCCGTATTTATCATAGTAAAATCACTTTTTATCAAATAACAGCAAATTATTTTGCCTACATATGCGTTGATTTAGGCGCTTAAGCGGTTACTGATTTTGCAGAATTATTTAGCCCACTGTGAGGACAGCAGCTTAGCAATTATCACTTTCAATAAGGAACCACTTGTAATAGATACAAAAAATAATAGTTGCTTACTATAACATATAATAACTTTTTGGCGCATCAGATTGACAAACTAAGTTGTAAAATCAGATTTCTATTATTAAATAACCTTAGATAAATCAATGTACTAACTTTTCTAAGTGACTTAATGAGCCATTTGTAGTCGGTTTTTTCGTTTATGAATTCAGACAAATAAAGTGTCTCAATTTTTTAAGAAATAATAATGACATTTGAGTAGTCGAGGTAATATTCAATCTGAAATTAATAATAGGTAAGCCTATTAATGGTTAGGTTCTTAAAAATATAAGAATAGTTTAGGTAGGGTTCTAGTTACGACTAGATACCGATAGCACTGATAAAGATAGGCACCCAAACCGCGGTAACCAACCCGTTCACTGCCAAACCAAATGCAGCATAACGTCCGGCTGTGTGACTGATTTGCCATGCCTCTACTGTACCAAACGCGTGAGCTGCTAACCCCAGTGCTAGACCTTGAGCACGGTCGTCATTGATACCGCGGAACAAAAAGCGAGCGACCGTACCACCTATCAATCCTGAGACGATGATAATTAGGTTAGCCATTGCCAATGGTGCTTTGATTAAATCTGCGACACTCAAGCCAATCGGCGTCGTCACAGAGCGGGTAGCGAAAGCCAATAGGGTCTCATGACTGAGCGAAAATAAGTAAGCCAGGGACATAGGCAGTAATGCGCCAACGACGCTAGCAATAGCGACAATTAGAGTGAGCTTTTTGACTGGTAAGCCTTTAAAGTTCATCGCCGCCAGTGGCACAGCCAAGAGTACTGTCACATATCCCAACAGATGGTCAAATACAGGTTTTGCCGCGCTGTAATAGTTGTTGTAATCCCACTGCAGTACAAATAGGAAAACAAGTACCAGGACAAGTGCGGTAATGACCATCGGTAGCCATGACCACTTACGTGCCAATACACGTGCAATTACGTGTGCTGCTAATGTCAATAATATTGCGGCTAGGGTTGCCATAAATACGCTGTCAAAAGTCATAATATCTCTCCGCAGCTCACGGCTGTCCTTTTGGCTCATTGGTAGGCGTACTATCAGTGTTTGCAGCATGGTTAAGCCAGCGATTGGCCAATAATGCCAGTCCCCACAATGGTATGAGCGTACTAACAATCATCGTTATCATCACACCCAATAGCTCATCTCCTAGAGCAAATAGCAACAAGCCTGCACCAGCAGAAACTGGTAAGAAGGCAAAACCACTATCGACTAGTAAAGTATTACTGGCCTGTGTGAGCCAGCTCGGCAACCCTTTAAGCAGTCGCCACGCCATCAAAATAACAAACATCGCAACCAAACCGACAATGTTGGCCGCTTTTTCGATGCCTGCCATTTGACAGAGAACAACCGCCGTTTCTCGAACAACGATGACCATGGTCAACGTTAGAATTAACGCAAGCCATAGTGGGAGATGGGGAGAGTGAGCAGGCTTCATAAGCAATTCTGGCCAAGTCAGATATAAATGGATGGTGTACCAAACAAAGTATGTTGATTACACCAAGAACACAACGTAGAAAATGATGCTATAAATACTGATAGTAGCAATGATTCACTTTTAAAGTATTAACGCTATCTATCAATATTTGTTGAATGTATAACAGGCGATTATATAGAGAGTGGAGCAACTAATAAAGCCTATGCGCCGTGAATCGTCATATCCAAAAAAAAATAGACGATATCAATGGATATCGTCTATTCTATTTTAACGTACTATATAAGGGTTTTTGGTCTAACAGTATGAATCAAACGTTCATTCAACTACTGTCGCAAATGACTCACTTTAACCATAGTTCTTATTTTGCAGAAATGATCATTATTTTTCTGAATCAGCTATTTCTGAGTGTAATGCATCAAACTCATCAAATGCTTTTTCCTCAGCCTCTGTCATAGTCGGCTCTTCAACGTCATCAACTTTTTCAAACTCTTCGAGTACCGGCATCAGTAGTGTTGCTTGTGCAAGCGGCAACACATTGATAGGTTTCAAGTTAGCTTGACCCAGTAGCTGTCTTAGACGGTCACTTGGCAAACGAATCGTCAGACATTCACGACCCGTATCGTCATAGCTTTCTTCTTCAATAACACCTAATTCATATAGAGTGTTTTTGAACTGTCCAGCATCATACGGCAAGGTCAAATCAAACGTCGTCAGTTTACCTGTCAGTAGTTGCTGTACGGCAAGCGTTAGCTCTTCCATACCGAGATTCTGTCTAGAAGAAACATAGACGCGGTTTGGCTGACCTTCGCTAGCATAGCCGATATGTGCAGGCTCATCAGTCAAATCAATCTTGTTGTAGACATTGAGCACAGGTACATCGTTATCGATTTCTGCCAATACCTCTTTGACCGCCTGAATCTGCTCGTGCATGTCTTCGCTAGAAGAATCAATGACGTGCAATAACAAGTCTGCTTCTAACGTTTCCTCTAAGGTCGCATGAAAAGACTCAACCAGCTCATGCGGCAGATGACGGACAAAACCAACCGTATCGACTAAGACGACACGACCAACTCCCTGCCAGTCTAAACGGCGTAGAGTAGGGTCTAGCGTCGCAAATAGTTTGTCAGCAGCGTAGATGTTTTCATCGACCAAACGGTTGAACAAAGTAGATTTGCCCGCATTGGTATAGCCGACCAGTGAGATGGTCGGTACGTCTGATTTTTGGCGACGGGCACGACCTTGCGCACGGGTCTGACGGACTTTTTCTAGTTTGCTCTTTAGCTGATTGACTCGCGTCTGCAATAAACGACGATCGGTCTCAAGCTGGGTTTCACCAGGTCCACGTAGACCAATACCACCTTTTTGACGTTCCAAATGCGTCCAACCACGTACCAGACGCGTTGATAGATGGTTAAGCTGAGCCAGCTCTACTTGCAGCTTACCTTCGTAAGTACGAGCGCGCTGCGCAAAAATGTCCAAGATTAAACCAGTACGATCCAACACGCGGCACTTCACTAGCGCTTCGATATTACGCTCTTGTGATGGCGACAAGCTGTGGTTAAACAGTACGATATCGGCTTCGTGTTCGCGCACCAATTCTGCGATTTCTTCTGCTTTTCCGCTACCAACGAAGTATTTGGCGTCAGGGCGCGAGCGTGATCCCGTGACCAGTGCCAAACGATCGGCACCTGCTGAATCAGCCAACAGCTCAAATTCACTAAGATCGTCAGGATCTTGAATTTGGCGGATGTCTAAATGTACTAAAATGGCGCGTTCGCCACCTTCATGTCTTTCAAAATAATCCAAAGAGTATCACCTATTTAATAAAGTAAATGTCTCGCTATGATCAGCTCAAGAAGCTTTGACGTAGCGTTCATATGATTATCTATATATGGTCTTATCACTTGATATTAAAGCGTATTAGCATAATTAGCGATGGTTTTATGTTACAGCGTTTGCTGCGGATAATTTTTTATAAATCTGCTTTATTACCCATTTGTATAAAAGTCAGCATTCACTGAGTGAACAAGCTATCACTGAGTGTGCGAACTTTGTTATACTGGGCTCGTTTTTTGACTATTAAACACCCGTTATTTAATCATGAGGGCGAAGATGAGCCAAGCTAAATCAAGCTTTTCACTCAGACGACAGTTGAGCCGAGGCCGTCAGGTTGCTGGTATGACCACGACCATGGTCGGTGGCATACGCGCGGCAAAGCGTATCGGTGCATTTAAGCAGCCACCACGCGAAACCCTACCACGCTATATCCAGACATTCTGCCGCAAGATGGCAGGCTCTTTTGGGGTAAAAGTGGTAGAAGTGGAACCTGTAGAGCAGTTCCATGGCTTGTGGGTATCGAATCACGTGTCATGGATGGATATCCCTGTCGTTGGTACTGTGAGCCCAGCGTTCTTTTTATCCAAGGCTGAAATCGGTGAATGGCCTGTATTTGGCAAACTTGCTCATGCCGCAGGGACGCTTTTCATTGAGCGTGGTTCCGGTGATGCAAGCTCAGTATCGGCGCAGATTGCTGACTTTTTAGCCAAAGGTTTTTCGATTATTTTCTTCCCTGAGGCGACGACCACTAGTGGTAAAAAAGTAAAGCGCATTCATGGAACATTGCTGCAAGCAGCCATTGATGCTGATGTGCCTATCAGACCGATCATCATCGCTTATGTCAATAAAGATGGCACACTAAGCGACGCATTGCCATACTATGGTAAGCTGACAATGAAAGAAAGCATGAAGAAAGTGCTTGATAGCAAAAATGTGACCGCTTACGTATTGCCACTCGCGCCTATAGATCCAGAAGGTCGTAATAAAAGCGAGCTGACCAATTTATTGCAAGCACGCATGAACGAAGGACTAGCAGATCTACATTCAAGAGTCCTTAGCGCACCAGTTGAAGACTGATTATTTACAGTTGAACTAGTTAGAGTTGAGCTAGTGTAGCTAATCTCAGCCAGTTAATAAAAGGGCGCAAATCGAAACGATTTGCGCCCTTTTTTATAAGAGATTTAATATAGCACGCATAATGTCATTTATTCAGTAAGCTCTATTAACATCCAATCTCTATAAAAGACCAACTATGGCGATGGATTAGGCTGCTGTGTATGCACCGCTTCAATCGCTTCTAAGACATCTGCTGTTAGCTCCACATTGACACTGTCGATGTTTGATTTGAGTTGCTCGGTCGTCGTCGCTCCAATGATATTACTGGTGACAAAATGACGAGAGTTTACAAAAGCCAAAGACATCTGCGCCATGTCCAGACCTGCATCTGCAGCTATCTTGGCATATTGCTCAGTGGCTGATTTGGCTTGCTCATTCACATAACGTCCAAAACGATCGTACATAGTCAGACGTGCACCAGTTGGACGTTTGCCATCAAGATATTTACCAGACAATACACCAAAACCAAGCGGAGAATACGCCAGTAGACCAACGTTTTCACGATGGGCAATCTCAGCCATACCGACTTCGTATAAACGGTTCAATAGGCTATATGGGTTTTGCACGGTAAGTGGTGGAATTAGACCGTTTTTATCTGCTTCCCACAGGTAGCGCATGAGTCCCCACGCGGTATCATTCGATAAACCATAAGCACGAATACGACCTTTGTTGATTTCATCGTTCAACGCTTGAATAGTCTCTAAAAATGGCGTTAAATCATCTAATGACTGTGCTGACATCTCTTCGTCATAGCCGCGCTGACCGAAAAAGTTTGTTTTACGTTCAGGCCAATGCAGCTGATAAATATCGATATAATCAGTTTGTAGACGCTCAAGGTTGCCATCAATAGCGCTGCTAATATGCTCGGCGTTAAAGCGCGTTTGACCATCACGCAAAAAGTCCATTGGTGATATTTTGCTAGCAAGGATGACTTTGTCACGCTGTTTGGTTTTATCAAACCAAGTACCCATAAAGCGTTCGGTATCACCCTGTTTGTCTTTATCTGGTGGTGACGGGTACATCTCGGCGGTATCCCAAAAATTCACACCCTCAGAGAGTGCCATATCCATTTGCTCATGTGCTTCGGACTCAGTATTTTGCTGTCCCCATGTCATCGTGCCTAAACAGATTTTAGATACTTTTTCATCGAGTTGCGGTAAGGTTTGATACTGCATATAAGTCTCCCTTTTGGCTTTTTTATCGATATTAATTTTTATCGTCGCGAGCTTTTATCTTAGTTAATGCCTAACGAGTTTTTGTTAATTTTTAAAAGGCTACATCAATTTGATACCAGTGACACCGGGTGGTGTGACTTTGAAGATTTTTACTTTGAACAACACGTCTTGTCCAGCAAGCGGATGATTAAAGTCGACTTCGACTTGATCATCATCGATGGCACTGATCGTACCGGGCAGCGTGTTTTTACCTTTGTCTTCGAACTCAACCATCATGCCAATTTCTGGATTGTCAGCGACTAGCGCAAATTGAGTACGGCTAAAATGTTGGATGTTTTCAGGATTCCACTCACCAAATGCTTGCTCTGGTTCAAGGTGTGCGGTACGAGTGTCACCGGCGCGTAGATTCATCAGTACTTGCTCAAAACCAGGTAACAAGCTCTCATCACCAATGGTCAAAGACACAGGTGCATCACGATTAAAGGTTGAGTCGATGATGGTGCCGTTCTCTAGTGAAACTTCAAAGTGCAGCTTAACGAGGCTGCCGTAAGCGATACGAGTGTCTTCGTTTGGGTTAATAAATTGAGATTGAGTCATAATAAAAAGCCATCGGTTGCTAGAATAGAAAATAATGAGTTTGATTAAAGTGTTTTTAATTGCAGTATTATAGTGTAAGAAATAATAAGCCATCTAAGACCAGATGTAAGCGTCAATAATGTAACGCAGATGGTGTACTATAATTGGCAATTCTAAAAGATATGAGGTGTCGGTAGTGAATAAACAACAAGGCACTGTCAAAAAATGGCAGGACGATAAAGGGTTTGGCTTTATTGAAACTGAAGCGGGCGAGTCTGTCTTCTTTCATGTGAGTGAGTTTAAGGCTCAGCGCCGTCCTAACATCGGTGAGGCAGTGGTCTTTAGCATTGGACAAGATGCGGAGGGACGCAAGCGAGCCACGCAAGTACAAGAGCTTGGGTTTGTACAGCAAAAAATGGCACAAAAAAATCAGCAGATCCGTCAGCGCAATCAGAAACGTAGCCATCAAGCAGAGTTTGAAGCGGGCCAAAAGAAACGCTCGTTTCTTGGACTGGCTTTTTATGGTGTCTTAGCTTTATTAGCAGCGACAGATAAACTAAGCTGGCTAGTGGTCGGCTGGTACGTCGTGCTAGGGATTATTACTTATGGCATGTATGCCAAAGACAAAGCTGCTGCGCAAAGTGGCGACTGGCGTACGCCTGAGTCTAAATTACATATACTAAGCGCGCTTGGCGGTTGGGTAGGTGCGCTATTGGCTCAGACGTATTTGCGTCACAAATCACAAAAGCCTGAGTTTCGAGTTACTTATTATTTGACCGTCGTTGTGAACATGGCAGGATTACTGTTTTTATTGGCAGGTGGTGGGTTAGAGACTGTCACTGATTTACTATCAGAATTGCTATAAATAATAGCATTCACGATTAGCAGTATTGCTACGGGTATGACGAAAGCACTAAAGCGATCGATAAAAAAGGTGGGTTACGAATACGTAACCCACCTTTTTTGTTTATGAATTGAACTGGTTTATCTAACTACACATAATTATGACCGTGGCATTTCACGCTTTTTTTCCAAAAATAGCATATCAATGACAATTAATAGTACACCGATAGATATACCGATATCCGCGATATTAAAAATCGGATAATGCCAAACATCAGCATAATGCACATGGATAAAATCAATCACATGACCATGTAATAAGCGGTCGATTAAATTACCAGCTGCACCGCCCAATACTAAGGCTAGGCCGAAAGATAACAGCGTGGCTTTGCGTGGTGCTTTAATCAGATAGATGATTAGAAATAGCGACATTAGTAAAGCCAGTCCTGAAAAAAACCACTTCTGCCAGCCGCCAGCATCTGCCAAGAAGCTAAAAGCTGCGCCATAGTTGTAAGCCAATGTCCAATTGAGAAATGGCTCAATCACCGGCACTGGATCATGAAAGGTCAGTTTGGTTTCTGCCAACCATTTGGTCCACTGATCGATAACGACGATAACCAATGCCAATATATACCATACAAAAGCACGACTGCCATTGGCCATCAGCTTTGGTGTCCTATTTGTTGACTTGGTCAGGCGACTTCTAGGTGTAGTCGAGCTACCCGTAGTTGCATGAGCAGGCTTAGGCGAATGGTCAACCTTCACCTGCGGCGGCTGGTCATGCTGGCTTTCAGACGAATCAGTTGGGTTAGGCATAGTGACGTACCTCGCCATCGCCACTGACATTAGTCACGCAGCGCGCGCATAGCTCCGGATGGGCGCTATCCGTGCTGATATCATCACGGATATGCCAGCAGCGTACGCACTTAGTACCAGTAGCAGCGCTAACTTGTACCACTAAATCTACAGCCTCTTCGGTATTGGTATCGGTCGCTTCTGCTGTCTGTGTGATGCTATCAGCAGGCGCTTCGTTCATTGGCTTTAGTTCTGCGTTGCTAGTAATGAGTACAAAACGAAGCTCTTCATCAAGCTTAGCTAGGCTTTCATACATGGCACCGTCAGCATATAGACTCACGTCGGCAGACAAGTTGGCATTGATGATTTTTTCGCCACGTGCAGTCTCGATATGTTTGTTCACCATATCTTTGGCGAACATGATGCGCTGCCAGTCATCATTGCTAATAGCACTTAGCTCAAACGCTGGGAACTCATACCACTCTTGAGTAAATACATAGCCACCTTTATCCGAATCACGTTGGTTCAGCACTTCCCAAGCCTCTTGCGCCGTGAATGACAAGATTGGGGTAATCCAGCGAATCAGCGCATGAGTAATATGGTAGATAGCCGTCTGTGCAGAGCGACGAGGCTGACCATCTGCCTGCGTGGTGTACTGGCGATCCTTGATAATATCTAGATAGAAGCTACCCAAGTCTTGTGAGCAAAACGCCGTCACGTGCTGAGTGACTTGGTGGAAGTCCATTGCATCGTAAGCGCTAATGATTTGCGCTTGTACGGTTTGTGCGCGCTCAATGATGAATTTATCAAGGCTAACCAATTCATTGATATCAATGCTGTCGGTCGCTGGATTGAAGTCATCGGTATTGGCAAGCAAGAAACGTAAGGTATTACGGATACGGCGATACATATCGATCGCACCTTTAAAGACCGTCTTACCCGCGCTCATCTCATAACGATAGTCACTTGAGGCAATCCACAGACGCAGCATATCCGCGCCTGTCTTATTGATTTCTTCTTGTGGGGTGATGATGTTGCCCAGTGACTTACTCATCTTGCGACCGTTTTCATCGACCACGAAACCATGGGTCAATACTTGCTTAAACGGTGGGCGCTCATACATTGCTTCTGACGTTAGTAGTGACGTCTGGAACCAGCCGCGATGTTGGTCAGAGCCTTCTAGATACATATCAGCTGGATTGGTCAATTCATCACGTTGATCAAGTACCGCAAAATGCGTGGTGCCTGAGTCAAACCAAACGTCTAACGTATCAGTTGCTTTGTCATAGTCAGCGGCTTCACTACCTAAGAAGTCTTCACAGCTGGCATCGAACCACGCTTCTACGCCGCCTTCATTGATTTTTTGCGCTGCAGTTTCCATCAGCTCAAGCGTGTTTGGATGCAGCTCGCCTGTTTCTTTATGCGTAAAGAAAGTAATCGGCACGCCCCACGTACGTTGACGCGAGATACACCAATCAGGACGACCCGTCATCATTGATTCGATACGGTTTTGTCCCCACGCTGGCGTCCAACTTACCGATGGAATGTCAGCAAGCGCGCGAGCACGTAAGCCTCTGGTTTCCATGTTGATAAACCACTGAGGCGTAGCACGGAAAATGATTGGCGACTTATGACGCCAGCAATGCGGATAGCTATGCTCAATTTTGGTATGGCTGATTAGATGACCATTTTCATGTAGTGCAGCAATGATTTTTGGATTGGCTTTATAGATGTGCTCGCCTGCAAATACTGCAGCGCTATCTAAATAAACGCCCGTACCGCTTACGGGGTTTTCCACTGGTAAGTTGTATTTTAGACCAACGATATAATCGTCTAAACCGTGACCAGGTGCAGTATGTACCAGACCAGTACCACTATCAGTAGTTACATGATCGCCCAAAATGAGTGGCACTTGACGGTCTGCAATTAGTGGATGCTGGGCATGTAGGCCTTCAAGCTCGCTGCCTGATACAGTTGCTAGGATGCCGTTATTTTCTAGTTTTAGCTCACTTAACGCAGTTTCGACAAGATCCGCTGCGAGTAACAGATTGCCTTTTTTAGTAGCGACCACGCTATAGTTATGCTCAGGATGTACTGAGATAGCTTGGTTGGCAGGTAGTGTCCATGGCGTGGTGGTCCAAATAACAGCAGCGATATTGCCCGCTATTTCAGCCAATGCAGCTACTTTATCTGTACCAAGTACATCAAAACTGACATAGATCGCGTCAGAGACTTTGTCTTGATATTCTACTTCTGCTTCTGCTAGGGCAGAGCTACAGTCCAAGCACCAGTTGACCGGCTTCATACCGCGAGTCACATGACCATTGTCATAGATTTTGGCAAGCGCACGTACGATGTTGGCTTCTTGATGGAAGTTCATGGTCAGATAAGGGTTGTCCCAATCACCAAACACACCTAAACGCTTGAAATCTGCTTTTTGCAGTTCAATCTGAGTACTCGCATATTCGCGGCATAGACCACGGAATTCGGTCGCAGACACTTTTTGACCAACTTTACCGACCTTGGCTTCGACTTTTTGTTCGATTGGCAGACCATGACAATCCCAACCAGGGACATAAGGCGCATCAAATCCTGACAAGGTTTTTGATTTTACAATAATGTCTTTTAGTACTTTATTGACTGCGTGACCCAAGTGAATCTGACCGTTGGCGTATGGAGGGCCATCGTGCAAAATATATTTGGTTGCACCAGCACGCGCCTGACGAATTTTACCGTACACGTCATCCGCTTCCCAAGCAGCAAGCCAATCTGGCTCGCGTTTGGCAAGGTTTGCGCGCATCGCAAATGGCGTATCCGCAAGGTTCAGCGTGTCTTTGTAATCTTGGCTTGGTGTGTCAGTGCTTTTATCAGTCATAGAAGGTATCTTTTTAAAAGGTAGGTTTGTGTGTCGGTTCAAAACCGGATACAAGGCTCGATTTTCAATATAGTTCAATATAGTACTGAGGGTCACGCGGTATTGATAATGCTTAATTACTAATAGTAGGTATATTGCTCATCATAGTCGGTTTATCAACCATCATGTCAATAAATACCCATTGTCGCTCATTAGTCGGTAAATAGTTACGTCAATAATAAATGGTAACGAGACGATTGCAACATAAAATATGCTGGTAAAAATAATTCAAGAAAATACTTAGATCGGCAGCTATTATATGACAAAAAGGGTAGGGTAAAAAGAGCTGTGCGAGGTCAGCCCAATTTTGTCCAATATCAATCGTTTATCTACGTCATATATCCTCAGCAAAGATGCAGCTATAAGCTCCTTGAATGCTTATTTATTGAAATATAAAGTACGGCTCAAGTGCTAAAAAACAGATGCTAACCACAAGCGCAGTTTCAATGACCATAACGGCTGAATACCTGTCAGCCCTTGTGTCATCTCGCCATTTTCTAATACCACATAAGACGGTGTGACTTGTCCTTGCCAATCTGCAAAGATATTGCCTTGTTGATCATTTATGGTGGTGAAATCAAACTGATGCTGATCGAGGTAGCTGCGTAGCTCTTGGTTTGAGCCTGACTGTACGGCAATAGTGACCACGGGATAATTATCTGCTGCTAGTTTATTGATGGTGGGCGAAGTAAAACTACAGACTGAACACCACGTACCCCAAAAGTATACCAGTGTAGGACGCTCGTGACTCATCGCTGCTAGATCGATAGTCTGTCCTTGGTAATCGGTCAGTTGCAATTGAGGGTTGGCAGGCATGACAGGCTGTCGCCACCAATTGACCACGCTATAGATCACGACAAACATAAGACCATATAACATTATCGTTTTAAGTATCGAAATGATCTTTCGCTTCGGCTGCTTCTTTGGCTTTACTTCTGTTTGCTCAATATCAGTCGTCATGACATCCGCTTTTTAGTTTGTATATTGTTTTCAGTTATTTTCAAATAATGGCTTATCGTTACTGCTTATCTTATCGTGATTGCCTATATGATCATTGCACAAAGAGTGGACAGTAGATAAAAATAAACGGCTGAAAATCAGCCGTATTATTTATAAAGTCTACTATAAGTGTGCGACGTCAACCTATTATGGCTTTTGTGCTCGGTTTTGTAATGGATCACCAATCAGTACGCTACCTGAATTTTCACGGCGCTGCTCATCACTCAACTTGCTCGCTGGCACTTTGGCCTTGCGCTTCCACTTTAAGCTAAACAAATCATCACGGCGGTCAATCAGGTTATGTACTGAGCCTTCGTGACGAACGTGAGTAAGCTTGTCTAAGTTTACATCAGAGAAGAATACCATCTCCGTGTTGGCAGTGGTCTCTGCCATAATCGCATCATGTGGGAACGCAAAGTCTGAAGGTGAAAAAATCGATGACTGAGCATACTGAATATCCAAGCTCTCAACTTGCGGCAAGTTGCCCACTGACCCGCAAATCATCACATAGCATTCGTTTTCGATAGCGCGGGCTTGCGCGCAGTGGCGAACACGTAGATAGCCGTTCTTGGTATCAGTCCAGAAGGGCACAAACAAGATATCCATGTCATCAAGTGCCATCAAACGTGCAAGCTCAGGGAACTCAACATCGTAGCAGACCAAGATACCGATACGGCCTGCATCCGTGTCGAATACTTTGACTTCATCGCCACCTTCGATTACCCAAGCGCTGCGCTCATGCGGAGTAATATGAATTTTGCGTTGCTCTTCAACCGTACCATCACGGCGGCACAGATAGCTGACGTTGTATAAGGTATCGTCTTCGTCCAGTAAAGGCATCGAACCGGTAATGACGTTGACGTTATAACTGACGGCTAAATGCGAGATTTCGTTTTTGAACCACTCGGTATAGCCCGCCAAAAATCGAATAGCGATATTTTGATCGGTTTCTTCGCATAGACCCATCAATGGCGCATTGAAAAACTCTGGTAAGCAAGCAAAGTCTGAGTTGTAGTCAGCCATGATATCGACAAAAAACTCAACCTGTTGCAGTAGCTCTTCAGGTGATTCGACTTCACGCATCTGCCACTGAATACCACCAATACGCACTTCAGACTTGCGAGTATTAGGCTTATAGTCTTTAGGCTCGTAGTAGATATTTGCCCACTCAAGCAAGGTAGCAAAGCCCTTTGATTGCTTATCATCTGGTAGATAAGCGGTCAAAATACGTTTAACGATAAAGCCATTAGATAGCTGGAACGACAAAGCTGAATCGTGAATTTCACGGCTTTCAACGGCATCAATATATTCACCTGGAGTCAGATCTTTATGGTTATGATAGTTAGGTATGCGTCCGCCAGCTAAGATAGCGCGGAAGTTCAGCTGTCGGCATAACTCCTTGCGTGCATCATAAAGACGACGACCGAGACGGTAGCCGCGATAATCAGGGTCGATGAGTGCATCTAAACCATAAATGGCATCACCTTCTGGATTGTCTCTGATGATTTCTTTTTGCCCAATCAAATCGTCATAAGTGTGCGGGTTTGAAAACTTGGCATAGTCAACGCGCATGGAGAGCACGATACCAATCAGCTGATCATGATCAAACAAGGCAATCTGACCTTCAGGGAACGCGTCAATCAAAGTATGAATGGTTGTCTTTGACCACGCGCCCCCCAAGTTTACATAGACACGATCCATCAATGCCTTCAATTGTGGATAATCTTTTTTCTTAATCTCAGCAATCGTGAGGTGAAAATCATCTAGTTTTTCCATCTTACTCATAAGTTTCCTGTTTTAAATAGCTATTGAATGTAGTGGTATCAAATAATGGGGTCATAGCACCTTGATGTGCCGATTTTTGTGCAAAAAAGTAATAAAAACATTCCAATAGGAAGATATTGTCGTTACAATAATTTATTGCCGTATTTACAATAGGTTATGTTGATATCTTAGGCCGTTTTTGACTAACGTATAGGGTTAAAGGATAGCAAACGCCGCATTCTATATCACTTTATACTTATTGGGTTTGTGAGCACCGATAAGCGCCTAACTCTGCATTATCATTGTACCTGCGACTGTCTTGCTATTTATTATCTCAATATAGAATCTAAATAATATCTATCAGCACCTTTTGTTTTGCTTGTTATCATAGCAAGCTGTAACGGTAATAACAGTCTCACGTAGTAAATATTTGCTACGTTTTTGTGAGTCAATTTTTTGGTTCAACTCAGGCATAGTATTGTGTTGCTTGTATCGTTTAGCCGTATCTCATCGGCTTCTTAGGATTATTTTATTATGCCTTTAAATCATACCAATAGAATCATGAAGTGGGATGACATAGATGACTCCGCTTTGGTTCAGTTGGTTTATGTCAGTACGCTGACTCTTGGCTCGCGTTTGAGCACCTCTATTTTTGATGAAGTAGAAGGCCACGCACGTAACTACAATCAGCAGCATAACATCACAGGCACGCTATGCTACGGTAATGGTCACTTCTTGCAATGTATTGAAGGTAAAAAGTCAGACGTATTTAATCTGCAAGAGCGTATCTTTGTCGATAGTCGTCATAAAAATGTAGAAGTGTTGCTATTACAAGTCATCAATCATCGCAGCTTTGCCGACTGGCGTATGCGCTTGCTGTTTTTAGAGCGTTGGTTGTGGTCCCCCGCGACCAAGAAACAGGCCGTACAATTATCTCCGTTTTTACCATTTGCGCCGCACGGCTGGTCATCTGATCGAACTGAGCAGTTTTTACAAATTATCAAAACTTTTGATAGTCCACCCCATATTAAGGCGGCAGGTATTACTTATAATGCATTGGGTAATATGGTGCGCCATATCGCGGCACCGCATCAGGCATTTCTGATTATTCAAGGGTTCTTGAGCATATTACTGGTCGTCGCATTGATACTGTTATATTTATAGATTGTAGTTTTTGCGAATTATAAAGCCATAAAAAAGACGCTAGCCTTTCGGGTTAGCGTCTTTCTATTTAGGTTAAGCGTTTAGCGTGCTCATCACATGTCAAAAATCTTACCGCGGTTCATAATGTTGTTTGGATCAAAGACTTTTTTGACTTCTTTTAAGTATTCAATCTCAGTCTCACTGCGGCTATAGTGCAGATACGGCTTCTTCGTCATACCCACCCCATGCTCAGCAGACACTGAACCACCATATTTCTGTACTGTCTCAAATACATATTTATTGACGACCTGACACTCAGCAAAGAAATCATCTTTGCTCATGTTTTCAGGTTTTAATATATTCAGATGCAAATTACCATCACCGATATGACCAAACCAACAGACTTCAAAGTCTGGATAGTTACTGCTGACAATATGATCAATCTCTTCGATAAAGGTCGGTACGTGGCTTATTAGCACCGATACATCATTTTTATAAGGGGTAAATACTGAGATAGTCTCTGAAATATACTCACGTAGCTTCCACAGCTCTGCCGCTTGTGTGAGATTTTGGCTCATGACACCATCGACAACCCAACCTTGCTCCATACAATGCTCAAATATGGCCATGGCTTTGTCCATGATTGGCTCATAAGGCGCTTCAAACTCTAATAGCGTATAGAACTTGGTACGTGATTCAAAGGGTTCTTGTACTTGACCATGTGCCATCAGCTTATCAATCGCTACATCGTCAAAGAACTCAAACGCTGTTAAATCAATCTGTGCCTGAAAAGCAGAGAGTACGTTCATCACATCGTTAAAGCTGTCCATGCCAAGTACCATGACGTTTAAGTCTTGTGGCTGACGCTCAAGCTTGATTTGCGCATGAGTAACAAGGCCAAGCGTGCCTTCACTACCGATGAACAATTGGCGCAGATCATAACCCGTGGCGTTCTTTACCATGCCGCGATTCAGCTGCAAGATATCGCCTTTACCAGTGACAACAGTCAGACCCATGATCCATTGACGAGTCATGCCATAGCGAATGACTTTGATACCGCCAGCATTGGTACCGATATTGCCACCGATTTGACTAGAACCTGCTGAGGCAAAGTCGACAGGGTAGTATAGGTCTTTTGATTCAGCGAATTCTTGCAACTGCTGGGTGACGACGCCTGCTTCAATCTCGACCATGCGATCGGCAGGATAAAACTGTCCGATATGGTTCATTTTATCCATGCTGACGACGATTTCACCGTTGGCTGCGACGGCACCAGCAGACAGGCCTGTACGACCACCACTAGGGGTGAGGACGACGTTGTGTTCATTAGCTAGTAGCACAATAGCTTGTACTTGCTCGGTGGTCTTTGGAAAGACGATGGCAGCAGCAGCAGGGGCAAAGTGCTTGGTCCAGTCTTTGCCCCAATGCTCTAGACTCTCAGCATCAGTTTTGATTTGGGTCGGGTCGAAATCATGGGTATCAGTGAGCGTGCTCAAGATGGTTTGCACGGCATTGGTTTCGGATGTGTTCTGAGCGGTAGTTGGCGTCATGGTCAAATCTCAATATTGGCGTAAGCACGATGCTGGGACTGCTTATTATATAGCGAAATAACTATAAATTCAGTGGTGAGTCAGCTCGTAGAGGTAATAAGTGGATGATAATTTTTACCTATAAGAAAAGGTAAGTAATAAATAATTGATTCGAGCGGTTTTAAACAGAATAATTCACTATAGCATAAAAATTTTTCAGGCTTGATAACCAATAATTCATCTAATCTGCTAACATCGACCTCAAATTTTGTGTAAGATATCGGGACTGTTTTCGTTTCATCCATCATAGATTATCCAACAGGTAATCTTATAAAACAATTATAGGACAGTTCTCATATGGCGTTATCACTACAAAAAGACAAAATCCGGTTTTTATTGCTTGAAGGTCTACATGACAATGCCTTAAAAGTATTGGAAGGAGCTGGTTACCACAACATCGAGAATATCAGTCACGCTTTAGATCAAGACGAGCTGATCGAAAAGATCAAAGATGCTCACTTTATCGGTATTCGTTCGCGCACTCAGTTGACGCGTGAAGTACTTGAGCACGCACACAAGCTTATCGGCATTGGTTGCTTTTGTATTGGTACCAACCAAGTAGATCTAGACGCCGCTCGTGATCTTGGTATCCCTGTCTTTAACGCGCCATTCTCGAACACTCGTTCGGTAGCTGAGCTAGTATTGGCAGAAGCCATTATGCTGTACCGTGGTATTCCTGAGAAGAATGCAACCGTACATCGCGGCGGCTGGGGTAAGTCTGCGACTAACTCACACGAAGTACGTGGCAAGACTATCGGTATCGTCGGTTATGGCTCTATCGGATCGCAGCTGTCTGTCTTGGCAGAAAGCTTCGGCATGAAAGTCATCTATCATGATGCTGTGACCAAATTGCCACTAGGCAACGCGGTACAAGTTGGTAGCCTAGAAGAGCTACTGTCAACAGCTGATATCGTGACATTGCATGTACCTGATGTACCAAGCACCCGCTATATGATGAAAGCTGAGCAGTTCGCTCAAATGAAAGAAGGCAGCTACTTTATCAATGCGGCTCGCGGTACGTGCGTCGAGATTGATGATCTGGCGGATGCTCTTGAGTCTGGTAAAATCTTGGGCGCGGCTATTGATGTGTTCCCAAAAGAGCCAAAATCAGCTGACGAAGAGTTTGAGTCACCACTACGTAAGTTTGACAATGTGATTTTGACGCCGCATATCGGTGGTTCAACCCAAGAAGCACAGGCCAATATCGGACTGGAAGTAGCAGATAAGTTTGTTAGATACTCTGACCAAGGTGATACGGCTACTGCTGTGAACTTCCCAGAAGTTTCTATTCCGTTCAAAGAAAACTCGCATCGTCTACTACACATTCACAAAAACGTGCCAGGCGTACTGTCTCAGATTAACCGCCTATTTGCTGAAGCTGGCATTAACATCCTAGCGCAGAGCCTGATGACAGAAGGTGATGTTGGTTATCTAGTGATGGATGTCGATTACAATGATTCGACCGCTGCACTAGATCAATTAAAAGATGTAGAAGAGACTATCCGCGTACGTATCTTATTCTAATATAGTCAATCCGCTTTCAGATTGGATTAACTATATCAGTGCTAATAGTTTTGATACGCATTGAAGATTTGTCATAAAAAAAGAGAGGCTCTATTGATTAGAGCCTCTCTTTTTTATTTCACTTCTTTTTTTATTGTACTAATGCTAAGTTTAATTGGCTTTCGTGTTGTTCGCAGCTTCTGCCTGTAGACGAGCTTCCGTCTTAGCGGCTTTACGTTTTTCGATTACATCCATCACGTCACTACCGATATGGGCTTCACCACGCTTTTTCGCCAATTGCATTTGGTGCTCACGCTCACGGAAACGGGCTTTCTGTTCATCAGTCGCTTTGTCAATACAGTGTGGGCATGACTCGCCTTTGATATAGGCAGGACTTTGCATATCATCGACAGTGATCGGCATACGGCATGCAAAACACTGCTCGTAGCTGCCTTTCTCTAAGTTGTGGTTGACCGAAACTCGATTATCAAAAACAAAGCAGTCGCCTTGCCACATAGAGTCACTGGCAGGGACTTCTTCTAGGTATTTTAGGATACCACCTTCTAAATGATAGACCTCTTCAAACCCTTGCTCGCGTAAATAGGCAGTAGATTTTTCGCAGCGGATACCACCTGTACAGAACATCGCCACTTTTTTATGCTTGGTTGGATCGAGCTCTTTTGAGACGTATTCTGGAAACTCGCGGAACGTTTCAGTGTTCGGATTGACCGCATTTTGGAAGGTGCCGATTTGCACTTCATAGTCGTTACGCGTGTCGATCAAAGTGACTTCAGGATCTGAGATTAACGCGTTCCACTCACTAGGTTTGACATAGCGACCAACGGATTCCAATGGGTCGATATTCTCGACACCCATAGTGACGATTTCTTTTTTCAGCTTCACCTTAGTGCGATAAAAAGGTTGTGCGTCAGTATAGGATTCTTTGAAGGTAAACGTACCAATCGCCTCGATACTACGCAGGTAGTCAAGAACAGTATCGATAGCTTGACGCGTACCAGAAATCGTACCGTTAATGCCTTCGCTTGCAAGCAACAACGTACCTTTCACATCGTTATCGAGCATAGTGTTTAGTATGGGCTCACGATACTGTTCAAAATCAGCAAAGCGTGTGAACTTATATAGTGCAGCAACGACGATATTATTAGTTACACTATCGTATACAGGGGCTGAATTGTTGTCAGTTATCGCAGTTTCTTTGTTGGTGCTCATGTCTTTCTCCTGCTGGCTAGGCCGCAAACCTAGTGCGTTGGGGTTAAAGTAACTTTTCAGTTTAAAGCATTAACAAAATTGTGGAATTGGTTAATGCGCGCGTAGTGTAGCAAATTTTAGATGGGTTTTGAATAGTTTGTATTGCTTGGCTTGCTGTTATGGAAAACGTTCGACCACTGATGAATATGATAAAAAACAAAAAAGCCCAGTAAAATACTGAGCCTTTTTTATATTCAATTCGTAATACGAAAGTTAGAGTTTACTTACTCTGGAACCAAGTATCTGCTTTGCTACGAGCACTGGCGATGTCATCACTTGATAAGTTTAATGCCAACTGACCAATTTTACCGCGTGCTTTGTTACGGACTTTTTCGTCTAACATGCCATCACGGGCAGCCAAGTCATACCATTTATAGGCATCGACCAGATTTTTTTGCTTTTCATCTAATAGCGCAAGCGTGTAACTGGCACGGTTATCGCCACGCATCGCAGCTTTTTCTAACCACAGACGGGCTTGTTGCAAGTTAGGCTGTACACCTTCGCCGCGCAAATACATGATGGCAAGGTTTAACTGAGCAGGGGCAACACCTTGCTGAGCGGCTTTGGTGTACCACTGGATTGCTTGTTGGGTATTTTGCGCAATACCTTCACCTTTTTGCAAACGCTTGGCCAGATAGAACTGAGCGTGATCGTTACCTTGGGCGGCACGACTAGACAACTCGCTCACAGGCATCAGCTCAAAACGTGAGGTATCAAGCGGTACGTTTGATATTAACTCAGCATTGGCTAAACCAGCACAAGAAAATAATGCAGTAAACAACGCAGCTTTTAATAATTTCATAGCAGCTCCAAAATTAGGCAGTTAATAAGCAAAAAGAATTGTACCGCTAAACATTGTCTCGCTAAAGACAGTCAGACGGCGATAACAATTAGGTGGAATCTTGCGATATGAACTTACCTAATCATTAGCAAAAGGGGGTTGTCATCTCTAAATCAGAGATTTCACCCTAACTGATTAGACAAACGGTCGTAATAGTGGGGTGGCTGACAATATTTTGCTAGCTTAACACCCAAACTTACGAAACTCAAATACTAATTACAAGGTCTCATAGACGTTTGTACTTGATTGTCCTTAACAAAATCAGACAGTTACTAAAAAATTATATTAAGTTAACAATCTATTAAGGTTAATATCAGTACGTACAGCACTGTTTGGTATTCTATAAAACATAAAGACAGCTGAGCATTCACCGGTTATTTCTTGGTCACTCGGTAGATAGCGACGTCTGCTAAAAAGTTAGGGGCTTGTCTTATTAACGCTTTCATTAGCGGTGTGTGACCTTTCTCAGAATCGCTAACGGCAAAACGATTAATAATATGAATATCATGCTGCGCACATAACAGTTCAAAATCTTTAAAGGTACATAGGTGAATGTTCGGCGTGTTGTACCATTCGTAAGGCAGCGCTTCAGAGACAGGCATCATACCTTTTAGCCCTAAATGAATACGGTTTTGCCAATGCGCAAAGTTAGGGAAAGTGATGACTGCTTCACGGGCAACTCTCAGCATATCAAGCAACAACTCGTCAGGTGCTTTTACTGCTTGTAGGGCACGTGCCATGACGACCGTGTCAAAGCTGTTATCAGCAAAGCGCGCTAGACCATCGTTGAGGTCCTGCTCGACAATTGACAAGCCATTGCCAATTGCCTCATTGATTTTGTCTTCATCAATCTCTAGTCCGTAACCTGTTACGCCTAGTTTTTGCTGTAAGTGGGCAAGTAGCTCGCCATTGCCACAACCTAAGTCCAGTACATGTGCTTGCGGCGCAATCCAGCGCTCTGCCAGTTGGTGATCCATTCTCATGAGCGCTCTCCTGTGGCTGGGCGGCTAGGGGTAATAAATGGCGCAGTCAAAAACCCTTTAACCGCACCCATGTAGCGAGGAATATCAAACAAGAATGAGTCATGTCCGTGCGGCGCGTCAATATTGATATAGCTGACTGGTTTGCCAGTGGCCATCAGCGCATCGACAATCTCTTGCGAGCGCTCAGGTGCAAAGCGCCAGTCAGTGGTGAATGATACGACCAGATATTGGCATTGTGTATGAGCAAAGGCTGCTTTAAGCGCAGAAAGCTCTTGTTGACGATCAGACTCAATATCTTCAATCGTCGTGACCGCATCTTCTAACTCACTCTGTGCCTTGGCTTTGCTAGATTCGACTGACGCCGCGATTGAGCCTTCTATTTGTACTGTCGACTCTGTAGTATCTTTTGCTACAGTTGATGGATAGTCGCGTATTGGATAGTCGCGCGTCGGATCAAAGTAATCTAAGGCTTTAGTCATGAGCAGATAGGTATTGGCATCAAAGTTTTCACTAAAGCGCTCGCCTTGATAGCGTAGGTAGCTTTCGACCTGAAACTCGACATCGTAGCCATACATGAATTTACCTGATTTTAAATCACGGCCAAATTTGGCTTTCATCGCGTCATCAGTTAAATAGGTAATATGCCCAACCATACGCGCCAATATCAGTCCGCGACGAGGATAAGTGCCTTCTTGTATATAGCGTCCGTCTTTGAAGTCAGGATCGGATAATATAGATTGGCGCGCCACTTCGTTAAAGGCAATATTTTGAGCAGATAGCTTTGGTGTGCTGGCGATGACCACACAGCGCTTTAACCGCTCTGGATAATCAACAGACCATTGTAGCGCTTGCATACCGCCCATTGAGCCGCCGACAATCGCATGCCAAACGTCGATGCCTAGGCGATCTGAGAGCATTGCTTGGGTTTTCACCCAGTCTTTGATGGTGATCAGCGGAAAATCAGGGCCATACACTTGCGGCTCATCGCTGCTATCTGAATCAAGGCTGTCCGAACTAACACTATCCGAACCAACGCTATCAGGGTTAATAGTGGTAGGCCCTGTTGAACCAAAACAGCTGCCGATATTATTGACACACACCACATAAAACTGATTGGTATCAATTGCTTTATTGGGGCCAATCATATTGTCCCACCAGCCTGCTTTTTTGTCATCAGCGCTATGGAAGCCAGCTGCATGATGATTGCCCGATAACGCGTGGCAAATCAGAATCGCATTTGATTTATCGCGATTGAGCGTACCGTAAGTTTCTACCATCAAGTCAAACGAGGGTAGGGTACGGTTGCATTCTAACGTTAAGGGCTCAGCAAAATGGAAATTCTGAGGCGTAACGATACCCACAGACCCTACAGCACTGTCAATATTGGCTGAGCTATTAGAGTGAGGTTGTGAATTAGGATGCTGGTCACTGGTATTATCAGAGCGTGCGTTCAAAGCTACCTCGCAAGACTACAATCATCAATAAAATAAAAGCAAAATGGCACGTTGCTAACAGGCTATTTTAGCTACACGGTTTTTATAAACTGGGCCTGCCTATTGTATGGTGATGCGCGTTGGAGTACAACCATCGAGCGCGCCTTTCGAGCGTATCGATCGTAGTTTTTATGGAACATACTTTATAAATGAATAACGAATAAGTCGCCAGCATCAAGTAATCAAGAGTTAATAAATAGCAACTGCGTATCAAATTGTATAGGAGCGCTTTTAGCCCGCGTCATTAATAGATAAAATGCTACACTAATGAGGTATTCATTCAACTGTGTCTTAACAGTATCCTCTATTATTACTTTGACCTAACCCTTAATAACTTACTGCTAATAAAGTGCTGCTATGAAACCTAAATTGCCCCCACGTATTGCCGTTTTGTTAGTGAATCTTGGTACACCAGATGAGCCAACGGCATCTGCCGTACGTCGCTACCTCAAACAGTTTTTGTCAGACCCACGAGTGATTGAGATTCCCAAATTTCTGTGGGCTATTATTCTGAATCTATTTGTCTTGCCCAGTCGTCCTAAGCGCGTAGCAAAGGCTTACGCCAGTATTTGGGAAGGTGACTCACCGATTCGTAAAATACTAAAAAGCCAAGTTGAGCTATTAGAACCACGTTTGGCTGATAGTGTGGCACCATTTCGTGTCTCTGTGCATCCGGCGATGAGCTATGGTAATCCTGGTTTGCCTGACGTCATGGATGCGCTACGCGGTGAAGGGGTTGATCACTTTGTCATTCTGCCATTGTTTCCGCAGTATTCTGCTTCTTCAGGCGGTGCTGTATATGATGCGCTGACGAAATGGACGCTCAAGCAACGCAACTTGCCAAATTATACGATTGTCAAAGACTACTTTGCCCATCCATTATATATTCAAGCATTGGCCAACTCTATTCGCCGTTTTCAAGAGAAGCATGGCAAGCCTGAAAAGTTGATGTTTAGTTTTCATGGTATCCCGCAGCCTTATGCTGATAAAGGCGATCCGTATCCTAAACGCTGTAAATGTACCGCTGCACAAGTGGCGCATGAACTTGGCCTGAACGATGACGAATGGATTATCAGTTTCCAGTCCCGCTTTGGTAAGCAAGAGTGGGTTAAACCGTACACCGATGTAGTGTTGGAAGATTGGGGTCAGTCAGGTGTGCGCTCGGTACAGGTGATCAGTCCGGCGTTTTCAGCAGATTGTCTAGAGACACTAGAGGAGCTAGCCATTGAAAACCGTGACAACTTCCTTAATGCTGGCGGACAAGAGTATCATTATATTCCTGCATTAAACCTTGATGAGACACATATTGAATTGCTTGAAGCGTTGAGCTTGCCTCTAGTAAAAGGTTGGGCTGGCACGCTAGATGGCTGGGTTTAGTTAGTCGAGCGTAGTTGTATTGGTGAGTTGAATAGTAGAATAAAAAAGCACGCTTAATATAGTTAAGCGTGCTTTTCTGGTTTAGAGGGGTAGGTCAACAATCGTATTAAGTTCTAAAAATCATCATCGTTGCTACGTTCGGCTGCTTCTCTATCAACAATATCCATCGCATCTGGATAATCACTGTCATCAAGATTGTCTTGAACCAAAATCTCATCGACACGAGACTCATCGATATTTTGACGATGCGCAGGTGTCAGCCCTTGGGTCGCATCACTACCGACTTCTGAGTTATTAAATCCCGCACTATTATCAATCACATCATCGTTGTCGATGGTATGCAGCATAGGATTGCCCAAATCGACCAATTGATTGTCTTGTTCATCCTGATTATTGTTATCTGAGTTATCGACGCTGTCATTGTTATCACGACGATTACCGTCAATATGATCCATCTCTTCTGGTAGTGGATTTTTTGAGTTTTCCATGAATAATTCCTTATTGTAGTTATTAGATGTCGCCATCATTAAAAGTAAAAATATCGCGCTGGCTTGTTAAAGCATCGCTCATTGCAATGTAGATAATATGCTTCTCAGTTTGTACGCTTAATCAACTTTTCACTAGTAGTAAGGTGTGACAGGATGTTCAAAAAATGTAAGACGTTGATTAGAACGCAAAACGACTACTCAAAATGAGCAGCCGTAATTGTTTATAAAATTTGTGCTAAGGCCCTGTACGATAGCCAGATTGCTACATAAGCAATCAAACTTATAGTTTTAATTATTGGCGTGGTCGAACTTGTAATTTAACTTCTGTACTAGACATGACTCATAGTTAGCCAGTTTAAATTGCCATAAATAGGTCAAGGCAATACCGTAGATTGCAGTCTCAGCTAGCTCTTCGACAATTTCACCAAATGTATGCGGGAACATAATAGCGTTCTCGCCCATGTACTGAATGACAGCAAGTACAGTAACGCTAAGATAGAGCGAAACTGGCACGTTTTTTAGCACTGCCCATAGGTAATGCCTCGAATAGACCAGCAAACCAAGCGCGACGAGATAGATAACGGTAAGGACGCTGTCCTCCCACCAGTCATAAGATTGACCAAGCATCGAAAAGTCGCTTGGAACCAGTAAGTCTGGTAGATAGTTCAACTCTCGACGAATGACAGAAACAAATATAATTACGGCTGCCAGCCAAAAAGCCTTAATTTGTTTGACATGACTTTTCATAACATATTGTAAAATACGCAACAGGCATGCTATCAAAAGTATAATGCCAGGGACTTCAATGATGCCATCTGAGCTCAAAATAAATGACTCCTGCGTATCAAAAAGAATGTGTTAAAAACAAAAAAGTGAGCCCAAAGGCTCACTTTAAAGCAAAAAATATCGAATAGTTAATGTTTAACAGATGACCTATTATAAACCCCGTACCTAGATATTACTGTTATGAAATATAACTAACTGGTCATAAGTGATTGCTGAGATAAACAATATATAATGACTTATTGTAGTGTCAGTTATCAAAAACTGTCATATTTGCAAAGTACATGAATAATCATACCTTACATATTTGATAAAATGGCAGTGAGTGATTAGTGTGCCTCATCCCAGTTTTGACCGCTATCAGTCTCGACTAATAAAGGTACTGCAAAGTCTACATTCCAGCCTTTTTCTACTGCTGTAGTCGTCAATACATCTTGCATAGCATTAGTAATTAGCTGGCTAACTTCGTCTACTTTATCGGCATCTACTTCAAACACCAATTCATCGTGAACCTGTAGCAGCATTTTGGCTTGTTCTTTTGGCAGCACTTTATCAACGGCAATCATAGCAAGCTTGATTAAATCAGCAGCAGAGCCTTGTAGTGGGGCGTTAATCGCCGCGCGCTCAGCACCTTGCTTGACCATACGGTTACTATGATTGATATCAGGCGTATAGAGCTTACGGCCCAATATCGTCTCGACATATCCTTGCTCATAGGCACTTGCACGAGTATTGATCATATAGTTTTTGACGCCTGGATAGCGCTCAAAGTACATATCAATATAGTCTTGTGCTTCGCCGCGGCTCATCTGTAGCTGCTTGGCAAGTCCAAAGGCACTCATCCCGTATAGCAGACCAAAGTTAATGGCTTTAGCATTACGGCGCTCGGTTGAAGTGACGTCTGCGACATCCTTACCAAGTACTTCGGCAGCGGTGGCCGCGTGAATATCTAACCCTTCGTTAAAGGCATGAGTTAGGTTTTTATCACCTGAAAAATGCGCCATTAGACGCAACTCAATTTGTGAATAATCCGCTGCCAAAATAACGCGACCTTCTGGGGCGATAAAGGCTTGACGAATGAGGCGACCAGTCGCAGTACGAATGGGAATGTTTTGTAAGTTAGGATCTGTTGAGGATAAACGCCCAGTACTCGTTAATGCCTGATGGTAGCTAGTATGTACACGATCGGTTTCGCTATCTGCGACATTATCTAGCGCATCGGTATAAGTGCTTTTGAGCTTAGACAGTCCGCGATACTCTAGCGTAATATCGACCAATGGATGATCGATTTTTGATAGTACAGCCTCACCAGTCGAGTATTGACCAGACTTGGTTTTTTTACCACCAGCGACGCCTAGCTTTTCAAACAGCATCTCACCGAGCTGCTTAGGAGAGCCAAGATTGAACTCTTCACCAGCTACTTCATAAGCGCGCTTCTCTAGAGCGATAATTTCTTCATCGAAGCGTTTAGATAGTTCGTTTAAGAATGAACGTTTAATCAAAATACCATGCGCTTCCATTTGGCAAAGTATCTCTGCCGTTGGAATCTCTAGCTCGTGTAACAATTTGGCATTATTGGCATCGTTAGCCAGCTCAACGCTGAACACGTCAAATAATTGATAGGTGATATCAGCATCTTCACAAGCATAATCGCTCGCGATATCGATGGCCACTTGGTCAAAGGTAACTTGCTTAGCGCCTTTGCCTGCGACTTCCTCAAAGCTAATCGTCTGCGTTTGCAGATAATGGCGTGCCAAATCGTCCATACCGTGTCGAGTCGCTGCCGCATTGATAACGTAGCTGGCAAGCATGGTATCCATCGCCCAGTTATTTGGCTGCTCATGTATCGCACCGACTAGGTCGATATCATAGTGAGCAAGGATATGCGCATCGTACTTTAGATGCTGTCCGATTTTACCGATATTAGGATTTTCTAGTATCGGTTTCAGGCGCGCCAGCACGGTATCGCGGTCGAGCTGTTTTGCTGTCAGCTCATCACCTTCTAAGCTATGGGTGAGCGGAATATAATAGGCTTCATGCGCTTGTACCGCAAAAGACAGCCCGACGATTTGTGCGTCACGCCAATGGACGCTAGTAGTTTCGGTATCGATAACAAAGTGCGGAGCTGCTTCTAATAATTCGACCAAGCTATCAAATGCTGGCTCGTCGAGTACAGTGTGCCACGCTTTATCTTGATGGTTACTGCCCGTCATATTATCAGTGTTGGTCGATTGCAGCGATTTGGCAACTTGCGCTTGTGACTCCGCGTTTGCTTTGCTATCAGCGACACTTTGTGAGCCATTCGCAGGATGGTTTGGATGATCAAGAGATGCCAGCTCATTTCTAAATTCAAGCTCGGTATATAGGGCGCGAAGCTCCTCTATATGCGCACAAGGGTCGGTATTTATTTTTAAGTCGTTCCAGTCTTGGCCGATTTCCAAATTGGTGACGATGGTAGCAAGCTTTCTGTTAAAAGGAATGTCATCGGCATGTTCAATCAGACCTTTCGCCCCGCGGCCTTTGATAAAGCCAATGTGCTTTAACATATTAGCAATATCACCATACTCAACGAGTAGGTCTTTAGCGGTCTTTTTACCGATACCTGGCACGCCTTTGATTCCATCAGAGGCATCACCCATGAGCGTTAAGAAATCAATCATTTGGTTTGGGTTAATGCCGAACTTATCGATCACCGCTGGTGTATCCGTGACTTTACCAGTAAAGCTGTCTTCTAAGATGACGCAATCATTAACCAACTGCATCATGTCTTTATCACCCGTTGAGATGACTACATGATGGCCTTGCTCGACAGCGCGATGGGCAAGTGTACCGATGATATCATCGGCTTCCGCACCCTCGATACGCAACAGTGGAATACCTAATGCAGTGACTAAACGATGAATATAAGGAATCTGCTCTACCAGTTCTACATCGATGGGCGGACGAGCTGCTTTATAGTCAGACGACATATGATGGCGAAAAGTCGGTGATTTGGTATCGAAGCAGACGGCCATATGAGTAGGGTGATAACGACGCATCAGCTTCAGTAATGCGTTGAGTGTACCGCGTATCGCATTGGTGATTAGGCCCTGCGAGTTTTGCATGGTTTTTGGTAGAGCGTGATAAGTGCGGAACAGATAATAGGAACCATCAACCAAAATAAAAGGCGGCTGATCTTTGTCTACATGACTGGTATCCATCAGCGCCACGTTAGGCATGGTATCGAAGTTCGGTAGTGCTTTGGGGTCAAGCGCTTGGTGAGAGTTGTGGTCATTATCGGTGGTATTGTCAGCTATGTCATCAGTCATAAAAGTCACTTATCAGCTATTAGATAAAAATATATACGCTTATTATAACGATAAAATCAGCGCATGCCGAACTGCTTAACCGTTACGAGATGTTGTAGCGATAATCTTTTTCACCAAGATTTCAAACAAAAAAAGAACCCAGACTAACTGGGTTCTTTTATAATTAATATATTTTTCATTATTAGTTGATAATGGATCTCATAATACGTTATTTTACTTCTGAAGAGACTTCAACATCGATGTTACCACGTGTGGCTTTAGAATATGGGCATACTTGATGTGCTTTTTCAACTAACTGTTGAAACTCATCCGCTGACAAGTCTGTATTTTCACCAACGACATGAATTTTGGCTGCAAGCTTATATTCGTGGCCTTCGCCTTGTAGTAAATCTACTTCTATTGAAGTAGTCGAGTCAAATTTTGCCTTTTCCATCTGTTTGACTGCACCAAGTGCACTATCAAAGCAGGCGCTGTAGCCCATGGCAAAAAGTTGTTCTGGATTATTACCTTCTTTTCCAGAGCCTGGTGGTACCATGTTGATGCTAAGATCATTATCGTTCAAGCTGACTGAACCTGCTCGGCCGCCCACGACAGTTGCTTTGGTAGAATATAGAGTTTTCATAACACATCCTTTGTTGTGAGTTTTTATGTTTATATCTGAATGGTAAATCTCAACGTGAAACCTAGCATAACAAATCGCAGGCGCAGCTCAGTGCACTGGGAGTAAATATATACTACTAGTTTGTAAATGAGATTTCGGGCACAGTTTTATTCGTTCCTAGATTTACAAGCTTATTGTACAGTCGTCAAAGAGGTGCAATAGCGGTAATGAGCCATATATATTATCAGTACGGATAATAGAAATCTGAATCATAAGGACATTGTTTGATGAATAGATGGATTGCGATACCTAGTGTTTGTTTTTTGACGACGCTTGCTTTGATAGGGTGCGAGGAAGAAGACGGCGCTTATGGAACGGCTAGTAGCGAGATTACATTGACAAGCTTTGCTAATAGTTATGATAGCAAAGCCAATGCTACGGCAATTGCGCGAATTGACGAAACGTATCGTACTGGTGCGCGCGAGATCAAAACAACCAATCTTATCAACAGTTATAGCAACCAAAGCCTGAATGATTTAGACAGAACCGTAATAGCAGATGACTTCGAGGGTCGACTTGAAAATAAAGACATCGAGGTTGATAATCGGACGGTCAAACGCCCCATCTATGAAAAAAACACCAACAACCAGCTAGACTACCAAACTACTTATAAGACGCTTAACTTATCAGGGCTGCGTGCTAATAGCTATGTTGCTAGTACAAACGTGAACAATAGATACGGTATTATTACCGACTTAAACAACTATTCTAAAATTCCATCTAATGTTGCCTTTCCTGAAGGGTCGGTTTGTTATATCCCTGTGGTAACTAGTGAGCGCTGGTTTTTGGCATTTAATGAGAAAAACAAAAGCGGATACGCTACAATAGATGAATGGCTTGATGCAGCCAAAACTCGCTTTAGTGCAGATAGAGATCATAGAACCTCTCAGTTCGGAGTTGGCATAGGGAATCAGCAACAAGCCGCGCAAGTTATGTTTTTCGAATACGATGAACAGCCTGCTTATGAATATAGCGGTGTTGAGTACGAAAAGGACGTCTATGAAGCAAACTATGTCGCCAAAGGTAGCACTGACCCGAATATAGATAGCCGCTTTGGCGTGGTAGATTGTACGCTTGTTAATGAGGTCGCAGGAGACTTCTTAGCTGAGCAAATCGAACGCTACTATTAAAATCAAGCAAGCCCTACGCTGACGGTTAAAAACTTTGTTAACACGCTTTGTCTGACTGATAGAGCGTGTTTTTTTATACGCTAATTCTGCACCCTGATGCTAAATCCGCTACAATACGCCCATTATTTATTTTATTTATTTAGAGTCACTTCTAAATCACATAACTGTTGAAGCTGAAAATTATGAGCGTAGATCCAAAGAAATTAAACAAAGAAGTTGCTAAGCGCCGCACCTTTGCCATTATCTCGCATCCCGATGCTGGTAAAACCACCATGACCGAAAAGCTCCTGTTATGGGGTCAAGCGATTCAGGTAGTGGGCGAAGTAAAAGGCCGTAAGACGGATCGTCATGCAACCTCAGATTGGATGAGCATGGAGCAAGAGCGTGGTATCTCGATTACGACGTCTGTCATGCAGTTTCCGTATAAAGACCATATGGTCAACCTACTAGACACCCCAGGTCACGCCGACTTTAGTGAAGATACTTACCGTACTTTGACTGCAGTAGATAGTGCGCTGATGATGGTCGATGGTGCAAAAGGTGTCGAAGAACGAACCATCAAGCTGATGGAAGTATGTCGTATGCGCGATACACCTATCATCTCATTCGTCAACAAGCTAGATCGTCAGATTCGTGAGCCGCTTGAGTTGCTTAGCGAAATCGAAGCAGTGTTGAAAATCAAATGTATCCCAGTGACTTGGCCTATCGGTATGGGTCAAGATTTTATCGGTGTCTATCATTTGACTGAAAATAAAACTTACTTTTATGAAAAAGGTAACGGCGGCAAGATGACGGTCTCTGAGACTCGTGAAGGCTACGATTATCCAGATATCCGTGAGCGTCTAGGGCAATTGATGTTTGATGCTTTTGAAGAGTCGCTTGAGCTGGTACAGATGGCGCTAGAAGAGTTCAGTGTTGAAGCGTTTCTGGCTGGCGAGATGACGCCAGTATTGTTTGGCACAGCATTGGGTAACTTTGGGGTAAACATGGTACTTGATACCTTGGTCAAATATGCACCGCCGCCAAAAGCTCATCCAACGACTGAGCGTGAAGTATCAGCCACCGAGACAGATTTTACAGGCTTCGTCTTTAAGATTCAGGCCAATATGGATCCGCGTCA
The DNA here is from genome assembly GCF_904846365.1 of Psychrobacter nivimaris. GTDB lineage: Bacteria > Pseudomonadota > Gammaproteobacteria > Pseudomonadales > Moraxellaceae > Psychrobacter > Psychrobacter nivimaris_B. The sequence goes on from NZ_CAJHAL010000009.1 coordinate 92,021, forward strand.
CCGTGACCGTATTGCGTTCTTGCGAGTGTGCTCTGGTAAGTACGAGAAGGGTATGAAAATGAAGCACGTGCGTCTGGGTAAAGACGTCCGTATCGCCGATGCTCTGACCTTTTTAGCAGGTGACCGCGAGGCACTAGAAGAAGCCTATCCAGGTGATATCATTGGCTTGCATAACCATGGCACCATCTCTATCGGTGACAGCTTCACTGAAGGCGAAGAGTTGAGCTTTACGGGTATTCCGCATTTCGCTCCTGAATTGTTCCGCCGTGTGGTACTAAAAGATCCGCTTAAATCAAAAGCTCTGCAAAAAGGTCTTCAACAATTAAGTGAAGAGGGCGCAACGCAGGTCTTTATGCCGCAGATTAATAATGATTTGGTTTTGGGTGCGGTCGGTGTCCTACAGTTTGAGGTGGTCGCGCATCGTCTCAAAGAAGAGTACAAGGTTCAATGTACCTTTGAGCCAGTATCGATAGCTACGGTACGCTGGATTCATTGCGATGATGAAGTAGCATTGGCGAAGTTCAAGAAGAAAGCTCATGACCAATTATCAATAGATGGTGGTGGTTATTTAACGTACCTTGCACCATCACGTGTTAACTTACAGTTGATGCAAGATCGTTATCCAGAAGTGACTTTTAGCAGTACGCGTGAGCATTAAAATCAGCCACATCGCTGTATTGTTTATCTATTAAGACACGCTAGCCGTGTCTTTTTTATTGTCTGTTATTTATGTGATAAATGCGAGGAGATAAGCATTTAATTGTCAACAGAACCTTAAAAACACAAACAGTGTTCCTACAATACAGTGCAATTGTTACGGTAGAATGATAAACAACATTTTATATTTATAAAAGAGGACATATGCACACTACGACTCAAACTGATGATAAATCTATATCGGCTGATCTATTTTCGATAAAGGTAAGCCAGAGACGTTCAATTGCTATGTTGACTGGCAGCCTATTATTAAGTGCCGTTAGTATGTCGGTAAATGCAGGAAGCTTTCTTAGTAGCACTGAATATCTACCGTATCAACTACCCAGTAATATACAAGAGACATGTGACAAGCGTGATAACTGTCCAGAGATTGAAGTTAAATATCTCAAAAGTAGTCAAAACTGGATAGATGAGATTGCCAATGCCCGTATCGATAACTTAGTCGTCAATAGTCAGATGACAGAGTCAGCACCTATCAAGGGTGAAAGCAGCGAAAAAGAAGTTACGGATGCTCTTGATAGCTTTGTGAGCTCGCAATTCCGAGATATGCCTGATGATGTGTCGTGGGGTTATAATCTGATGGTAACGCCCAATTATCTAGGTCATGTCGATGAGTTTGAACTGTTTGAGATTAGTTCCTATGTCTATACGGGCGGTGCACACGGCATGCCTTATAGCGAGTACCTAGTGTTTGACCCAAGTACCAAAAAGCAAGTCACGCTTGACGATATGCTTATCTCAGGTAAAAAACCTCGTTTTGAGGCGCTTGCCTATGATGCGTATAAAGGATGGGTTAAAACGGTTGCTGAAGATGTGAGCAGTTATGAGAAAAACTGGCCATTTACGTTAAGCGATAATGTGACCTTGACTGATACAGGCGTTAGCATTCGTTACCAGCATTATTCTATCGGTCCATACGCTTACGGTATGCCTGTCCTTAATATACCGTATAGCAAGCTTGATAAAGTTATAAAACCTCGCTTTATACCAAAGTAAATGCTGTATGGTGTTTGAGGAAAGTACTTAATAAACCGTGCTAGGCAAATATTATTAAAAAAATAGCGACAATACTTATCACAAATTGGCAGTAATATTTTAGAGTTATTATTTTTAGCATCATTGGATATTCAATAGAAAAATAAGGAGTTATAACATGACAAACGAGACAGAAAGTACGAATACGGCAGCAAGTACAACTTGGCAGCTAAATGCATTGACCGAAGCGCTAGGTGACCTAACACTGACGGTTAGTGATAGCTTATCTATAGGTCGTGGTAGTGATAACGACGTAGTACTAGGTAGCAAGCAGGTTTCTCGCAATCATGCAGTGCTCAGTGTGCTAGATGGTCAGTTGTACGTGAAGGACTTAGACTCTTCTAATGGCACGTTTATCAATGAGCAACGTATTGCAGGTAATGAATCTAGTCATCTCAAAGCAAATGATACGCTTGGCTTTGCAAGTTTTAGCTTTCAAGTACAGGCATCTGCTGCACCTGTGACGACGTCAGAGAGTGAAACGCTAGCGCCAGTAGCCACAGAGGAGCTAGTAGCAGATACACAGGATAATGCTGACACAGCTGCCGTGCTGGAAACTCCTGCCAGTGAGCCTGTGACCGAAGAGCAAGTAGTTGAGGAAAGCGTTCTTGAAAAAAGTTCGAGCAAAGAAGCTTTAATTGAAGAAGATCTAATCATAGAGCAAACAGTTAATGAGCCAGTGATCAAAGAGACTGGCATCGAAGAAATGTTGCCTGCTACAGATGATTCGGCCCCTATATCTGTAGATACTGGCTCAGATATGACCGAAGAATCAGTAACCCCTACGCACGAAACCGTTGAACCAGCTGTTGAAGAGCTAGCTACTGAAGAAGCCGTTGCTACAGAGCCAGTTGTCAAAGAAACAGGGATTGATGAAGTACTGTCTGACGCGGAAGCAGCATCGCCTACGCCAGTAGAAGAAACGCTAGTTGCCACAGAAGGGGTAGATGACACATCTGTACCAACAGCAACCCAAACAGAAGCTGTGACGTCTACAGAGTCATCACATGCAGCATCTACTGATAGCGCGCCAGTGGTAGAAGAGCAGCCAGCAGTGCATGAAGAGCCAGCAGTGCATGAAGAGCCAGCAGTCCAAGACGAACACGACAAAACGACAAAAACAGAGTTACAAGAAGAAGCTGACCCTGAAGTTTTAAAAGCCAAACAGGCAGCTAGTGCACAGTTTTCAGGCACGGCTAATTTAGGGCAGGCGCGCGATCTTGGTACCGAAGGCAATAATGCGATGGATCAAGAAATCAGCAACCCTGCTCATGCAGGTCATGTAGAGAAAAAAGCGAGCGGCGGCTGGTTTATATGGGTATTTGTGACCATTCTAATTATCGGTTTGGCCTTATGGTTGTTTAATATGGGCGGTGCATAATTCAACTCTACACTAGGTCTTTGTCGTAATTTTTGACAGAGGCCCTTGTGTGCGTACCATTTTTTAAACAAATGACTCATTATAGCGTCGATATTTTAGCGAATATTGGCGCTATATTTTATAGAGCAGCTTATAGTTTTGTTATTGCCTATAAGGTGCTAAGAGAGCGCTATTATGATGACTTTTGAAGAATACCAAGCTTTTAGAGATAGAGGCTTTAGTCACGCACCGCTAGTAAAAAAGCGTCTGATGGATGCGCAGACTCCCGTATCTGTATTCTCCAAAGTACGTGACCTAAATGGTTCTGCCTATCTGTTTGAGTCTGTAGTAGGCGGTGAGCGCTGGGCACGATACTCCATGATTGGATTGGGTAGCGATCTGATTTTGCAGTACGCTGATGGCAATATGACGACCAAACGAAACGATCATATTGATACAGAGTCAGTAGAGAATCCCTTTGATTACCTGCGTGAGCTGATGGCACAATATCATATGCCAACCGCTGAAGATGTGCCAACGATGCCGAGCTTTAGCGGCGGTCTAGTCGGTTACTTTGGATACGATATGGTACGTGTTATTGAGCCAAGTGTCGGCTTATCTGATGCGCCCAATCCAATGTCGATGCCAGATATGTGGCTGATGCTTTCGATGAGCGTTATTGTATTTGATAATTTAGAGAATACGCTATCAATCATCGTCTATGCTGATTGCCAGTCTGAGGATGGCTACAGTTCAGCTATTCGCGAGTTAGAACAAATCGAGGAAAAGTTAGCTGAGCCGTCCAACTTGCGCGCACCTGTAATGCCTACGCCTAAATTTGTATCGCAAACAGGTGCCGAAAAATACTGTAGCGATGTCAATAAAATAAAGGACTATATCGCCGCAGGTGACGTCATGCAGGTAGTGCCAGCGCAGCGTTTGACCGCGGACTATACAGGCGACTCTCTAGCCGTCTATCGTGCGCTTCGCTACCTAAACCCATCACCGTATCTGTTTTTGGTGCATGGCTACACACTCGATGATCATAAACGCTTTGATATTATCGGTGCTTCTCCTGAAATCCTATCCCGTATCGAAAATGGCAAAGTGACGGTAAGGCCGCTAGCAGGGACACGGCAACGTGGCCGAGATGAGTCTGAAGACCTAGCGCTTGAGCAAGAGCTGCTCAATGATGAGAAGGAAACAACCGAGCATTTGATGCTCATTGATTTGGGTCGCAATGATATTGGCCGCGTTTGCGAGTATGGCAGTGTTAAAGTCACAGAAAAGATGTTTATAGAGCGCTACTCGCAAGTGATGCATATTGCATCTAACGTTGAAGGTACGATACGAGCTGACAAAGATGCACTAGATGTATTTTGTGCCACTTTCCCAGCTGGGACGCTATCAGGTGCACCCAAAATCCGCGCCATGCAAATTATTGATGAGATAGAACCAGTACGCCGAACGGTGTTTGGTGGTTCAGTTGGTTATGTAGGTTGGAATGGTAATATGGACACGGCCATTGCTATCCGTACTGCGGTGATGCGCCGTGGTGAGATACATATTCAAGCCGGAGCAGGGGTTGTTGCTGATTCTGTGCCAGAAAAAGAATGGGATGAAACCAATAAAAAAGCATTGGCATTAATAAAAGCGGTAGAAATGGCCTGTAATGGCTTGCGTATTCGCTAATTAAATAGCCAGTAATATGACAAAAATAAGGGCTGCAAGTAAAAAGCCAATTTATCGTCATATTTTTATTTACAAAAAAACGAGATTAATCAGTAACTTAAATATTTATATCAAATTAATTTAAAAAAAGATGAAAAAGTACTTGCGCATCTCAAAAAATTTGATAGAATAGCCACCACTTTAAGAGAACAAGCCGACTTAGCTCAGTTGGTAGAGCAACTGACTTGTAATCAGTAGGTCGCCAGTTCGATCCCGGCAGTCGGCACCATCTCTCTTAAAGTAGCTTTTTATGAATTTGTCTTAAATGTAAGTCATTTTTGTTCAAAGCAACCTAAGGTGGGGTTGGGGAGCGGTCAAACCCAACAGACTGTAAATCTGTCGCGAAAGCTTCGAAGGTTCGAATCCTTCCCCCACCACCATATTTTCTAAAGTTTGTCATAGCGCCAAGCATACTCTCTATATCTCATAACTCTCGATTAGAGTTATCCTGAATAAGAGTAAATGCGGGTGTGGTATAATGGTAACACCTTAGCCTTCCAAGCTAATGACGCGGGTTCGATTCCCGCCACCCGCTCCATATATACACCATCGCAAAGCATAACAATAAATCATCACGAGAGTCAGTAATTATTGCTGCATCGTGATATTTTTTTTAGTGCAACTCAAAGGTTTCAATATACGCTCATATAGCTCAGCGGTAGAGCACTCCCTTGGTAAGGGAGAGGTCTCGAGTTCAATTCTCGATATGAGCTCCATTTATTGTTTATACCTTTTATGCTTGTTTTGCTATTTATATAACTTTGCGTCGATATCGAAATTATAGAATATTGAAATATATAACAGTAGTGCGGTAGACAATGATTCAAAGGTGACACTGAGGTGTTGCCTTTTAGTGCTGTCAGTATATTAATAAATATTGGTTTTGATGGTCTTATATAGAGAAGACTAAAACTAATAGGTCAGTATGCAGACGTTAATACATTATTTTTTGCATTTTGGTTTTCCTCTCTTTATCGCGATTGCGTTTTTTAGAAAAGAGTGGAAAAAAGCATATCTGATTTTGCTTGCGACCATGTTGGTTGATATAGATCATCTGGTAGCAAACCCAATATTTCAGGCAAATAGATGTAGCATTAATTTTCATCCGTTACATACTTATTATGCGATGCTAGTGTATTTTGCTTTACTCTTTCTTCGTAAGCCTTTTAACATCATTGGAATTGGATTGCTGTTCCATATGTTAACGGATTTTACGGATTGTTTGATGATGTCGGTCAGCTAATATCGCGACCTTGCATATCAAGATAATTATACGGTTATAAGAAAGGTTATAATCAATCGAGCTTTATATCTACTAGTTAGAGAGAAGTTGATTTCGATTGAGAGATGTATGACTATTTAAGACAAGTCAGCGTATAATAACGGATACAAGAATTAGTTCGGAGCATTGTTTAAGCAGTGGTTCGTGCGGTTGATAGCTAGGTTTATGATGATTTAATTCTATTATGAGCCATTAAACAGCTTTTTATTGATCATTCACCAAAAAAAGAGGAAATACCCATGGCAAAGGCCAAGTTTGAACGTAACAAGCCACACGTCAACGTCGGTACAATCGGACACGTTGACCATGGTAAAACAACCCTTACCGCTGCAATCGCAACCGTAG
>NZ_CAJHAL010000010.1:0-86609 GCF_904846365.1 Psychrobacter nivimaris
TAATGGTCATGCCGTCTTTAATGCTTCGTAACACTTGTTTGCGAAAGTCGATTGAATAGGTCATCGTTTATTTCACTAAATGAATTGGTTATAAATATTGTATCGGTTTTATCTAAGATTGACTATAATTATCACCTAATCGCACACCTGTCAGCTCATTATTTTTACCAATGGTAAAACAACCTGTAGTAACAAAATCAATTTCCTTATTACTTTCTAATACTTGTATTTGCTTCTCAAGACGATGGTTACTCATCAAGTCATCAGCATCCATACGTGCAATATAATCATATTTGGCTTCACGAACAATTTGATTTAATCTATAGGGTAATTTTTTATTTAAACCATCAGATATCACCCTGATCCTAGTATCTCTACTCTCAAAATCTCTAGCAATTTCCAATGACTTATCGGAAGAACCATCATCAATTAAAATCAATTCCCAATATTGATACGTTTGAGCTAAAACTGAACATATAGCATCTTCTAGATAGTTTTCTGTATTATAAAATGGAATGCCAATTGAGATATAAGCGCGACTTTTCATCAGAACACCTCAAACATAGGATTGATAATATAAGGACTCAGATTGCTGAACTTTGATGTCGTCAATATGAAATACATCAGGAAGATAAACACACTGATCATATAGACATAAATGTTATTTATCTTTTTCAAAACCACAGGCAGTAATAAAATCAAAGTCCATGTGAAATACGAAATGATTCTTTGCGGGCCTGAAGCGCTAGTACCTAACAGCGCTAGCGGTATGACAAAAACTACGCCTGACGCATAAAACATCAATAGCTGTTGAAAGCTCTTATCTTTAATTTTATATACATAGCTTGCAACAATTATAAGAAGCATAAGCACTGTGTAAAACCCAAGTGTCAAAAACCCGCCCGACTCTTCAGATACTTTTGCATAGTCTTCATATCGATCATTAGTAGATGAAATATAAGATACGAGTAACCTACTAACGAATAACGACCCAAAAAACGTCGCAAGTATTTTATAAGCTGGCTTCACTCTCAAATTTACAATGAAATAAAATGGAATGATAAATAAAGCCGTGATATGAAAAAACGATGCAATGGCACATATTAATAGATAAGGAAAAAGCCGTTTCTCTAGCAGATAAGGAATGGCCAAAGTAAACAAAGCCATTGCGATTCCTTGACGCAATCCATTGAATGAAAAGGTATAGACGCCTAGCGTAATAAACAGAAATACAGAGAGCCAATAGTTCACACTGTATTTTCTGATGATTCTTAAATAGCAATAGACGATAACCAAGCTGGTGATGATCAGTAGCCAAAAATAGTTATTCGTCACATGCAGTAATGAATACTCAAATAGCTGGTAGCCGTACTCAACATCTTCATTAAATCTAAAGGATTCAGGACTCAATTTATTATTAAAATTTCTGGTATAGCTCCCTGTATCTGTACCGACCCAATAGCTACGACTGCCTGCGAACAGCGCTAAAGTAATTAAAGGCAGCCAAAAAGACGTACGATTGAGAGATTTTTTCTCCAGTACTATCCAGAAAACAACAAGGCTAAGGACCAACAGATAAGGAAGCATTTAACCCTCTATAAAGTAGCTGAATATTAAGTAAAAGCCTTATCGCATATTCAAATACATTTGCGTTAACTTCTGCGAATTGGTTGCGGCGCTAAAACCATGTACATTTAGCGCATTCATTATTTCTGCTTCATTGGATATTGGAGGCTGAAAACTCAGCAAACTATCCACCCAAACATTGGCTAACTGTATAGGTAAAAAACATACAAGTCCAAGTCCTAAATCTACTTCAGGTGATACTTGATCAGAAACCAATGCCATAAGTCCGACTGTCTGGCTTTCTACTAAGACCACTGGGAAACCTTCATGTAGGGATGGCATAATCATACAGTCAGCACTGGCCATTAACTCAGTAATATCAGTGCGCATACCCAAAAACTTAATGTTATCCCCTAAGGCTTGCTCTTTCACTTGTCGTCTTAATTGACCTTCCAATGGACCTTGTCCAACGATATATAAGGTAAAGTCGATCTGACGTTTTTTCAGCTGCTCAGCGATTTCTAAAGAAAACTGATGGTTTTTAACCTCATTGAGACGACCAACTTGGATGATTTTTAACCCTTCATCTCCAAGTCTTTTAGTACCAAACTCCTGATCGATATAATGCCGTGATTGGTTAGCGACTGATATCATCTTCTGTATATCAACAGCATTGGGCAGTAGCCACACATCTTTTGTAGTACCAAATAGGTAGTTTGCAGCATGATCACCGCAGCTGATTCTCTTAGTAGCCAATGTACGATTGGTAATTAATGCCCATTGTTCATATATTTTTTTAATAATATTGGTTTTACCATTACTGGTGCTATGAGAGTGAGAAATGCGATGCGGCACGCCAGCACCTTTAGCAGCCAACAGATGAAAGGCATTGTTTAATAGCATATGAGCATGAACGATTTGATAATCAGGCTGCTGTTTAAGGAATTTTTTAAGTTTGAGCATGCGCGTTAATGAATGACCAGCTAAAATCGGTATAACCCTACCGCCCAACGCTGTTATCTCAGCATCATAGTCGCCGATCTCGTCGGTAAAAGTGACAAAATCAAACTGAATCTGGCTATGATCTATATGACGATATAAATTCATAAGCATGGTCTCTGCCCCAGCACGATCCATTTTCCCCACTATGTGCAGCACTCTTCGGATAGTCATATCATTTACCTTTTAAGAAACATAAAGCCAACTTTGCTTCTTGTAACTATTTCCAATTTGCTTCCTTTTAACCTTGTTTCTTTCTTTAATGCTTTACGAAGCACCTGCATTATAGGCAGCGCAATTTGGCTTGGCATACGTGCTATATTGCTGATCACTATATTTCTTAACGTCAAATTGTTCTGATAACCATTTAAACGTAGTGTTTTATCTGCTTTTTTAGCTTGTGCCAGTGCCCTTGCTAAATACTCATTGTCTATACGGGTGAGAATGCTCCAATGACTTTGTCTGATTTTATTGGCAAGTATTTTTTTAACTTCATTAGCTTGATAGTCTTCTACTAGATTCATGACTTTTGAATGAATAACGAAAAGGTCTAATAGCTTTTTATCTGTTGAACCCGTAATCGACGTGCCTCGCTGTCTATACAGGTAAAAATTAATAGGCAACTGATATCTAACCTTAGTAGATAAGCCAAGATGCCAATGGAAAGGCCAATCCTCGTAATACAAACCCACTGGAAAACTTAGAGAAGCCGTTTGCACGACACTGGATTTAATAAATTTAAGCCATGCAAAATGCGGTAAGCTAAAATACGAATCGTCTATCTTAGTTGCCTCGGATGCCAAGCTAGCAGCTGGATACGGTAGTTCATTCTCTGCCGCTCCTTCTTTGAACGGTGCAAAACCATATGTCACTACTTCTGCATTCGTAGTAAGAGCACAATCTACACAAGCTGCCACTAAGCGAGTATCTACAATGTCATCAGAATCAACAAACATCATATAATCACCTACTGCAGATTTAATACCAGTATTGCGAGCAGCAGAAAGACCGCTGTTTTCATTATGTTGAATGACTCTGATACGCTTATCTGTGAGATGTAAGGCAAGCGCTTGTTTTGAATTATCAGTAGAGCAATCTTCAACGACAATAATTTCAATATTCTTATACGTTTGCTGCTTGATAGTTTCTAAGCAAGCGTCAATATATAACGCGACGTTGTATACTGGCACGATAATGCTCACCAATGGCTTTGCTACGCTAGTCATATAATAACCACCGATTTTTCTAGATCATGGTATTCATTGATATGAACGGGTGACTCATTCATCGTACCGTGAGACAAAAATAGCAGTTTGTCGATATGTTTCGAAATCTCAGCAACCTCATCTAGTTCTAAAAACACAAGCCTTGGATGATTGCGCAACCAGTCCAACTGCGTCTGTCTTATCTTATGATTGGAGTTCGGCAATACCAAGCAAGGTGTACCCGATAGTAAACATAAAATCATGCCATGTAGGCGGTCAGTCACGACCAATTTTGCAGATCGAAACTGGCTAAGCTTGTCAGTCAATAATTTTTTGCAATGTGCTTCGTCCAATTGAGAGCCGCCAGCATGAGTATCTGTCTTTTCAATATGATAGTCAGTATCTGCTAAGGCTTTATCTATAAAGCCGTATTGTTCAGTGGATAGAGCAGCTTCTTTGTCATTCCGTAAGCATCGCAGAATAGTTGACGACTCTACGTCATTTTTCGTCCCAAGTACTGCTGCGTTTGCACTCATAACGATATCTGGCACAAGACCAACATGGACATTGCTATACTCAGCAAAAAGCTTGATAAGTTTGGCCGCTGTCATCGACTCTCTAGCGAAAATGTGTATATCTGGGTGCTTGGCGTAGACCTTTACAATACGATGTAATGCTCGCTTAGACTTAGCAGAATCACTCCAATCCAAGGTCTGGGGAAAACACACAACGCGATTCGTAGGAAACGTATTGATAACTAATTGGCGCAGCTCCTCAATATCAGGATACGAGCTACCCATATTGCCTCCCCCAATAATAGTGACAATATCCCTCTGTTGTATTTGTTGTTTAATCGAATTAAGCACCAATCTGGTTTGACTGATAGGAACACTGACAACTTCATAATCAGTCATCACATGTTGCAAGTATTGCTTTTGAGCATAAGAGATAGCGATATCACCAATATTGCCATAGTCAGCCGCAAGGAAAATAAAGCATCGATTACTGTTCGGCAAGGGTAAATCTCGCGCGCCCCTATAAGTAACTAAGTGTTTTTTCAGTTTAATTGGTATGAGTTTTTTTATGGCGGTAGTATTCATTTTTGACACTCCCTTATTTATTTCTCATTAACATCTTTTTTACCCACATGCGACGCTTTGACCCAAAAGGAAATAACCCACTCAATTTTGGAGATGATTTACGTTTGAGTACTTTTTCAATGTATGGAAGCCACTCAAGACCCCTGCCCGTTTCAATCATTTCTTGACGAATTAGATACCAGTCTATGCGTACAGCGTCACTTTTCAGAACCATGAACCTGAAAAGTGACGAATCTATCGGGGTGTCAAAACAACCAGGGTTATCAACACCTGCAAGTAAGAGATTCAGTCGAGTTCGTACACATTTTTCACAGTGACCGCAGTTTCTATCATGCCTATTACCAGCCCAACAAACACGTAAATTTCGTATGCCTATAGACCAACTTGAAAGAATGATTAACTTCTCAGATCGACAAAACCCTGCACCATCATGAATAATTCGAAAATTGCCACCGCTCAATAATGGATCTGTTATGGGATGTGATCCCCATGAAGTAAGTAATACATCATAAGAATCGCCACTACCGATGAGTCCAATTCCTGCATATCGTTTCAATCCACATAGAACGGAAGCAATGGCAGCCGCGTGATATTCTTCCCAATCGATAGACCACAATGCTCGAACATTCGTCTTAACGGGCAGTAGATCAACGTTAATATCAGAAAGTACTTCGGTCGCTACCTCTACAGCACTATCAAAACCTTCTGTATCATCTAAAGGTATATCAAAGCCATGCACGAAAACTCCTGCCTTAATATCTCGTGTGGCATATCCTGCTCTGCCTGTCGCATGACGATAAGCGGTAAATTGAGCATCCACGCCACCAGAAAATGCAGCAATCGCACCATCTACTTGTACGTCGCGCGTTCTAATACAATCAACTTGTATATCAATCACAAAATAACGCTCTGGTAACCATTTATTCCAGACATACTGTAGTTCTGTCAGATTAGCTAATAGCTCGTGGGACACACTGCCATGAACTCGAATAGCCGCACGCAGTTGCATCGCAGGCAACAATGTGGCTAACAAATAAGAGTCGCAATCATCGTCTTCTGGCATTGGTAGATTGATAGGATACAAAAACCACAACTCTTGCTCAGTGACACTTTCACCCATGGTTGTTTTTTTCAGCAAACAAGAACGAGTCTGTCCATTTTCGTCACTTTTTAATGCCTGAGGAAACAAATCAATATTAAACATGTTTTTTTACCTTCGCTTTAGACCAAGACAGTTGTAAAAAAGCCAATGTCATCACATACCAACGTCGTGAAAAACATGAAATCAAAATACGAATACAGCGTGCTGGGTGCCATTGATGGTAATGTGGCAAACAGTTCTGATAAACGAAAGACTGGCGTATTTTTATCAACTCTGCATGGCGTTTTCTCATCTGAATATGAGCCAAGTTATTGAGCAGATATGGCAGCATATGCTCGATATAACTACGGGCAAAATCTGATAGCAGCACTTGCCTCTCAGTAGCACTGATAGACCAGTCATGTATCCTGACTCTAGCGTTATAGTCTGCTTCAATAGACTCGAGCAGCCCTGGCTTATATTGCAAACTCGTCATCGAAGTGGCATTTTCATAGTAGTTATAGGGACAGTCGGGTACGACAGATAAATGGTTCGCTTTCCCCAAGCACTCAATATTAAAAATACCGTCTTCACCAAGTTTTATGTCACAATTAAACCGTAAATCCGCTATCAGGCTTTTGCTATAAACCTTGGTAGTTACATACCAATATATATTTCTATTCTCTGTCACTCTCAGCTGTAGCATTTTAATGTCTTGCCGTGAATATTCTGCTGTAATGTTACGTCGCTCGATAACAGAGTTATCTAACATGATGCGCTTATGACCAAACGCCAACATTTCGATATTCCGATCAACCATTTGTGCAATGACAAAGTCAAAATACCAATCATCGATAGTGTCGTCCGCATCTATAAAAACGATGTAGTCGCCGGTTGCGATATCAAGCCCAGTATTACGAGCATCTGCCACGCCCCCATTTTTTTGATATTTCACCGTAACCCATGCCCTATCACTTTCCCACCTGTGCAATAACCTAGCAGTTTCATCATCAGAACCATCATCAATAATGATCAATTCAATCTCATGATTCTTTTTCGCAACGTCAATACTACCAATACAACGATCAATAGTAGCAGCGGCATTAAATGCGGTGATAATAACTGAAATCATAGTGAGCCTCTTGAGTTGAGACTTCTAATGCATATCCTTTGTGCCATCCAACGCAGTCAACATATTTACCTACTGCTGCACTTTATAGATATGAACCAGACGCCGAAAAGCGACATAAACGATAGATAAGCTAAGCAATACCCCAACAGATGAGAACAGGGCAATGGCTACCATATCTGACTCAAAAACGTAAAACCCTATATACAGCGCTGCAGCACGAAATATCACTGCAAAAATCTCTCTAATCAAAAGAAAACGCTGCAAATGCAATGCTGGCAATGCTGCAGTACTCGCACCCGATACCAAGCTGGTCAAAAGCCAAATAGAAAGCCACTGCGAATAACTCCCTGCTAGTGCCCACTCTGTGCCAAATACTAAAGAAAAAAGGTAATCGCCAAAAACGAACACTGTACCGAAGGGAACAATACCAACCACCAATAGAATTACCGTCACTTTTAATAAAAATTGATAAGCTTCTGGTGACTTTGATGTGATCGCACGCGTAATCTTAGGATAAAAAACCTCTCCAACAGCTTGCCCTAACAACATCGCTGGTGCACCAAGTACAAGAACAGCCAACGAATACTGCCCAGCAGCAGAAGCACTAAATAGTGATGCTAATAAGATAGTTGGTAGCCCTACTGAAGCAGCATTAAGCATACTTTGCGGCATACGGTATATGGCAAAGTCACGCTGCGATACAGCAGCGTTACGAATACCAACCGTGCCAAACCAGTCTCGGACATTTAATACACCAATCCTAGGTACCCGAAGCATCTGCATCATAAAATTCGTAAGCTGCCCCGCTATCGTTAATAAAATAAGCAACATACCAGAGGGGGCCAATACACCACCTATCAACTTACTGGTATCTGTCACAAGCTTGCTCTCTACATAAGCATGAGCCTTGGCTTTAAACAAACCTACTCTGATAGCAGACTGATCAGCAACAGATAGAAACGCGCCTGCCAATAGCGTCAACGGTATGAGATACAACATGTATGGTGCACCTTCCATACCCGTCCATCGTGCCAAATAAACATTGCCGAAATAGACAGCGATGAACGCTATAGCCGTTATAAAGAAACTGAGTAATACAGACAGTCTAATAATGGCAGCGGCATCCTCGTCACTGTCAGGCATCACAATGGCATTGGCATAACCCATGGTCGCAATCGGAGTAATAATACTAATGACTGCGGCAAATGCAGCAGCGATACCAAAATCTTCAGGGCTATATAATCTGGTGAGAAATGGCATAAAGACTATAGCGATTGCCTGACCAGCAGCAATACCGCCTCCAACCATGGCCACATCTCGTACAAAGTGACTGGTTTTCAATCGACTGATTACGCTCTGTATCGATAAAAACACTTCAGAGGCCATTACTCATTATCCAATTTGGTATGTCACAGTATTTATATAAATAACCATATCCTAAACAATATTACCAATAAATGATTTCATCATCTTTTCAATACCAACCCTATCACCGCTATTTAATACCCTTACTTAGTATCACTACTACTCCTTAACCGACCACCTCTAACTGCTCTACATCTATCTTTTCGACATCAGCTTCATCGCCTTCTCGGTAGCCTTCAACGAAGGTCCTAAACTGTGCTTTCAACCATTCAGTATCGTGCTGCTTTGATCTTTCAATAAACTCAAACAAGATAGCTTCGATATCTTCCAATGGAAAACTATGCTCCATTGCTTGCATAATGAGTGGATGAAACGTGGTCTCTATGTTGTCGGCACCAATGATTAACTCTTCATAGAGCTTTTCACCTGGCCGCAATCCAGTAAACACAATTTCGATATCACCATTAGGATTGCTCGCATCTTTCAGCTCGCACCCTGTCAGACGAATCATACGTTTGGCAAGATCCACAATTTTGACGGGCGCTCCCATATCAAGTACAAATACTTCACCACCGAACGCCATAGCCCCTGCTTGGATAACCAAACTGGCTGCTTCCGGTATAGTCATAAAATAGCGCGTGATGTCTGGATGGGTGATGGTAATCGGACCACCCTGCTCAATTTGTTTGGTGAATAGTGGTACTACAGAGCCCGATGAACCCAAAACGTTGCCGAAACGCACCATACTAAAACATGTATGACTGTTGCTTTGGCTCAGACCTTGGCAGACAAGCTCAGCCAAGCGTTTGGAGGCTCCCATCACGTTGGTCGGACGCACTGCTTTGTCAGTAGAGATCAGTACAAACGTATCAACATGAGCTTTTATCGCGGCACAGGCACAATGGTAGGTGCCTTTAGTATTGTTGATTGTGCCTTCAAATGGATTGGACTCGACAATCGGTACATGTTTGTATGCTGCAGCGTGATAAATCGTTTTTATATGGTATTTTTCGAATATATTGATTAATTTTTTTTCGTTGCCCACGCTTCCAATGATGCTGACAATCTCAGTATCTTGATATTCAATACTACTAACAACAAGGCTTCTAAGTTCCTGATCGATTGTGTACAAAGCGTATTCAGACTGCTCGTATAACACCAAGCATGCAGGTTTATTTTTCATGATTTGTCTACACAGCTCACTCCCAATAGAACCCCCTGCCCCTGTTACGAGTACGTTTTTACCCGTAATGTTTTTTTGGAGGAGCTCAGCAACTGGCTCTACAGTCTCTCTTTCAAGCACATCTAGTATATCAACCGGACGTATATGGCTGACTGTTACGATCTCATCAGCAAGCTCTCGTAAGCTCGGTAAATCTTTTAATTTGACAGAAACACCTGATAGGCTATCCATAATCTGTTTTTTACGACCACGGCTCATAGAAGGCATTGCCAAAATCACTTGCGCGACATTTAATTTTTCTATTAACCAAGGTAGCGCATGAGCGGCATATATTTTTTTACCATGTAAATAAGCCCCTATCAGCTGCGGATCATCATCGATATATGCCACTACATTGTATTTATGAGAATGTCTCAAGCTCTCTAATAGCTCTCTACCAGCCGATCCTGCACCATAAATAATCACGTTATCACAGCAACTATCTAGGCGATCTTGATTGTCTGGTTTCTGTAGTCGATTCAGCAACCCACGAATCATTAGCCGACTGTTCCATAACCAAATAAAGAATAAGAACAAAAATATAATTGGCGCTGAGCGCGGCATCATTGACACTGGGTTCACATAAATGATGAACTGATAAACGATAATAAGTAATAAAAACAACTGTAGTACTCGACCCATCGCCGCATCGAAAAACCCTCTAGAGGCGCCTCTATAAAAGCCAATCAGATATAAGCTGACGACAGGTATCAATGCATAAAAAGCTAATACCGTAAGGCCGATTTGATCATCGACATAACCCTGACGCAGTGCCAATGCCGCCACCAAGCAAAGGACAGCAACCGAAAAGTCGATACCAAATAAGATAGAGCATTTCGCAAAGCGTGGTAAGGCTAATAAAAACAGCGTCATACGCTTCGACCATCGATTGATATCGCTTGGCGTGTGATAAGCATTGTTAGACTCTGTTTTTATCAACATAAGATCCACCTACTTAAGTTATGACGCTCGTTTGCAATGGACAATGAACAGTAGCTAACTACGAATTGTGTCCATAAGCATAATGGTAGTGATAGCTGTACCTATTCAGAATACTTTGCTGTATGTCATTTAAGATGATGCCATCGACTTGTACGTTTGCTTTACTCATCTGTTTGATGGCATAGACCAGCTGGCCTTCTACTGAATGATCAAATTTGGTGACGATCAGTACTTTGTCTGCGTGCTGTGCTAACACCATGGCGTCTGATGCAGCCAATATAGGAGGCGCATCGATAACGATATAGTCGTACTTCGTTTTGAGCGCTGCCATCAAATGATCGAACCTCTCTCCTATCAATAACGAAGTCGGGTTATGCGACGGTCGTCCCCGCGATATAAGGTCGATATGCTCCATACCAGTTGGCTGAATAAAGCTTTCAAGGTTTAACTTAGCCATGTCAATATCTAACCGAGGCTCATTATCTGATAGAGAGCTATCTTTATCTTGCAGTAAGTAATCTGTGAGACCACTGTCTGGATTCATACCAAACATTTTATGCAGCTCTCCTAAACGCATATCTCCATCGATAATCAGCACTTTTTTGTCAAGCTGTGCAAATACCTCAGACAAATTAGCCGTAATAAAAGACTTACCGACACCTGGGCTTTCTCCAGTGATTAATATGGTCTGAGCAGACTTTTCATCTACTGTCTTCGTCGTCTTACCGAATAAAAGGTTTGTTCGTAAATTTTTAATTGCTTCATAGCTCAAGCCATTGTGATCAACGTGCGCAAGCATTCGACCAGTATTTTTTTTGTTCCTACCTAGCTTAGATATCGAGGTCGAACGTGGAATCGTTGCAATGACAGGAATTCCCGTTTTAGACTCTAGATGTTCTGGGTCTTTTACGACATTTCTAATTAAGTTTCTGATTAAAACCAGCATCACCCCAAGTACAGTACCTACGAGTAGCGCCAGCAACATAATTTGGAATTTGTTTGGTGCAATAGCATCGAAGGTACTGGTCGGTCTATCTAGAATACGGGCATAACCAACCTGACCTGCTCTAACGATTTTTAGTTGTTCATAATTTTTGAGCAGTGTGAGGTAAATCTCTCTATTAATGGCTGTATCTTCTGATAGTTTTAAGAACTCTCGCTGTATTTCAGGCAGTCCTGCAACGGTGCTACCTATTGCTCCTATTCGACTGTTGAGGACTTTTAGTTGCTCATTGATTTGGATGACGAGTGGGTGCTCATTGGTATAGTAAGTCGTTAGATCTGCTCTCTTTAATTTGAGATCATTGAGCTGCTCATCGATTCGAGATTTTTCATTTAGTAATAGCTCAGCCTCTTTACCTACATCGATGGTGCCGTGCTTTTTACGAAACTCATTGAACTGAGCTTCAGAGGTTTCTAATTTCTCTTTTAACGCTGGAATCTGCGTTTCCATGAAAGCCAATGTTTTGGTCGTTTCTTCCGTACCACGAGATTGGTTTTGATCGATATAAGACTGAACTATTTGATCAAGTGTGGTCGTGATTTGCTGTTGGTTTGTGCCTGTCATCGACAGCTGAATAATATTGGTTTTATCGCCTTTTTCTTCCACAGACAATGCGCTATTCATTGCATCTGTCGTGGTCTTTAAGGTCTGCTGAGTGATGCCAATAGGATAACCATCTATAGGTAGCTCAGTCACCGTAATGTTAATCTCACCGTTTACCCCATTAAACTGATGCGGCTGACCCAATTGTCCTTTAAAATCATCTAGTCCATTGCTTAAGACAAATCCTGTGTCAGACTGTGACAGCGTAAAAGACTGGTTTAAATACGCTGGTGAAACATCGAACTGATTGATTTGTACGGAACCGTTTTTTGTGCTCAAAGACACACCATCATTTGTGTTCAACTGAGTATTAATGCGGTCGTTTGTTATTTTATCGAGATAGCCAATATTAGGATCGGTCAGTTTGATGTCTAAATGTAGCATATCGACGACTGGCTCTAGTATCATCCGAGACCGTATAAGCTCGGCTTCTGCCTCAGCCTTGCTCACTTCTTCTCCGACCAACTCTGAGATATTCGCCCCAAGCGCATCGACTCCTTGGGAATTTTCTTCAATTTGGATCAGCGCATCAGACTTGAAGGTCGGATTAATATAGCGTGTATAAAAAAATCCTATTAAGAGTCCGATTGCTGCCATGAGCGCTATGACTTTCCAGCCACGCAACAAAACCAAAACCAGCGCCGTTAAGTCGATGTTGTCATTGTCGTTGTCACCCTTAGGTGTCGATAGGTCTTTTGAATCTATATTATTCATAACCATATACCCATTATTCAATGTTAATCGCTTAATAGCTTTCGCTTAGCTCCAAGACCCTAACTGCCCTTGACTGCAGTTAGATTGCTCTCTGCCTCATCGCACCTTATAAAATCTATCACTCTACTTTCTATTCTTATCTCACTTAATCTCAGTATTGAAATTCGAAGCACATCCAGTATTTTCACTAGCTATCATTTATAACCCTGATATCACGTTGATGGCAGAGGTTGATGGTAGTATCGCGCTAATCACACG
This sequence comes from Psychrobacter nivimaris, assembly GCF_904846365.1. Classification (GTDB taxonomy): domain Bacteria; phylum Pseudomonadota; class Gammaproteobacteria; order Pseudomonadales; family Moraxellaceae; genus Psychrobacter; species Psychrobacter nivimaris_B. The sequence continues at coordinate 13,191 of NZ_CAJHAL010000010.1, forward strand.
ATTCCAGCGAGCCAAGCCTGTTGGATCTACATAAAGAATGTCATTGGCTTGCATGTCAAAGCGACTGGCTAATGCCAAGCTTGTGATGCTCTGCATGTCGACGTAATAGATATTGGTGTACTGGTACTGAGGGTTGTCGCGCACGATATATACTTTGGCTGCATTAGCCGTATTGGAATTTAGTCCATTTGACTCGCCCAATACATGCGCTAAGCTCAGCCCCTGTTCTGGAATCGCCACTGGCTCAATCTTGCCAAATTCACCCAATACGTAGACCTTATTGCGGCTTTGGCTATTGACGTGAATAGAGTCACCATTCCGCAGATAGATTTGATTGGCAGACAGTCCCATTTTATGTAGTGACTGCACTCCTAAGCGATAGCTGTTGCCCTGACGATTTAGCACAATGTTATTTGAATCGCCTGTCTCAGTGGTACCACCTGCCATAGAGATAGCCCCATATACCGACACTGGCACATCAGCAATAGCAAACTCACCAGACTGCTTCACCGCACCATCTACGAAAAACTTGCTGCCACGGTAATTGATGATTTTGACTTGAGGATCTGAGTACTTGAGATAGCGCTGTAGTTTGCTTTGCAACGTAGCGGTGAACTGCGGCACGCTCAGCCCACTGGCTTGAACTCTACCTATTAATGGAAACTGTATATACCCTTGTTGATCTACCGTTAAGCTAGCAGTTGACGCATTAATATCTGGATAATTGGTAAGGATGATATTCAGCACATCCCCTTTCGCAATGCCGTAATTGACTCGTCCAGAGGTTTTGATCAAATGAGAGAGATCTTGAGTAACAGTAGGTGGCGCTGTACGCGGTAAAGTTGCCAGACTTAAAGGCTGAATATGAAATTGAAGACCGTTTTCTGCGGTAAAGGTGCCAGATTCAGGAAGATTTCCTGACTGAAGTCCTGAGTTGATCGTACAGCCACTAAACAACTCCATCAGAAATAAGCAAAATATGCTCATTACCAAGAAGCGTCTGTGTACAAAAATGAAATATTTATTAACCATAACAGTTACTCATATTTATATTTGTGAATCAAACCAGGAAACCTCACCACAATGTTTATATTCGTAAAAAAGAATATATTTAATAAATATACACCTAAACTATATTCAGTGCAATACATATAACCTGCCATAAAATAATTAAGTGACTATTTTGCAATTTCTCATCAAGCCCTTTATTTACGGCTAATTACGAAAATTGATATCAACTTTCAAATTACTGAGCGATAAAAAAACGGAAGTGAAAACAGCTTCGTCATAAATAAATTTTTTATTTTCAACTTGAAGAAATCCAACTTAATGAAAGCTTGTTTCGATTGCATTTATAATTGGAACTATCCTTTTAATATCGAAATAGTGTAAGTGTTTGTATCTATGTAATCATTCATACTATCAATCAGTAAGAGTCTTCGAGTCTATATTTCGTATACGACTAATAAACTTTTATTGATTAGCACTATGTTTGTGTATGCATCATTAACCAGTAAGGTATTGGTTTACGTGCTAAATTTGTTAAAATAGCGTAGAATAGTCAATCCAATTTTTTACATTGAGAAATGTAAACCCACCGACTCAAGGATATTATGATGAAAGATGAAAAATTACAGAAAGCACTCGCCCGTATGGGACTTGGTTCACGCCGTCAAATGGAAGAAGTCATCAAATCTGGCCGCGTAACGGTTAATAACGGTCCTGCGACCATCGGTGATCGCGTCTCGCAAGGTGATGAGATTCGCGTTGATGGCCGTCAAATCAAATACACTTCTGAAAATGAGAAGCGTCGCCGTGTTATCGCTTACTACAAGCCTGAAGGCGAAGTTTGCTCGGCTAAAGATCCAGAAGGCCGCCCAACTGTCTTTGAACGTTTGCCAAAGCTGACGCATGACCGCTGGGTAATGGTTGGACGTTTGGACATTAACTCAACTGGCCTATTGTTATTTACTAACGATGGCGAAATGGCGCATCGCTTGATGCATCCATCTGGTGAAGTCACGCGTGAATATGCGGTACGTGTATTGGGTGAAGTAACGCCTGATATTGCTCGTGCATTGACTGCTGGCGTCATGCTAGAAGATGGCCTTGCCAAATTTGAAGACATCAAAGAAGGCGGCGGTGAAGGCGTCAACAAGTGGTATCACGTCCAGCTAAAAGAAGGCCGTAACCGCGAAGTACGTCGTTTGTTTGAATCACAAGGTCTAAAAGTTAGTCGTCTACTACGTACGCGTTATGGCACGATTGTTCTACCAAAGGAGCTACGTACTGGTCGTTTCTTAGAGCTTGATAAAAAAGAAATCAACACGTTGACGGATTTGGTCAGCTTGCGTCCACGTTATGGCACGGGTCTACATGGCGCAGCCAAAGAAAAACAAGAACGTATCAGAAACAAGCCGCTTAAAGCGCGTCGCACTGACACCCGTAGCGATAACCGCAACAGCAGCGCGAAACCTAAAAGTAGCGCTAGCCCTGCCAGCCGTGGTACACGTAACACCCGTGATCGCAATGATAAACGCTAGTTGATTTGGTTTAACATTATTCTAAGTCTTAAATAGATTTGGGATAAACATAAAAAAGCGGTCAATGATGGATAGTCATTGACCGCTTTTTTTGTTTCTTTTTATAGGCTTCAAAGTTTAAAGGCGTCACAGTTGCTTAGTATAAAAATAGCCGCTCAGCTATCGTGACTATTAATATAATGCTTCATGACTCGCAGCTCTTTTAGCTGCTCCTCGTCCATTTGTGCCAGTAGTCTATCCAAACGCTGCTCAATATTATCTAAAACACTCTGCAATAACTCACTAGCCTCTAACCTCTTTTCGCTATTCTCATTAGTGACATTGATATTTGTTAATTGATAATGAGTGGCTAGCATTTCGGGTAACCGTGTTTGCAACATTTTATTCAACACAAATTGTGCTTCTGTTATCGCCGGTGTCTTATGTTGAGTTTGTAGGGCTGCTTGATAAGCGTGATAGCTGCTTACTTTTTCATCGATACGTTTTAACTGGCGCAATTTCTGCTCTGACAATGTTTTTAAGTGCTGTTTATTTAACGTTAACTGCTGCCAACTTAATGTAGCTAATGACAAGGGCACATCGTAATCCTGATAAGTGAGTACGCCAGGTGAGATACCGACGGCTTTATGAAAAGCCAGCCAGCCTTTTCTACCTAGATAAAAGGTAGTGACGGTCGTTACAATGCCGATGCCTATTAAGATACTCATATACGCTTGCTCTTTACCCTTTCACCATTCAACTTTGTATTTACAGCTTAATGTCTTTAGCACTCACATTTTCACCAGCTGGGCTTTCAATCGCTTGGATATTTACCTCACTGCTAGCATTATTATTGGCCTTACTACTGGCATTGCTATCAGGCTTTTGAAACTCTGTGTTGCTAGCAGGGTTATCAAAACGTTTTTGGAGATAGCGATTGGTTGCAAGTAGTTTTTGACCGTCTTGATGATATGACGCGTTGAGCAGGTCATCGAACTGTGTGTTAATTGTCTTAAGCACATCTAACAAGGCTTCTTTGCCCGTGACATTAGAATGTTTGATTTTGGTAGTGTCAGCGAGTGTACTATCCGTCACATCTAAATCATGCAAGCGGCGATAGTCAGCGACGGCTTGTGGCACATGCCTATCCATTAGGTTTTGAATCATAATATAAGTTTCGTTGACGGTGTCCTTATCATCAATCTTGCCATCGTTATTGGTATCACCATACATGACACGCAGCTTTTCACCCTTTGTATTAATTTGCTCAAGAGCAGTTTTAACGTCGACAGGTAGGCTTCTTTCAGGTATATAACCCAGTTGCGGCATCGCCTTATATTCGAGCATTTTGGGTGCTGTGACTTTTTTAATGCCACGATAACCTAGATATAACCCAGCCGCTGGCAACAGCCCATACAAAACAAACATTACGAACATCGCAGTCATTTGGGTCATTATATTGTCCTTATTACTTATCAGAATGTCGTGGCTGATTTCTTATGGTTGTTATTATTAAACAAAAAAATAAGGCTCTATTAAAGCCCTATATTGTTATGCACTGGGTCGATTGTGTTTTTTGATAATACTTAACCTTTGCGAGTGTTCAAAAAAACATCATCAAAGAAAATTTAACTTTGCGTACGGCTCTTAACATAACGGTGGGTTAAGGCAAGGCGGTTCAGAACCGTTTGGTGCAATTCATCCAATAATTCGTCAAGCTCATAATCAATCTCTAAGAACAAATCTGTCAGCATATCACCGGCCGTCATCTTGCCCTGCACCATATTGTTTTTGGTGCGATGCGGACTGAAGCGTTGTAGCTGCTCATAATGATGCAATGCCTCAGGGATACTTTCGGACACCAATTTATCGATGACGAACTGACGCTCATCATGTTGCTGCTGTTGCTGTTCGTTCAGCTCACTACTCCACTCACGGTAACGCTTTAGCTTGCCGTTGATACGGTCTAGTATCGCAACGGCTTCAATAGGCATGGCATTTAGGGTGGCCTCATCAACCACATCAACAAGCTCAGTCATAATTGGACAACGTCCATGTTTGAGATACCACAAAGTATCTGGGTCAAAAGGCGGTCTATTGGTTGGGCGCATTTGAGCACGATTACTCAGATAGCGATCGGTCAAAGGCGTGGATGATTGGCTATCACTCACTTGTGCCAACGCATCACATATGCGGTTTACACGTTCAGGCGGAGTTAGTGTAGAACGCTCATGTACTGCGTGATTGCTATCACTCTTGGCAGCAGCATCCTGTTCATGATTGACGCTCATCTCCTGAGCATTCTTTGCTGCCAATGTCGGTAGGTCATCTTGAGCTTGCCCAAATGACTGTAGCATTCTTGTCAAACTGACTACCATGACTTGCTCTGCCCCTCGTCTATTACACTCACATTGTGCGCATATTGCATACATTCATTCAATAGCGTATCTTAGCAGGTTTTTGCTGGCCTGCCAGTAAGCAAAATGTCACCATTCCTACACGCCAACCGTTAAGCACCGTATTATGAATACTCCCGATTATATCTCTGGTTTCCTACTTGGGTTATCTCTCATCATTGCTATTGGCTCCCAAAACGCCTTTGTACTCAAACAAGGTCTCAAACGCGAACACATATTTTTTGTTTGTTTATTTTGTGCGGTGAGCGATGCGTTTTTAATCTCAGCAGGTGTTGGTGGTTTTGGTGCAGTTACGGCCCGCTATCCTCACGTTATAGATATCGCAAAAATAGCAGGCGTTATATTTTTATTAGGATATGGCTTACAGAGTTTGTATGCCAGCGTACGCGTGTCACATGCTTTGACTGTCGAAGGACAAGTCGTGACTAGCTTAAAAAAAGCCTTGTTACTATGCTTTGGTTTTACTTGGCTAAACCCGCACGTCTATCTAGACACATTGGTACTCGTCGGCATGGTCTCTACGGGTGCAAGCAGTAAATTGACGTTTGCCGCAGGTGCAATTAGCGCTTCGTTCTTTTTCTTCTTTGCGCTTGGGTATGGTGCACGATTACTCAGGCCTCTATTTGAGAAGCCTAAGGCATGGAACATACTGGATGCTTTGGTAGGGTTACTGATGCTCTATCTAGCTTGGCATTTGTATCAAAGCTGATAGAAGTATAACTAGGAAATGATAGATAAGCTGAGTGTTGAATAAACTGAATATTAAGTAAACGACGTATTGGATAAACTAAATTACGTCGATATCCGCTAACCGCTAACCGCTAACCGCTAACCACTGTATAAATATATATGGTTAGCAATATTGTATTGATCATTTACATCAAGCTAGGAAACAGCGTACGCAGTCCATTAACGATAATTTCGATAGAAACGGCTGCCAATAGCATACCCATGATCCGGCTCATGATGTTCAAGCCAGTATCGCCTAGTAAGCGACTGATACGACCTGCCGCCATCAATGCCAAATAGCAAAACAGACTGATGAATAAGCCAGCAATCAAGATAGCGGATACCTGCAAAATACCTGATACTTGTGAAGAGTAAATGATAACCGTGGAGATACCACCAGGCCCAATCATCATTGGAATCGCGAGGGGAACCACGGCAGCTGCCATCGAGACTGGCGCGTCTTTCACATGATCAACATCGAAGTTCTCTTGATCAGGTTTAACAGGGTTACCCTCTCCATTCATCATATTTAGGGCAATTAAAAATACCAATATACCGCCTGCCAACTGGAACGAGCCGATAGAAATACCAAGGGTTTTTAGTAGCGTTTCACCTGCAATCGTAAAAAAGCTGATGGTAATAAAAATGGTCAAACAAGCAACGCGCGCGACCTTACGTCGATTGTTCATCGAATAGCCGCGAGTCAAATCTAAAAATAACGTCAATGCGCTAAATGGATTGATCAATACCATAAAGGCTAGGATTATCTTGATAATTTCAGTATTCACTGAGCGCTCGCTTGTCTATTGATACCGCTTGTGCAAAAAGATAAGGTCATCGTGCGAGTGCAACGATGACCCAATAGGCAACTAAAAATAGCATTGTAGCATAGGCAGATAAGCTAATAAAATCATTAACTTTGCGCCGTTACGCCTACATGTCACCTTAGTAAAGCTTCAGTGTAAAAACAAGCATTTAACCGATTATCAGTACAAGCTATCAGTATAAATTGCCATTCTATTAACTCGGTGATAGTCCTTTCGCTAAAATCTAGCGTATATAATGCTATTAGCCTTTATTACGTCTGCACTTATGCACTAAAATCCAACCCAATATCCAAGGCTGTCGTACTGTGCGTCAAATAACCCATCGCAATAAAATCAACTCCTGTACTTGCTGCCGCTTGTACCGTTTCAGGCGTAATACCACCTGAGGCTTCAGTCTTTGCTCGACCCTGACACATAGTAACCGCTTGCGACAATGTTTCAGGCGACATGTTATCTAATAGTACTAAACTCACACCTGCATCGAGCGCTTGCTCTAATTGCTCTAGTGTATCGACTTCGACCTCAATAGGAATCAAATGCCCAGCAAATTTCTGTGCTTGCTGAATGGCCGTTTTGATGTCACCCGCAATGGCGATATGATTGTCTTTAATTAAAATCGCATCATCCAACCCCAAGCGATGATTGCGTCCGCCACCGCAGCGTACGGCGTATTTTTGTACAATACGTAAGCCTGGAATGGTCTTACGCGTACAAGTAATTTGCGCAGGATATTGCGCCACACTATCGACAATCTGACGGGTCGCTGTCGCAATACCACTGAGATGGGTCATAAAGTTCAGTGCCGTGCGTTCTGCTGTCAACAGGTGACGCGCGTTACCTTTTACCGTCGCTAACACTGCGCCAGCCTCTACTGTTTCGCCATCCTGTACTTGTGCAATAAACTCAATTTGCGTATCGACTAAGGCAAAAGACAAACATGCCAAGTCGATACCACATATAACGCCTGCTTGCCGCGCCTTGATCTGTAGCTGCGCTTGCATATCTGCTGGGATAGTAGCTTGTGACGTTACATCACCACGCCTACCCAAATCTTCAGTTAGTGCATTCTCAACCAATGGCTTGAGCAATACGTCATCCAATGCTGGCTCTTTTTCAATTGTCATCTTTGACCCTTATCTAGGCATGATATTGATAGAAACTGCTCGTCATTTAAACTCAAAATGAGCATAAATATAGCGTAAAGTTAGCGACCCTGCAAGGAAAGGTGACAAATTTTTCGTGATACAAACCGATTTAGAGATACAACGGACTGGCTTGAAATGACTATTTGCGCTTAGGAAGTTTGCTGTCCATCAATAAACTCTGTAATTCAATATCATGGCGGAAGCGATATAACTTGGCAGGACGACCGCGCTGAGCAGTACTACTCTCTCCTGTCTCCATTACTAGGTTTTGCGAATCGAGCAAGCGACGGAAGTTTTGCTTGTGCAAACGCACTCCTGATAACGCCTCAACACTCTGCTGCAACTGCGACAAGGTAAAAACGTCTGGCATCAGACCAAAAATAAGCGGTCTATATTCAATCTTGGCGCGCAGTCTTGAGATAGCAGTAGCAATCACGCGACGGTGATCATAATACATGGGTACACCTATGCGTTGTGACCAGTCCTCTGGCAAAGCAACAGCCTGATAGTTAGGCGGATAATTAGGGGCTTCGGGTATCAGACCTGCTTCATAAAGCATTTCATAACGTAGTAACACATGCTCTGCAATCCATTCTCTACTTTCATTATCGTGTTCGTTGAATGATTGACTGTCAGTGAGTTTACCACTTGCCAAAAACACTTCGTCCAGCCCCCAACATAAGCAAATGCGCTGACGCCTGCGCTGTTGAACGATTGAATCGTTGGCAGTATTGGCCCATTCGAGTAGCGCAGGCACGATAAAGTCCATGATGATGCTGGGCATACCGTCCAGATGATTTTCCCATGGGAAATAGTCGTACCAATCTCGCCAGAGTGCTTTGCTTTGGAGTGCCTGCGTTTGCGTCTCTTGCACCAAACCTAAATAACTCACATACACCAACGCATGACCGTCGATGTTACGTCTATTGGTATCGACAAAGGTATATAACTGCTCCAAATATCCAAGCGGTTGCTGCGTTTGCTCCTCTACCCACTGACGTACGCCCGCTTGTAGCGAGCGATGTAGCGGCATAAGTGGCCCATTTGGCAACAGCTTACCTTGGTCAACGGTTAGAACGCGCGCGATATGATCGGTGATAGCGACCAATACGGCGACCACTTCTGTCGTGCCGCTACCTTGCTGGTGCGCATGTGAATAAGACAACGTCATGGCTTTGGGAATTATCCTTTTTCTCTGAAATGTAAAAGGCTATTGGGGTTAATAGCTATGGTATGGCTTAGTATAGCTCGAATCTAAAACTATCATAGTCTGTGGTTGTAAGTATGAAAAATCAATATAGATAAATAGTTATAAGGGGCATGAATTAGCACTGTTTTTAAGCTCAGTACGGCTTAATTACACATCACTTTGAGCACTAAAACCTAATCTTTTGACTTATTAAGTATAAAAAACCACTTGTAATTATGCTCAAAATGAGCATAATTAAGACAACTTATAAATTTATTATGTCCAATTACCTATTTTTTAGCTCATACATTTATCGTTATTGCACCAACAAAGGCTGCCATTATGAAAAAATATCCTTACGACGCACCTATCATGAGTACAGACAATCGCATCGCCACTCAGATGAACATTGAATATGCCAAGGCTAAAATGCCAGCAAACTTGCCTCGCGCTGAACGCATCGTGGTTGAAGAAAATATCAAGCAGCTGCTGAAAGAGAATAATGCCGTACTGGTAGCACATTACTATGTCGACCCTTTTATCCAAGACTTGGCATTGGCAACCGGTGGCTGCGTCGGTGACTCACTTGAAATGGCTCGGTTTGGACAAGCTCATAGCGCTCAGACTTTGGTTGTCGCTGGTGTGCGCTTCATGGGTGAATCGGCAAAAATATTGAGCATGGAAAAGACCGTCCTCATGCCAGATTTAGAAGCCGAATGCTCGCTCGATTTAGGCTGTCCTGCTGACGAGTTTTCAGCATTTTGTGATGCCCATCCTGAACGTACTGTGGTCGTCTACGCCAATACCAGCGCCGCAGTAAAAGCGAGAGCTGATTGGGTGGTCACCTCATCTGTCGGTATCGACATCGTCCGTCATTTACATGCCCAAGGTGAGCCGATTATTTGGGGCCCTGACCGTCATTTAGGTAAATACATCGCTCGTGAGACTGGTGCAGATATGCTGCTGTGGCAAGGGTCTTGCTTGGTACATAACGAATTTAAAGCCACTGAGCTAATGCAATTAAAAGAGGAACATCCAGAGGCCAAAGTCTTGGTACATCCTGAGTCACCTGATAGCGTGGTGGCACTCGCTGATGTGGTCGGCTCGACTAGCAAGCTTTTGCAATCAACGTATGAGATGGATGCTGATACCTTTATCGTCGCTACTGACTTGGGCATATTGCACGAGATGCAAAAACGCTCGCCAAACAAGCGATTCTTGGCCGCACCGACTGCTGGTGAGAGTGCAAGCTGTAAGAGCTGTGCGTTTTGTCCTTGGATGGCCATGAACGGTCTAAAAGGTATTGAGCAGTGCTTAACCAATCAAAGCGGTGAAGTACTAATGACACCTGAGCTAGCAGTAGCAGCTAAGAAACCTTTACAACGGATGCTCGATTTTGCTGAAGCACAAAAGCAACGTGTAACCGCTAGTGGCGACATAGTAAAAGACCGTGCGCTGTTCGCTAACGTTGGGGCAGCCTAGCATGAGTCCGTCGCATTCAGTTGATCGTTCCAGCACCACTCGCTATGAAAATAACAGGAGCAGCAATGATATGAGTAATATTATAAAAACTGATGTTCTTATTATTGGGGCTGGTCTGGCAGGCTTGAGTACCGCGCTATCCCTACCAAAGTCGCTGAATATTACTGTTTTAAGCAAAGCGGCGCTTGAGGTTTGCTCGAGCCACTATGCTCAAGGAGGTATTGCCGCCAGTTTAGATAAAATTGACAGCGTAACCGACCATGTATCTGATACGCTCATCGCTGGTGCAGGTTTGTGTGATGCGGCGAACACTACTGATATATTGAGTGCAGGACAACAGGCCGTCCAATGGCTATGTGAGCAAGGCGTTCCCTTCACTCAAATGGCACACAGCCCTAATGATACTCAGCCACACGCTCTGCCAGTAGCAGCCACCGCCCTAAGCACTAGTGAGCTACATTTAACCAAAGAAGGTGGACATGGCTGTCGCCGTGTGGCGCATGCAGATGATGCGACTGGGCGACATGTTATGGAAGCCTTAACGGTAAAAGTGCAGGCCGCGGCTAACATCACCATTTTGCCTTATCATGAAGCCTTATCGTTATTAACACGCCCTAATATTAGTAAGTCAGATATAAATCACTCTGACAATACTGACTATAAAAAATGCGACGGTGCCACTGTTTTCGATCATGACAACCAACGTCAGCTTACGGTTTATAGTCGGGCTGTCGTACTTGCTAGTGGTGGCTTAGGTCAACTATTTAAGCGTGCCAGCGCACCTAACGTCTGTGTCGGTGATGGCGTCATGATGGCATGGCAAGCAGGCTGTCGTTTGGCAAATTTAGAATTTGTGCAATTTCACCCAACGGGTCTGGCATTAGATGACAGCAGCTTTCTGATATCTGAAGCGTTACGCGGTGAAGGTGGACGACTGTATTGTCCGCAGACTGGTGTGCGCTTTATGCTAGACGTTGATGAGCGCGCTGAATTGGCGCCACGCGATATCGTCGCTCGAGCAATAGCCAATCAGATTAGTAGTAACGGACTTGGCTACGTGCATCTTGATGTCAGTCACTTGCCAGCTGCATTTATACAAGCGCATTTCCCGCAGATTTATCAGACGCTGCTAGCATTCGGCATCGATATGACCACAGACCCTATCCCGGTCGCTCCGACTGCCCATTATAGTTGTGGCGGCGTGGTGACTTGCGCCAATGGATTGACCGATATTGCAGGGCTGTATGCAGCAGGCGAAGTTGCTTATACAGGACTACATGGGGCCAACCGTTTAGCAAGCAACTCATTGTTGGAGTGTGTGGTGGTTGGTCGCAACATCGCCGCTAATTTGCCACGTTACTTAACGAAATTAGAAGCTTTAAAAAACTTAGAAGCTTTAGAGAAAACGGCTGAAGCTTTAGAAAAAATGCCACAGCCACATACGACTGCCTATTATGAACTGCATCAGTTAGCTGCCGATATCTGGCAATATCCGACACTAGAAAACATGCAATTTGTTGTTTTGCCCTCTTCTAAGCAGTTATCGTATCCAACTTATAAGGCTGATAAAGCATTTCATTCTGACGTAGATATTGCAGAGATAACTATAGCATTGAAAGCTCTTTTGACAGCCAATATGGGCATCACACGTAGTGCCAAACAGTTAGAGCAAGCATTGCGACAAATTGAGCAGTGGCAAGAGTCAATCGAACATACTGAGATCATGCTATCTGATACGAGCAGTAGAGCTCCTACTACTAACAGTGAGCTTGCCATTTTTCAATTGGCGAGGCAATTAGCGTTAGCAACGATGATTGTCCAATCGGCTTATCAGCGTTTTGAAAGTCGCGGTGGGCATTATCGTGAGGATTATCCTAACTTAGCTGAAACGCCTTTAACCAGTATCATTCTGCCATTAAGAAAAACTACGCTTCACTCTATTAATCACATTATAGAAGACGAGCGTTATCCGATAGCTGTTACTGACCATATTTAAGCCTACGACAGATAACAGCCAAACCCATCAAGAGGATATCTAACACTATAGTTAAAGAAGCATTTAAGCTATCATTATGGATAGGCTTAAAATATTACCTCTTCTTTGAGTGTCCATGGCATGGCTTCTGATATTGTGTTTGTAATTGCCCTGATGATAATTGTCAGCTTGGCTTGGAGTGTACTTGCCGTACATCGTCTGCGCAAACGCTTGCCAAAAATCTACCTGATAGCCCGCTCGTGGTGGTTGATGCTCGCCGCGCTCTGCACTTGCTATGTGATTGCAAAAATAACGAACGATACGCAAGGTTTTCATTTGCAAGTATATCCCTATCAATGGCTGCTCATTTTATTTTTTATATTAATTGGTCTACGCGGCAGCTACGAGATTAAACGTCTATGGTGTTTACGCAGTAAAGCCGTACTCATTCATAAACTCCAAGCGCAAGGCTTACAGCCAAGTACTCTCCTGCTACCGAAAACCTCTCTCAATCTGACTCAACACTATACGCGGCTCAACTACTTAGACCTGCTACTGAGTGTTGCATTCATCTCACTCATCATTAGCCTTATTGTCTTGCAGCAATTGACCTGGCAACGCCAACAATATGGCGTTTTACTCTTCGTATTATTCGCCAGTCAGTTTAATGATATTGCCCAATATCTATGTGGGCGACTGCTTGGGCGTAAGCTGTTTAAACGAGGTCTAGCGCCGACTATTAGCCCGAACAAAAGCATTGAAGGTGCTATCTTTGGCAGTGTAGTTGCGGCGATGTTGGCAGCAGTATTAGGTCTTTGGCTCACCCCTTTTACTTGGTGGGTCTGTCTATTAGCTGCCTATGGCTTGGCGGTAAGTGGTATTTTTGGCGATCTATTAGAATCAGCCTTTAAGCGCCAACACGGAGTGAAAGATACCGGAACGATGCTCGCTGGTCATGGTGGGGTATTAGATCGAATAGACAGTTTGCTGATTGGAGTGCCAGTATTTACCATACTGTATTGGTTATTTGGTTAAACCTAGTAAAAGCACAGATGGCAAAATCATCTGGCTTTATCTAGCTTACTGCGCAATATCCAATTGAGCACAGGCTTTGGTAAATGATTTAAAGCACTCGTGATATAGCGCATCGAGCGTGGAAATATCGCTAGTTCTACATCATCGTTAATCGCTTGCATAATATGATCAACAGCTGTCTGCGTGCCCATGATAAATGGCTTATGGCGAGCATCGCCATCATTTAAATCACGTAACGCTTGAGTATCAATATAGCCTGAGGCAATACAGTTTACTTGTATATCATAAGGTACAAGTGCTGCCCGATAAGCGCTAGCCGTAGCAATCATTGCACGTTTGCTTTTTGCATAAAGGCTGGCATAAGGATAATCTATCGTGCCTGCGATAGAGGCAATACAGATAAGGCTTGTTCTAACATTCTTAGTGACATCGAGCGACTGGTTTTGCTGCTTTAACTGGCTGCTTGCCCATCTAAAAATCTGCTCAAATGCCTGTAAATTAATCGCTAGCATTTGGTCGCTATCTGCTTGATTTAGGTGATGGATACGCTCATTGGTGTAGCCACCCGCACTATAGATCAGCCTTTGAAATGGAATACCTGATAAATTGTCTAATAGCGTCTGCGTTTGACTTGGGTCAGTTAAGTCGCATACATAAGTCACAATAGCAGGATGCTGTCTGTTGATATCGGCTATCTTTGCTGCGCTACTTCCGACAACGCTGACTTGCCAGCCAAGCGTCTGATGATGCAACGCCAAAGCTAAACCAATGCCACTTGTCCCACCAACGATAACAATATGCGGCGTATAGGTTTCGGCGATATCTTCTACGAGAGTCTTCATAATTTATGTTGCTGTATATAGTCGACCGTACGCTGATAGCCATATTGCCATTGCGCCTGCATTTGCTGCACAAAGCCATCGTAACCACTGTGTATTAGCTCGACGGTCATTTGCTTTAGGTTAAAACGCTTTTGCACATTTTGCCCTCTCAGGTGCTGCTCGTTATCTGCAAATGGTAACCAGTGTAGCTGATGGTGATTGCTAATAGCATAAGATGGCTTTCTCATTGGTTGATAACCGTGTACTACTGCCAAACGCTCATTGGGATCAAAACCAAAAACACGCTGAATCGCGGGAGCAGCCAGCCATGCGTCATAACCTGCCTTGGTCTCTGCAAATACGCTGTCACCCAACTGACAGGCTAGCTCAATCGGTGTCAAATTGATCACGCCGCCCAAGCACCAGCCAAGCTCTGTGATATGTGTTGGCGGTAGATAGTACATGTCAGCCATAGACGCGCGGATCACTGGGGCAAAATCCCATTGCGTCTGTACCTTTACAGACGGGTGTATGCGTCCGTTTGCAAATATATGCGCTGGTGACGTTATTTGCTCTTCAGCCAGACCTAATATAGCATCTGGCAAACTTGCTAAGCGCGGCGGCGCAAATAATAATTCTTGCAGTGCGAATTTCTCATTATACAACCCCTTAGCAGGTGCTTGATACAACCGACTGGCAATGATGGCTACCTCTGGCGTTGCTTTATCAGTATTGCTAATATCATGATTACTAGCAGCGAACCGCGACAGCTCATCTAGCCAATACTGCTCGTTATCGATACGAAACATCGCCAACTGCTGCAACTCATTTAACAGTCGATCGTAACTATCTGCTTGCCTTTGTCTTTGTCCATTATCCCTTTGCTTTGATAACCGCCAACGTTTGAGTGCATGGGTCATATAGCGCAGCTTTAGACGTTTATTGGCTTCATCTGGCGCGACATGTCTGATGGCAGTGATGACACGATACAACTCACGACTACACATCAGCGCTTGCAAATCTTTAGGGTCAGGCGCAAGTTGTACTAAATAAGCAGACAAACTACCACCGCAAGTACCAACGATAATGTCTGGCGTCAAATCATGCGCTGCTAGTGCTGCATAACTACCCAAATAATAACCAAAACGTGAGCCTCCGCCTGAAAACAGCTGAACACGCTCATAAGGTTTAACCTGCTGATTATTCATTGATTACTCGTCATCAGCTGGGGCGGTTTTAATCGCTAACGACACGGTAAAAATACCAAAGCGATCGATACGCATTGTGATTTTTCTAAAGCCTGCGCGCTCAACCAATTGATCCATCTCCGCTTGTGAGCGACAACGCATTACCCAACTGCTGCCACGGTGATTGTTCAATGTTTTACTGATAAACTCTTGCTCAGGATGCCAAGGTTGGTTGGTATAAATCAGATAACCGCCCGATTTTAAACTATCATGAATACCTGCCAAAGCTGTCGCTGGTAGCGCATTATCAGAGAACAGTTCAAATAACCCAGAAGCAATAGCAAGATCTGATTTTTTAGTATCGGTACTAGTGTCATTCGTATGTGCATTGATATAACTAGCAGGATCAAAGGCGTCCTTTTGACTGGTCACGACTCGACTGCTTATGGCCAAACGCTCCGCCTTTGCTTGCAATGCCTGTATATTATGCATTTCATAATCACGCAGCTCAGCATACAAATCTGCAAACTCTGTCAGCAGATCAAATGCATAAAAACCATGTCCACTAGCGATATCTAACAGTTTTGGTTGGTATGATTTATTGCTGCTTTGATTTTTATCTTCGATATCTGCGAGTGCTAAGCGTGCCAATTCCAATATGTGCTCGCGGCGAATACGAATACCTTGCCAGCCAATATTATTTAAATAAAACTTATCGACTGCCTGTCCAAATTTATTCTGACCGCTGGGCTTGTTGTAATAGACATGATCTAGCGAATGACCTGAATCAAATCCATGCTCCAGCCCTGTGGCAATCGCATCGCTGACATGACCGAACTTTTGCATCGCAAAACGGGTAATTGCAAAGTTTGGATTGAATGGTTTAATCGCCAAACGATCTACTTTATCTTTACTGGCACTGTTTAAGTGAGCCGTACTCAAATCAGGGGCTTGGACTGGTGTGCTAAATATTTCCTCAGCAAACTCAATACAGTCAGCAAAGACATCGGCTTTATTGGTCTCATGAAAGATTGCATGGTAGCTGTCTGGATACAACTGCCAGCGTTTAATCGGTGTGTTAATCGCCTCATAGAATTTCCGCTCAGCCTGTTTATCGACCACATAATCCTTACCCGCGCATAAGACAAACGTCGGTACGGTGATAGCACCAGCATCATCGAGTAGACGCTGACCGGTTGCATGGGTGTCGATGAGCAAGTCTGTTGAGATACTGTTGGAGATTAATGGATCGGCATTATAGGCTTGCTGCGCGTCTTTATCATGAGTCAGTACTTGTGCTTTAACGTAGCTGCTGACACGGGACATCAGGCCCAGCGTACGTGCTACCTTCAATGACGGTATGGCAAAGGGCAGATACAGACGAATACTGAGCGCAGGCGTGCCAAGTATCATGCCGCGAATATTTGGCGCATAATCGTGTACCCATGCTGCTGCCAATACCGCGCCGATACTGCTAGCGACAATCAATGTATCTTCAATAGCAATGCCTGTTTGCCCAATCACCAACTGGACGAAACCCTCTAAATCTCGCTCAAGCTCTGTGACGCTCTCTGCATGATCTTTAATGCCCCCTGAGCGACCATTGCCGCGCGCATCCCAAGCAAACACTTGATAGCCAGCTGTTGCAAACTGCTCTCCCAGCTCTGTCAATCGTCCCGAATGCTCATGTCCTCGGTGCAATAAGATAACTTGGCGCAACGGTTGGTTGGCTTGCTTGATAGCTGATTTTTTCATGTCTTCTAAAGGCGTCGTTAGCCAATAGCGATAATAAATAGCAGTGCCATCGTAAGCGTTATAACAGCTCTCACCATTGATGATTTTAGATGCAGGCAAATCAAAACCAACACTGGCCTGTTCTTCCAATTTTTGACTATCAACGGTTGTGGTTGGCATTTCTTTGAACTCCAATGGGCGAGCGTTATCAGTAGAAGTACTTGGTAAAACAACAGTAAGAAATAGTGAGTTGTTTGTTGACTCACCCAGTACGGATCGCAGCTGAGGTGGGTTATGCATCAAGTATAACTCTGTCATATAACGTAGTCGATTGAGACAGGTCTTTAGTAGCATTATCTCTGTTAATATAAATAATTGACTCATTCTGATAGCAGGTAAAGCCACCTGCCCTTTAATACTTACTGGCGCTTTGGCTCTAATGCCCATAAACGCACCAAGCATACCTAATAAGAAGGCACGATCGCTTTTGCCCAAAGGCCCTTGGTTAGCACGAACACCTAACATGGTATTACTAGTAACGCCCAACAGCTCGGTGCCAATACTAAGCGCGATCAGAGCAGTGATATGGTGCTGAGAAATTGATATGTTCGTTGGTAAGTTGGCTATTACCGTTTGCCGTTCTTTGTTATTGATATGAGGGGTCAGAATATGAGGCGCCAGACTCGCTAATAGAGCCGTATCGGCAACCATATCACCTACCTCGTTTAACACGGCTCCTAGCGTTGATGCCTGGCCATGTTCACGGGCCATCATGCCATCGATGGCATTGAGTGCCATACGTACAAACAATGATGATGGTAATAAAAGCCACAGCCGCTGCTGTTCAGCCGCTGGTTTGGCAATGATATAGGCAGTACCGATACTTAATAAAACAGCGGATACTGTCACTTGATTAGCGGTAACATTTTGCTCAACCAGCGCATTACTTATCGGGCGTAGTTGATTTTGAAACTGAGTCTTGAGCTGATATAGCGACATGAGTCTAGCCAAATATTTTCAGTACTTTAATGTAGCAACAAAAGTTTGTAAGGTAAAGAATTACAAAGCGCTCAAAAACGTTCAAACATTTTGAAAAAGATATTTATTAACATCATTATAATCGTCCAGTTTTTCCAGTTTAGCCAACAATGAGCGATGATTTACAATGAATCTCAGTGGCTCATATCAATACTATTAACCTTATATGGTACAATCTTCAGCTTCTTAAAAACGCCTTATTAAAAATGCTGCGAGCCCTTTATCATGGAAAGCCTAGTCACCCTTGTTCTGGTATTAATGCCAATGTTTATTGGCTTTGCCATTCCGTCTAACCCTACTATGACAAAATTGGCCGACAAAGGTCTATCATACCTGGTATTTGTCATCCTAGCGTTGATCGGTATTGAGCTGTCTCAGGTAGAAGGTCTAGGTAATCAGCTGGGTGAAATTGCGCTGTATGTCACTATATTATCAATACTGACAATTGGTACGGGATTGTTTGCGCTTATGCTGTTTGACCATCTGCGTCCGTGGCATGCCAAAAAACCAAGCGTAAAATCTAAAGAGCATCGGGTGAGCATTCGCGGTAGCTTGGCACAAGTGGTTTGTGTGGTGATTGGGATGGTGATTGGCTATTTCTTGCCTGCTGGTTATATGCCGCCTGAAAACTCTATGACCGTCATGCTGATGATTTTAATTTTACTGGTCGGTATAGGCTTAAAAGGATCGGGCATCACCTTAAAAGAAGTACTACTGAATAAACGCGGCGTAGAAATGAGTGTCATCTTTACGCTAGCGGTATTGGCGGGTGGGCTTATCTTTGCACTACTATTTACTGATGTGTCATGGACGAAAGGCTTAGCACTATCGTCAGGGTTTGGTTGGTACTCGCTATCAGCGATTGTCATGACCGATGCTTATGGCGCGGTTTGGGGTAGTGTCGCGTTGTTTAATGACTTGGTACGCGAGTTCTTTGCGTTAATCTTTATTCCGGTATTTATGCGCAAATACCCCTCCGCTGCGGTTGGGCTTGGCGGCGCGACCAGTTTAGACTTTACCTTGCCTATCATTCAGCAGTCAGGTGGTCTAAAAGTCGTGCCACTAGCGATTAGCTTTGGTTTCCTAATTAATATTGTCTCGCCAGTACTGATGGTGTTCTTTTCGGCGCTTGGCTAAGCTATATTTTGTAGATCAGCTTATTCGTATTTGATATTACGATTATTTTATTACTAACCATCTGTTTAACTAGCTTATCAATTGCTTTAGTGTCCTCATTACGTAGATAGCTTTTAAGATAGTTTATTAAACTTGACTTTTTGGATGGTCGAGTACCTGCTGGTCTACTTTTTAGCTGTGCTATTGCACGTTGATATGTTGTAGCAGAGTCTTTGCTATTCTTATTATCATCTTGTGAAACTTTACTCGAATTTCCTTTGATATTATCGAAAGGTGAGTAATAGATAGCTTTATTATCTTGTTTTATTATGTCCTTCTTTTTGAGGTACGTTACAACTAAATCAATTTGATCCTGACTATTTGCTTGGCGATAACTTGCAAGTTTTTGCTTTATCACATTATTCAATCCATCAATTTCTTTTGCCTTACTTCGTAAAACTTGATCAGTGACTAAATCTAATATTCCTTGACTGTCTACTTTATAACTTAGTTTTTCTCCATTTTCATCAAGTCTAATAAGTCCTGCTTTGATAAATTTTCCAAAAACCTGTTCAAAAATATAATCTTGCTCAGTACTATTGAATCTCTCTAGTACTTTCACTGGAACGTACTTCTTTATCGAGTACAATAGGTTGGATTTATAGCTCGGTAAAAAAACCTTACGATTGACAATGCTATCAAAAACCAATACATAACACTCATGTATAACCGATTTGGGAACGCTCTCTTCAAGGCTTTGCGCTAAAGATTTCTTATTGTCCATGGCAACGCTAGTAACGTCATCACACAAAACATGATGACTATCTTCGATGACAAGTTGGCTTTTTTTTATATCTGATGCACTTTCTATGTTTGACTCGTAAGCCACAGTTAGCTGATTAGCATTTTCTAACCGCATGATGTTCATACCATCATAAGCACTATTGAGATGCTCAACCAAGATATCATAACCACTATCTCTTGCTAAAATACAAACATCAGCACTAGGATCAATTTCAGAGATTTTGCCAAGATAAAAAGACAAGTAAAAATCTAGCGCATTCTTCCCTGCATGTTGCATCTTAATAATGTGCACATTTTCATTATCAAACCTGAGCAAGTTTTCAACCAATTCAAGAGGTAAACTCTTCTGCTGATTGATACCCAAAAACAGCCATACATGGCATTTATCCACCTCTACATTATCGAAGCTTTTAGGCTGAATGTTTTCATAATCAATTAAAATATGCTTCATCAAAATATTCTTATCATTTAATAAAAGTTACGATTACTTATACCCCACTCGCCTGCTTAGCAAATAAGCGCATCAATGGCTTGATTTTACTGACTCGGTACATACCCTCATTACGTATCTGCTGCACAGGACGCATTTGGGCAAGCGACCCTGCAAATAACCAGTTAAGCGCAGAAAAGCTATGCATCATTAGGCTATTATGCGGACGACGCGAACGCTCATAATGACGTAGCGTTTGATTGCTGCCCCAAAGCGTACCGCCACTACGGGTAAAGTCATGCGTTAACTGCTCAGACAATGCTTGCACATCCAGCATACCGAGGTTCAACCCTTGGCCTGCTAACGGATGTACGCCATGAGCAGCGTCACCGATCAGCACCAAGTTATCAGCGACGTAGCTTTTCGCTTGCTGTGCTGCTAATGGAAAACTAGCGATAGACTCAATCTGATTAATCGCACCCAACTCGTAATTGCTAGCAGCTGCTAACTTATCAGCGATAAAACGATCTTCTTCCTCTATCAATGCCAATGCTTGATTGCGCGGCAATGTCCATACGATCGACTGCCAATGCTGCGGATTTGTCTTATCAGCATCGGTTATATCTGCTAATGGCAATAGTGCCAACGTACCTGTTGGTAGCATGGCTTGACGTGCTGTCGCTTGATGCGGTTTCTCAGTCTGAATCGCACAGCAGATGGCAGTTTGATTATAGTCAAGTGTATCTACGCCAATCCCTGCTTGCTGACGGACAAATGAACCGCGCCCATCAGCGCCAACTAATAGACGCGTATCAATCGCTTCGCCATTGTCCAGAGTGATACGGTAGCCTTGCTGCACCCCTAGCCAATCCATATTGACAACTTTATGACCAGCGATAAGGGTCAGATAGTCACTAACATCAGCTTCATGAAAGCGTTGCCATAATGCGTACTCGATAACAGCAGGCTCGACCATACTGCCTAATAATATAGGCTCATGAGTTTCACTACTATTATCCTCAGCGCCGCTATTTTCACTTTCGCCAAATAATAGCTCACCCATCCCATTGAGCTGCCATACCTGCATTTGCGAATAATCAGCCTTACGCTCAGAGCTAGCAATCTTTTGCCACGCGCCAATATCTTTAAGCAAATTAATACTAGCCATACTAAGTGCATAGACACGTGCATCACGTTTGCTAAGTACATGTTGCCAAGCTGACTCATCGCGCTCAGGACGGGCATCAATCAACGTCACTGGCATTTTATCTTGCGCCAACTTTAGAGCAAGCGTTGCCCCAACGATACCGCTACCGATAATCAACGTATGGTTGTTTTTCATAAGGTGTCTCTCAATATTGCTCAATATTAGAATGCTTATTATCAATCTTAATTACAGTTAGTTGATTCAGTTTAAAAGAGAGACAAGGCAACCGAGTGCAGATGTATAGGCAATACTTCAAGCGAGGTTAACGCTGTCACTCTTTTAAAGAGGATTTAACTATAGCGCTATGATTTTAGACCCATCGCATAAGTGGCGACTAGTGGCTTGATATTTGGCAATTTATCAAAAGCCAACAATGCCATATTTCGCGCCAGCTTAATCGCTGGGTTAGGATGCGTGAAGCCATGTACTACCGCATCACAAAAACGAATCACTCGCTTCTGGTCGGTTTGACGTGCTTTTTCATAACGCTTCAATAACTGTGCATCACCAATATCTGCGCCTTTGAGTACTTGTGCATTTAGCATTTGTGCCAGCACATGTGCATCTCGCATACAGAGATTAAAGCCTTGTCCTGCTACAGGATGCAGAGTATGAGCCGCATTGCCCATGACCACGCAACGACCTTCTACTTGCTTGTCAGCTAGCACACGTGTCAATGGGTAGGCGCCGCGGCGACCTGCAGTGGTGAACTTGCCAGCGCGTTGGCCAAAGGCTTGCTGTAGGGTCTGCAAGAAATGGGCGTCGTCTTCTAAGTATCTGGTTTCTTCACCTGTTGGGCATACCCACACCACAGAGCGTCTGTAGCCTTGTTGATACTCATCATTGCCATCACCCTTTGGATCTGTCAGTGGGAGTACGGCAAGTGGGCCAGCTGGACTGAAACGCTCAATCGCTGCATGCTCGTGTGGCGTATCTGTCTCTACTACGCCGACGATGGCCGTTTGCTGATAGTCATACGTAGTTGTACTAATATCTAGCAGTTGGCGTACTGTAGAATCGCGCCCATCACAAGCGACTAATACGCTAGCTCGTAGCTGCTGCTCGTTTTCGGCTTCATCGTTATAATTAAAGCTAAGTGTCACACTATCGGCTTGCTGCTGGACAGTCGTCACATTGGCATTATCTATCAAGGTAATTAATGGCGCTTGCTGTGCGGCTAATAAAAGTTTACGACCCAGCCAAGCGTTTTCGATGACTTGCCCAAATGACTCAACGCGCTCTTCTGCTTTATTCAGCTGCGCGCGCCCAAAGCTGCCTTGCTCACTAATCTGTACAGTGTCGATACGGCAGGCATGGCTCTGTAACTCATCCCACAGTCCAATCTCTTGATATATTTGTACCGTGCGCCGTGACAATGCGGTGTTGCGACTGTCTAAATAATGGCTGCGAGTACTATCATCCGTTGGACTGATGGTTGGATAGCTGTTTTTTTCTAATAAGGTGCTCGCAATACCGTGATGGGCCAATAGCAATGCAAAGGACAAACCAACATGACCACCACCCGCGATAAGCACTTGCTGGTCGGTTATCGCTTCTTTGTTTTTAGAGATGCTGTCGAACTTTTTAGGTATGCTGTCAGTATTGGATAAATGTGAATCAGTATCTTGCATCGTGATTTTCCTATTATAATTTTTTGGACAAGCAGTTTATTTATGATAGACAACTGCTCGTCACTGACTTTATTTTATAATTTTTATCATGTCGCTGCTGTTGTTAGATAGGTTGCAGCAACCTATGGTATCGCCCATAGATTACCACAAATTGTCCATTATGCCGTGGTCTTAACCGTAGACAAATCGTTTCTTTACTCTCATCATAAACGAGGTTTATATTCATAAAACTCAAATATCTTAATTTTATTAGAGCACTATCATACGATGGGTAGCGATGAATTATATAGAACTTATAGCAACATCGAATCAATCTATAGAAAATCGCTGTAACAGTTGCAATCCGCATACAAAAACAGCGTTATCTATCTGATGTATGGCTTGAAATTTAAAAATTCTCTACCATAATGAAGGCAAGACTTTTCATTATTTTCATTACTTTTATTTACGACCTTCCACAAAAACAACAATAATATCGCCGTCATTTTTATCATCTATAATCTTTTTACCACCTAAATACTGTAACGCCACTAACTATTTTATCTCTGCAACCCGCCACGCAATTAAAACCAAATCATAGCGTCGGGTACACAATAAAAGGATAATCGCTTGACTGATTCCATGAGCCGCCGTATAAAGTTTGAATCATTGACCCCAGCACAGCTAAAAACCGTGCTTGGTGAATACAACAATCACATGAAATATATTCAAGAACGCCTCGATATTAAAATCATGCAACGCCAAGGCGATTTTTGCCTGAGTGGCGATGTGACCAATGTCGAACGTGGTGAACGTATTATCTACAAAATGGTAGATGAAGCACAGAACACCAAAGACATCAGTGCAGAAGAGCTGCATCTCATCATCCAATCTAGCCTCTCTCGTGATGAAGACATCGAAGAAGACGAACAAGATCACGATGACATGGAATATGATGAAGATTTGGATGAGGCTAGCGAATTTACGCCCATCAGTTTACGTACACGTAAAGGTCGCATCGTTCCGCGCGGTGGCAATCAACAGCGTTATGTAAAAAACGTTCTGAGCTCTGATGTGTCGTTTGGTATTGGGCCTGCTGGTACGGGTAAAACGTATCTAGCGGTGGCGTGTGCCGTCGATATGCTTGAGCGTAATGAGATTGAGCGTATTTTGCTAGTGCGTCCAGCGGTAGAAGCTGGCGAAAAACTGGGCTTCTTGCCAGGTGATTTGACCCAAAAAATCGATCCGTACTTACGCCCGCTATATGACGCACTCTATGAGATGATAGGCTTTGAGAAAGTCGGTAAAATGATTGAGCGTCAGATTATTGAAGTGGCGCCGCTTGCCTATATGCGTGGTCGTACTTTAAATAACTCGTTTGTCATTCTAGATGAAGCGCAAAACACCACGCCTGAACAGATGAAAATGTTTTTGACCCGCTTGGGCTTTGGCTCACGAGCCGTCATCACTGGGGATATTACTCAGGTCGATTTGCCACGTGGTCACAAATCAGGCTTGGCACAAGCGATGGATATTCTAAAGGATATCGAAGAGATTCATATCACAAAGTTTGATTCAAAAGACGTGGTACGACATCAATTGGTACAACAAATTGTTGAAGCCTATGACGTATTTGATGAAGAACAAATGGCTTTAGAAGAAAAACGTAAGTTTGAACGTATTAAAGAACAAGAGCGTAGACAAGCTGTCGCTAATGCAGCAGCCAATCTGTAATAATCAAGCTAATCATTGAATTACAATCATTTGCTATAAACAGTTATATTGCATAAGAAAACCGGATTACTCAAAGTAGTCCGGTTTTTTCTTACCAACAGTTTATTGAATTTAGCTCTTTCGCTACTAGTCGCCTACCAGTAACTTAGCTATAGTAGCCTCTATATATTCTATACATAGACCTCTATTTATGAGTCAAAAACTTAGCAATGAGAGATAATAATTAAGCTACTTTCATATTAAAAGAGCTGGCAAATAAATCACCTAGACGCTGCAGCGTTAGAAATACATTTATAATAAAAAGGACAGCAATATGAGCCAACCTGACAATACTAATTTCGATGACAAGATTGCTAGCAACCATGCCAGCTTAGCAGCACTTGATATCAGTGCGACCGACAGTATTGATGATGAATTATTAGATACTTTTTATAATCGCGAGCATTTACTATCAGTCATGATGGCGACTTTGGATTATATAGATGGTCGTATTAATACTGGTCTGACCCTACCTTATTTTGCAGATATCGATCCTGAGCTATGGCAGGAAAAATCTAAAACTCTAGATATATATATCACTGATGACGTCGAAGGCCGTGCTTTAAATCTAGAAGCACGTGGTAAAGACTATGCGACCAATATTTTGTCTTATCCAAGCGAATTACCTGCTGCCGTCATTGAGCTGATGCCAACATTGCCTCTTGGAGAGCTGGTTATCTGTCATGAAGTGATGGTACGTGAAGCGGCTGAACAGGACAAAACAGTGGCGCAGCACATCAGCCATTTGCTAGTGCATGGCGTGCTACACCTACTAGGTTTTGATCATGAGCTCGGACAAGCTGAACAAGATGAGATGGAGTACTTTGAAATTGAGATTTTGGCAGGCCTAAACCTACCAAATCCTTATATCTAAACTAGCACTGCTTTATTAAATAGTCTTTTAACTATTAGGCAGCTACTCATTAATCTTTAGTTAATGGTAACTTTTGTGCTTGACCCATTTGGTTGATCATATGATCCAAGCCTTTAACATGGACACTGCGCTGCGGGAATGGAATCTCAATCTTCTCATCATCTAGAGCTTGCTTGAATTGCTCTAGTAGCTCGCATTGCATCGACCACCAGTCGGCATTGGTTGTCCAAACGTTTAGGGTAAGATCTACTGAATTATCGCCTAGATTGGTCACTCGTACGATAGGTTCAGGATCAGTAAAAGCCAATGGGTTATTTCTTGCCAGACTTAGCATCACGTCTTTAGCCGTTTTGATATCAGCATCATAGCCAATACCGACGGTGATATCGACGCGGCGATTGGGTAGCGCTGTATAATTGACCACAGGTGAAGTCGTGATATCGCTATTAGGAATGATGATATCGTGATTGTTAATGGTCGTCAAATGGGTATTAACCAAGGTAATCTCAGTCACCGTACCTGTGTAGCTACTAATCTGTACATAATCGCCGCGTACAAACGGGCGAAACGTCACAATCATAATACCAGCGGCAAAATTTGATAGCTGGTCTTTTAATGACAAACCAACGGCGACAGCGGCACCACCTAAGATCGCAACGACCGAAGTAGTCTGTACACCGACTTTGCTAAGTGCAGCTAAAATCACTACGACCAGTAGCACGCCATACAATAGACGACTTAAAAAACTAGCAACTGTCTCGTCCAGATGGCTACGCGTCATCAAGCGATCGGAAAAAGCGACTGCCTTTTTGGCAAGCCAACGTCCAACGATAAATATAAGTATTGCTAAAGCGACTTTAATGACCAACTCTAGGGCATTGCTCGTTAAGGTAGCGACATCGACGGTAAAACCTAAAAATTCCATACTGACTCTTTATTTTATAGCTGTGTGTTATGAACTTGGGTATCTGTAATGATAAAAAATGGTGCGTTAAGTGTTATTCTTAACAATTGTATTTTCGGTGATATTTTTTCAGCAACTTTATTTTCAGTAGCTTTTTTCTTAGTGCTTGTCTTCTTAGTGCATAAATACATTAACCTTAGTACGTTACTTCGACTGTATCACTATAGCGGTAAGTACGTATCAAGCGCAGCTCGACGATATCGTTCATGTCTTCGGTGAATTTACCAAAGGGTGCAGCTTGTCGTACCGACTGCTTGGCCGCTTCATCCAATATCGTAGAGTTCGAGCTTTCAAGCAGTCGAATGGCTTTGATATTGCCGTCGTTACTGATGATAACCATTAGCCGTACTTCACCCGTAATGCCTTGAGCACGCGCTTGTACGGGATAATGCAAGTTGCCCACTCGCTCGACATGCTCACGGAATGTATTGATATAGTCTGCTGCCGCACCCCGTGTGGTCGAATTACTATCCATCGTCACGACTTTGGATTTGGTTGCGTAGACCTGCTGACGCTGAGATAGCTGAGCTTCTAAGGTGGCAATCTGCTTACGTAGCCGCTCTTCTTGCGCCATTGCATCATCTTGCGCTTGCTCGCTGTCATTATCCGACTCTACAGTGGCCTGACGCCAACTTAACGTCGTACGCAGATAACTCTCTTGATAACGCTGCTGACGTACTTTACGCTGTAAATTAACGATATCTTGAGTCTCACTCATTTGCTCAGCAGACATTGCACTTAACTGATTGTTCTCTTGTCTGAGCTGCTCTTCTATTGTACCGCCGCCCTCTTGTGAAGCGTTGGCAATAAAGTGTGCATCTTCATTGGGCTTCATATTGTCGGTCAGCGCCTTTGCCACATCTTGCATCATAGCAGCTGGGTCTTTTCCCATAGAGAAGCTAATTCCGAAAATAATCAGCACATGAACAGCCACTGCAATAACAATAGCAACAGGCAAGCTTATATCGCGCTTGGGCGCTTGCGCGGAAAAATGATAGCTCTGTGAGTCTTTTATATAGGCCACAATGAATCTCAGCTTGTGAGCACATCAGTACAAAGCACTATTTAACAAGTGTTGTAACGATGGGCATGATTTATACTGGCGCTATCATAACATGACATAGAATTATGTCGCCAGTATAAGCACTGAGACGGCATTTTGACATTTGCCATACAGTATTGGTAACCTTATCCGCTGATTGAAAAACATGCATTTGAGAATATATAAGGCAGACGAAACACTGTCTATACCAAATGAATTGCTATAAAACGCATGTGTTCATTTTGAAGCCACTGTATTTGTTATATACTGCTTTAGCATAATAGCATTAGTAGCACGATACTTTGCAACAATCAGAACTGTGCATCGTGTTGATTAGGCACGGCAGATTATCAAGCAGCACAGTAAATGTAGATTCACTATGCACTAGTATCAGAGGTCAGTTTTTCGCTTTTGCTACCTATCAGTATAAAAATTACTAATGATCGTAGATATTTAGAAATTATAGATGATTAGCTTTCGTTCAAATTAACGATAGCATGCAAAGTTTGTTTAGCCATTTTTACGTCACCGATTGAATGACGCGCCCTATAAGGATAATAAGTTTGAGTGACTTTGATAACGTGAATAATTCAGACAATTTTGATGAGTTCTTCGAGAGTATTGGCTATCGTTTTGACGAGTCATTCGGCAGTGGTTGGGAGCGTATCGCCCAATCGGTTAAAGATATCTATAATAAGACGACGGACAAGTTCGAAGATGAGTTGTCATTGCCAGTGGCACAGACTTACGTTAATGATGCACTACAAAAATTCGTCACCGACAATGTAAAAGCCATTTTAGAGCTACGTGTCGAGATGCATGAGGATTGGTTTCGTTTGTACTGCACTGTCAATGCAGGCGGCATCTATGCCGAGGTGGCAAGTAACTTTAGCTTAGTTCACGTCCAACTCGATCGCAATGTGCAACGCTTTGTATTTGGTCAGCAAACTTATACCGATATATTGAATCTGCGCTGCGAATCTTTCGTGAAACGTCAAGGCGTCAAACTGGCGATTTGGTTTTATCATAGCGTCCTCAAAAAAGACCCTTTAGGCTTTATTCTGTCGTACGTCAATATTGCTCGCGCAAAAGACGAAGTGATTTATCTCGATATCCATCGTTGGTTAAAAAACAACAAGAAAATCATGAGTACCTTGCATAAGGTACAGATAAATTATGGCGAGCTAGAAGAAGAGCAAATGATTTTGAAGGCTCAAATCAACTATCGTGATTTACTGGCGGCCAGCAGTAACGAAGATATCATCGGTGATGATGATGATCCTGAATTGATGCAAGGCCCTATTAACCCCGTAGACGATGCGACTGAACCAAGCCAAGAGTAAGTCGCTAATTTTTTATCCCATAAGACAATACTTTATCCCATAAAAAAACGCTGCATCTTAGAGGTTATTGGCCTTATAGATACAGCGTTTTTTGATTAAAGTCGATAACTACCAGTAGTTCTCTACGGCAATATTACCCTCACCGCGGCGATTCATCACCAGTCCCAATGTCTTTAATGCCTCTTTGGTATCTTCTACCATATCTGGGTTGCCGCATAGCATGACATGCGTAGTATCAATATCTAATGCGATACCCGCGCGCGCTTGTAACGTGCCCTCTAGCAACAGCTTCGGCAGACGCTCTGACAATGCACCTTCGACAGGCTCACGAGTGACGATTGGGATAAAGATAAGCTTTGCTGGATTATCAACCAGCGTGCCGAAGTCTTCTTGTAGGCTTTCAATTTTTTCAACGTACGCAAGTTCATCGAGCGAACGTGCGCTATAAGCCAATACAATGTGCTCGTAATCTTCCCATGTCTTTAAATCTTGCAGCATTGACAAAAACGGTGCTAAACCAGTCCCTGTTGCTAGCAGCCATAAGTCTTTTGGCAATGGTTTTTGGTAACGTGCTAACGTCAAAAACCCAAATGGCATGGTGTTGAGCAGCAGTTCATCGCCCACTTGTAAATGCTGCAATTGCGAGGTAAATGCACCGTCAGGAATTACGATAGAGAAGAATTCTATCACCTCATCAAAGGGCGAAGAGACAATCGAATACGCGCGAAAGACATCTTCATTCAATGCGCTATCAGCAGTTTCATCACTTGCATCAGTCTGCTGGTAATATTTTAATTGACTGGGATTGACGCCTAAACGTACAAACTGCCCCGCTGTAAACTTAAAACTATCGGGACGGCTGACGGTAAAGCTAAATAAGTTCGGCGTCCATGTAGTTTTACTGAGCACCGTTACTGTTTGAATATTATCACTCATAATTATTCGTCACTTATACTTTGTTAAACTGTATTTTTATAAGATACCTTTGATAGGCAAAAGCAGATAAATACCAAAAAGGTAAGCATAAAAAAGATGCGCCAAGCTTATCATAAAGCTGGCGCATCTTGGTTTTTTAACCGTAACAACAAATAGATCGCAGCGACTTATCTGTTGTATTAACTCAGCGACATTACCAAATGCGAGCCAAACTTGCCCACTCAATCATACTATTTGGCAAGATACCAAAGAATAGAATAATCGCCGTCACAGCAATGACCATAATACCACCGGTACGAATACCCCATTGCCCAGACACGTCAAACTCGATGAACTGCTTAGGACGTTTGAACAGCGTGAGTAACACACGTAAGTAATAGAATAGACCAATCGCACTACCCAAGATAATCATCGCAGCCAAGAACCAGTTGGTGCCTTGTACCGCAGCTAAGATAGCAAATAGCTTGGTAATAAAGCCTGCCGTCAATGGAATACCAGCTAATGACAACATCATGATAGTCATCACAGCGGTCAATACTGGGCGACGCCAGAATAGCCCTTGATAATGCGTCAACTCATCGGCTTCACCAGATAAGCGATACGGACTCGACATCAACGTCACTACGCCAAAAGCACCGATAGAGGTAAAGGCATAGACTGCCATATACATACTAGAGATACTATCTGCGGCTGAACCAATGCTGACAATCACGATCATCACATAACCCATATGGGCAATAGATGAGTAACCGAGTAGACGTTTGAGGCTGGTTTGACGTACTGCCAATAAGTTACCTACCAAGATAGATAATGTTGCCATGACCATCAATAGCATCTGCACTGATGGCAATGCCAGCAAAGCAGTATCGATTAAGAAACGCACAGCCAGTGCCATCATCGCCACTTTTGATACTGATGCTAAAAAGGTAGCAATAGGCGCTGGTGCACCTTCATAAACATCTGGCGTCCACATATGGAAAGGAGCAGCTGAGAGTTTAAAGGCGATACCAAACATCATCATTGCCGCGCCCAATATCAGTAGTGGCGACTCAAAGATATTGCCCAGTACCATACTGATTGGCTTAAATGCTAGTGAGCCTACTTCTGCATAGATAAAGGCCATACCCATCAGCAACGTCGCTGATGCAGTCGCCGACAATACCAAATACTTCAATCCCGACTCAAGCGACTGGTTGCGCTTGTAAGTATAAGCGAGCAAACCATATAACGGTACTGACAGCATCTCTAAGCTCATAAAGAATGACGCCATATGCTGCGCGCTTACCATTAGTAATGCACCAATGGTCGATAGCAGCATGAGCAAATACAGCTCTTCTTTATTGTCTTTTAGGTTAGCTAAATACGCATAAGACAGCGTACAACAAGCCAAGGCACAGATAAAAATCACCACCATATTAAACTGAGCAAAGTTATCTATAACAAATAACTGCTCAGCGTTTGGCGCGATAGATCCGCTTTCAATCACACCGATCATCTGACCGATAAGGGTGAATAGACCAATGTTTAAGCCTGCCACCGTAATCGTACCAGTGACCATGTGCGAGCGTTTAAAGGTAATCGCGATCATAACCGTCAGTACCGTAATCACTACGGCGATAATCGGCGCGTAAGGCAACAATCCTATCAAATCATTCATCGTAATATCATTCATGACTTAACGTGCCTCCATTACATCAAGCAGCTGCGACGAATCTACCTGTGTCACTTGACTGTATATATATGCGTTATTGATCCACTGCATTGCGTGACTTGAGGTATCAAGGAACGGCTGTGGGTACAGTCCAAGCCATACCAAACCAGCAGCTAGCATCAGTAGTAATGACAGCTCGCGCTTGCCCAAATCTTTTAGTTTACGTGCAGGTAAGCCATGTGACTTAGTCTCTCGCTCTGCCAATGCGGCGATGTTGTTTTCACCAAATAGTGCGCGATGAATCAAAATCAACGAGTAAAGACCTGCTAATACCAAACTGAATGTCGCAAAAACCACAAACACTGGGTACTGAGCAAATGAGCCAAATAAAATCATGAACTCGCCAATGAAGTTACCCGTACCTGGAATACCTAGTAAAGCAGCACAGAAGAACATCAGTATCGGTGCGTAGTAACGGAACTGTCCCCACATACCACCCATCAAGGTTAAATCGCGTGTATGCAGACGCTCATATAGCTGTCCTGCCATGATGAATAGTGCGGCTGAACTCAAACCATGAGCAAGCATCTGAATCATCAGACCTTGTAAGCTGAGTAATGTTCCCGCATAGATTGCCAGTACCACAAAACCCATGTGCGAGATACTGGTATAGGCTAGCAAACGCTTCATATCAGTCTGCATAAACGCAAGCCACGCGCCATAAAAGATACCAATCGTACCTAATGTTATCGCTATCGGCGCAAACTCTTGTGACGCTACTGGAAATAGCGGCAACACAAAACGAATCAAACCATAGGCGGCAGTCTTAATGAGTACACCTGCCAAATCCACCGAACCTGCCGTTGGTGCCTGCGCATGCGCATCTGGCAACCAGCCATGGAAAGGAATAATTGGCAACTTCACCGCAAAGCCAATGAAGAAGCATAGCATGATTGGATATTCCCAGCCACCAAGTGACGTACCGAGCAAGTCATTATAGTTAAAGCTCACTACCCCTTTTTGGGCGTAGCTGATAATGACCAATACCAAAATACCGATGAGCATGATAAGCCCAGACGCTTGGGTATAAATAAAGAACTTGGTAGCCGCGTATTCTTTGGTTTTACCAACTACATCATGACCCCAAATGGCGATCAAGAAATAGATCGGAACCAGCATCATCTCCCAAAAGAAGAAGAATAAGAACAGATCAATGGCTAAGAAAACACCAATAACGCCGCCCAAACTCCATAGCAAGTTCAGGTGGAAAAAACCAACACGGCGCTGAATCTCATTCCACGAACAAGCAACAGCTGCCACACCAAGCAAACCTGTTAGGGCCACCATCATCAGTGACAAGCCATCTAGCGCTAAGTGAAAGCTAATACCAAAGCTCGGTATCCACGGCACACTAAATTCTGCTACCCAAGGCACGGCAGCATCTGGCGCAATGACCTGCTTACTCATACCGCTAAAATCGCCCTTCTGCCAAAGTACTAATGACAACGCAAAGGTCAACATCATACCGATCAAGGCAATCCAGCGCGGCAGACGTTTATTAAATCGCTCTACCACCCAGCATAGCAATCCTGCAATAAAAGGAATTGCGATTAATGCTGGTAGCATCCACGTTTGTTGTAACTCAATCATTTTTACACCACCGTCATCATTACCAGCACCAGCAATACAGCCATACCCAAGCCAAAGCTTGTGGCATAACCTCGAAGAGACCCTGTTTGCGTCGCAGACAATACCTTATTACCTGCTGAAGCCAGCTTAGGTAACAGCAACCACGTTTTATCGATAGGGTCGGCTTTAAGTAAGCGGCCGATGAATAAAAAGGGTTTTACAAAAATTACATCATATAGCGCGTCGAAACCTAGGCCATGGTAGCACCAGTGATATAGTGCCCCACCAATACGTGAGCGCTTAAAGCTAGTGAGCAAGCGACCTTTGTTGACAACATACAATAGTGCTGCCAATATCAAACCTGCTGCCATTGCACCCATCGCCATATACTCTGCGGTGTGCTTAGCATGTGCTTGACCTGCAACTTCTAATAGATGACCAACGCTCTCTGGCAATACACCATCTAATGGTGGCGTAATCCAAGCACCAACGGCTGTAGATAACACTAGCAATACGGTTAAAGGTAACCAATACGACACACCTGATAGCTTATGAGCATGGGTTTTTTCTTCGCCAAAGAATATGATCCAAATCATACGGAACGTATAAATCGCGGTTAAGAATGCGCCGAATACACCCATATAAAATAGTACTAAGTGACCTGTGGCATAAGTTTCCCAAAGAATCGCTTCTTTAGAATAAAAACCAACGGTAACCCAAGGTATGGCAGCGAGCGCACCACCACCGACGATATAACACCAAAATACCAATGGTATCTTTTTACGTAGACCACCCATTTTAAAGATATCTTGCTCGTGATGTACCGCAAGGATGACCGCACCTGATGATAAGAACAGCAATGCTTTAAAGAAGGCGTGCGTCATCAAGTGGAAGATTGCCCCTTGCCACGCGCCCACGCCAAGCGCTAAGAACATATAGCCAATCTGACTCATGGTTGAGTACGCAAGGATACGTTTGATGTCCGTTTGTGCAAGCGCACAGAATCCAGCAACAACCAACGTCAATGCCCCTACGCCGCCAACCCAATACAATAAGATACCTGGGGTCAACTCAAACAATGGATGTAGACGAGCAATCAAATAAACACCTGCCGTCACCATTGTTGCCGCGTGAATCAATGCCGATACTGGTGTCGGGCCTGCCATCGCATCAGCAAGCCATGTATGTAGTGGCAACTGCGCTGACTTACCCATCGCGCCGCCGACCAACATCATGGTGGTAAGCATCATCGTTGGATTATTAATATCAAACACTTCTGGCGCGCGCGTAATAATTTCTTGAATATTGAGCGTGCCGAATTCGCGGAATAATAGAAACAAACCAAAGGCTAAGAATACATCACCGACACGCGTGACGGTAAAGGCTTTCATCGCAGCACGGCCGTTGGCTCTATCATGGTAATAATAACCAATCAATAGGTACGAACAGATACCCACGCCTTCCCAACCGAGATATAGCAAGAACAGATCATCTGCGAGTACCAGTAACAACATACTGGCCACGAACAAGTTCATATAGCTAAAGAAACGAGCAAAGCCAGTGTCGCCTTTCATATACCAAGAGGCAAACAGATGAATTAAAAAGCCAATCCCAGTGATAACACCTGTCATGGTCAATGCAAGACCATCAAAGCTCAAACCGAAATGTGGGGCAAAATCGCCAACTTGGAACCATGTCCACAGCGGAACGTCAATTACCGTTCCAGCTGGATTGGTGGTCAAAAAGGTATAGCTAACCACTAGCGTGCATAGTGCTGATAACAGCATGCTACCCACGCCAACAATCGCTGCGACCGTCTCTGATAATTTGTCGCGCATAAAGGCTAAAATCAAAAAGCCAATGAGCGGGAATATAAAGGTTAATGGTAATAAACTCATGACATCATCCTTTCATCTCATTGGCGCTATCGACATCGAGATGCCCACGCTGATGATAAAAACGCAATAATATTGCCAGACCAATTGACGCTTCAGCCGCGGCCAAGGTCAAAATAAAGATAAACATAATCTGTCCGTCTGGATCAACCCAGCGACTACCTGCTACTACAAATGCCAATGCTGCCGCATTCATCATGATCTCAAGACTCATTAGCATAAATAAGAAGTTACGTCGTACCATAACGCCGCACAGACCGATGGCAAATAAAATGCCTGCCAAAATCAGTCCATGGCTCATGGGTATCATACCCAGTACATTTTGCGCCTCAGCAACTGGCTGTACTAAGCCTGCCACCTCGTGGGCAAACGGCACGTTTGACACATCTTGTGCCACGCTTGCTGCTAGTACCATTAGTCTGACTCCTTGCGCGTAACTTTATTCGCACCTGCTTTCGTGCCTACCTTCATACCTACATAGTCATGCGGGTCAACATCTTTATATTCGTAAGGCTTAGCCATTTCTACGCCGTCATGCTTTGTAAGCGTACTATCATTGTCGTATTGTTTGATACTGCCTACGCTTGGCTTGAAGTTTTGGCTATCATTACCGATGACCTCATCGTCGACTGTCTCTTTACCTAAATGATAAGCGGCGACCAAGGCTGCCAATAATAGCAATGCTGCTACTTCAACCAGCATAATGTATTTGGTAAATAGCACTGTACCGACTGCTTTGGCAGAGATAGTCGTGCCACCCATCATGACAGCTTCATCGTGATTGAGACCAATCATCGCATAGAGCACAACGGCAATGATTATCGTCAATCCTGTCGGTATCGCCCAAGTGCCGGCATCAAGCCAACGCTCTTCGCGCTCGTCATTGCTCATGCCCAAATTAAGCATCATAATGACAAAGACAAATAGCACCATAATGGCACCAGCATAAACAACAATCTCTAGCGCACCCGCAAACGGCGCTCCTAATACAAAAAATATCCCAGCAATTGCCAGCAACGATACAATCATCGATAAGATAGCATGCACTGGATTGGCCTGAGTCACTACGCGCAGACTGGCAAATACTGCCACTGCTGCAAGCGAATAAAACCCAGCCAGTTCAGGATGGTTCAAAATATTCATCATGGTAGCAAGCTCCTTAGATCAATCGGTGCAGACTCATTTTGTGCTGCGCCTTTTGGTTTATCTGCTACCGCCATACCTGTCACACGATAATAGTTATAATCAGGGTATTTACCTGGTCCTGAAATGAGCAAATGCTCTTTTTCGTAGACCAAATCTTGGCGCTTATATTCACCCAGTTCAAAATCTGGGGTCATTTGAATCGCTGTCGTTGGACAGGCTTCTTCACACAATCCACAAAAGATACAGCGTGAGAAATTGATACGGAAAAACTCTGGATACCAGCGTCCATCTTCACGCTCGGCTTTTTGTAATGAGATACACCCTACCGGACATGCCACCGCACACAAGTTACAAGCGACACAGCGCTCGTCTCCATCAGGATCACGCGTTAGGACAATACGTCCACGAAAACGCGGCGGTACAGGTACCGGCTCTTCAGGATAAAGGATGGTGTCACGCGGTCTGAGCGCATGACTATTGACCATCCACATGCTGCGGACAATGGTAAATATACCAATGACGGTCTTTTTTATGGTAGTAAACATGGGATTATTATCCTTATCAGCTTTACCCTAGTTCATCAGTGATGGCTACTAGTAATGACTATAACGTTGGAGAAAAGATCAAAATGACCGCAGCAGTAACCAACAGATTGATCAAGGTTACGGGCAGACATACTTTCCAGCCAAAGTTCATCACCTGATCATAACGCGGACGCATGAGTGAGCCTCGAGCCAAAACAAACATGGTCATAAAGAATAGCGTTTTAATCATGAACCAAAAAGCTGGTGGAATAAATGGAATATCTAAATTGAACGGCGCAAGCCAACCGCCAAAGAACAAGCAAGTCATCAAGGCAGAAATCAAGACAACGTTGACATACTCACCAATAAAGAACATACCAAACTTCATGCCAGAATATTCAACATGATAACCTTCAGCCAGTTCTTGCTCTGCTTCTGGTTGGTCAAATGGATGTCTATGCGTAACGGCAACACCAGCCACCACAAATGTTAAAAAGCCAAAGAACTGCGGGATGATATACCAGCCGTCTGCTTGCGCTTCGACAATGGCACGTAGGTTAAATGAACCTGTTAGCGCAACAACGCCCATCAACGACAAACCCAAAAACACTTCGTAGCTGATCGTCTGTGCAGCAGAGCGCAAACCACCGAGTAGCGAGAACTTATTGGCAGACGCCCAACCACCGAACATCACGGCGTAAACAGCAATACCAGCCATGGCAAAGAAAAACAGAATACCAATATCCCAATCAACCACGCCAAGCGTTGGCGAGATAGGAATAATGGCAAATGAAGCCAAGGCAGTAAACATTGCGACCGCAGGTGCCAACGTGAACATAAACTTATCGGTAAAGTTTGGTGTCCAATCTTCTTTAAAGAAGATTTTGAGCATATCGGCGACTAACTGCAACGAACCAAAAGGCCCAACACGGTTTGGACCATAACGATCTTGCCATAAGGCCAGCATGCGGCGCTCATAGATAATCATCATTGCGGCAACCAATACTACGACCAAAAAGATGACTAAAGACTGACCCACCAAAAACAGAATAGACCAAGTATCAAAACTCATGCTATTGGCCAAAAAGCTTGGCACATCAGGGATAATACGGGTAACTTGCATATTACACCTCCTGTGTGGTGGTCGGCGCTGCATTTATTTGCGCTGTGTCATTATCATTAATCATGTCGTTAGCCATGCTACCCATCATCGTTACTGGTG
The DNA here is from genome assembly GCF_904846365.1 of Psychrobacter nivimaris. Lineage (GTDB taxonomy): Bacteria > Pseudomonadota > Gammaproteobacteria > Pseudomonadales > Moraxellaceae > Psychrobacter > Psychrobacter nivimaris_B. Next base: position 51,458 of record NZ_CAJHAL010000010.1, read on the forward strand.
CATCCACTTTACGTACCGATGCTGGCATCGATGGGTGAATGATACTCACCTGCCCAACGGGGTAACCGATACAGCCTTCTGCCAAATAACCGACCAGCTGTACTGGCAAGGTGATTTGTTGCTTATCGACTTCTATCGCCAAGTAATCACCAGCAGCAATATTCCAGTCTTTGGCATCATCTATACCGATACGCCATGCAGCAACAGGTAGTTGCTCTGCAACTATTGGGCTACGTGATGCCATCATTGAGCTGGCATAGATATTATGAATCGGTACCAGTTTGGCTTGGCCTTGCTGCAAGTCAGTTGTATTCGAAGACATCGCTTCTGGCGCCACATATTGACGAGTGGCTAGGCGCTCTAGCTGATCGAACAAACGCACACCTGGATCACCATTTTTCAAATGACCGCCGACTTTGTCTTGGTATTTGTTCCACGCTTGCGGTGAGTTCCAACCTGCTGCATTGGCAAAAGGAATCATCGAGCTTGGCGTTTCTTTACCGCTATAACCTTCCATTGAGAAAGTTAGACCAGTATCCAAATCTTTTGGCTGCATTGGCTCGTGCACTGAAATTGGCGCACGCATAGCAGTACGACCTGAATAACGACGCGGTTGACGCGCGATTTTCAGACCCGTTATACGGTAATCAGCATCAGGCGCAGCGCCTTTAATACCTGCAAGTTTAGGATGGGTGGCAATCAACGCATTGATAACATCATCTAGCTGCGTCCAGTCGACATCACGACCTTCAATGCTGCTATGCACAGCATGTATCCAACGCCAACCTTCTTTGATACTGCTCATCGGATGGTAGTATTCATTATCGTAAACTTGGAAGAAGCGCTGTGCACGACCTTCAGCTGATATCAATGTACCATCCGCTTCTGCAAAGCTCGCCGCTGGCAATACAATATCGACGTCTTTATGCCAATCAAGGAGCTGATGATCTAACGCGATGACCGTTTTATCAGTCAATAGCTGCGTCAATTTATTGGCATCAATCGCATCTGTTAGCTGGTTTTCTGCAACCACAACCACATCGTAATCAGTCGCTAGCAGTTCTTCAACTGACTGACCGCCAAGCATACAAACACCCATGCTATTGGCATCAGGAACCGTTAGATAAATACCTGCTTGTGCCTGATACTTGTTATTCACTTCTTTTAATTCAAGGTTTTCAGCAGGTGCGCGTTCGACATCATCCTGCGCTTCTGTATTCACGCCCGTTTCAGGTTTGTTTGGCTTAGCAGATAAATCTTGGTCTTCTTCAGGCTGATCATTAGCAGACTGCGCTTGGGCTTTGACTTTGGCATTATGAGCGTCAACTTGCTGCTGCTCAGTGGACTTTATCGCCTCACGTTTTCGGGTCAATGCTTGGGTAATCTGTGCCGCTGCTTCTATCAATGCGGTAGACGACAGGCTACTACCTGACACAACCAATGGCTTATCGGCTTGGATCAAGTCATAAGCAATTTGCTGCGCCAGTGCTTGCATACCATCAGTTTCAGTACTTGCATCAGCACCTTGTTCAGCACCTTGTTCAGCTGCTTGTGGATCTGCTATGTCTGCTAAATCGTCAGCAAGGTTTGCAATCTCATCAGCGACTTTAAAGCCAAGTTTAATAATATCTTCAGGCGTTGCCACCACACTCACTTTACTGATATCTTCTAGCTTAGTCTGTGTCACATCGATGACATAGACTGGACTTAGCGCATCTTGAGCGATACGTTTGACTGGTTCGGCAAGCCATGGCTGCGTTTGCAATGCCGCTGCCATTTTAAGCCCTTCATTTTTTGCCGCTTGGCGTACTGATAGTGCGACTCTTGATGACGTTTGCGTGATATCTTCACCCAACACCAATACGGCATCATGTGCTTCAATATCGGTCATGCTAGGGTTATAAATGCCTTCAGTGCTAAGCACTTCGATACATTTATTGACCAGTGCTTGCTGCTGATGGTTCAAACCTGTTGAAAAGTTATCAAAGCCGACTAGGTTTTTTAATGCAAAGTTGGTCTCTAGACTGGCACGCGGTGAGCCAATACCGATGACTTTTTTGTCTTTGAGTCGTTTGATAGTTTCATCAAGTGCATAGTCGATATTGATTTTGACATGCTTATCATTGATACGTTCAAGCGCTTGGGTTGGACGATCCGCGCGGTTGACATAACCATAACCAAAGCGGCCTCGGTCACATAGGAAGTAACGGTTTACTTCGCCGTTATAGCGGTTTTCGATACGGCGCAACTCACCATAACGCTCACCTGGTGAGATATTACAGCCAGCCGAGCAACCATGACAGATGCTTGGCGCATACTGCATGTCCCATTTACGGTTGTAGCGCTCAGAGTGGGTTTTGTCAGTAAACACACCCGTTGGGCAGACTTCGGTTAAATTGCCTGAAAATTCGCTTTCGAACTGACCATCTTTATCACGGCCAAAGTAAACGCGATTGTTTGAGCCATAAACACCCAAATCTTCACCACCTGCATAGTCTTTATAAAAACGTACACAGCGATAGCAAGCGATACAGCGGTTCATCTCATGCGCGATGAATGGACCAAGTTCTTGATTGTGATGCGTGCGTTTGGTAAAGCGATAGCGACGACGGCTATGACCTGACATATACGTCATGTCTTGCAAATGACAATGTCCACCCTCTTCACAGGTTGGACAGTCATGCGGATGGTTGGTCATGAGTAACTCAACCATCGACTTGCGGAATGCTTTGGCTTCATCGTCAGTGACCGAGATGTACATGTCATCGCCAGGAGCGACCATACAGGACATCACTAAACGACCTTTGCCCGCTTCCATATCGTCTTTATTCTGGAATTGCTTGACGGCGCACTGACGGCACGATCCTACTGAGCCAAGGGCTGGGTGATAACAAAAATACGGCACATCAATGCCGAGTGATAAGCAGGCTTGTAGTAAGTTGTCGCTGCTATCTACTTCGACAGTGGTCCCATCAATATGTATGACTGCCATGCCGCTCTCCTTATTTCGCTACTGGCTGTTGGTTGGCTGCCGCATCAATAACATCGACACCAACCGCCTGCGCGATTTTTTGATCAAACTCTGGACGGAAATATTTAATCGCACTCATTAGTGGTTCCATCGCACCTGGGGCATGCGCACAGAATGTCTTACCAATCCATAAGTCACGCGTCAGGCCTTCTAGTTTTTCGACATCGCCCACTTGCCCTTCACCATCATTGATGGCAGTAAGCAGTTTGACGCCCCAAGGCAGACCATCACGGCATGGCGTACACCAACCGCAGGATTCGCGTTGAAAGAAAATTTCAAGATTACGCAGTAGCGGCACCATGTCTTGTGCTTCATCGACGACCATGATCAGACCTGTACCCATACGGCTACCAGCGTTTTGAATAGTATCAAAATCCACCACCACATCTAAGTGCTCATTAGTTAAGAAGTCTGTTGAGGCGCCACCAGGAAGCCACGCTTTGAGGGTTTTGCCATCTTTCATACCGCCCGCTAAATCCTCAATGATTTCACGAGCTGTATAACCAAACGGTAATTCCCATAGACCTGGATCGTTAACCAATCCTGAGCAACCAAATAGCTTGGTGCCTGGCGTTTTACTTTTGCCTTTGATTTCAGATAATGACTGATACCACTCGACACCATGATTCAAAATCGCTGGCATATTGCACAGCGTTTCAACGTTGTTAACAACGGTTGGACGACCCCATGCACCAGAGATTTGTGGAAACGGTGGTTTGGTACGTGGGTTAGCACGGCGACCTTCTAGACAGTTAATCAATGCGGTTTCTTCACCGCAGATATAACGCCCAGCGCCCGTATGCACATGTAAGTTAAAACTAAAATCTGAGCCTAAAATATTGTCGCCCATTAGGTTATTGGCCAAGCATTCTTCGATAGCAGAGACCAAACGCTGGGCTGCCAAGATGTACTCACCGCGGATAAAGATATAACCGTCAGTGGCGCCAATCGCATGAGCGGTAATGAGCATACCTTCGATCAGCTGAAACGGTAGACGCTCCATGAGCAAACGGTCTTTGAATGTGCCCGGCTCCATTTCATCAGCATTACAGATAAGATAACGCGGTAGACCATCTGGCGGTGACATAAATGACCACTTAAGACCAGCGTTAAAACCTGCACCGCCGCGACCTCGAACATTGGCCGCTTTAATCATATTGCCGACGTCTTTAGGCGATTTAGATAGCGCTTCTTTTAGACCAGTGAAGCCTTTTAGAGACTCATAAGTGGCTAAATCAAGCACCGCATCATGATGCGCCAAACGCCACGTCAATGGCTTGGTTTCGCTAGTGGCGGTCGCTTTATCACCATAGATTGGAACACGCTGTGCATTTAGCTGGCTTGGCGCTTGGCCTTGACCGCGACGAGCAATTTGCTCTGAAATCGTTAAACTCATGCGTATAGCTCCAATAATTGCGCGACCTCAGATGGCTGGACAGGGCCGTAAGTGTCTTCATCAATCAGTACCGCTGGTCCCTTATCACAGTTGCCCAAGCAGCAAATTGGCAATAGCGTAAAACGTCCATCAGCAGTTGTCTGACCATACTCAATACCCAGCTGTGATCTGATCTCAGCTGATAGCGCCTCATAACCTGTCAAATAACAAGCCACGGAGTCACAGATGAGAATCACATGGCGACCGACAGGCTGGCGATATATACGGTTAAAGAAAGTCGCAACGCCGTCCATGTCTGACATCGGGATGTCTAGGATGTTGGCAATAGCGTTTGCTTGCGCATCATCGACCCAGCCGTTGCGCTTTTGCACGATTTTTAGTGCATCTAATGAGGCAGCACGCGCCTGTGGGTAATGGTGCATAAACTCATGAATGGCAGCGATTTCCTCAGTGGTGAGGATGCTTTCCACATCTACTTTTGGCATTTTGTCGGAAACAATTTTCATAATCTTCTGTCTTTCCTCACTCATCCTGCTCTATCACAAGCCAATATCAGTCTGCTTAAAACCGTGGTTATATCGACAAGCGACAGCATTTTGGTGTGCCATCAGGCAATAATATATTGATGAACAAATACTTATGAAGCAGCGGTTTAACCTTAAAGATCAAAATCTTAACGATCGCAGTCCGCCATCACAATATCAATCGATGCCAAATACATAATGGCATCAGAAACCAGCGAGCCATTGATGACCGATGGCATCTGCTGTAAATGCGCAAATGTCGGCGTACGAATACGGGTACGATAGCTCATCGTGGCCTTGTCTGAGGTGATGTAATAACTGTTCAGACCTTTAGTCGCCTCGACGATCGTCGTACATTCGCCCGCTGGCATCACAGGACCCCAAGAGACTGAGATAAAGTGGTTAATCAGCGTTTCGATATCATTTAGCGTACGGTCTTTTGGCGGTGGTACGGCCAGTGGATGATCGGCTTTGTAAGGGCCTTGTGGCATATTATCCATACATTGACGGATGATACGTAACGACTGACGCATCTCTTCGACTTTTACCATACAACGGTCATAAGCATCGCCGTTGTAACCGACTGGCACTTCAAAATCGTAATTCTCATAGCCCATGTATGGACGTGCTTTACGCAGATCAAAGTCAACGCCTGTCGCGCGCAGACCAGCGCCAGTCACGCCCCAAGCCAATGCTTGCTTAGCATTATACTGAGCAACCCCTTGAGTACGGCCTTTGAGCACGCTGTTTTGCAATGCTGCTTTGACATACTCGTCCAAGCGTTTTGGCATCCAATCTAAGAACTCACGAACCAAACGCTGCCAGCCACGTGGCAAATCAGCAGCTGTACCGCCGATACGGAACCAAGCAGGATGCATGCGATAACCAGTCACGGCTTCGATGACGTCATAAGCTTTTTGGCGATCGGTAAACATATAGAATACAGGGGTCATACCACCCGCATCCTGAATGAACGTACCGACGAATAATAAGTTATTGGTAATACGGAAAAACTCGCTCATCATCACGCGAATGGTTTCAGCGCGCGGTGGAATGGTAATCCCAGCCAGCTTTTCGACCGACATGATGTATGGCAGTTCATTCATCACACCGCCAAGATAATCGATACGGTCGGTATAAGGAATAAATGAGTGCCACGTTTGACGCTCAGCCATTTTTTCTGCACCGCGATGGTGATAACCGATATCAGGGATACAATCGACGACTTCTTCACCATCGAGCTGTAGTACCAAACGGAATGCACCGTGAGCAGAGGGATGGTTAGGACCGATGTTCAAGAACATAAAGTCTTCATCACGACCTGAACGTTTCATGCCCCACTCTTCTGGGACAAAACGCAGGTTTTCTTGCTCGTATTGCTGCTTGGCGGTATTCAAGAAATACGGGGTAAATTCAGTCGCCCGCGCGTGATACTCTTTACGCAGTGGATGACCTTCCCAGTATTTCGGTAATAGAATACGGGTCAAATGCGGATGGCCTGTAAAGACAATACCGAACATGTCCCACACTTCACGCTCATACCAGTTGGCATTTGGCCAAATATTGGTGGCGCTCGGTACATTGACATCGTCTTCGCTCAGCGCGACCTTGATACGTACATCACTGTTGCGCTCAAGCGACATTAGGTGATAAAACACCGTAAAGTCACTGTCAGGCAAACCCGCGCGATGCTGGCGTAAACGCTCATCTATCGCTGACAAGTCAAATAGCATGACGTACGGCTTAGGCAGTTTGCGCAAAAATAAGAGAACATCTAATAAATCAGCACGCGCCACCCAAACCGTTGGAATCTCATCCACAGTGTGCTGCACGACAAATTTACCAGCGTACTTCTGCTCCAGCTCTGTGATGACTGCTGGGACAGGCTTAATATTAGGATCTGTGTTTTCGACTACCGTGACCATGAATGATGTATTCCTTCATTAATCATAACTGAACTATGTTAGTCATAACCGAACTATGTCAACCATAACTGAGCTATGTTAATCATAACCGAACTATGATAAGCGCATAAAATATTGAAACTGTTGCTACAAGTCTAAATGCCATTTGAAACTTAAATACTGTCTGGGCTGCGCAAGTTTTTGACAGCGATACGATCTGCTTGCTTGCGGTCACGCTCAGGCGTCATTTGCGGCTGATAGATCCCCTGCTCATTGACATGGATACCCAGCGGACGACGCTCTTTAGTGATAGATTCTTGTAACAACATCAAACCCTGAATAAGCGCTTCTGGACGCGGCGGACAACCTGGCACATAGACATCAACAGGGATAATCTTATCGACGCCTTGTACGACAGAATAAATATCATACATGCCGCCCGAGTTGGCACAGGCACCCATAGAGATAACCCATTTTGGCTCAAGCATTTGCTCATATAGGCGCTGGATGACAGGGGCCATCTTAACGAAGCAAGTACCAGCGACGATCATGACATCCGCCTGACGAGGCGAGGCACGAATAACCTCTGCCCCAAAACGTGACAAATCATGAACGGCGGTTAAGGTAGTAGCGTATTCAACATAACAGCAAGAAGTACCAAAGTTAAATGGCCACAGTGAGTTCTTACGCCCCCAGTTTGCTGTTGAATGAACAAGGTCTTCGAGACGACCCATAAAGACGTTTTTATTCACTTCATCTTCGATAGGATCATTGACCGTTTGACTGGTCTGTGCAGGATAGGTATCTGCATCGGGGTTGGCTTTTGTTAATGTGTATTTCATAACATACAACCTTCATATTAAGCTTGGCGTGGCAATCATCTTGCTCGCGCTGTCGCCATAATTTTATTATTAATAAGTGGCTAATCATCAGCGATCATTAATACAAACAGAACTGACGCTTTCATGCTTTTCTGCTCGTTTTTACAAACGCTATAAGCTGAGCATCAACTGCTATTAACGTTCAGTTTTGTCCTGCTGAGCAGACGTCGCAAAATCCACAGAAGTAACGTTACCCGTGGTATTAATATGATCGATGTTTTGTAGATGACGACGATTGGTCTCAATATTGTTTGAGACATTGATTTGACCGGATGACTGCGCTGGCACTTTACCTGTCGGATCGACCATTAGCTCATGAGCACCATCAAACTTGGTGATGTCTGCCAAATTAAAGCCTGCAGGCGCCGCATACAAGCGTGCTTTTTTGCGTAACTTATCAGCAGGTGCCCAGTTCATCGCACCCAAGCTCAGCTCATAAATCAAACCGATAATTAGAATAGTGATAAACGTGCCAGCGGCGGCAAAGCCAAGCCAGCCAGCCTCTCGTACTGACACAGCATAAGCGTAGAGATATAACGCCTCTAAATCAAAAATCACAAAGAAAATTGCGACCAAATAAAATTTGGCAGACAAACGAATACGGGCATTGCCAGATCCGACAACACCCGCTTCAAATACTTCTTCCTTTTGTGAGCCTTGAGAGCGACCGCCAAGTAAGCGCGGTACGACCAGCATAAAGACAACTAGCCCAATGGCGGCTAAGATAAAAGCAATGGCTGACCAATTAAAAGCAGACATGATAATACGTGCTCCTCACCCAATCGAGTGTTAGACACAGCGCAAGCACTGACCCACTCAGGCCATGTTGCGACAGGTATAACGCAGACGAAAACACAAAGTGACTTTATTTAAGTAATTGTCACTGCACTTCAGCAACTGTCACTGTGTTTAAGTAACTGTCATTGAGTCACATGTTAGGTATTTTGCTGGTAACAACCAATTATCAAGCTTATTGACGACGATGTCAGACGTGACCAACTGTAGAGATTCCGGTATGCGCGCGGATAAAGGCTGGTCGCCCAACGCATCTTCTAACAACGTAAGATCAACGTATTAAATCAATATCATATCTGACTGCTTACTTAATTGATTTAATAGCTCATTACACGTGGTCAACAATGACGTGACAACTGGCATAAATTATTTACGTACTATACGCATATCAGTGCCTAAAAGCTAGTTTTTAACTGTATTGAACGGTCACTTTCTGTGTAAAAAAAATGTGTTTTTTTTACTGTGAATTATGATATAGACCTTACCTTATATTAGCCCCAAATCCGTACTTTTGGCTACGAGCAAACACTGCCACGCTATTTGTCAAAAATCAAGTGTCCGAATACCCCACTTTCGTCACCCAAGTCCTCCCCCAAAGTGAGCATTTTTGCTTTATAATGACCCACCAGATTTTTATGATATGCCATCATCAAACCTTAAATTCTATTATTCTTATAATAAAGATTATTAAAATATCGCAATGATACAAGTTTTGATGATGCGTGCTGCGTTTATCTATCTTTTTCATATCAGCGCTACCCTCTTTTTTGCTTTTGTCTTACAGGTCACGTTATGAGTCAACTCAATCCCAAACAATCCGAGGCCATGCTCTACGTATCTGGTCCATTACTTGTACTTGCAGGTGCGGGCTCCGGCAAAACCTCTGTGATTACGCGTAAGATTGCTTACCTAATCCAAGAATGCGACATGCCAGCTGAGCGCATCACCGCCGTGACCTTTACCAATAAAGCGGCACGTGAAATGAAAGCACGGGTAAGCAAACTGCTACCAAGCGAAAAAATGCGCGGGCTAACGGTGTCGACGTTTCACCAGTTTGGTCTACAGTTTTTGCGCTATGAGCTGATTCATACTCCGCTAAAAGGCAATTTTTCCATTATGGACAGCGATGACAGTAAGCGCCTCTTGATGGAGCTGATGATGCGCGACAACTTGAGTGGCGCTGAAAGCCGCGAGTTGGTCGGTAAAGCCATCAAAATGATTTCTGATTGGAAAAATGACTTGGTCGAGCCTGACAAGGCGATGGAGACGTTAGACGATCCAGAAGACATGATTTTTGCCACGCTATATGCGCTTTATGAGCGTAATTTGCGGGCCTATAATGCCGTCGATTTTGATGACTTGATTGTATTGCCAACCAAAATATTGCGTGAAAATAGAGAACTGCGTGACAAGTGGCAGAACCGTATTCGTTATCTATTGGTCGATGAGTATCAGGATACCAATACAGCGCAGTATGAGATGATTAAATACTTGGTCGGGCCGCAAGGTCGCTTCACCGTGGTAGGTGATGATGACCAATCTATCTATGCATGGCGCGGGGCGAAGCCTGAAAACATGGCATTGCTAAAAGAAGATTTTCCGAAGCTGAAAATCGTTATGCTTGAGCAAAACTATCGCTCAACCACACGTATCTTAACCTCTGCCAACGCCGTTATTCTAAATAACGAGCATTTATTTGAAAAGAAATTATGGTCAGATAAAGGTCAAGGCGAAAAAATCCGCATCATTAACTGCCGTAATGACGACGATGAATCCGAGCGTGTCGCCAAAGAAATCGTCACACACAAGCTGCGCTTTGGTAATGAGTGGGAACAGTATGCCGTACTGTACCGCAGCAACTTTCAGGCACGTATGCTAGAGGCACAACTGCGCCAGCTGCAAGTGCCTTATAAATTATCAGGCGGTCAATCATTCTTTGCGCGTAGTGAAATCAAAGACATCATGGGCTATCTACGCCTGATTTTGAACCCTGAAGATGACAGCGCGTTTTTGCGTATTATCAATACACCCAAGCGCGGTATGGGACCAGCCACGCTAGAAAAACTCGGTTTGTTTGCGCAAGAGCACAGCATATCGCTACTGGCCTCTTGTACCCACGCTGGTCTGACTCATGTATTGCCATCAAAGGCTTATGGTACGATAAAAGAGTTTGGTGAATTCATTGAGCACTATACGCGTGAGCTGGATCAACACCCAGACCCTGTACCAATCGTACGCCAGATGATTGATGAGACAGGTTATATTGATTTTGTCCGTAGCGATGCCAAAACGCCGCAACAAGAAAAAAACCGTATTGATAATATCGATATGCTCTACACCAGTATTCAGTCCTTGATTAATCGTGCTGAAGAAGACGAAGATCGGACGATTGATACCATCATTCGTAAACTGGTATTGCTAGATATGCTTGAGCAACAGCAAGAAGAAGAGAATACCAACAAAGTCAACTTGATGACCTTACATGCGGCAAAAGGTTTGGAGTTTGATTTTGTTTATATCATGGGGCTTGAGGAAGAGATGCTGCCGCATCGCAACTCTATCATGAGTGAGACGGTCGAAGAAGAGCGCCGTCTGATGTACGTGGGCATTACCCGTGCGCGTCGTGAGCTGACATTGACGCTCGCGACCCAGCGCCGTGCTGGTGGTCAAATGCGCGTTACCTCAGAATCAAGATTTTTGGATGAGCTGCCTGAGGATCATATTGACTGGCCTGCCAAAGCGAAAAAGAAAAAAGCGACCAAAGACCCAGAAGCCGTCGCTGATGAATATCTGGCCAATATTCGAGCGTTACTGGGTAAGCGTTAATCTTAATCAAGACATTTAAGCACCTGAGTAATAAACACCTAAGTAAAACGCTTGCGAGAACACGCTTTAGACTGCGCAAAAAACGATTGATATAATCGTTATTGTTATTGTTCTTCATATACTGTAAAAACTCGACTGTAAAAACTTGGAACACTTATGCCTACCCCCACGCCCAATCAGGAACGAACCGCCATGCTGTCAGGAGATTATAACTCGGCTGAGTATAGTGCCGAATATAAGCTTCTGTATCTGCAGGGTTTGGTTGCTGATAAAGCATACGAGGCCATTACAGAGTTTTTGGAAAAACAGTCCGAATATGAGATTGCCAACCTACTAGAGTCCTTCCCAACTCAAAACCGTCTGTTGATTTGGGCGCAGGTGCCAGAGCACATCAAAGGTGAGGTACTTGCCGAGCTAGATGTCGATACGCGCCAGCCATTGATGGAGAACATTTCTTCTCAAGAAATCTCCTTGTTTACCCAAGATCTTGATGCGCAAGATATATCTGAGATTTTGGACACTGTTACTGAGAGCGTACGTACCTCAGTCATGGCAACGCTAGACGAAGAGACTCGGGTCCAAGTCAATAAGCTTGATACTTATGCCGACTGGGAAGTAGGTAGCTATATGGATCCTGATATTATTCAGATAAGGGATGATATCTACCTAGCAGATGTACAAGAGTGGCTGCGTGAAAACGACGACCTGCTCGATGACGAGAGCCAAGAACTATTAGTTGTCGATCAAAGCCAGCAATTGCTAGGATTGCTCAGTCTAGTAGACTTAATTAAGCATAAACAGAATACATTAGTCTCGGAGCTGATTGATACTGCCATTACAATTAATGATCGCTTGGATATTCAAGATGCTGCCGCGATTTTTCGTTCAGAGGACATCCGTTTTGCCCCCGTCATCAATAGCCACGGTGAGCTGGTTGGTCAACTAAACGGTGAAGACATCATGGAAATCATCCAAGATGATGTCGACAGCACCATGAAAAACCTCGCTGGTGTTAGCCAAGATGAAGAGCTGTTTGCCCCTATCCTAACCAGTGCTAAAAGCCGTAGCGTCTGGCTAGGTATCAATTTATGTACCGCCCTTTTAGCCGCAGCAGTGATTGGACAGTTTGAAGAAGTATTGGCACAAGTCGTGGCGCTAGCGATATTGATGCCAGTGGTCGCCAGTATGGGCGGTATTGCTGGCTCGCAAACGCTGACGGTCGTTATCCGCGGTATGGCGATGGGTCAAATCGGTGGTTCTAACCGTGTCTGGCTGTTGAATAAAGAGCTATGGGTGGGTGCGATAAACGGTATCATCTGGGCGATAATTATGGCGTTTATTGCTCAGTTATGGTTTCATGATATTAAGATCAGTGCCGTCATCGGTTTTGCCATTGCGATCAACATGACTGCGGCTAATGTCTCGGGGATCAGCATACCGCTGATGCTAAAGCGAATGAATATCGACCCTGCTCTATCTGCCTCGGTTATCCTAACGACCGTTACGGATATCGTCGGCTTTATGTCATTTTTAGGATTGGCCAGCGTGTTGATACTCTAGTTGATTGCTGAATTGCTGAATTGCTGAATTACTGAATTACTGAATTACTGAATTACTGAATTACTGAATTACTGAATTACTGAATTACTGAATAATTAAAATATAGAACTGTTATTTATATAAAAATGTCGAATAAGGTTTATTTAGACCATAGTTCAAGGCTCTGGTTTTAAATCATAATTTAAAAACCATCAAATCGTTAAGTGAGTGTGTTATGCAAGCTGTACAAGTTAAAGTGGTAAACCCTAAAATTACTGAAGATAAAGCATTTTCTTTACCAACTCGTGCCACCGATGGCAGTGCAGGTATTGATTTGCGTGCTTGCATCGATGAGCCATTAACGATTAAAGCAGGTGAAACCCATTTAATAGGTACAGGTCTTGCCGTTTATATTCAAGACCCTAATTATGCAGGTATGATTTTACCGCGTTCAGGTCTTGGCCATAAGCACGGTATCGTCTTGGGTAATTTGGTTGGGTTAATCGATGCCGATTATCAAGGCGAGCTGATGGTTAGTATTTGGAACCGTAGTAGCGAGGACTTTATTCTTAATCCAGCTGAGCGTATGGCACAGTACATCGTGGTACCTGTTGCGCGTCCTGAGTTTGAAGTGGTTGCAGAATTCAGTGATGAAAGCGTACGTGGTGCAGGCGGGTTTGGACATTCAGGTCGTCAATAGTAGCTATTTTGACGGTCAAACCTGCTAGTAATTTTTTAGATAGCGATTAGAATTTTGCTTGAGCTATATCTAAAACCTTGCGCTATTCATTTTTTATTTATCATTGAACACCTATCACGGTTATAAGGAGAGTAAGCAATGCCACCTTTTGCGGCGCAGCAATCCTTATTCCGTGCTTATGATATTCGTGGTATCAACCAGTATTTTACTAGCAGTTTTATACAAGCGTTAGGCGATGCTTTTGCCACTCTCTACAATGTCCAAGATAGCCAACCGTCTCGAAATATCAATGCTAGTACCTCTGTTGAGACTAAGCAGAATGTTGTCGTTATCGGTTATGATATGCGCATTGGTAGTGAAGCCATTGCACATACACTCTCTACTGTACTAGCTCATCATGGTTTACGCGTAATCCAGTTAGGTCTGGTTACCACGCCGATGATGGCATTTTGGGCAATGCAGTATCAAGGTCATGGCATTGTCGTAACAGCGAGCCATTCTGCTAAAGACATACTAGGCATCAAATGGTTAGTAAATAACAAGTCCCCTAGCAGCTCAGAGATACAGACGCTCTATCATCAACTCACCGCCAATCATGGTCATCACACCTATCCCGATAATCAAGCTAAAAATTCTGTCTTGCATTCAGAAAACATTGAAAGCATTGATAATAACTACGACTCAAAATTGCCAACAGATTTGCTTGAGCAATCACCTACTAATCAAGTAGGTAATGTATATATCGATGCTATTGCGCAGGTATTTGAAAAATTATTTCAGCACAATCACTCGGCAACTGCAGCCAATCAAAAAAACGCTTATAAACTTGATTTGGTCATAGTTATTGACTGTATGCACGGTGCAACTGGTAGCATTGCTCAATGCTTGTTCGAACGTTTTTGCCAGAATGTTATTTTTCTCAATGATACCCCCAATGGCAATTTCCCCCTTGGTAATCCAGACCCTACCGAACCAAACCGCTTAAACGAATTGCAACGAGCCGTTGTGCTGCACGTAGCAGATATCGGCTTGGCGTTTGATGGCGATGGCGATCGTTTGATGATCGTTGATAACAACGGCAAAATAGTTACGCCCGATCATTTGCTCTATCTACTGGCACGTATTGCTATTACTGAACATCCTAACTCTCTTAGCGCCTCTTTATTAGCGTCTGAAGTTCTTTTCGATATTAAGTGCGCCCATCATTTACCAAGACTGTTATCTGAGCTTGGTACTACACCTGTGATTAGCAAGACTGGCAGCAGCTTTATGCGCCAGCAGGTACAGCATCCTGACAATCAAATTGTCTTCGCTGGTGAATTATCAGGGCATTTCATCTTTAATGACAGCCGCTTTATCCCTTATGATGATGCGATGTATGCTGCATTACGGTTGCTGCATTGGCTTGACCAAACTCATAATGATATTAATGATAAAAAACAACTATCAGATATCATCCAAAGCTTGCCTACTATTGTCAGTACTGCTGACCATTACTTGCCAATGCCGCAGACGACTACTACCGACTGCTCACTTGTAGAGCAGCTAACGAGATTTTGTCATTACTTGCAGTATCTAGTAGATATGTCTACTCATACTGATTATTCATCTAGTCAGCAGCGAAAGAACTCTTGCTTGCCCGCTACGACATGCAAGTCATCAGCGTGTACTTGCGCTACTGCGAAGGTGCAAATAGCATTAAAACAGACGCATGAATTATTACCTATAGGAACCAAGCTGAGCTGTATCGATGGTGTGCGTTTGGATTTTGCGCATGGTTTTGGCGTACTGCGTCAATCAAATACCAGCAATAGCCTGACCGCGCGCTTTGCAGGTGACAGTGTAGATGACCTAAAAGATATTCAGGCGACATTTGCCACTTTATGCCGACCATTTAACGCAGCGCTAGCTGAACAGATTCTTGCTATTCCTGCGGAGTAGCCTCATAAGACATATAGCTGTCTCATTAGACATAATAGAAAAACAACCAATTTAAACCCGGCCCTTAGGAGTTTGTAATGACGCTTAATTTAGATGATGCCAAAAACACCGCTGAAGTATTGACCACTGCTCTGCCTTATATCCAGCGTTTTGTTGATAAACTCATCGTCGTAAAATACGGCGGCAACGCCATGACCGACCCTGAGCTTGAGAGCTCATTTGCTCGCGATATTGTTTTGTTAAAGACAGTCGGTATGCATCCAGTAGTCGTACATGGTGGTGGCCCGCAAGTTGACAACCTCCTAAAAGAGCTCGGACGTCAATCAGACCGTATCGATGGAATGCGTGTCACTGACAAAAGCACCATGGATATCGTCGAGATGGTCTTGGGCGGTAGCGTTAACAAATCGATTGTTAGCCTGATTAATAAACATGGCGGTCGCGCGATTGGTCTTACAGGTAAAGATGCCAACTTGATTCAAGCCAAAAAACTGATGATGGAAAAAATTGGCGCAGACGGTATCGCTGTACCAGTTGATTTAGGATTCGTCGGTGATGTGGTCAGCGTCAATAAAGACGTGATTAACATGTTGATTGCCTCTGATTTTATCCCTGTAATCGCGCCACTTGGCGTTGACGCTGAAGGTAACACCTACAACATTAATGCTGACCTAGTCGCAGGTAAAGTGGCAGAGTTTTTACAAGCAGAAAAACTGATGCTATTAACCAATATCAAAGGCGTATTGGGCCGTGATGGCGAAGTGGTGACTGGACTCACGCCAAAGAAAGTCGATAGCTTAATCGAAGACGGTACTATCTCAGGCGGTATGATTCCCAAAATCCAATGTGCGCTTGATGCGGTACGTAGCGGCGTCAAAAGCGCGGTAATCGTTGATGGCCGTGTCCCTCATGCGACCTTGCTTGAGATTTTCACCAACGAAGGGGTTGGTACGCTCATTAGTCGAGAGATAGACTCATCGTTGAGCTAGAAAAATATAGCAATACTAAATGTAAAAAAGCTAAGTGTAGAAAGGCCCGAGTTGATATAAACGCTCGGGCTTTTTTGTGCCTTTTCATATTTGAAAAATCAGCATAGCTTGATTTTTATAGATTAATGTTACGAAAAAACTTTATCAAACTCCGCTTCATCGAAGCCGCATAGTAATACTGCTTGATCTTTATCTGCCGACTGACCTTCTACAATTGGACGTTTAATCATGCTGGTATTTTCCACGAGTAAATCTATCGCGCTGTCTACACTAGCATCAGCCGCTTGCTTTTGACTGTCATCTAGCTTGCGCCATGTCGTACCTCGCTTATTCAGCACTTTATCAATACCTAGCTCATTTACCCAGCGCTGTACTGCTTCTTTCTCAACACCTTGTTTTTTATAATCGTGAAAATCGTAGCTGATATCTAATTCGTCTAGCTTAGTAAACGCTTTTTTCATCGTGCTACAAGATTTGATACCGTAAATGGTGATGATCATGATAAATCCTCATAAATATTCATTAATTTGTCTATTATACCTAAGGCTGACTGGATATAGAGAATGCATTACTTTTAATCGTCAAACCTAGTAAGCAACTGCATCATATCGTCGCAATTTTCGCCAAATTACGCTATGCTATGGCATTGTCAAATTCCACCTATTTTGATCAGTATTAAACAAATCCGTATTAAATAAATCAGTATCAACCAATTTCGAGCCGACTATGAGCAACGCCGTGACAGCAGACCAAACAGAAAACAACTATTATAACCCACAAGCGATAGAAGCCGCGCAGCAAACCAAATGGGCCACTGACAAGCGCTTTGAAGTAAGCAATGAGCCAAGCGACAAGCCAAGCCGTTACATGCTGTCGATGTTCCCTTATCCAAGTGGTAAGCTGCATATGGGCCACGTCCGTAACTATACGATTTCTGACGTATTGAGCCGTTATTATCGTCTCAAAGGCTATGAAGTCATGCAGCCAATGGGTTGGGATGGTTTTGGCTTGCCAGCAGAAAACGCAGCAATTGCTAACCAGACTCCACCCGCTGCATGGACATTTGCCAATATTGACAGCATGCGCGCGCAGCTTAAATTGCTAGGCCTTTCTATTGACTGGTCACGTGAGTTTGCCACTTGTAGCCCTGAGTATTATCAGTGGGAGCAGTGGTTATTCCTGCAATTGTACAAAAAAGGCTTGGTCTACAAAAAGCTGTCGACGGTCAATTGGGATCCTGTTGACAACACTGTCTTAGCAAACGAACAAGTTATTGATGGCAAAGGTTGGCGTAGTGGTGCTGCGGTCGAAAAACGCGACATCCCTATGTACTACTTCAACATCACTGACTATGCTGATGAGCTATTAGATGATTTGGATCAGCTAGAAGGTCATTGGCCATCTGAAGTACTAACCATGCAGCGTAACTGGATTGGTCGTAGTGCCGGTATGGAAGTCCACTTCCCTTATGAGCTTGCTGGCGAAGAAAACACCTTAGATGTGTTCACCACTCGTCCTGATACCTTGATGGGTGTGACTTATGTCGCTGTTGCCGCAGAGCATCCACTTGCACAGTACGCCTCTGAGCAAGATGACGCAATCGCTCAATTCTGTGCCCTTTGCAAAAAAGGCTCAGTCGCTGAGGCTGATTTGGCCAAAGCTGAAAAAATCGGTATGGATACAGGCCTCACTGTGACGCATCCTTTGACTGGTGAAGAAGTGCCTGTTTGGGTCGCCAACTACGTGCTGATGAGCTATGGCTCAGGCGCAGTCATGGCAGTACCTGCTCACGATGAGCGCGACTATGAATTTGCGGTGAAGTACGACCTACCAATCAAACAGGTCATTAATACCCCTGATGGCTATTTTAATGAGTTAAAAGCAGATGCCACAGCGAACGATAGTGAAGTGAATCTTGCTTATACTGAACGCAACACTTTGGTTAACTCAGGTGAGTTTGACGGTCTAGACTTTGAGCAAGCATTTGAAGCAATGCTAGCCAAGCTTGAGCCAAAAGAGCTGGCTAAGAAAAAAATTCAATACCGCCTACGTGATTGGGGTGTGTCTCGCCAGCGCTATTGGGGCTGCCCTATTCCAATGATCAATTGTGAGCATTGTGGTACTGTGCCTGTTGAAGAGCAAGATTTGCCGGTTGTGTTGCCAACCGATGTCGTACCTGATGGTCGAGGTAACCCACTTAAAAATATACCAGAGTTTGTCAATACCACTTGTCCTAAATGTGGTAATCCTGCTGAGCGCGAAACCGATACCTTTGATACTTTTGTCGAATCTAGCTGGTACTATGCACGCTTTGCTAGCCCAAATGATGCGCAAAATATGGTCAACAAGTCTGCTGCCAATAAATGGTTGCCTGTTGATCAATACGTTGGCGGTGTCGAGCATGCGGTAATGCATCTGTTGTATGCGCGTTTCTTCCATAAGCTAATGCGTGACGAAAACTTAGTCACAGGTGATGAGCCATTTGCCAATCTAATGACTCAAGGCATGGTGCTTGCTGGTACGTTCTATCGCGTCAATGCGGATGGCAGTACGACCTACTATTTTGCAGAAGATATCGATATTGACTTCAACGAACGCGGTCAACCAATCAAAGCTATCTTAAAATCTGACGGCCAGCCAGTGACGATTGGCAAAATCGAAAAAATGTCTAAGTCAAAAAACAATGGCGTAGATCCACAGCTAACCATTGATAAATATGGTGCTGATACGGTTCGTCTATATACGCTATTTACTGCGCCTGCGGATCAAACGCTTGAATGGTCAGATGACGCGCTAAAAGGCCCTTATAACTTTGTGAAAAAAGTATGGCGCATTGCAACCGACCATATGCAAGCGCTAACAGCCGCCAATATCAGCATTGATACGCTGAACAGTGCTACCTTGAACACAGACGGTCTAAGCAAAGAAGCCAAAAACTTACGCCGTAAAACGCACGAAACGATTGCTAAGATTGATAGTGATTTGGGTGATCGTCTGGCATTGAACACGCCAGTATCAAGCCTGATGGAACTTGCTAATGAGCTGACTGGCTTTAACGCGAGTAATGAGCAAGAGCTGCACGTCAAACACGAAGCGTTGACCAATCTGCTGGTTATGCTGTCTGTCTATGCGCCGCACGTCGGTGAGCATTTGCTTGAGCAATTGGGTCTTGATACCTTAACTTTAGACTACCCAACCGTGGACGAAAGTGCGCTGGTACAGGACATGATCACCATGGTGGTACAGGTCAATGGTAAGATGCGTGGTAAGATGGATGTCGCACCAAACAGCGATCCTGAGCAGCTAAAAGAGCAAGCTCGCACTATGGAAAGCGTGGCAAAATTCATCACGGGCGAGATCAAAAAAGAAATCGTTGTTCCTAACAAACTGGTTAACATCGTGGTTGTAGGCTGAGGTATCTTGAGCTAAGTATTTTAGGCTTAGTGCTCTAAGCCTTCTTATCATATGAGGATAGCGTTTATGTCATACAAGCATCGAGCTGAGCAGCCGCAACCAGAATTAAGCGCATACAGCCTAGCTAACAAAAAGTCCCATGGCCAAAAGTTCGGAGCAGTCTTACTTGCTACGCTGCCAATGTTCGCCGTGGTAGGTGCAGCCGCTGCTCTTAGCGGCTGCGGCTTTCAGCTGCGTGGCTACGACTCAGCGATGCTGCTTGACGTCGAAAAAACAGCGGTCATTATCGAAGACAATCGCACCTCGTTCCCGCTGAAACTACCATTGACGCGTCGCCTGAAGACGTTAGGTGTCGATGTTATTAGTAATATGAGCTCAGAAGAAGTTGCTCGTAATAACCAACAAGCAGGGGCTGAGTCTATTGCCGCTATCGACATTCGTAATGTACGTTTTAAGCGTTACGAATTGGTTGGCGTATTAACAGAGATTCGCTTGGTACTATCAGCAGATGTCAGCTATCAAACGATGGAAAATGGTAGGCCTGTAACACTAAGCAACCCCATTCAGGTCGAGCGAAGCTACCAGTACAACGAAGCATCTGTTAGTACTGACGATCAGCAAGGCGATCAGACTCGTGATTGGCTCTATGATACTTTAGCTCGCCGTATCACTGACCAGTATGTTGCTATCTCGCTTCCAAAAGTTGCACCTGCTGCCAAACAATCTCTGCAAATGAATAAAGGCGTGACACCAACCGTTGTCGTCGTACCACAACCGGAATAGTTAGTCGTTCTGATTATCAAACGATACCATTTCTAGAAATATGAGTAGCAAACTAAGCGAGTGTAAGTACTACCTTGAGTAGACTGGGCTAGCTTGATGCTACTAATCATATTTTTGGAATTGGTATTACCTGCTCATCAACCTGTGTAACACCACGCTATGCAAGATACTTTCATAAAGGCCTATCCAAAACTACTGCAGCCTTCCGTTGCGGTAGCGGGCTTGTGGCTGGCGCACGGTGACGAGCCACTACTGAGTCAATGGTTGATAGATGCGCTGCGCCCACACTGGCGCGCGCAGAATTATGCAATCAAACGTATAGAGCTGATTTCTGTCAAGAGTTGGCAGGAAGTACTGTCCGAGCTTGGCAGTCAGTCTTTATTTGATGACGCCAGCGCCTTAATCGTGACGGGAAACCATAAACCTGACAAAGCAGTTATCGCCGAGTTGGAACGTTTTGCGATCGAGGCACAAGCGGGCACACACGGTCATAGTGTATTGTGGCTTACACCTAAGCAAGACAAACGCAGCCAGAGCAGCAAATGGTTTGCTCCTTTTGCGCAATATGGCAATGTCATTGATTGCAATTTATACAATGAGCAGCAGCGCCAACAGCTACTACAAATACAAGCTCAGAAGTTTGGCTTACGACTGTCTCAAGAGGCCTGGCAGCTACTCATGTCACACACTGAGCATCATCTATTGAGTGCTTATCAAACCCTATGGCGGCTGTCCTATTTGTTTGCACCGCAGCTAGTTGCTAATAACAGTACTAGTGAAGATAGTGCTACTGACAACAGTACCGAACAATCTAATAGCTTTTCACAACCTGTGAATAATGTGGCATTGGATATTGCAGACCTACAAGCAGCGTTGGTCAGCGATGCGCAGTTTAGTGTGTTTGATTTGTCTGATGCGATGCTCGCGGGTAATAGTACGCAGGTCGCCAAAATCATGTTCCAGCTAAAATCGACCGATGAGCCCACTACTTTAGTGCTCTGGGCTATCAGCAAAGACATGCGTCAAATTATGCAACTGATGGATGGTCAAGACCCTCAAGCATTAGGCATTTGGCGTAGTAAGCAAGGGTTATACCAACAAGCGTGTCGCCGTCAGTCAAAAGAACAAACGAGCGAATGGCCTGCTCTGCTCTATCGCTGTGACCAAGCCATCAAAGGCCTTATTCGCCAACCAGCATGGGAGCTGTTATTGCAAGCAGCATTGGAGCTGGCAGGTAAGCGCTTGTTTGCGATGCGATAGACGAGTCGCTAATGATTGGGCATGCCTTTCTATTTTCCCCCTTTCTATTACTTTTTTGTCAAAGTCATCCTACTGAAAACATTTTCTAAAACACACCTCTTTGTTATCCATTGCTAAATATATTCTTTCTAATATCCAACCATTAGCAGCCACTTATTTTCTGTCATGTTATCTGTACTACATAGGCCTTAACCTTTCGTAAACTAATTTCCATTCCCTTTTGTAGGTGAAGCCTCTACTATATCTACACTTGATTTAATTGTGATTGGATTGTTATCATGCGCAAAATAAGCAAAAAGTCTGCTATCAAATGGGGTGTCATCACCTTAATTATCGTAGCATTAGGGGCTTTGGCCTATACTTTTTTAAAACCAGAAGAAACCACACCCAACTACTTAACCGCAACCGTTGAAGTCGGTGATATTGAAAACAATGTCATGGCATCTGGTAAAGTAAAAGCGTTAAATACCGTCGATGTAGGGGCACAGGTATCTGGTGAAGTAAAACGCCTGTACGTTGAAGTCGGTGACGAAGTCAAGCAAGGCGATTTGATTGCGCAGATTGATCAAGTGACTCAGAAGAACAGCCTGAGCAATGAACAAGCCAGTCTTGAGCAAAGCGAAGCCGCGCTACAAAGTGCGCAAGCAGAATCGTTGAGCAAACAAGCCAGTCTAAAAAGTGCCTATGCTGATCTTGCCAGCCGTCAGTCTGAGCTCAAACAAGCACAGTCTGACTTTGCGCGTTTGCAAGACTTAGTCGCTATCGATGCTATCTCACAACAAGAATATGACACGCAGGCGACCAGTGTCGAGACTGCAAAAGCAGCCGTTGCCAATGCACGTGCGGCTATCGACACAGCTAAAGCCGCGATTGCGACCACAGAAGCCAATATCAACAGTCAGCAAGCAGCATTACGCAAATCACGAACCAACGTCAGTACTGCTGAAGAAGATCTAAGCTATACCACGATTCGTGCACCAATATCAGGTACAGTCGTTTCTATTACGACTGAGCAAGGTACTACGGTCAATGCTAACCAAACGGCGCCCACATTGGTGACGTTAGCAGATTTATCGACCGTACGTATCAACGCGCAAATCTCAGAAGCTGATGTCATTAACGTCAGTGCTGGTATGCCTGCTTATTTCAATATTATCGGTAATCCAGACAAACAGTATGATGCGACATTAACCGCTATCGAACCTGCCCCAGAGCAGATCAGTAGCACCAGCTCGACAGACGCTGCTATCTATTACGTCGGCTACGTAGAAGTACCAAACCCTGACCGCTTGTTTCGAATCGATATGACGGCACAGATATATATCATCGTCAACGAAGCCAAAAATACTCTATTAGTACCATCAACAGTGATACAAGAAAAGCGAACTAAAGGTAAAGAAAAAGGCAAAGCAGCCACTGGCAAGTTTGTACGTGTATTAAGAGATGACGGAACCGTAGAAGAGCGTACTGTAGAAGTCGGTATTGATAACCGAGTAAATGCGCAAATCTTAAGTGGTTTGAAAGAAGGGGAAGAAGTAATCATCAGTGAAGAGAGCGGTAAGAAATCAGATAGCGGCCGCGTACCTGGTGGACCTCAAATGTAACTTGTGCTTTGACTATGTTGAGTAAGAAAGGCTTGCTAAAAACATAGCAGCCCTTTCATAACAACACTATAACGCTTATTAGCCTTTATTAAAGACACTGCTATGACTATATCTCAATCTCCTAAACCGTCGAGTGAAGATAGCTCTGAAAGTAGCACGGCTCAAAACTTAGGGTCACACACTACTGCTAACCCTTCAAACAGCTCAGATAACTTAAGTAATCCGGCAAAAACCAATACCGCTAACCATCCTGCATCAGGCAAGCCCATTATGGAGCTGTCTGGCATTATCAGAGAGTTCCCTGCTGGTGAGCAAACCATTCGCGTCTTGCATGATATCAATCTGACGATTCACCAAGGTGAGATGGTTGCCATCATTGGACAATCAGGCTCTGGTAAGTCCACCTTGATGAATATCTTAGGTTGTCTAGATCAAGCCACTGCTGGTGATTATAAGATTTATGGTCAATCCGCCCGTAAGCTTGATGCCGATCAGCTAGCAGAACTGCGCCGTGAGCACTTTGGTTTTATTTTTCAGCGCTATCATTTGCTTGGTGATATCAGTGCCAAAGACAACGTCGCCGTCCCTGCCGTGTATGCGGGCATGGATACCGAGGCACGCACCAATCGTGCTGAGAAGCTACTAACTGACCTCGGCCTTGGCAATAAGGTCAACAATCGTCCCAATCAGCTCTCAGGTGGACAGCAGCAGCGTGTTTCTGTCGCTCGTGCACTGATGAATGGTGGCGATGTTATCTTAGCAGATGAGCCAACTGGTGCCCTAGACAGTAAGTCTGGCGAAGATGTCATGGCGATTTTGCATGACCTCAGCGCACAAGGTCATACCATTATCATGGTCACTCATGATCCAAAACTAGCAGCACAAGCGGAGCGTGTGATTGAGCTCAAAGATGGCCATGTCATCGCTGACTATCAAACTGAGCATTATAAGCACACAGACAAAAAACCAGAATCTATCCTTGGCGAGCATCGAAAAAGTGCCTTTGGTAGTTTTATTGATCGACTGCTTGAAGCTTTCAAAATGTCTTTGCTTGCCATGCGCGCGCATAAGATGCGTACTCTACTAACTATGCTCGGCATTATTATCGGTATTGCCGCAGTCGTATCTATCGTAGGCCTTGGACAAGGCTCTCAGCAGCAAATCCTTGCCAATATCAGCTCGTTAGGTACCAATACCATTACCGTCAATGATGGCTACCCTAGAGGCGATCCTAGACGCCGCTATAATGATGACAATTTGACACCAGAAGATGCAGAGGCGGTCGGCAATCAGCCCTATATTATCAGTGTCAGCCCTCAGGTAAATACCAGCTCTAGTGTCCGCTATCGTAATATACAAGAGGATGCTACCGTCAATGGCGTTGGTGAAGACTATCTAACCGTCACTGGTGAGACATTAACATTGGGCCAAGGGTTTGATGCAAAAAGCATTACATTACGTAGTCAAGATATCATCATCGATGACAACGCTAAACAGACCTTTTTCTCAGATATTGATAATCCTGTTGGTGAGGTGATACTGGTTGGTAGTGTACCTGGACGCGTAATTGGCGTCCTCGAAGAGAGCGATGGTGGCTTTGGTCCCAGTGTGACGACGCCTACCATCTATATGCCTTATACAACGGTGATGTCGCGCGTCACTGGTAGTACCAATATCGACCGCTTTGTGGCGTTGTTAGATGACAGTATCTCTTCTAGTGCCGCAGAGACGGCCATCTCTGATTTAATAGAGAGTCGCCATGGTAAAGATGACTTTGAGCTGCGTAATTCAGACTCTATTCGTCAAACAATCGAGTCGACGACAGGAACGATGACTCTACTTATTTCATCAGTCGCTGTTATTTCATTGATCGTCGGCGGTATTGGAGTAATGAACATTATGCTAGTCTCTGTCACCGAGCGCACTAACGAGATTGGCGTACGTATGGCAGTGGGCGCGCGTCAGAGCGATATCATGCAGCAGTTCCTCATTGAGGCCGTTTTGGTTTGTATTTTAGGGGGACTGATTGGTATCGGACTGGCCTTTGCCATTGGTGAATTAATTAATAGTGTGGGCGGTGATAATTTCAAAGTTATCTATTCATCAACCTCTATTATTGCTGCTTTTGTTTGTTCGACGTTAATTGGCGTAGTATTTGGATTCTTGCCAGCACGTAATGCCGCCAAATTAGATCCTGTTGAAGCACTTTCTCGAGACTAATAATCGATTATTGACTCGCTTTAGCCAAAAATAGAGCAGTCAATATCGATATAATGGCAAAAATTTAAAGAAACTGGAATAAATTGGCGATTTTATAAGAGAATTACACTTTTTTTATCATGTGGGGTTGTAATTGTCATAATAATATATATAATGTGCTCTCACGTTTAGGGATACAAACACTTTAAACGTTAGGGCTGTTAGCTCAGTTGGTAGAGCAGTTGACTTTTAATCAATTGGTCCCGCGTTCGAGTCGCGGACAGCCCACCATATTTAGTTTAATCTTTATTAGTCTACTACCCTATACGGTAGTAGACTAATAAAGATTAGTTTAAAAGACATCGTTAAGATGTTTAGTTTTAGAAAGTTCTTTAGTTAGAATTTTCTCTTGTAGAGTTAAAAAGCATCGCTTTTTTATATACTCTTCAGGGCTGTTAGCTCAGTTGGTAGAGCAGTTGACTTTTAATCAATTGGTCCCGCGTTCGAGTCGCGGACAGCCCACCATATTTAGAAAGCCCAGTTACTATCTTAGTAATTGGGCTTTTTTTCGTCTGGGCGTTTTAAATGTTGTTTCTTAGCTTTTATATACCTCTATTTATTATGCTTGCGTTTAAATAGTCTAAAGTTATCTCTCTTGCGCCATAGTAGTTTGTGTCTGATCGTATCTTTGATGGTACGTGGGTGCTTAGGTGCATGAGCAATAAACTCATCGAACTCTGCCTCACTCATCGCTAGCTCTCGACCATGTGCCATCATCACCATTGACGGTTGCAATGCCCTGATTTTTTTTAGCGATTGAACATAGTCTTTAGGGTAGTAGACAGGAAATGGTGCTACGAACTTGTGTCGCAACTTAATGATTAAATCAGCGGTATATACTTCGCGACTGGGCAGATGAAACAAAGACAAATCGCGATCCGTGTGACCTGGGGTCTCTAATACTTGCCATTCATCAAAGTGTGGCACAAGCTCACCATCTGTGACGGTGATATCTGGTTTCAGACTTGCCGAGTAATATAGGTTTTTAAATGGCCTACCTTGACGTCTGGCCACATAATATCCTAGATGTATATCTACGAAGTGCATCGTGCACCCGCCAATACCGCTATACCACTGCTTCTTTTTATCAGCTGAGACAATCAGGCAGCCAGTCTCTTCTCGAAACTTATTCGCACCGCCTGCATGATCCGGATGCATATGCGTGACTACTACTACTTTTAGGTCGGTGATGGGTCGTTTCAATGTTGTCTCAATATAGTCAAGCACCATCGGTACATCAGCACGACAACAGCCATCTAACAGCATTATTTTATCTGGATATACTGCCAGATAGCTACTCTGGATATATCCTTCTAAACGTACAATTTCACATAGACTCATTGGTGTTCCCTACCTCATTCGTCATTATTATTGTGAGGCTTTTGTTCAGTTTTATAGCCAATCTTTAGTATAGCGCCCGTCACCACAAATGAAATGACTTTGAGTGAACGCTTGTGACTATATACAAGAGTAAGGCGACATAAAGAGACGATGCGGCTAACAATTAACTATGGACAACTTACTACTCATAACCGCCTATATAATTCTATCCATGATAACTCTCACCTTATTAGTAAAAAGCAAAAAACCCAGCGCTTAGGCTGGGTTTAAGGAAACACTTAGTATCTTATTTAGTATTTTGGATAATTCGTAAATTACCTACTTATAAACTATGCAAGATCACGAACCTTTGGCTCACGTTCCCATAGGCGAGACTTAGCATTGCTGATAAAGGCATCTAGCTCAGCCAATGGCGTTACAAATTCATCTTTTTCAACTGGGAGTTTACTTAGGATAAATTCATCAGTCGCGCCGCAATAGGCGATGGCTTTGCAATGGTTGAACGCATCGTTGAACCAATCTAGTGCTGAGCTGTCTTTTGCCAGCTTTTTAGCTTGGTCAGGCATGATGATACTAACGATGGCATCAAACATCACTGACGGACCACCAGCGAGGCGCTCATCAGCTTGTATACGGGTACCATCATCCAATACGACTTCTTTGTTAGGCGCTACGATTTTGACACTAGCACCCTGCGCTTTGGCAGCATCTTCGAACTTTTTGACTTCACTACTATTAGAGCCTTCTGCAACCAAGATACCGATCATACGACCTTTTAGACTATCAGGCGTTAGACCGATAGTTTGTACCGCTTTAGAAGTTCCTAAGTCTTGGACAGGTGCAGCTGCATCAGCTGGCTCTGGTAGCTCCATACCCAATGCCGTTGCTACGCGATTGGCCAAGTCTTCATCGATATGAATCAAATGGCTAAGCATACGCGTACGTACATGGGCTGTGTCTACTTTACCTAGCTCAAACGCATAAGCGGTGGCGATATGTGCTTGCTCAGTTGCTGTCTGACTACGATAGAACATACGTGGCTGACTATAATGATCGGCAAAGCTCTCGTCACGTACGCGGCCTTTTACGCCATCATCTAGTTGCTCATGGAATGAGTTGAAACCACGTTTAGCGCTTTCACGAGGACGAGTTGGATCTAGACTTTGGGGCTCATAGAGTACACGCGTCTTAGGCACTTGCATCTGCATATGACCATCTTGCTGATTGTTAGCAAACGGACATTTTGGCGCATTGATAGGAATCTGGGCAAAGTTTGGCGACCCTAGACGTGATAGCTGTGTGTCTAGATAACTGAACAAACGACCTTGTAATAATGGGTCATTACTAAAATCAACACCCGGTGGCAGATGTGATGGGCAGAATGCTACCTGCTCAGTTTCTGCAAAGAAATTATCTGGATAGCGGTTCAATACCATTTTACCCACGACTTTTACTGGTACCAATTCTTCTGGAATCAGTTTGGTCGCATCGAGATGGTCAAACGGAAACTCATTGGCTTCTTCTTCAGTAAATAACTGTACGCCAAACTCCCACTCAGGATAGTCACCGTTGTTGATTGACTCAAACAAGTCGCGGCGATGATAGTCAGGATCCGCACCTGAGATTTTCACTGCCTCATCCCATGTGGTTGACTGTACGCCCAATACTGGCTTCCAATGGAAACGTACAAAGGTACTCTTACCATCTTTGTTGATTAAGCGATAGCTATGAATACCGAAGCCTTCCATCATACGTAGGCTACGTGGCAGACCACGATCACTCATCAGCCAAATCAAGTTGTGCATGGTTTCAGGACTTAATGAGACAAAATCCCAAAACGTATCATGAGCAGAAGCTGCTTGCGGGAAACCGCGATCTGGTTCTGGTTTTACGGCGTGAATCAAATCTGGAAACTTCATCGCGTCTTGGATAAAGAAGATTGGCATATTGTTACCAACGATGTCCCAGTTACCTTCTTCTGTATACATTTTCACTGCAAAACCGCGCACATCACGTGGCGTATCTTTTGAACCTTTGTTACCTGCTACCGTTGAGAAACGCGTAAATAGTGGCGTTTGCTTACCTGTTTCGGTCAATACTTTAGCAGTCGTATATTCTTCTAATGACTCTGTCAGCTCAAAATAACCATGTGCTGCACTACCACGAGCATGGACGATACGCTCAGGGATACGCTCATGGTCAAAATGATTGATTTTTTCACGTAATACAAAATCCTCTAACA
Organism: Psychrobacter nivimaris; assembly: GCF_904846365.1. GTDB lineage: Bacteria > Pseudomonadota > Gammaproteobacteria > Pseudomonadales > Moraxellaceae > Psychrobacter > Psychrobacter nivimaris_B. Next base: position 80,887 of record NZ_CAJHAL010000010.1, read on the forward strand.
ACGTCGGCCCACGTGAGCCTGCTTTTAGAGAGTTTTGATTATCAGCGATGGCCACACCTTGCTGCGTGGTTAATACTTTAGTGTCGTCGCCTGCACGCTGATGGGTTTCACCGCCATTGCCACGTTCCGTGTTCATGTCTTTGGCGGGGTCCGTATGATCGATATTATTATTCATAAAAAGTCCTAGCTAATAGATTGAGAGTGCTCTTTTAAATCATTAAAAGAGTGCCTACACAGGTTTGATATCCTTTGAGATAGTGGTGACTTCATCTATCATTTATTTATCTATGTTTTCAGCATTGCCGATCGTTAAATTGATACCGCACTAAAATTCGTAAAGGAATAATAGGCTTAGGACTTATACTACCCAAAAAATAAGTCAAATATAGTTGCGTATATAGTAAACCTTGTTGATGTTTGGTTAAGGTCTATAGACGCTATAAGCCAGCTGCTTTAGTTGGTCTTAAAGGCACATAAACGTTAACAATAGAATCTTGTAATGTAGTTATTCTTTAAGGTATGCTTTTTATGAAGTACCAGAGACTATTGATAAATAAATTGGCATGGTTTTAGCCTTATATTTATCTTTTTTATATCGTTGGATTCAGATAATTTCGATACAAGAGAACCGAGCGCAAGCTATACCTTAGTATGGTTAGCGAGGATGACAATGTAGCGGATTTATAGGGATTTGATGATGCGACTATTTTTATATAACTATAAGGCTACCTACCATGTTACCAACTCTAAACTCCCCGACTAAAAAACCTTATCACTCATTGTTAGTAGGCGCGTCAATGGGTCTAATGGCATTAACGTTCAGTCAAACGGCTGCTGCTATCACGGCCAAAAACGTGACCTATACGGTCGATGATAAAGCGTATGAAGGCTATTACGCCAAGGCGGACAAAGCTAATGCCCCTTTTATCTTATTGATTCATGATTGGGATGGTCTAACTGACTATGAGCGCAAACGTGCTGATATGTTAGCGGCTGAAGGCTACAACGTATTGGCGGCCGATATGTTTGGACAAGGCATTCGTCCCACTTCTATCGAAGAAAATAAACGCCTAACTGGCGAACTATATGATGACCGTAATAAGATGCGTCGCATATTGGCAGGGGCACTGACAGCAGGACAACTACAAGGCAATGATGTGCGCAAAGGCACGACTATGGGTTATTGTTTTGGTGGTACAGTCGCGTTAGAGTTAGCACGCTCAGGTTTTGAGCAAAAAGCCTTTGTACCCTTCCACGGTGCCTTCGATATTCCAACCGGTCAAAGCTACGACAAAACTACAGGAGAAATCCTAGTATTTCACGGCTCTGCTGACCAATCCGTCTCGCTAGAGAGCTTTGCGACTTTGGGCAAGACGTTAGAAGCAGCCAAGATACCTCACGAAATGGTTACCTACAGCGGCGCACCACATGCCTTTAGCGTATTTGGCAGCGATAGATATGACGCCCGCGCTGATGAACGATCTTGGAAACGCTACTTAGATTTTTTAGCAGAAGAATATAAATAACCTAACAGCACAAGTCGAATCAGTAATAATATAAACAAGCCCAAACAAAAAGACACCTCAATTAAGATCTGATAACGATCCATTGAGGTGTCTTTTTTATGCAACCTTAAACATTTAATTCTTCCGAAATACCAATAGCTGATTATTAGCAGGCATTACATACGTTTTCGAAAGTTGTAGATAATGAGCGTTTGCTAAACTAACGACATCTTCTTTATCGCGAATGCCACTATCAGGATTACCTGCTCTCAACATCGCATCAAATCGCTGATTACCTTCACTGGTATATTTGCCATCTTCGTTAAATGGGCCATAGACAATCAACTTACCGTCAACAGGTAGCGCATCACTAGCCAATGCAAATAATCGCTCGACCAAAGCCCAGCTAATGATATGCAAAGTATTGGCGGTAAATATCACATCATAAGGTAAGTTGAACTGGCTATTGACAGGTACGGAATCCGTACTCAAATCAAACGCTAAAGGGGCATATAAATTAGGTGCAGGATAGGCATTGTGCCAAGCGATTATATGGCGATGATTACCAGTGACATCACTAGTTTGCCATTTTAAATGTGACAAATGAGGCGCAAAATAAACACTATGCTGCCCCGTTCCAGAACCAATTTCTAATACATGATTAGAGCCTTGCAGCTCGCTTTGTAGTACTTCTAAAATAGGCTGTTTATTATTCTCACACGCTTGAGAAAATGGCAATGCAGAAATATCTACTTTATTATTTGGATTATCACTATCCAGATTATCGTCATGCATCACCATCCTCCCAGACCGTTTGTTATGCTTTCAGTATTGATAGCAGTAGATGAATAAGCGCTGTCTATATTGCCCTAGTGGCCGCCTACTCACAACTCACAACTCACAACTCACAACTCACAACTCACAACTCACAACTCACAACTCACAACTCACAACTCACAACTCACAACTCACAACTCACAACTCACAACTCACAACTCACAACTAATAAATACCTGCCTCTACCCCAGCAGCAAGCGTCATAGCAAGCTCTTCTACTTGCTCAACAAAGCTCTCTTGCCAATCGCCTTGTAGTAACAGCGCCTCTTGAATCCATGACCAACGTAGCCCCGTTGTAATCGTTTTGAGCGCAAGTTTGGTGCTTGTACCATCATGCCCTGCCCGTATATATACCGCAAATGGCATACCCTGCTTCTCTTCTAGCACGGGATAATAGCAACGATCAAAAAAGTCCTTGGTCAGCCCTGCCATATACGCCAGATTTTCAGTCGTACCTAGCAGTAACGCATCAGCAGCCAATACATCTTCAGGCTGCGTATCCTGCGGTGATTTCAAAATGACGTTGATATCTATATCAGGATGATTGGCACCGTCATAAGCCGCCTGCGCCAATTTCTGAGTATTGGGCGATGGCGCATGAGCGACGATGAGTAACGTCTTAGTAGACATATTAGGCTTCTATGCCATTGTTAAACACTAAGTTTTGAGTAATCTCAGGATCCAAGCTATTGCCTACTGGGCAGGTCAACGCAGTTTTATAAAATCGCTTTAAAGTACTCTCATCCAATGCCTTAGCAAAATTGACCACGACATGTATTTCACTCACACGCCTTGGTTTGGCAGCCATGACTTTGGTAACTTCTGCAGTCGTACCTGAGATATCGATATCCATCGCTTCGGCTTTGATACCAATAATCGTTAAGATGCAACTGCCCAAACTGGTCGCTAGCAAATCAGTCGGAGAAAACGCTTCGCCCTTACCATGATTGTCCGTCGGCGCATCAGTGATGATTTGATTATTCGACTGTAGGTGAATGGCTTGGGTGCGTAAATTGCCTTGGTAGGTTACTTTTGAGGTGGTCATAATCTTGCCTTAGTTTATTAAACTAGCTGCCTGAGAAATAAAGATGCTGTGATAGTTATTTGATAGATGCTAAGATAGCGAGCATTTGTGCAAACATTAGTTCTGTAAAGGAAATTGTAATATGTATGTGTATGAGCTCTCAGAATACCAAGTTTATCAATTAAAATCGATAGACCCAGCATTAGGTGGTAACTGGAAAACCATTCTTATCAGTATTTTGCCGCAGCTCGATATACCCAGTCGTAAAAGTGTGTACGAAAAAATATTATCAAAAAGGAACATTAGCCCAAATTTTACTTATATTATTCCAGATGATTTGAGAAGTTTGTTATCTAAAACAGCAATTCGTCATCGAGAGCTAAAAGCAATTGCTATACAGATGTTGAAATTTATTGAGTCTAAGCCGGATTCATATGATGCTATTGAACTTGCTGATAAAGTAGAGGCGATGATCGATTATCTTAACCGTATTGATATAGGTGATCATATTTTAGACCAAAAAAGTCGTGAAAGTATAAAAAAAGCATTTTTGTACGATTTAGCATTTTGGATCGATAATGTAAATCTTATAGTACAACCTGGTATAAGGCACTTAAATACTGATATCGTAAAAACATACTTTAAAGAAGTATTTATTAAGCAAAAGATTCAGGGGCGAGACTTTCGCGCATGGGATTCTACTGATATAGACTTTCAGGAACAAGACAAATTACCCGATATTATAAAAAGAGAGGCAAAGCGTAAAAAGTTCTTTGTCATTGAAAGTGAGCGTTACTGGTTTTTAATAGGTATTGCCGACAAATCAAGACAAAATCCTTATTCTATTAAACGTTTTTTACATGAAGATGGCGGTAGTAATGATTTATTTGTATATCTGACACACGTTGTCATTAGAAAAGAGCTTATGGATGAAGAACGTTATATACGACACGTTAAATACTGTACAAGTCGACTATACACTTTGGATGCTGGTGTATCAGACACAATCATCAAATTTATAGCAGAAGCACAACATCTCTGTAAGACACAAATTATACCTCTACTCAAAAAAGAATTGAAAAAAGACGGCGAAGAGACAGAGTATCATATCAGTAAGCGTATGAATGACTATGAGCACCAAATCACAATTTCGATTTTGAATAAATTACCTAATATAATTAATAATGCAGTCACTGATAGTGATGATCGATACTATTTATTTTATTATTTGACTAAAATTTTTAATAAACTTATAGATAATCTCCAAAACTTTCAATTAAGACCTATCGCTACATACTCATCTAATGTAGAAATTATGATTGCCAGGCTAATTAGCTTCAAATATTTTCTAGATACGATTTATGATTCATTAGAGGATAAAAAATTTGAGATTAAAAATTTCACTAATGCTTCTAAAGAAATAATTGCAATTGTTAAGGAAGCTTTCGATAGTACTGAACAGAACCTGATAAAGTTGAATCAATTAGAAGAAAAATTAAAATTTTATCTTGAAACTAAGGAAAATGGTAGTATTTGGCAAAAAATAAAGGTCGGTTTCCCACCAAATTATACTTTAGAAGATGTGGAACATTCAAAAAATGAAGCGAAAAATGAGTTTTTTCTGTCCATAATAAATTTAGCTAAAAAACATAATGATAATATTGTTTACGTAGAATTTGACTGCAATGAAATCTTAAATGAATACTATCGTCACTATGCCATTGCTAATGAAAAAATGGCAATAGCACGACTACCAAAAGTACTACGATTACCTGAAGATAAGAAAACATTTAATATTCAAAAGACTAATGAAGCAATTCATCACAACGTATTTATATTCGACAAGAAACATGTATCGTGATCTGTTGTTTTATATATTTTCTAGACAAATTTTTCGTATAAGAGTCTTATTTGACTATCATAGGGAAAGTTCATGAACTCAATTACTAGTAGCTTTTCAGCACCAATCTACAGACGAAGAAAAGCCCTCATCGCGTGATCGTTGGGGGCTTTATCTAGAATAGAGAGCTGACAAACGAGAAAAGCGCCATTAAGGCAAAGCAAGAGCTATCTACAGGCATAGCCTTCCGTCTTGCGCTACGGACGACTTTCTCCCAGACAGTCGTTACTCCTTGCTCACCCTTAAATAGGAATTGCTACGTAGGTCACTAGAAATAAAAGATAAAAAAAAAGAGCCACCCAATTAAGGATGACTCTTTTTAAGTATAAGGAGCTGACGATGACCTACTCTCACATGGGCGAACCACACTACCATTGGCGCTACGATGTTTCACTTCTGAGTTCGGGAAGGGATCAGGTGGGGCCATCGCGCTATTGTCGTCAGCAAAGGGGGTTAG
>NZ_CAJHAL010000011.1:0-86123 GCF_904846365.1 Psychrobacter nivimaris
TCCAAAAAGTGGTCGATGCCCATCCGTAACTGGACGTCTGCTCTGAATCGCTTTATGATTATGTTTGATGATCGTATAAGCAGGCATTTAATCTAAATGGCAGTTACACAGAATCTGGGATGGGCTCGTTAAGTTGTTTATACAATATCTTCATACCCTCTCTGCCGCCATCATACTTCATTTCATTTTGGCCACGAAGAATAGACTTAGTAGTAGAATCTTTATGTGAGTTAATTTTATCAATAGAATTAAAGCTAGAGTCAGTAGCTACACAAAATAAAGCACCATTCAACTGACTAAGATCCTCAAGGAATCTTATATAACTATTTTCAGAAATATTTTTTAGCTTAATTTCACTGTCATAAGTAAAGCCTTCTTGTAGTTTTAACCTCTTCAACAATTCTGCTAATTTACTTGCAATTTATATAGACCTCATCAGAAAAGCCATGCAATACCTACACTCGAATAAAGCAACCAGATGCCAAAAGCCATAAATTAACGTTACTAACAAACCTGTGGTTGCATCTGACGCTTATTACGCCTAATATTTCGCTCCTTTAAATAATTCTATTTTTAACAATAACACCTCTACAGGTTTGTCTACTCACAATAAAGAAGGATTCGTTATGCCAATAAACACAACCACAATTATTGATGGTGGCATGGGACGAGAATTGGCGAAACGCGGTGCACCGTTTCGTCAACCTGAATGGTCAGCACTGGCAATGATAGAAGCGCCAGAGATCGTTCGTGATGTACACCGTGCTTATATAAAGAGCGGCGCGGCAGTCATTACGACCAACAGTTACGCGCTAGTACCCTTTCATATCGGCGAGGAACGTTTTGCAGCGCAAGCACAAGATTTGGCAGCAGCGTCAGGTGAAATGGCACGTGCAGCAGTGACGCTAGAAGGTACAGCAACCAAAGTAGCTGGCTCTATCCCGCCACTGTTTGGCTCCTACCGTGCAGACTTATTTGATGCTGACCACGTAGAAGATATCGCCACCCCACTGATCAAAGGTCTAAATCCGTATGTTGATTTTTGGCTCGCTGAGACTCAGAGTCTAATCGCCGAGTCTATCGCTGTTCGTGAGCTACTTAGTACGCTAGATACAGATAATAAACCGCTATGGGTAGCTTTTACTTTAGAAGACAGTATGGATATCGATGTACCACGTCTGCGTTCAGGAGAAACCGTCGAGGAAGCCGTAGCAACGATGGCTGCTCTCGATGTCGAGGCAATACTCTTTAACTGCTGCCAACCTGATGTCATCGAGCAAGCATTAGATGTTGCGCAAACTGTACTGCAAGCAAAACAAGCGCAGCATATCAAACTTGGCGCTTATGCCAATGCTTTCCCGCCACAACCAAAAAATGCCGCCGCAAATGATACGCTTAATGAAGTACGTGATGATTTGACCCCGCCTGCCTATCTGTTCTGGGCACAAAAATGGCAGGCACAAGGCGCTTCATTAATCGGCGGCTGCTGCGGTATTGGCCCTGAGCATATTCAGGAATTAAGCCAACATTTCACTGCTACTGCCTAGACATAGGCTGATCTGAACATAGAAAATGTAAGATAATTAGATCGTTGAGCTCATCATGCTGACGACCATCGAATATTATTTGATGGTCGGCATGTTACTGGTCATGGAGCTAGTGCTGTAAGCGCGTCGAAAAACCTAGTAGCAATGGCAGGCTTAAATGAAATTATCGACTAGCTTGTCATAAGTATGAGTATTGTATTTTTAACAGCCTACCCTTCCTACCGCTACCCTGAAGTCTGTCTACCCGTTTGTATCCGTAGGACACCACTTAAAATCAGTACCAACGCTATAATTTCTAAGCTGGTGATGTCCTCGCCAATTATCGCGCCAATGATGACGGCAACGACTGGAGCAATATAAGTAGCACCAGCAGCCCGCACTGGACCTAACGTTTCAATAATAAAATAATAAATCAAAAAAGCAGCACCTGTACCCAAAGCACCCAGACCAAGTATCGTTCCCCACATTGCCCTAGTATCTGTCGACAGCTGGGTTATACCATCGAAATCAATAAGTACGGAAAGCGTTATGACGGCTAACCCCACTTGCCAAGTCGCCAACGCCAGTGGCGGCAACTTCAAAGGAGACAGATAGCGCCGCGCATATACAAAAGACGCACCCACACTCAGAGACCCTGCCAACATCCATAAAACGCCAACGAGAGATACACCAGTAGCGCCTTGCCATGGTCGCGCACTTAATGCGATACCAGCAAATCCTAACGTAAGTCCAATCGCCATTTGCTTGGTCGGACGCTCATCAGGTAAGAACAGCGCCGCGCCCAAAAAGGTAAATATAGGGATTGAACCACTCAATAGACCTGCAATACTACTGGGCAATAGCGCCGTACCTGCGACAAATCCATAATAATAAAATGACTTTGCGAGCACTGACATCACTATAAAGTGTGGCAAATGCTGTAACTGCGCCCGAGTGATTACTTTGCTGTGCCAAGCAACTGCAACCAATGGCAAGAACCCAAATAGCAGGCGTAAAAATACGGTTTGTGAGGGGCTAATTAGAGCCGTCGCCCATTTCATAAAAATAAAATTCGACCCCCAGATGACACCAAGTAGCACCAGTGCAGCATATGCTCGAAACATAACATTGGCCTTAATAAATAGATGAGCTGCTTTTGTCAAGCAGCTAGCGTCGACAGTGTGTTATTGCTTGTACTAACAATCTTGTATTAACTATCTTGTATCAATAGGCTTGTATTGATTGACTCGTTAAACAGAGCGAATGACGCCACCATCAATCCGTATATTCTGACCAGTGATGTATCCGGCAGCTTCAGATAATAAAAAGGCAATCGTTGAGGCGACCTCTTCAGATTTGCCATAACGTCCCATCAGCACACTCTCACGTCGCTCATCGACTTCAGGCAAGCTATCAATCCAGCCAGGCAAGACATTATTAATACGCACACCTTTTGCTGCATAGTCATCTGAGAAAATCTTGGTAAAAGCGCCAAGGCTGGCACGAAAAGCCGTTGACGTAGGAAAAAGCGCAGTCGGCTGCGTTACCCAAGAGTTAGATATATTGACGATAGCACCGCTACCCTGTGCGACCATGATTGGCGTGACCAAACGAATTGCACGTACCGCACTAAGAAAGTAAACCTCTAGCCCTTTATGCCAATCCTCATCAGTGATGTCTAAAATAGGTGCGCGCGGGCCGTGACCAGCAGAGTTTACAAGCGCATCAATACGTCCCCACTGTTGCATCGCCGAATCGACCAAGCGCTGCACATCTTCATTAATAAGGTTGGAGCCAGTAACACCAATGCCGCCCAACTCTTTTGCTAAAGCCTCACCTTTCCCAGAGGAAGATAGAATAGCGACATGATAACCATCTGCTGCAAGTTTGCGAGCAGCGGCAGCACCCATGCCTGACCTGCCTGCGGTGATAAGCGCCACTTTTTTTGTCGTTGTAATATTATTCATCTGTCTTTCTCCATTAGTTATCGTTTCATTTATCATAACCAATAAAATCAGATTCCTAACATCGTAATAAAAGATGCTAGACTATAGAAAATCTACAGTCTAGGAAAACAAAGTGTCAAACAGCCATCGTACATTGCCACCGCTCAATGCCTTACGTGCATTTGAGGCTGCTGGGCGTCATCTTAATTTTCGGGCGGCGGCGGATGAGCTGTTTGTAACACAAGGCGCGGTCGCTCAGCAGGTAAGAATGCTAGAGGAGCATATCGGCTTTCCTTTGTTTCAAAGACTACCAAGAGGCGTAGCGCTCACTAGCCAAGGTTCTGTTTACTTTGCAGAAGTTACTCGCGCTTTTAAAATTTTGGATAAAGCAACAGCTCAGCTACTAAGAGAACCTAAGACTGTCACTATCAGCGTGACACCGACTTTTGCCACTAAGCTATTACTGCCGCGCTTATCTGCTTTGACCGCTGCGGTCCTTGGTGTCGAGTTGCGTACTGTAGCGACTGAATCCGTTGCAGACTTTAACCGTGATCAAGTAGATATCGCGGTACGCCTAACGCGCCCACCATTCCCTGCGACATTTGATACTCATCTGCTGTTTGAACAAACGCTCGTGGCCGTGGCTAGCCCTCACTTAATGGCCAATAGAAAATTGCCCATATCACTTGAAGCGCTACAAGAGATGCCATTGCTCCATGACTCACATCATCATTGGCCACGATTTTTTGGTACTACAGGTAAGCTGCCTGGCGCTGTATTTAACCAGACCGCTTTGGCTTTAGACGCAGCGCTAGCGGGTCAAGGCGTTGCGATTGCTTGTCAGGCTTTTGTACAAGCGGATTTGAATGCAGGAAGATTGGTGCAAGTGAGTGAGTCAACGCTAACAGTCGAGCCAGATTATTATCTCGTTCGCAAAAAGAGTTCGTCATCAACACCAACTGTCGACGCTGTCTGGAACTGGTGTGTCACTCATTTATTACTGGCTTAGCACTGACTTGATTTATTCAGACCTAGCTAGCTAAGCGTTAAGTTAAACGTCAATATAAATAATCTAATCTCAAACTTATTAACGTAGTTAGCTTCTGAAACTAACTACGATTTTAGTCGTGCTTTTCTATCCTACTACAGTCGTGCTTCAGCATAATGATGCAGACCTTCCTACTTTTTTATCCTCGTCTTCTTTCCTCGTTTTATCCTTTTACTAACTACCTAAATTCAAAAGTAAAATACAGTTACCTACCCCTTCTCAATCAAAAAACGCCCTATTTTTACGCGATTAAAATACTAAGTTTTTATGTCACATTACGTACAACTTACACAGTTAATTTATCACAAACAATTATCGGCTAAATCATTACTTAATTTTGTATTAGTATGTATTGGTATTCATTAAATGACTGAGGATACAAGTACTTACATTGTCTATAAGCCATTCTTTTTATATAAATTTCACTTGTTGTACCTGCTTAAGGACCAGACATGACTGCTAACACACAAGAAGCTTTGACTAGCGCAGCACTCAGTTTTCAATTGATGACGCGAGCTGAGCCTCCAGAGTTGGTTATTGCCACGATAAAGTCGTTATTAGCAGTAAAAGAAGCACGCGATGAGATATTGATTCTCGATAATAATAATAAAGAGTCGTCGTTGTATGAGCCGTTGGCAGCATTTTGCCAAAGCTTAAACGCTGAGCTGAATGTCCACTTTTATCACATTGATCGTGTCGAAGGATTCAAAGCGGGTGCTTTAAACTTGGCACTTGGGTTAATGAGTCCAGACTGTAGTCACATTGTGGTGGTCGATAGTGATTACCAAGCATTACCACATGCTAGAGCCTCTATCATGCAGGCTATTGCCCAATATCCTGAGCATACCCTACTTCAGTTTCCGCAGTTTTATCGTAATGAAGGACAGCTCGATGCGCATAGCGAGTTGAATCACTATTTCAATCATCATTTGTATCGTCCTTTTAATCGCAATCGCGCCTTATCAACGGGTACTTACGCAGTCATTCGACGCTCAGATCTTTTGAGCATAGGAGGTTGGTCAGGCGCTTCTATCACTGAAGATGCTCAGATGGGCGTGCTTATGCATCGACAAGGTTTTCGCAGTCAGTTTGTGCCAGAAGTTATTGCCACAGGCTTACTACCTAACACGCTAGATGACCTAATATGTCAACGTCGACGCTGGATCTACGGCAATATGCAAGTGCTCACGGATTACCTGTCAGTTCCGTACAACTCCCCAGTTCAGTATGTCTCGCAATCCAAAAGTATGAGTGAACGTCTAGCATATATACGCGCTCATCTGTCTCAATTAAGTGCTTGGGTAAACTTCACGGGGTTCTTTATCCTTTTGCATATCTGCTCATTATTGGTAATGGTTGATATGCTTTTAATAAATAACGCTGACGTGTCGATGCTTGCACCTTTATATCTGGTTTATGCAGGCTACACATTTTTTATCCTTAGACGTCTATGGGCTTACTGCCGTGATCAATCGCCTCTCAATCAACAAATAGATGACAGCCATCAACCACGTTTTGGTAGAAAAATACGTGCATGGTTGATGCACTTAAACTTTTGGGAGATTGGTGCCTTATCATGGCTTCCGGTGCTATGGGGACGAGAGAAACCTTTTGTCTGTACGCCAAAACAAAACTATATCCAAAGTCGTCAGTCATTATTCCTTAAGAATATATCAGCGTTACCAAAACTTTTACTAGTACTAAATATCATTACAGCTCTAGTTGTAGCACCGTTTTCACCGCTCTATTCGCCAGTATTATTTATATGTGCAGCGGCAGTTTGTATTCTTAAACTAAGCGCAGCCAAGGTAGCAATGGATAATTTCTCTGATGCTCGAGCAGACATACCAAGTATGAGTAAGGTTCTACAACAGACTTTAAAGGTAGCCCATCAAAAGAAGACGACTATCACGACATCTTATGCGACGTCTTTATTTAAAGATAAAAAAACCATCGACTCGTAAGAATCAGTACTGATAAAACTAGTACTTATAAAGATAGCGGTTTATATAAGCCAATTTTGAACCAAGGTCATTCTATTGTCTTTTATCGTTTCTATACTAGGTTCCCTATACACCACTCTACTAACCAAAACGCTTATAGCCATGATGCTTATAACTATAAAGGTCTTAAAAACATGATTAGGTCTTCGAATTCACCGCTACGTATTGCCATTATCGCGCATTCACTTTATCCCATTGCCCAGCCATATGCGGGTGGTCTAGAAATGATTACCCAATTGATTTGTGATGAGCTAGTGGCGCAAGGTCATGAGGTATTGCTTTACGCTCATAAAGATAGCGAGACGAAAGCAACGCTGGTGCCATTATTGACTCGTCATGAGTTTAACAAGATGGTCTATGATAATGAGCATGAAACAGTCGCCATGGGCCGTGAAGAGATGTACCAATATCTCACCTATCAGATAGCCCTACGAAATATTATCGAACGTGATGAGCGCGGTGAAATTGATATCGTACATAACCACAGCTTGCATCACATTCCGATGATGACAGGCCAAGCGTTTGGCGAAAGGTTTTTTACCACTTTTCATACGCCTATTTTTCCACAGTTACGTTTGGCGCTTTTAACACTGCGCGCTGGTACAACCACTAAATTTACAGCGATTAGTAAGCACCAACAGCAGTTATTCGCTGAGTTTGTCCCTTCACAAGTGGTGTATAACGGCATCGATGTTGAATCCTTTACTGCCAATACAGAGTCGCTTGGCAGTACTGATGGTAGCGATGACGAGGTATATTTTTGGTATGGGCGTATCTGCCCTGAGAAAGGCACTCATTTAGCCATGCGGTACTGTATGGAAGCTGGGAAGAAACTTATCATAGCAGGACCCAAAAGCAATGAAGACTACTTCAATCAAAAAGTAGCTCCTTTATTATTTAAAGACAGTAAGAGTGGCGATGACAAACTATTCAGTTACGTAGGTCATGTCACCAAGGACGAGATTAACAATTACTTGTGCCAAGCAACTGCCATGCTATTTACTAGCACTTGGGACGAGCCATACGGATTGACCTTAGCTGAGAGTTTGGCATGTGGCACACCAGTCATTGGTTTCGATGCAGGAGCCAGTGCCGAAATTATTACTCCAGAGACAGGCGTCATCGTACCTAAAAAAGACAAAGTCGCCTTTATCAATGGTTTTTCTACGATTAAAAACATATCACGCCAAGCTTGCCGTGACCGTGCTTTGCAGTTTTGTTCAGTGTCAGCCATGGTAGACGGCTATCTGGAACTTTACCGAGCAGCGTTAAAAAATAGAACTGCGTTAATAGAAGACAATTCAGAAAGCTACATAAGCAGTATCAACAACATCAACAGCTATGAGCTGTCTGATTTAACAAAAGACTCCCTTCAGTTTTTTAATCAAGCCATTCAAGCGCCAGTTGAAACTGATAATGATCTTGTTAGCTTTTCTGAGGGGTCGCAATGATGCGTATCGGATATTATGCGCATCATCACGGCTCAGGACATTGCCGACAGGCAGACAAACTGGCTGCATTGCTACCTAATGATGCAAGAGCGCAATTAACGGTATTTACGAGCTTAGATATAAATAGCTATCGTTTTACCGCTATTGATGAACAACAAATCGTACGTTTAAATGCAGAAGATGAACGCCCAGATGACATACTAGCAGGTCGTGCAGGAGAATATTGGCAACCAGCCAGCCTACATTACTCGCCCGTAGGCAATGGCGACATTCAAAAACGCAGTCACCAAATACTAGACACTATCTTTCAATGTAAGATTGATCTGATGATTATCGATGTCAGCGTCGAGGTGGCAATGCTCTGCCGTGCGGCAAGTATTCCTTACCTTTACGTTAGGCTTCCTGGTATTCGCGATGATGCGCCACATTTGGGTGCATTTGCTGGTGCGCTTGCCTTACTAGCACCTTATCCTAAAGCATTAGAGTCTACCCAGACATCTGAGTGGGTCTGTGATAAAACGCTCTATCTTGACTTTATCTACTCTCAAAAAGCTGAGCCATATACTTATGAGAGCTTTATAGATATTTTGGCAAAATTAAGCGTGAACAATGAAACTTTTGTTCCTAAAACTACAAGCTTACCATCTGACAAGGCTAAATTAACAGACAAGTCCAAAGCTACAACACCTATTATCACCGTCATTAAAGGCTACGGTGGACACAAAGCGATTGACGAAAAATTACCAGAATTGCGCTCACTGCTACCCAATGCATTAATTGTCTCTCTCGGGCCTATAGACGATGACAAACGATGTTATGTCGATATCTCAGCTGAGGTAGATGACATCACACCATTTATTTGTCATAGCGATTATTTGATAATGGCGTGTGGCCTAAATGCTGTCGCACAAGCGTATCATTACGATACGCCGCTCATAGTAGTGCCTGATGACAGGCCACATAATGAACAAGCCGTCATGGCTGAAGCGTTAGTCACTCAAAACAAAGCGCTAAATTGGCAGCAGTTTAAAACCTTAATGAGCGTCAATGATAATCAACCTGAATCTTTTGACCAAGCGATTCATGGTCGAAATAAACCACACCACGCTACCTCGATTGATAGCATTAAAAAAAATAACAGTGAAGAAAATAACTTTGAGGAAGATAGCGGTGAGGAAACCAACGCAGTTACGCCAACAGCTGGTCAGGCGTTTATGCATAGCATCACTGATTATCCTACTACTAAGCTTTGGTTTGAAAACTGGTTACTTCTTCGACTCAACTTAACACCTGAATCAACAATTAAATACTGACTTATTAAATACTGATTTATTAAAAGTAACAGGCAACCTGATAGCGAGGTAAAGATAAACGATGACCATTCAGCCAACAAGTAACGCTAGTACGACTTCTGATTCTGTACCGATGACCGTCATTACGACTTGCTATGGTCGTAATCGTCATCTCTATAACCTACTCAGCAGTCTAGAAAATAGTAGTGTAAAGCCAGCCGAAGTCATTATTGTCAACGATGACGCAGATCCCAATCGGTTAGCTGAATTTCCATTAAATATCGTGAAATTACCGACTACGGTCAAATCAGCTGTAAATGATGGTAGTGATACTACAATTACAGAGTTTGATATCGGACATAATCGTAATCTTGGGGCACTGCAGGCAACTCACGATATGCTGATTTTTTTGGACGTTGATTGTATCGTAGCGCCTACGTTTATTGAGCAAATGTATAAGAAGCTTCTGCAATATCCTAATGCGCTTTTGATGGGTCAACCGCGCTATCTAACGCGACCATTATCAGTAGAAGAAAGTACGCAATTAAAAATCAATCATCTGTCTTTCTCTGTTTTAGATGAGCTATCTGTCTATAACCCTTATCGTTATAATTTTGATGAAGCTGATTCAAATCAAGCTAAAACAGAACAAACCGCTATCAAACAGACTGATGATTATGGTGCATTTTGGAGCCTGTGCTTCGCTATCAAGCGACAGACTTTTGATAAGGTTGGTGGTTTCGACACCCAATATACAGGTTATGGTGCAGAGGATACCGATTTTGCTTTTACAGCACGCCGATTAGATATCGATTTTTACCTCACTGCTGATATCGCTTATCATCAGCAGCATAGTGTCTACCGGCCACCTCTTAATCATCTGGACAGTATCATTGTCAATGCCAATCGCTTCTATAAAAAATGGCACTGTTGGCCCATGGCAGGATGGTTGTCACAGTTTTCCGATATGCGGTTGATTGATTGGACCGAAGAACAGTCATCACTGATAGCCGTGCAACGAGAGCCTAACGATAACGAGATAAAGCGCGCTCATTGCCCAGACGCTCCTTATGTTTAACTATTTCTAGCAATTTTTAGCTAACGAAAACTTAGCTAATCAATATTCTAGTACTGGTGAATAGTCACGCCTTTAAGTAATCGACTCATTTCCTGACGTTCAAAATCCCAATTATGTCCATGCCAAAAGTGAGCAGTTTTATCATTGTCATTGAAACCGATCATTACTATCTCTAACGGTAGTTTCGTGTCTTGAATACTGTGTAAGCATGCTCGAGCTGCCAGCATCAGCCGATATATCAGAAAACCTGATGAGGGTGCTGACGAATGAATATCGGTAAAGTATGGATAGTCAGTAACGACTTTGTGATGCTCTGATAGTACACTGTGATGAATGGTGCTTGATAATAGTTTTTGCATATTCGAAGGAATATCTAAGATGCGATGAGTAGTGATAGGATCGTCATTAGAGCTTGGGTCATCAGCTAATGTTGGAAACTGATAAGGCTGGTTGCTCGTCAATATTCCTAGCGGGGCGGTCTCTGCCATTTGCTCCACCACTGATATATGATTGCTTCTAGGCGGCAGGCCAAAATGCAGCTTACTATCACCAATCTGCCGAAAAAACAGCAACTTAGGTAGTGAACTAGCTAACTGATGGCTAGCAAAAAAATCAGCGCGAATAAAGTGATTAAATAACACTAAGACATCATCGGGCTGTAATAACATCTCAAGCTGCGTCGTGGTCACAGCAGGATTATTTGCAATCAGAACAACTCGTTTGGCTTGATCCAAGGCAGTCTGTATAACGACTGGTAGCGTCAAGAAAGCAGATTGCGCTGTATTTATGTCATTAGATATATATTCGCTATTCTTTGACAGCGCGATACTCTGTTTGAATATTGGTTTTTCTGTATTGGACTCTATATTAGACATAGCAACCTTAGTTAATGTGAACTTTTTATTGCTACTTTAGCATTATTAGCGATTTTTATAGAAAAATTGACGATGTTAGTATGCCTATTGCTTTTGCCTTAAATAAGTAAAGCCCTTAAAACTTATACTTGATCAAATTTTTTCACGCTTATATATGAAGCCTTCTTCGTCATAAATTTGATAAGTAACATCTAATAACGTTTCCAGTAATCCAGACTTATCAAAATGTCTAACACTCATCACGATTGGCGAAGTTAATATCCCCTCTTCAAATGGGATATAGGTTATCTCTTGATGACGTAAATGCTCAAGTGTCTTTGGTACGATAGTCAACCCTTCTCCTGCTGCTACTAACCCTAGGGCAATATGCAATTCACGTACTTCCATGAAATAATTCGCCTTCAAATTACGATTTTCAAATAGTTCTAATACGTAATCAATGAAACTGGGCCTCGGTGCTGTTGGATAAAGTAAGAGGTTTTCATTTGTTAAATCGATCAAGCTTAAACTGTCGCGTTTTTCTTTTGATAATGGGTGTTCGATAGGAACAGCAACTACTAAATCTTCCTCTCTAAGCACCATTCGCCTAATAGAAGCATCTTCAAATAATAACCTGCCAAAACCTACATCTATCTTACCTTCTGTCAATGCTTGCATTTGTTGCCAAGAGTTTAGCTCATACAATTTAACTTCGATATTCGGATGAACTTCTCTGAAACGGGATATTACTCTCGGCAATATGCCATACAATATAGATGATACAAAGCCTATTGAGAGCGAATTATCAAAATTTCCCTTACGAATAGTCATAGTACGCAGATCGTCTGATTTTTTTAAAATTTGAATAGCATGATCATAAAAAAATTCGCCAGCCTCAGTGAGTTTCAAGGGACGATTCTCCCTATCGATAAGCGTAACGCCAATCTCTTCTTCCAACTGTTTTATCTGCCGGCTAAGTGGTGGCTGCGAGATGTATAAACGAGCAGCTGCTTTATTGAAGCTTTTTTCTTCTGCCACGGCTATGAAATAGCGTAAATGCCTGAGTTCCATTATTCTTCCTTGATTGACTTCCTATTGTTTCTATCCTAAGTCGTTCTAATTTCTTCCCTTTTATCCATCACCTACTTCATATACAAAACATCCATACCTAAAGAACATAACATACCACCTACCTTTCGACAAAATACCTAAAAAGTATTAAAAAAAGACTAAATAGGTCTTAGACATGTCGATATTTAACACCTATAGTTCTTATTAAGCATAAGGAAGCCAAAATTTTATACTAAGGATAGATATGATTCGTTCAATTAATACTTTACTAGTACCAATACCTACTATTCGAGCGCATAAACTGGCTTGTACCGTGATGAATGAACAAGTATTGGTTCTGGTGCATATCCAAACCGAAGATGGCTACGAAGGTTGGGGCGAAGCAACGACGATTGGCGGCTTAAGTTATGCTGAAGAAAGTCCTCATAGTATCAAAACTAATATCGATACTTACTTTACCCCTCTCTTGATGAAAGAAAAGCCTACAAGCACAGCAAAAGCAATGCAGCTATTGAATACCCACATCAGCGGCAATCGTTTTGCAAAATGCGCGATTGAAACTGCTCTACTCGACATCGAAGGCAAAAGACTCAATCTACCTATCAGCGAGCTCATCGGTGGTCGCGTCCGTGATCGTATCGAAGTGGCATGGACGCTTGCTAGCGGAAATACTGATACCGATATCGCTGAAGCTCATCAGATGATTGAACAGAGAAAGCATCGGATTTTTAAATTAAAAATAGGTAGCAACCCTATCCTTGATGATGTCGCCCATGTGTTAGCTATTAAACAAGCTTTACCTGATTGCCGCATCACCGTTGATGTTAATCAAGCATGGACAGAGCTTGAAGCTATGAAAGGTATTAGTCTGTTGCAAAATGGCGGTGTTGATTTAATCGAGCAACCAGTATCGATGCGTAATAAATCAGCGCTAAAGCGTTTAACTGAACACTTTGACGTGGCTATTATGGCTGACGAAGTCGTGCAAGATCCACATAATGCGTTCCAATTGGCAACGGATCATTGTGCCGATGTCTTTGCTGTAAAAATCAATCAAGCTGGTGGATTAAAAGCTGCATGCTTAATCGGACAAATGGCACATCTAGCAGGTATCGAGCTTTATGGCGGGACGATGCTTGAAGGACCTATCGGTACGGCAGCATCCGCCCATGTGTTCTCGACATATCCAAGTCTCAACTTCGACACTGAACTCTTTGGTCCTTTGTTATTAACTGACGACGTTTTAGCACAGCCTCTTGATTATCAAAATTTTGGATTGAGTGTACCTACGGGCGCAGGCCTTGGTATCGAAGTAGATAGCGATAAAGTCTATCACTACGCCAAACAAGCAGTCCCTACGTTACCTAAACCATCAAATCCGTAATTCTCTACCAACGCTCAAACTGAAACGCTGTAAAAGTCAGCCAAATTATCTTTCATCACGTATAAGGAAATAATTATGTTATACCACGTCAGAATGGATGTCTTAATCCCAACAGATATGGATACCGATAAAGTCAACGAGCTTAAGGCAACTGAGAAAGCACTGTCACAGAAGCTGCAAGAGCAAGGTAAATGGCGTCATATTTGGCGTATAGCAGGTCAGTATTCTAACTTCAGTATCTTTGATGTTGAGAGTAATGAAGAGCTACACGATATTATGATGTCATTACCACTTTATCCGTACATGAAGGTTGAAGTGACACCGTTATTGCGTCACCCATCATCTGTTCGTAGTGATGACAGTTAAATCAAGGCATTAAATCTGTAATCAGAATCTATAAAAGGTGGGTAAGAATACTCACTGTAGTTACCCCTTAATAAAACAGTCCTCAACAAGGAGAGAGACATGGAACGCAGCCAAATTGAAGCATTAGCCACTCAGTTCATCAAAGGCAAAATCGACTTCCCTGAGCAAGTAAATCCACGCGTACAAGAGATTGTCTTGCGTATCGTGACCGACCTTATGCAAACCATTAACGACTTAAAAATCACCGCCGATGAATATTGGTCTGGAGTTGAATTCATTGGTGATTTAGGCAAAGAAGCCGGTTTGTTATCACCAGGTCTTGGTTTTGATCACTTCATGGACTTGATGATTGAAGAAGATTTAAAAGCAGCAGGTCTTGATGGCGGGACTGTACGTACTATTGAAGGTCCACTCTATGTCGCTGGTGCGCCAGAAGAAAAAGGCTTTGCGCGTCTAGATGACGGCACTGACCTTGACAATGGTACCGTGCTATTTATGCAAGGCACTGTTTATGGTGAAGACGGAAAACCTCTTCCAAATGCCAAAGTTGAAGTATGGCATGCCAACAGCTTAGGTAACTACTCTTTCTTTGATGAATCACAGTCTCATTTCAACTTGCGTCGTAGCATCATTACAGATGAGAACGGCAATTATGCATTCCGCAGCATCGTTCCGCTAGGTTACTCGGTACCACCAGAAGGAATGACGCAAAAAGTATTGGGCGCGCTAGGACGTCATGGTCATCGCCCAGCTCACATTCATTTCTTCGCCAGTGCTGACGGTCATCGCAAACTGACCACGCAGATTAACATCGATGGCGATGAGTACCTATGGGATGACTTTGCTTTTGCAAGCCGCGAAGGTTTGGTACCAGAGGTAACAATGGTCGAAGATGCGGACAAGCTAAAAGAAAAAGCGCTGGATAAGCCTTACGCAAGTATCGACTTTGACTTTCATTTAGTAAAAGATATCGACCAAAACGTCCAAGGCAGCGAAGTAGAACGCCGCCGTGCTCAAGGTTAACGAGCACTCATATTAAATAGCATTCATTAATAACGATTAGCGACTTACGTTTGATATGTCCTCAGTTGTCGTATCAAACGTTAGCTTCTAATCTCATTTTATACCGTCATTATACAAGGAAGGCAGCCATGAGCGAGCGTATCAATCTAGTACCTGAAGGATCAGACATCACTATTGATGATTTTTTAGAAGAGAACAGTGAAAAAGGGATTTATCGCCTGCATCGTAGCGCCTTCACTAACGAAGAGTTGTTCGAGCTTGAGATGAAGTACATCTTTGAAAACAATTGGGTGTATTTGGCTCATGAGTCTCAAGTTCCTGATAACAACGACTACTACACCTCATACATTGGTCGTCAGCCTGTTATTCTTGCCCGCAATAAAGAAGGCGAGCTGCACTGCATGATTAACTCATGCTCACATCGTGGTGCACAGCTCTGCCGACATAAAAAAGGCAATAAAGCCACTTACACCTGCCCATTTCACGGTTGGACCTTTAACAACTCAGGTAAGCTGCTTAAAGTTAAAGACCCAAGACATGCAGGCTATCCAGAATGCTTCAATAAAGAAGGCTCACACGACCTAAAACAAGTGAAGATGGCCAATTATAAAGGCTTTATCTTTGCCAGCTTAAATGATGATGTTCAGTCACTCGAAGACTGGCTTGGTGGCTCTACCAAAATTCTTGACATGATTGTCAATCAATCGCCAGAAGGTCTAGAAGTGTTACGCGGCACCTCAACCTATACCTTTGATGGTAACTGGAAGCTGCAAGCTGAAAACGGTGCCGACGGCTATCACGTCTCAGCCGTCCATTGGAACTACGCTGCGACAACTGCGCGCCGTAAAGAAGCTGAAGCTGTCAAAGAAGACAATATCAAAGCCATGAACGCTGGCAAATGGGGTCGACAAGGCGGTGGGTTTTATTCTTTTGAAAACGGTCACATGCTGTTATGGACACAGTGGGAAAACCCACAAGACCGTCCAAACTACGCTTATCGCGATGAGTATGTCGCCAGCTACGGTGAAGCCATGGCGGACTGGATGATTGAACGCTCACGTAACTTATGCCTATATCCAAACGTCTACATCATGGATCAGTTCGGCTCACAAATTCGTATGCTCCGCCCTATCGCGGTTGACAAAACTGAAGTTAGCATCTGGTGTATCGCACCAAAAGGCGAAAGCGATGAGTCACGTGCACGCCGTATCCGTCAGTATGAAGATTTCTTTAACGTTACTGGTATGGCAACCCCTGATGACTTAGAAGAGTTCCGCTCATGCCAAGAAGGTTATAACGGTATCAAGCTTGAATGGAATGATATGTGCCGAGGCTCCGAGCACTGGATTCAAGGTGCAGATGAAGGCGCTGCCGCTATTGACCTCAAACCTTTAATGAGTGGTGTTAAGACTGAAGATGAAGGACTATATACCGTCCAACATCGCTACTGGCATGAAGAGATGAAAAAAGCTCTAGAGCAAGAGCAGCAGCTACACGGTGCTAATAGCGACTAATACATTTTTTATTATTACTCTGCTATTTATTGTAGAACTGACAAAAAATAAGGATATCAATCATGAAAAATGCAACGGTTAACATTGAAGACATTAGACAGTTTCTATACCGTGAAGCGCGTTTATTGGATGAGAAAAAATGGGAAGAATGGCTCACTTATTACGATGAAGACTGCCCTTTCTGGATGCCAAGTTGGGATGATGATGGTCAGCTCATCAGCGACCCACAACGAGAAATCTCGCTGATTTATTATCCGGATCGCCGTGGTCTTGAAGATCGTATCTTCCGCATCGAGACTGAGCGCTCATCAGCGACCATTCCTGATACGCGTACCACGCACAATTTATCGAATATTGAACTACTCGAAGACAATGACGGTATTGTGACGGTGCGTTTCAACTGGATCAACAAGTCCTTTCGCTATCACGAGACCAATACCTATTGGGGTTACTCTCAGTACAAAATAGACATGACTCAAGACCAACCAAAAATTTTGGATAAGTATGTGGTCTTAAAAGACGACTATGTGCATCAAATTATGGACGTCTATCACGTCTAATCATTATTCACTCATTATTTAGTCACTAGCTTTTAATTAATACGTGTTGAAAAGGGATATTTCTCATGGAATATAATATTGCTCTACAGTTCGAAGACGGCGTCACAGGCTTCATCAAATGTGAAGCCGACGAAACCGTCGCCGAAGCCGCTTATCGTCAAAAATTTAATATCCCTGTGGATTGCCTTGATGGTGCTTGCGGTACTTGCCGTTGCCATTGTGAATCTGGCAGCTACGACATGCACCCTGATATGTATATCGAAGATGCACTGACAGAAGCTGAAGCCGCTGAAGGTTATGTACTCACCTGTCAGATGATTCCAGAAAGTGATTGCGTGATCAAAGTGCCAAGTTCTTCTGAAGCCTGTAAAGTTGGTAAATCTACTTTTAAAGGTAAATTACAGCAACTCAATGTGTTGTCTGAATCTACCATTCATTTTGGTATTGATATTGACAACTCAGATGCCTTGGTGTTTCTTCCAGGTCAATACGTCAACATCAACATTCCTAACTCCAACGAAACGCGCTCTTACTCATTTAGCTCTGTACCCAATGCCAAGCAGGCTGAGTTCGTCGTTCGTAATATTCCTAACGGTAAGATGAGTACTTTTTTATCTGACATCGCTCAGATTGGCCAAGATATTGATTTTGAGGGTCCATTTGGTAGCTTTTACCTGCGCCCTCTAATCCGCCCGACCCTATTTCTAGCAGGTGGTACTGGTATCGCGCCTTTTTTATCGATGCTAAAAAGTTTAGAGGTGTCTGGTGCTCATCATCCTGTCAGAATGGTCTACGGCGTTACCAACGACTTTGATCTTATAGAAGTTGAGAAACTAGAAGAAGTCAAACAAAACCACCCTTGGTTTGACTACCGCACCTGTGTCGCCACTGAAGACAGCCAGCATGAGCGTAAAGGCTATGTTACCGGTCATGTTGATAATGAGTGGCTGAACGATGGTGACGTCGATGTCTACTTGTGTGGTCCGTTAGGGATGGTGGATGCGGTGAGTAACTGGTTAGACAGCAGCAATCTAAAACCGAGTAATTTTTACTATGAAAAATTCACGCCCAGTGAACAATAACGTAGCCTAGCCGTATTACTCTACTAGCAAAGCATGAGCAAGATTTTTAGGAGACTGTCATGAGTAAAAGATTTGATAATAAAGTATGTATCGTCACCGGTGCCGCTCAAGGCATCGGACGCGGTGTCGCATTACGCTTAGCAAGTGAGGGCGGAAAAATCGTCATGGCAGACTTTTCTCCATTAGTAGAAGAGGTGCTGGCTGAAATCATTGCTGATGGCGGAGAAGCCGTTACCATTCAAGCTGACCTTGAAACCCATCAAGGTGCTAAAGAGGCTATTGATAAGGCACTTGATAGCTATGGGCGTATCGATATATTGGTCAACAATGTCGGCGGCGCAATATGGATGAAACCTTTTACCAGCTTCTCTGAAGCAGAAATTCAAAAGGAAATCAGCCGCTCATTATTTCCAACATTATGGTGTTGTCATGCGGTATTACCAACCATGGTCAAACAGCAATCAGGCACTATTGTTAATGTGTCCTCTATCGCTACTCGCGGTATCAACCGCATACCCTATTCGACAGCGAAAGGCGGCGTGAACGCCATGACCGCATCGCTCGCTTTTGAGTATGCAAACGATGGTATCCGTGTGAATGCAGTGGCAACTGGCGGTACTGAAGCGCCGCCCAGAAAGATTCCACGTAACGCCAAACCATTAACTGATGATGAAAAATCATGGATGAATGCGGTGGTTGATCAGACCATTGATCGCACCTTTATGAAACGCTACGGCACGATTGATGAGCAAGTCAATGCCATCTTGTTTTTAGCATCCGATGAGTCTTCTTATATTACTGGTAGTACCATTCCTGTAGGCGGTGGCGACGAAGGCTAATAATAAATCTGTCAATCAGTAGCATGCATCTTAATTTGCAACCCCGTAACGAATGCTAATTTGCAAGGAAGCAATATGGCCTCTGTAATCCAAACCTTAAAAAACGACTGGTCGCTCTCTGCATCGGTTGCAGGGTTCTTAGCGGTTCTTATTTCCTATGCAGGTCCTTTGATTATTTTTTTTCAGGCCGCACAAGCCGCACAAGTATCGGATGCCATGATGGCGTCTTGGATTTGGGGTGTCTCCATTGGTGCTGCCATTCCTGGTATTTATTTATCTATTAAATATAAAACACCGGTTATTACAGCATGGTCCGCCCCTGGTACCGCTTTACTGGTTACCCTATTTCCACAGATGAGTATTAATGAAGCTGTTGCCGGTTATATCATCTCAGCGATTGTCATATTTATTATTGGAGCGACAGGTTACTTCGACAAAATATTAAAATGGATTCCTAACGGTATTGCCGCTGGCATGATGGCAGGCATCCTATTTCAGTTCGGCTTAGAATTATTTAAAGCCACTGATAGCATGCCATTTATCGTCTTTAGCATGCTCGGTTGCTATTTATTAGCCAAACGCTTTTCGCCGCGCTATACGATGATCTGGGTGTTGATATGCGGTGTTATCTTAAGCGTCTTACTTGGCAAAATGAACCCTGTCCATTTCGATTTAGCCGTTACCATACCTAATTTTATTGCACCTGAATGGTCGTGGAACTCAACGTTTAACCTCGCTATACCACTCATCCTTGTGAGCTTAACTGGTCAATTCTTACCCGGCATGGCTATTTTAAATCTAAGTGGCTATGACACGCCAGCCAAGCCTATTGTGAGTGTTACAAGCCTCGCCTCTTTAGCAGTTGCATGTGTCGGCGGTATTACTATCGTACTTGCCGCGATCACAGCCGCGCTTTGCACTGGTAAAGATGCGCATGAACTTAAGGAAAAGCGCTATATCGCAGGTGTTGCTAATGGCATCTTCTATTTATTTGGCGGTTTATTTGCTGGCAGTATCGTGATGGTATTTAGCTTGCTTCCAAAAGAGCTTGTCGCGGCACTGGCCGGTCTTGCATTAATCGGTGCCATTTCTGCCAATATCACCATTGCTATGAAAAATGATGAGCAAAGAGATGCAGCGTTAATTACCTTTTTGGCGACAGCATCGGGTATGAGCTTTTTGGGATTAAGCTCTGTGTTTTGGGGCATTCTTATCGGCATGATTGCTCACTATATTCTGACCAAAAAACGCTTACTACCAACATCATCTATCTCATTAACGACCTCTAATAATGAAGCCAATTAAGAGCAAGTCTCTTACGAAAAAAATTAAGTAGTGTCAGAGCAATGAGTCTAACCCATGTACCACTTATTAATTTTAAAGACACTACCTCATATGACTTTTTATAGGATATAAACATGATTAATAAAGCTGATAAAAATATAACTGACGTACTTAGTCAAATCAAAGATGGCGCCACCATCATGATTGGTGGCTTTGGCACAGCGGGTCAACCTGCTGAACTGATTGATGGGCTTATTAATTTAGGCGTAAAGGATTTGGTCATCATTAATAATAATGCCGGTAACGGCGACCATGGCCTTGCCAAGCTCTTAAAAACAGGTGCTGTGCGTAAAATCATTTGCTCTTTCCCGCGTCAATCGGACTCTTGGGTATTTGATGAGCTTTATCATGCTGGCAAGATTGAGCTGGAGCTCGTACCACAGGGTAATCTGGCTTGCCGTATTCAAGCAGCAGGTATGGGACTCGGTGCGGTATATACGCCCACAGGCTTTGGCACTTTACTCGCAGAAGGTAAAGAGACTCGAGAAATCGATGGTAAAGACTATGTTCTTGAATATCCGATCAAGGCTGATTTTGCTTTAATCAAAGCTTCTAGAGGCGATCGTTGGGGCAACTTGGTGTACCGCAAGTCTGCCCGTAACTTTGGTCCTATCATGGCAATGGCGGCTGATATTACTATCGCCCAAGTCTCCGAAACAGTTGAGCTTGGCGCGCTTGATCCTGAACACATTATTACACCGGGTATTTTTGTGCAGCATGTGGTGCAAATTCAGCCTGCTAGCACTGAATCTGCTAGCGCTTAACTTTCTAGCACAGCTACTACAGCCACCGCTTAATACTGCTAATTATAAGGATCATAATCATGAGCCATACTTCCTACACTGTTTTGACCCGCGATCAAATCGCTGAGCGCGCTGCACAAGATATTCCAGATGGTGCCTATGTCAATTTAGGCATCGGACTACCGACCAAAATTGCAAAATACCTACCGGATGATAAAGATGTCTTTTTGCATTCAGAAAACGGCTTATTAGCTTTTGGACCACCACCTGCTAAAGGCGAAGAAGATCCCGAGCTGATTAATGCCGGAAAAGAGTACGTTACCATGCTCGACGGCGGCAGCTTCTTTCATCATGGCGACTCTTTTGCGATGATGCGTGGTGGTCATCTTGATATCTGCGTACTAGGTGCATTCCAAGTGGCTGCCAATGGCGACTTAGCCAATTGGAGCACGGGTGCGCCAGATGCAATACCTGCAGTTGGCGGCGCTATGGACTTAGCCGTCGGTGCCAAAAAAGTCTTTGTGATGACCAATCACACCACCAAAACTGGCGACCCTAAAATCGTCAGCGAGCTTACTTATCCTGTGACTGGCAAAAACTGCGTTGATCGCATTTATACTGATTTATGTGTCATTGATGTCACCGATAAAGGCTTAGCAGTCACCGAAATGGTCGATGGCATTAGCTTTGAAGACTTACAGGCCTTGACGGGTGCCACACTGACTGACGCTACTACAGTAAAATAATAAAAAGGATAATATCTACAATGGATAACTTAACAAACGCTTATATCATTGACGCCATTCGCACCCCTTTTGGACGCTACGGCGGCGGTCTAGCACCCGTACGTGCAGACGACCTAGGCGCTATCCCTATCAAGGCGTTAATGGAACGTAATGCTAATGTCGACTGGGTACAAGTAGATGACGTCATCTATGGCTGTGCCAACCAAAGCGGCGAAGACAATCGCAACGTCGGACGTATGTCGTCATTGCTAGCCGGCCTACCTTATCAAGTGCCTGCGACAACTGTTAACCGCTTGTGCGGCTCGTCGATGGATGCGTTAGCGATAGCGGCGCGTGCGATTAAAGCTGGTGAAGCCAATTTAATTATCGCAGGTGGTGTTGAGAGCATGAGCCGTGCGCCATTTGTGATGGGCAAATCAGGTCAGGCATTTGGTCGTAGTCAAAAGCTGGAAGATACTACTATGGGCTGGCGCTTTATCAATCCAAAGCTTGATGAGCTATATGGCACAGAGACTATGCCGCAAACCGCTGAAAATGTCGCAGAGCAATTCAATGTCAATCGAGCTGACCAAGATACATTTGCGCTACGTAGCCAACAACGTACCGCAGCGGCGCAAAAGTCAGGATTTTTTAAAGATGAGATGACCCCTGTCGTCATTCCGCAGCGTAAAGGCGAGCCTGTCACCGTCGATACTGATGAGCATCCTCGTGCTGACACCACCCTTGAGAAGTTGACTAAACTGCGTCCTATCGTCACCGCAGATGGTACGGTGACTGCTGGTAATGCCTCTGGAATTAATGATGGTGCAGCAGCCTTCCTAGTAGCGTCAGAGCAAGCGGTTAGAGAGTTTAATCTAAAGCCACGGGCACGTATTGTGGCCTCAACTACGGTAGGCGTTGAGCCACGTATTATGGGTTTCGCCCCAGCACCCGCAATGAAAAAACTGCTTAAGCAAACCGGCCTGTCTCTCGATGAGATGGATGTCATTGAATTAAACGAAGCCTTTGCTGCACAAGCTCTAGCTTGCACACGTGACTTAGGGTTAGCTGATGATAGCGAGCGCGTCAATCCTAACGGCGGTGCGATTGCCCTTGGTCATCCACTCGGCGCCTCAGGTGCACGTTTGATCTTAACCGCCCTTAATCAACTGGAAAAAACAGGTAAGCGTTATGCTATCTGCTCAATGTGTATCGGAGTTGGACAAGGTATCGCGATGATTATTGAGCGTGTTGAGAGTTAAGCGTGTTGAGAGTTAAGCGTGTTGAGAGTTAAGCGTGTTGAGAGTTAAGCGTGTTGAGAATATATAGATAGCTCAAAAAATAGATGCACTCATTGATAGGCAAAAACCAATACCTTACTCACATGACAATCAAAAACAAGGACGTTCATCATGCCTGAATTTGACAATAAAGATATAACGCTAAACTATGCCACTTTTGGTGATAGCAGTAACCCTGCTCTGATATTCTCTAACTCTTTAGGTACCAGCTATCATATGTGGCAGCCACAAATCGATGCTTTGCAAAACGATTATTTTATCATCTGCTATGACACTCGTGGCCATGGTAATTCTTCTGCACCAAGAGGTCCTTATAGTTTCGATCAGCTTGGACAAGACGTCATTGATTTGCTTGATTATCTGAACATAGATAAAGCATTTTTTTGTGGCATTTCTATGGGTGGTATGACTGGTCAATGGTTAGCTATTCATCATCCTGAGCGCTTTGATCATTTAATGCTATGCAATACCGCCGCGAAGATTGGCAATGAGGCAGCATGGGTAGATCGCGCGCACTTGGTACGTGAGCAAGGTCTAGATCCTATTGCCGCTACAGCCGCTCCGCGTTGGTTCACAGCAAGTTTTATCGATAATCATCCTGATGTAGTTAAAGCACTATCTGACGCTCTCGCAGCTGGCAGTAGCGAGGGTTATGCCAGCTGCTGCGATGCACTATCTGTCGCTGATACTCGCGAGCAGTTACAAAATATTCGTGTACCAGTCACAGTAGTTGCAGGTATCGAGGATCCAGTGACAACGGTTGCCGATGGTCAATATATAGTCGATCATATTCCTAGTGCTAAGCTCGCCACTATCAATGCCTCGCATATCTCAAATATTGAACAACCTGAAGCACTTAACGAGTATATTAAATATTACCTGCAATAACGCCAATAAATGCTTTTAAAAAACACATTCATTAGCGTTGATTAATTAGGCTAATTTTATCTATTTATCTTATATTTTTAATCATCTATATATTTTTTTAGTATATGGATGATTTTCTGCGTATTCAGTATTTTCATAATAGAAATTAATGAAACTTCTTGGCGTTAGTTGTCTTACACACACTCACTGCAAGCATCATTCTTCGTATCTAATACTTTATAAGAGTACCGAATACTCTAATAAAGATAAAAGTCAACATTGTTTCAATAGAATGTTATATAGAAAAATATACCTTTTAGGTATCGATTGATACCTAGATAGTTTTTGACTTAGCACCTGTAAAACCCTAACTTGTAAAGCACGTATAAGGATATCATCAACGGAGAATATGAATGGAATCTCAAACCTTAAACATCAATAAAGTTATTGATGAAGCCAAATTTTCACCTTTTCATTGGAAAGTCCTGTTTTGGTGCTTACTGATTATTATCTTTGACGGCTACGACCTCATTATTTACGGCGTGGCCCTGCCATTACTTATGGAGGAGTGGTCATTGACTTCGGTACAAGCAGGTTTTCTTGCTAGCGCAGCACTATTCGGTATGATGTTTGGTGCCATGATTTTTGGCACTTTATCTGACAAAATCGGTCGTAAAAAAACAATTATGATTTGTGTCGCTCTATTCAGTAGCTTTACTTTTTTTGGTGCTTTCGCTAGCGGGCCTATGCAGTTTGCGGCTTTGCGCTTCATTGCAGGTCTAGGTATTGGCGGCGTGATGCCAATCTGCGTGGCACTAACATCTGAATACGCACCGAAACGTATGCGTAGTACTTTAGTCGCTATTATGTTCAGCGGTTATGCAATTGGTGGTATGACGTCAGCATTATTAGGATCTTTTTTGGTGCTAGATTTTGGCTGGGAAATTATGTTTTATATTGCGGGCATCCCTACTTTGCTATTGCCAATTATCTGGAAGATGCTACCTGAATCCTTGATGTATTTGGTCAAAGAAAAGCGAGAAGACGAAGCTAAAAATATCGTTCAAAAATTGGCTCCTCAAGAAAAAGTTACACCCTCTACTACGTTAGTACTAGACGAACCCACCAAAGGTGATGATGCACCAATTAAAGCGTTATTTCTGAACAGACGTGGATTCACTACTATTATGTTTTGGGTAGCATTTTTTATGTGTTTGCTGATGGTTTACGCTTTAGCAAGCTGGTTACCAAAGCTAATGATTCAAGCCGGTTACTCATTAGGTGCTAGTATGTTATTTCTATTTGCACTTAATATTGGTGGGATGATTGGGGCTATTGGCGGTGGTGTCCTAGCTGATAAATTCCATTTAAAACCTGTACTAACTATTATGTTTGTCGCTGGGGCAATAGCATTAATTTTGCTTGGCTACAACAGTCCTCAGATTGTACTATATACGCTCATTGCGATTGCAGGTGCTACAACCATCGGCTCACAAATTCTGCTCTATACTTTTGTGGCTCAATATTATCCTACCGCTGTACGTACGACTGCTATGGGTTGGGCGTCAGGGATTGGACGTATTGGTGCTATCGTAGGTCCAATCCTAACTGGTGCGCTTCTCACCTTAGAGCTGACCCATCAGATGAACTTCTTATTTATCGCTATACCAGGTATTATCGCAGCCATCGCTATCTTCTTAGTAAATCTGAGCGCAGCGGTCGACAGCAAAGAAGGCAAACTGCAACCAACAAGATTAGATATGTCAGCAGCGTAAAAGTAATATTGTTTTTAAAATTGTATTACTGTTACCGTAGAAAACACATAGTACATTATCTTTTTATAAGCTAATATAACTGGCGTTTCGACTCTTACAATTGCAACGTCAGTTATTTTTATAGGAAAGTTACTAGTATATATTCTAATACCTGAATAGCATGATAAGTATTGATAAAAAATCATTAATCAAGATAATACATCCCCACTATAACTATGGAGATGCGCCATCGTATCGCTTACTTCTCTAAACACTTCAACTCAAAAATCATATTTTGCCATTATTTCAATTTGCTGACCTGCTGGCATCCATGGAAATGTCGTTACGTCCTGATTTCTCCACTCAATACCCAAATCTAGATCTGGTAGATACTCATAGATAAGGTTTGCGCTTTTTACATTAGCAGAAGTATCTGCCGCATCGTCTACATTTACCTCACCATAGCGCAAGTTGCCACGCAGCTTTTGGGTAAATTGATGCTTATATCCTAGGCTATAGCCAGTTTGCGAGATAAGCTTCCCATCCTCGGCATCACAGTCTACGCCGCCATTCATAACTAGCGGTCCTCCAACACAGATGGCAGAATAAGCACCCATGCCTTTACCATTGTATATACTGGCATGGAGTGAATCTTTACCCAATGTCAGCTTGCCCGCTAAAGAAACACCGATACCCACATCTGAACCATCTCCGTTCTCAGCATCACGAGCCGTGACAGCCACGTTATAGTCAAAGTTAGATATCTTATCTTTGTAGCTTACCACCATATCAGGCAGGCTCGCATTATCATAAACAGGGTCTTGCGCCGTAAAACGTAGCCCCTTATAAGTATAGTGCAACGTCAAATCTGGACGAATATAAGAACCACCACCAGAGGCCGTGCCCAAACCAGTACCCCAGAAGTCAAGCTGCTCCGTAGAAAGAGGCGCCACTGCCAAAAACTGACCGTTCCAAGTCTTACCCACTGTCAAATTATCAACCTGAACATAGGCATGACGCAAGCGCAGATTTGAGCCGCCCTTGGCGTAGTCACCATAAAAATCACCTTCGATAAACCCTGTGAGTTTTTTATCATCTACCGACTTGGTCGTCTTAACATTGATACGAGACTGGCGTAAATTACCCTTAAATTCCGACTCGCCTTCATCAGGAGAGTTAAAAGCACCTTCTGCTTTGATGTAACCACCGATACTCAAAGTCGTGTCATCTGTTGTCACAAGATCGATTGCTTGTGCAGATACGCATGTTACAACCGTAGCAAAACCTACAGATAGCCTTTTTATATAAAGCATCATTCATCTATTCCCTGTTTTATGTTGATATCCTTATCAATCCCAATTGCTACTACGCTTTCTTTAATCCATAAAAATAAATAATCCTTTTAGATGAAAATTAACTTCTAATTAATAAGTACTTTCTAATTAAAAACCCAATCATAATTTGACCAATATATTAGGTTTTAGGCTTCTTGATTAATACTTTCCAAAGCAGCAATCGCGTCTTTTTGCGACTCATTGATAGGCTTTTTTTGCCCACTCAATTTATCGAGATATACCAACACCGACTCACCGATTGCAACGACTGCTTTCTGCACCGTACTGTAATAGGTATATTCATGAATCAGACTTGAATTACCGATTTTTTTGACCTTGATACCAATCCATAATTCATCAGGATAAGCAACCGATTTGAGGTATCGACATGACGAGGCTGCCATCACCGAAGACGTCTGTTCGTTAAATAGACCAAGCCGCCTGTTGTAGTAGATACGAGCGTTTTGAGCATATTCGTAATAAAACACATTATTGACATGACCAAAGGAGTCCATATCACCCCATTCCACTTGTTGAGGGTAGATAACGGTAAAGTCATGCAATGGGTGATTATCATCACTTGTGACAACCTCTTGTATTTCTGGGAACGTAGGCGCAGCTTCCATAGTTTCTCTCTTTTTATTAGATAGGTTTTGTTATAGAGATGATGAGTGTGACTCAGGGTACTCGTGACTCACACACCTCCCCCATCCCTAGCATTTGGTCAAAAGCTAGGGTTTATGCAAGTTTTCACTTTTGTCAAAGTCGATTTGATGGTGACTGAATTGTTTAATTAGATGAGGTTTTCTGAGTACATCGACCGCATGCGTTTTTTATCGAGTTTACCGACGCTGGTTTTTGGCATGTCTGGCAAAAACCTCACTTCACTTGGCACACCGTATTTTGGCAGATGACCTCTCTCTACTGCTTGATGACCCAATGCCAAAATATCTTCCATTTTTATGTCGACATAGTCTGGTTTTAACACTATCAATGCCAAGGGGCGCTCGCCCCATCGCTCATCTGGTACACCAATCACCGCGATATCAGCGACGCTAGGATGAAAGGACAAAATGGTTTCGACCTCAAGCGAGGACACCCATTCGCCGCCTGACTTAATGACGTCCTTTAGCCTGTCTGTGATGCTTAGCGTACCATCAGCGGTCATGCAGGCGATGTCTTGAGTATGCATCCAGCCGCCTTTCCATAACTCATTACCTGCGTCAGGATTTTTAAAATAGCTTTGGGTCAACCACGGCGCGCGTATCACAAGCTCGCCTGTAGATTTGCCATCCATGGGTTGTGGTTTACCGTTTTCATCCCAAATTTCCATCGAAACTAACATAATTGGCGAGCCTGATAGACAGCGATAATTCAGATTATCCTCTAGCGTCATCGACTCTGTTTTGTCATCGAATACTGCTCGAGACAGTACAGGGCATGATTCTGACATACCAAAGCCTGACATAAATTCTATGCCACATTCGATTGCCGCTTTGGCCAAGCCTTCGTTAAGCTTTGAGCCACCTAGTAACAGTTTAAGATCTTCGAATTTTCGGCCACGCTCTGCCATTTCTTTGAGGAGCATTTGCAATACTGCTGGGACACCATGTGACAGCGTGACTTTGTGCTGCTCAATCAAATCGACCAGTTTTGGTGCCAGATATCTCCCGGGATATACTTGCTTGAGCCCTATCATGGTTGCGCCATACGGCCAGCACCACGCATGTACATGAAACAAAGGCGTCATCGGCATATATACATCGTTGTAGCGCGCGCCTTGACCTTCGGCATTGAGCGCTGATGCCAGTGTGCTTGCCATCGTCTGTAGTACGATCTGACGATGAGTAAAGAAAACTCCTTTCGGATCACCTGTCGTGCCACTGGTATAGAATGTTGTAGCAATAGTGTTTTCATCAAAGTCTAGGAAGTCAAACTCGTCACTAGCAGCTGCTAAGAGCGCCTCATATTCGCCATCGACATAGTCAGGCAGCTCAGCTTTCTCACCACCTACTTTGTCATCCTCTGCATCATCGGCCCACATTACATGCTCGATAGAAGGCGCATCGTCACGATAGTCTTTAATCATCGGCGCAAATTCAGCATTCAACAATAAGGCTTTTGGCGCAGCATGGTTGACGGTATATAGCACTTTTTCTTCAGACAGACGGACATTAACGGTTTGCAAAATCATGCCTGACATTGGTACTGCAAAGTATGCTTCAAGGTAACGATGACTGTCCCAATCCATGACCGCGACCACATCACCTGCCTGCAAGCCCATATTTTTTAATACATTGGCCAAGCGATTAATACGTTTAAAAAACTCAGCATAGGTATAAGTGACTTTGTCGGCATAGCTGATGGTTTGGTTGGTAGAGACGATTTTGGCGCGGTTTAGTAACTGTTTGATAATTAACGGAAACCCATACGCGTTTTCGGCTTGATGGTAGTTATCGTGTTCGTTAAGTATGGTTGTCATGGTATCTTCCTTGATAATAAATTGTCCTTGATATAGTCAATCCTCTATAAAAGAGTGACAGCGTTAACCTCTCTTGAAGTATCACAGTTACATCTGCGCTCGGTTGCCTTGTCTCTCTTCTAAACTGAATCAACTATAATCAGTAATGGGGCGAGCGTGCTTTTGAGTCTTAGACGCGTTCTATCACCATGGCAAGCCCTTGCCCAATACCAATACATAAGCTGACCACGGCATATTTGCCACCCGTACGCTGTAGCTCTCGAGCGGTACTCAAGGCGATTCTTGCACCTGATGCGCCAAGCGGATGGCCGACAGCGATGGCGCCACCATTGGGATTGACACGCTTATCATCAAATTCAATGTCCAACCCTTTTAGACAGCCAAGCACTTGAGAAGCAAAAGCTTCATTAATCTCAATGACAGACATGTCCTCGAGGGTCAGATCCGCACGCTTTAGTGCTAGCTTAATTGCTTCAACAGGACCCACACCCATGATATTGGGTTCAACAGCCATTGCACCTGATGATAAGATCTTGGCAATCGGTTTAAAGCCTAGCTTTTCCTCTGCTTGCTTTGAGCCAATGATGAGCGCGGCAGCACCATCATTGATACCAGACGCATTACCTGCGGTGACGATTCCATCTTTGTTTAACGGTTTGAGCTTTTGTAGTGCTTGAATATTAGAGCTGGCACGCGGATGCTCATCCTCTATGACTACTTTTGCAGGCAATTTCTTACCTTGGGGTACGGTGATAGGTGTTATTTCATCGTTAAAAAACCCTGCTTGCTTAGCAGCTTGGTACTTGGCTTGTGATGCGGCTGCAAACTTATCGGCTTCCTCGCGCGTAATACCATACTTCTGCGCGACATTATCGCCCGTCTGCGGCATGGTATCACTGCCGAACTGCTCAATAATTTTTGGGTTGGGGAAACGGCTACCAATGGTCGTATCAAATACTTTGAAGTCACGGCTAAAAGGTTGCTCTGTCTTGGCAAATACAAACGGTGCACGCGTCATCGACTCGACCCCACCTGCTAAAATAATATCCCCTTCATTGCACGTAATACTGCGAGCAGCATCGACAACAGTGGACAGACCTGACGCACATAAACGGTTTACTGTCTGACCTGGGGTATTGACATCCAACCCTGCTAACAAAGCCGCGTTACGCGCGATGTTACGAGAGTCTTCACCTGCTTGGTTGGCACTGCCTAGCAACACTTCATCAAAGATATCAGCAGATAGTTGGTGCTTTTCGACCAACGCTTTCATCACGGTAGCAACCAAATCATCAGCACGTACGGTTGCTAATGCGCCAACATACCGGCCGAAAGGACTTCTTAATCCATCATAAATATAGGCATCTAACATAACGTTTCCTTGTCGTATTTTTAACTCTGAATAATAGTTTTATGGTTTGGCAATATTGCTGTGTCGTCAATATTAGTATTTGGTCTGCTGAGTAAACAATGACATATCAAGCTTGGCGCGGCGTTGCAGCCAAGGGCTTGGACGATAACGTGGGTCACCTGTCAGCCCGTAGATGCGCCCTAAAATAAGCAGCACACGCGAGGCCCCAAGATGGTCGCCCCAAGAGATAGGACCATATGGATAACCTAACCCAAGCTTGACAGCATTATCGATGTCCTCAGGTGAAGCAATCCCTTGCATAGCAATGTCACAACCAAGGTTAATCACCATAGCGACCACACGTTGTGCCACAAAGCCGATGCTTTCTGTAATTAGCGTGGCACCGACAGCGGATTGCGTGTTTGCTTCACTGTCATCCAAGCCCTTACTGAATAATGCATAAGCTTGTGCGATAAATGTTTCCTGCGTGACGAGACTTGGCATCAAAGTACGATGCTTTGCTAGTCCAGTGAGCATATCAATGGCAACGGCTTGCTTAGGATTAACTTGATAACGAATGGCAGCATTGGTCGTATCTTCGCCATAGGGTGCGAGCAGCACCAAACTATCAGGGTTTGGCTTGTCGTTGTCATCGATCGCGACACCCTGAGACTTTAGGTAATCGACCAGTTGAGTTTTGTCTTCTGCCAGATCAGCGCCAACCCAAACTGAGGTAATAACGGCATCAGATATGAGTGCTTCGGACGACCGATCTTGAGCAGTAGCTGCTGACAACTTCTGACCGTTTTCATAGTGATAAAACCCTTCACCAACCTTACGACCAAGCTTTTTACCTACTAGCATTTGACGGGTCAGTGGATGCGGACGATAGCGCGCTTCGTGATAGAACTGATTGTAAATAGACTCCATCACAGGGTGCGACACATCGATACCAGTGAGGTCTAACAGCTCAAACGGCCCCATGCGAAATCCTGCGCCTTCACGCAAAATTCGGTCAATATTCTCAAACGTGGTTACCCCTTCACCCAATATTTTCAGCGCTTCTGTACCGTACGCTCTACCGCCATGATTGACGATAAAACCCGGTGTGTCTTTTGCTACCACACCTAGATGACCCATACGTTTGGCCAAATCGGAGAGAACGTCAATCACTGATTGCTGAGTAGACAGACCTGGAATGACCTCTACAATTTTCATTAAAGGCACAGGATTAAAGAAGTGAAATCCTGCCACGCGCTCTGGATAATCACAATCAGCAGCAATTGCCGTCACTGATAAGGAAGAGGTATTGGTCGCCAAAATAGTATCGGCGGTGACCACACCTTCTAACTGGGCAAAAAGCTGTTTTTTGATGTTTAGATTTTCGATAATGGCTTCAACCACTATCTCAGCAGTCGCAATTTGGCTAAGCTCTTGTAGCACCGTCAAATTACTTAAAGTATCCTGTAGCTGCTGATCGGTAAACTTACCTTTAGCAGTTAGTTTTTCTAGGGTACTTTGCAAGGATTGTCGTCCTTGTTCAGCAGCGCCTGATTTGGCGTCATATAAAAGTACTTGGATACCAGCTTGAGCAGCAATTTGAGCAATACCCATGCCCATAATACCAGTGCCGATAATGGCAATTGTGTTCACAGTCATAATAACTCTCTACATAGTTTGCTATGAAATTTCGGTTCAAAGGTGATAACTTGCTTCAAAAGCGATCACAATGTGGCTTTAAATTCACGTGCCTATAAATTCACGTGCTTAGGAATTAACGCGGCTAAGGATTAATGTCCTTTATATTCTGCAGGACGCTTTTCCAAGAAGGCTTTAGCACCTTCTTTTTGGTCGTGAGTATTGAACAAAATCTGGAAAGCCTTACGCTCTAAAGCCAACGCACCTTCTAAAGGCATATCAACACCCAAATTTGCCACTTCTTTGATTTGCGCTAAGGCAATGGGAGAGTAATGTGATAGCTGCTCAGCAATCTCGATGGCACGTGTGATGGTAGCCTCGTTTTCAACGACTTCAGATACCAGCCCCATTGTGTCCGCCTCATCAGCGCTAATCATATCGCCCGTTAGTACCATCTTCATGGCCTTATGTTTGCCAACCGCGCGAAACAAACGCTGCGTCCCGCCAGCACCTGGCATGAGTCCTATCTTGATTTCGGGTTGACCAAATTTGGCAGACTTACCTGCGATGATGATGTCAGCATGCATGGCCAACTCGCAGCCACCGCCTAGTGCGTAACCATTGACGGCAGCAATAATAGGTTTTTGGCAGTTAGTAATGGCATCCCAATAGCGCTCACTATGACGCAGGTACATATCCACTGTACTTGTAGTCAAGAAATCATTGATATCCGCACCAGCGGCAAACACCTTGTCACCACCAGTAAGGACGATCGCTTTGGTTTGTGGGTCATCATTTAGTTGAATGAACAGATCTGCCATTTGTTGACGTAGCTCGCTGTTTAGTGCATTGCGCACTTTGGGGCGATTAAGTCTAACGACACTCACGCCTTCTCCTTTTTTCTCACAAATAATGAGCGGCTCTTCCATGATCGACTCCTTAAACATCATTCTTGCATAAAGTATAAACACCCTAACAAAGCATTTATTTTGAATATTAAATATCGCTGTGCGGTATTTAATATCAATATATACTGTTTATTTTGGTTTGTGAAGCATAAAAATTTGATAAATTATAATAAATTTAAAATAAATAGCTATATTCAATCATATAAATACCGCAATGCGGTTTTTTAAACCAAAACTATTGTAATTTAATAATTCATCGATTATGCTGTTTATCCAAGGACGTCACATTATTTATTACAGTCACAGAGCCGATATTGATATTAGGCATCAATCAAACAAGGAAGATTCATATGATTAGAGATAAAGAGACCCTCGACCACATCACTCAAACCATTCGTAACTTCGTTAACGATCAACTTATCCCTATGGAACATTGGGTTGCCGAAAATGACCGCCTTCCAGAAGAGATCATTGAGCAAATGCGAGAATTAGGGCTTTTTGGACTGACCATACCCGAAGAGTACGGCGGACTTGGTGTCACTATGGAAGAAGAAGTCACGCTGGCATTTGAGTTAGGACGCACCTCCCCTGCGTTTCGCTCATTAATAGGGACAAATAATGGTATTGGCTCATCTGGCCTAGTGATTGATGGCACTGAAGCGCAAAAGCAGAAGTATCTACCTCGGTTGGCCAGTGGTGAAATCATCGGTTCGTTCTGTTTGACCGAGCCGGAGTCGGGATCAGATGCCGCCTCATTGAAAACGACCGCTATTAAGGATGGTGATACTTATATCATCAATGGCACCAAACGTTATATCACCAATGCCCCGCAGGCTGGCGTATTCACTGTCATGGCACGTACTGACCCACAAAACAAACGCTCTGGCGGTATTTCAGCATTTATTGTGGAGAGTGACACACCAGGTATTACTTTGGGTAAAATTGACAAAAAAATGGGCCAAAAAGGCGCGCATACCTGTGATGTGATCTTTGATAATTGCGTCGTACCAGCGGATGCACTCATCGGCGGTGTTGAGGGGGTTGGCTTTAAAACGGCTATGAAAGTTCTTGATAAAGGGCGCTTGCATATTGCGGCAGCCAGTACTGGAGCCGCCAGTCGCATGCTGAATGATGCACTCAACTATGCTGTCGAGCGTAAGCAGTTTGGTCAACCGATTGCTAGCTTTCAGCTTATCCAGGGCATGCTCGCTGACTCAAAAGCAGAAATTTATGCTGCCAAATCCATGGTACTAGACGCTGCACGTCTGCGTGACGAAGGCAAAGACGTCGTTACTGAATCCTCATGCGCCAAAATGTTTGCCACTGAGATGTGTGGCCGTGTTGCTGATAGAGCGGTACAGATCCATGGCGGTGCTGGTTATATCGCAGATTACGGTATTGAACGTTTTTATCGTGATGTACGTCTATATCGTTTGTATGAAGGTACCACGCAAATTCAGCAAGTCATCATTGCCCGCAATATGATTAAAGAAGCCAGCGAGTAATCCCTACCACTTTTTTACCCACCAGAATGCACGGCGGTATTTGCTAGGATGCTGATACCGTTCCCCTCTATTTCTACCACTACGCATCAAATTAGTTTTTCATTCTCACAACGTTAAGGATATAAATTGTGAAAAGTGTCGCTATAACGTCAGACCCAAGCGCAAGCGCGGTCCAAAAACAGCCTTGGAAGCTGGCCTTTGTTTTTTGTTTTTTGGTATTGCTATGTGATGGCGCTGACATCGGTATTCTTGCTTTTACCCTCTCTAGTCTCAAGCAAGAATTTGGATTGACCAATGTACAAGCTGGCGCGCTGGGCAGCTGGTCATTGTTTGGCATGGCTATTGGCGGAGTTTTTGGCGGCTGGGCCTGTGACCGCTTCGGACGGGTACGCGTGATCGTTCTGGCGACGGGGATGTTTTCTATCCTATCTGGTTTTAGTGGGCTTGTGCAGAGCTATGAGCAGTTTGTGGCACTACGATTTATTGCTTGCTTAGGGCTTGGCAGCTTATATATCGCCACCAACACGTTGATGTCTGAGATGGTGCCGACGAAGCATCGAACCACGGTACTTGCCGCGCTCATGACAGGGTTTACGCTCGGGTCTTTGGTCATTACCAGCATTTCAGCATGGATCATCCCTAGCTATGGCTGGCGTACCCTATACCTTTTAACATTTTTACCCATTCTCCTTTCAGTCTCAATGTATTTTTTAGTACCGGAACCACAATCTTGGAAAGAGGCTCGTGCGCGCAAGTTAAGTGGCGAGAAAAACACACTACAAAAAGCGGAAAATCCCTACAAAGCCATATTCGAAAACCCCAAACATCGCATCATGTTTATATTGTGGTCGATGAGTTCAGGGCTTTTACTGTTTGGTTATTTTGGTGTGAGTAACTGGCTGCCGTCTTATCTAGAGACAGAGCTCGGTATCAAGTTTAAAGAAATGGCGCTATATATGGCGGGCACTTACCTAACGATGATGTTTGCTAAAGTAATAGCAGGTTTTATGGCGGATAAAATCGGTCGAAAAATAGTCTTTGCTTTTGGCACCATGGGCACCGCGCTATTCATTCCTTTCTTAGTCTATATGCATACTCCAGAAAACATTGGCTGGTTAATGATTACCTTTGGTTTTTTATACGGTATTCCTTATGCCATCAATGCTACCTATCTGACCGAGAGCTTCCCGACAGCTATTCGAGGGACAGCCATTGGCGGTGCCTTTAATATCGGGCGACTTGGCTCTGTGATTGCCCCTGTCGCTATTGGCTATATGGCCATGCATAACTCCATCGGTGCAGGTCTGCTGCTGATGGCAGGTGCTTACTTCTTATGTGGTCTGATCCCAACCTTGTTTATCAAAGAAAAGCAGTATGATCCACAAGAGGCCTCATAAAATCTTTTATAATGGCGTTGACTCCCTATATTACGACCGTTCATACCGCATAGCGAAACAATCTACCCACATCATGCTATGCTGAGAATATAAATGTACGGTAATATAGTATAATGAACAAGATAAACTGCCCTTGGCATGTGACTGTGAGTCAGTGATAAAGCCTATAATGAGTATTTGCTAAACACTTGTTCTATAGAGCAATACTGGCTCACAGTGACGCTAGGTAGTGATAATTTTACTATGCTTGTATGGACTGAATTGGGGATAATAGACCGCCTATGACGAATGACACCCTTGCCAATGACGACCCTAATAATGAGATGCATATGGAGTTGTTAGAACCCATTGCAGAGATGCAGGGCAAAAACGACAGACAGTTTGTCACCGCGTTGGCTCGTGGTCTTGAGCTACTGCGCTGTTTTACCCCGAAGCGACCTTATCTGGGCAATCAAGAGCTGAGTCAACTGACAGGGATTCCTAAGGGTACCATCACTCGCCTCACCTATACCCTGGTCAAATTAGGCTATCTCAAACAGTCTACTACGAGCAGTAAGTATCAGCTCTCAACCGGCGTGCTTGGGTTTGGCTATACCATGATGACCAACATCTCCATCAACAATCTCGCCACCCCTTATATGGAAGAGCTGGCAGATTATGCCAATAGTGCTGTGGCCATGGCGACTCGCGATCGGTTGATGATGGTCTATCTCAATGTGGTACAGGGCGCTGGTAGCACGACCATGCAGCGCAATATCGGCTCATACCTCCCCATTCATTTAAGCTCAATGGGACGAGCTTGCCTCGCCAGCATGCCGCCTGCTGAGCAAGAATTTATCCTAAATGCGATTCGCAATAAGTACAAGGATGATTGGCTAAAGATCAGACGAGGGCTGGACAAAGCCTTTCAAGATTATGAAGATTACGGCTATTGTTTTTCTATCAGTGAATGGCAAAAAGATGTCAATGCAGTCGCCATTGCGCTGATGCACCCGACGGAAGGTTTGCTCACGTTTAACTGCGGCGCCCCAAGTTTTATCCTGAGTCGCACCAAATTAGAAGAAGATATTGCCCCTCGCCTGCTGCATATGAAAAACATGATTGAGAGTAATTTATATATTAGCTAGCGTCACTTAAATGTAACCTATAAAAACAACCATTCATCCCCATCATGTATTCAAGCGCTAATTATATAGTCGGTTCACTATAAAATCGATACAATAAGATTAAACGCTATTTTTCGCAGCCTCTGGAGACGTAGTCACAGCAAGCAAGAAAAATAGCGTTTAATCAAATGAATTTATTATCCTGTATCGTTTTTATTTAGACTTAACTATATAAACCATTTATATCGATTTTTCCTGTTATTTTCCATGCCTTTAAGCGAGGCGCGTTTTTTTAAGGATTTACCATGAGCCAGCTTTTTTCGCCTTTGACACTTGGGCAACTCACCCTAGATAACCGCATCATCATTGCTCCTATGTGCCAATACTCTGCCAACAATGGCGCGGCAAGCGATTGGCATACGATTCACTTGGGCCAAATGAGTTTGAGCGGTGCAGGGCTACTTATTTTAGAAGCGACAGCGGTCAATCCGCAAGGGCGTATCAGCTATGCAGATTTGGGATTATGGGATGATAGGACGCAAGCGGCACTGGATAAAACGCTAACAGCAATCAGACAGTACAGCCCGATGCCGATAGGCGTCCAGTTGGCCCATGCTGGGCGTAAAGCGTCAACCAAAAAACCATGGGACGGCGGCGGCTCGATTGCCCCTGATGAGGTGAATGGCTGGCAAACGGTGGCACCATCAGCGCTGGCGTATGACGAAAACTCTACTGTACCCACAGCAATGGATCAAAATGACATTGATACACTCATCAGTGATTTTGTGAATGCGGCAAGACGTGCCGATGCGCTAGGGCTTGACTTAATTGAGCTGCATGGGGCGCACGGTTATCTATTACATCAGTTTTTGTCGCCGCTTTCTAACAAACGTGATGATCAATATGGTGGCAGTCTTGAGAACAGAATGCGCTTGTTACTTGAGGTGTTTACAGCGGTTCGGGCTGAGTTTTCAAGTGACAAGCCAGTGGGCGTGCGGGTTTCTGCAACCGATTGGGTCGAAGGCGGCTGGGACCTTACCCAAACGATCGAGCTGGCTAAAGCCTTAGAAGCATTAGGCTGTGATTATATCCATGTGAGCACCGCAGGACTTAGCCCACAGCAGCAAATCCCTGTGGAAGCGAGCTATCAAGTGCCTTTTGCCGCAGCCATAAAAGAAGCGGTCAATATACCCGTCATTGCCGTGGGCCTAATCACCGAGGCCGAGCAGGCAGAAAGCATCATCACCGAGCAGCAAGCGGACGCGGTTGCATTGGCACGCGGCATCCTCTATGACCCGCACTGGCCGTGG
Organism: Psychrobacter nivimaris; assembly: GCF_904846365.1. Taxonomy (GTDB): domain Bacteria; phylum Pseudomonadota; class Gammaproteobacteria; order Pseudomonadales; family Moraxellaceae; genus Psychrobacter; species Psychrobacter nivimaris_B. Next base: position 38,803 of record NZ_CAJHAL010000011.1, read on the forward strand.
CACGCGGCGGCCGAGCTTGGCGCAACCGTCAAAGCGCCCAAACAGTACCTGCGCTCAAGCCCGCACGGTAAGCCGTCTCCTATAGAATAAGTGTAATCAAACTACGAACATAGACTGAAGACAACATTACTTGCTTCAGTCTATGCATTAACTCACTTTAATTCAAACTAAAGTAATTATGGCTTAAAAGTTAGATAGTCATCAGTGTATTCAACTTGGCAAGTGGTAGTGATATCAACGCTGCCATAATTTACCGGCTGAAGTGTAGCGCAGGGAGGTCAACTTATGGTCTTGTTAGGCCTGCTAAATGTTCCATAAGCGGAATTACCTCATTGTAAATACCCCATTCTTAACACAACATCATCGTAGAATAATTAAGCCACCTGCCTGTACTCAGCAGGTGTCATTGTAGTGGCATAATAAATTTGGACAGTGCACAAGAGATACCATCTTAAAAAAGCTAAATCAAGTGCTAATTAGCTCAACTCTTGCTTGGTAAGGTTGCTGATGTTTAACCACGCCGAAACAAATATGCACAAGCTTACGCATCGCCGCACAGACAGCCTGCATTTTGCACTTACCGTTAGCAAGCAGTCGCTCATACTGCGCCTTAATGTCGGGATTATGCTTAATGGCGACTAGCGCCGGCATATACAATTTAGCTCTTACGGCACTTGAGCCATTCTTTGCTAAGCGAGACTTGCCCTTAAATAGCCCTGATTCACTATGCTTGGGAACTAGGCCTAAAAAGGCTGCCATTTGCGACGCTTGACTAAACTGCTTATTATGCATCAGCGACATCATCTGCTTTGAGACAACAGGGCCGACGCCTTTAATAGTTTGTAGCAGATATTGGTCTTGCTTTAAATTGGGATGACCATCGATATGGTCATCAATATCACCATTGAGCTTAACAATGGCGGCTTGCAAAGAGACTATCATCTGCTCAATAGACGCTTTAACGATAGGAGCGGTGTCTGTGGCCTCCGTTTTTTCCAATCGATTCAGCTCACGTTGTAAGTCTTCTTGTAGCGCGTCTAAGCGCGACAGTAAAGACTTGAGGTGACGCGCCTCTGCTGGCGGCGGTGTCCACAATTTAGGCTTAGCACTATAGGTGTAGCGGGCTAATAACATACTATCTTTCTTATCCGTCTTGTTGCGACTTCCTAAACTAGCAGCATAGCTTTTGACGTAAGCAGGATTGATGATGCTGACGTTAAGCTTTTTATCAAATAGGTAGTAGGCGATGTTCTCGTGATAGACGCCTGTGGCTTCAAGGGTTATGTGGATGTTGTTTAAGTCATCAGTAATGTTAGCAATTAGCCAGTTGATAAGAGCAGCATAGTCACTGTGATCATTTTTAAAGACTTTAGTTTTGAATTTTAGTTTGTCAGTGTCTTTGAGACATGCAATATCTAGCTTATTTTTACTAACGTCTATGCCTATATAATGTGTCATCTTATTGTCTTCCCTTGTTTATGCAGTGTCACTCATGGCATCTGATAAGATGTCGAGGCACTTGGATACCATTCAGAATATTAAGATGATAGGATGAGCATTGGGCATAATCTCTTACACAGTGTCTAGGCACTAAGGTTATACTCATACTCTCAATGCTCATGAATAACTGCTTTATTTTATCAACTTTCATCGATAGTATTAAGCGGTTATTCAAGATACAAGGTTATACTACCCTAAAGAGGACAATTAGTATGACGACCAAACGCCGCGCATATACCCGAGAATTCAAATTAGAAGCCGTCAGTTTAGTGATTGAGCGTAATCGCAAAGTTGCTGAGGTAGCCCAGTCGTTAGGCATAGGCATCTCTAGCTTAGACAACTGGGTACGCAAATATAAAAAAGAGAAACAAGGCATTGCCCTAACTGAAGGTCTATCCCTAACCGATGAACAGCGTCGCATTCAGGAGCTTGAGAGAGAAGTTAGACAATTTAAAATGGAGAAAGACATATTAAAAAAGGCTTCAGCTCTGCTGGCATCGGACAACCTGAACGTCTATCGTTAATTAAAACACTAGTAGAGCAAGATAAACGACTGAGCATAAGTAAGCTATGCAACTTATTTGATGTAGTTAGAAGTAGCTACTACTATGGCATACAGACTAAGCCGATTGATATAGAACGCATTAGGTTAAAAACCTTAATACGTCAGATATTCAATGACTCAAAGCAGTCGGCTGGCGCTCGCACTGTGGTTGCCATTTTAGCCAATAAGCACGAAATAACGCTGACGCGTTATTTAGCGTCTAAGCTTATGAGCCAAATGGGCTTAGTCAGCTGCCAGATCAAGAGTCACAAATACAAACATGCTGATGAAGAACATAAAGCCTATGACAATCTCTTAGACCGTAGCTTTAGACCAGCCGCTCCTAATCAAATCTGGACGGGCGATGTGACTTATGTTCGCATCAAAGGGGGCTGGTGCTATCTAGCAGTGGTGATAGACTTGTTTGCACGGTGCGTGGTGGGCTTTAGCATCTCAGACTCTCCTGATAGCTTTTTGACTGCCTCAGCACTACAGATGGCGTATTAGACGAGACTTAAACCAAGTGGAGTGCTGTTTCACTCTGATCAAGGCAGTCATTATACCAGTGAAGAGTATGCTAAATGCGTAGCCAAGTGCAATGGTATGTCGCATAGTATGAGCCGACGAGGCAACTGTTGGGACAATGCACCTACAGAGAGATTCTTTAGAAGCTTTAAGACAGAGTGGATGCCAAAAAACGGCTATGACAATATTGATGAGGCTCGGCAGGCAGTAAATGATTATATTTGGGGCTATTATCAAAGTGTAAGACCACACAGCTTTAATGAGTATTTAACACCGAGCGAGAAAAAGAGACTTTATTTCAACAAAAACCTCTTAAGTGCTGTCTAAAAATATTTGACCACTACAAGTATACAATGTGTATTCTCCTACGTTCTTTCAAATCTATACTTTACCTACCACTCACCACTCATGTGATCATATAAATAACTTCAAATACCAGATATTAACAAGGAAAAATCACCACCTCATCGCCTTCTTGCCATGGTTCAAACTTAGTCATGACTTGCAAAAATAACGGATGCGCAAGCCAATCTTGTAACCACTGCTGCGATTTAGGGTATGGCAAACCATAAAACACCTCACGATCAACATGCGCAAATTGACGAACAAACGGCATGATACCAATATCCGCTGTGGTCACACTGTCTCCTAATAGATAGACATTTTTTGTCAATAGCGTCTCCAATACCTGCAAAAACACCTCGCCGCGCTGTCGATACTCGCTCTGGGTCATCTCAGGATACCGATCTGCATATTTGTATCGATCTAGCCAATATTTAAACTCATTATCATTTTGTGCAATCAAGGCACTTGCTTGCGGTAATGTATTTTTATCAAGTAAGCCGTGTGGGTCATTCTGCGCAAGTGCCCACATCATAATCTCGTCACTTTCTTCAATGACGGTCCCATCCGCCAACTGTAAAACGGGTACTGTCCCTTTTGGGCTAATCGCTAGCATTTGCTCTGGTTTATTCTTCAGCGTAACCTCCCGCAGCGCTACAGACTGCTCGGCAAATAAAAGACCGAGACGGGCACGCATGGCATAGGGACAGCGGCGAAAAGAATACAATCGATGGCGCGGTGAAGTCATAATTATTTTCCATAATTGAATAAAACTAAATAGCATATCAATAAGAACCAGTAGGCTCAAACACACTGATATGGTTTTTATTAGGGAGTAGGTAAATATTATTAGGCGCGATGAGATCACACCGATTTCACTCTCGATGTTGACGGCGTTTGCAGCACCTAAATTCTTGTTTGACTGATAAATAAACACCAAAAAACTCAAAATATAATCACAGTCAAAGTTATTATAATGGCAACTTATTGTTGGCTAAAAACCATTGACACCTATTGTAAATATCATTTTTTTGAATTTATACTGGACTATTTTCTATAGTCTAAGGACTGATACATGCAGTTTTTGAGGATGATAAGTCAGCAGTTGAGTCGGTTTACGGCTTTAGGGCGAATCATGTCCGTGATTACTGCGTATTAATGTTAGAGGTTAAATACTGCGCTAAATACTCGTTTCTAACTATATCGACTGCTAACTAACTATATCGCCTGTTAAAGACGATACTATCTTAAGGTTCAGTTAAGGTTGCTCCTTTATGATGCTTTCATGATGTTAATCGTGCTAAAAGCTTTTAACCATTTGGAGACAGCTGATGTCATTATCTATTGATAGCACTCATACCTTACAGAATGTTCTAAATACGACCTTTTATATTGAAGCGGTTAAGCCAATGTCAATATTGGAAGTGCAAGGCATACCCTCCTCCCTCTATATTCGTGCCAGTACGCAAATGCCAATAGCGACATCGCCTACTTCATATGCCCAAAACCAAGATGCCCAGGCATTTATCAAACGCATATACGAGTACATCCATCACGCCCGATTAAGCTACTTTATGCCCATTTTGTTTTCAGGTTTTGCCGATATGTCATCCTATGGCGATTGGTTATCCACTGATGATAATACTTTGCCTACATTTAAAGGCACGAGCGTTGCTATCGGTCTAAAGCCTATCTGTGAAGATAAGATATTTTTAGAGCAGTATCTGAACACGCCGATACAACATGAGATCAGCAGAGTGGCAGGCGAGCCAGTCAGTCGCCAGCGCATTTTTGAGATTGGCAATTTGGCATCAGGTTGTGCGGGTAGCGCGCGGCTTATGATAGCATTTTTGGTGTTTTATTTATCCACCCCCACCCTGAATTCTACGACTCATGAATACCAAACCAAAGCAGACTGGGTCGTGTGTACTGGCACCGATGCGGTACGGCATATATTGGCACATATGGGCATTCGCAGTCATGTCATTGCCAAGGCCACGGCAGAAGCGCTAGAAGACCCTGAGCAAGTATCCTCATGGGGCCATTACTATCAGCACAATCCCTTGGTCGTCGCTATCAATGTGGCCGATGCTAAGCGGGTATGCGCGCCTCATTATCGCTATACCGAAACGTTAGAGATGAATGCTACCACGCGTTTGACGCTAAATAAGATAGCCGTTTAATACGCATGCATTAGCCAACCAATAACACTGCACCACCACAAGACAGTGAGAATACTATGACCCCCATTTATACCGCGATATGTCAGCATGCCCGCCAAACACCCAAGCAGGTGGCGATACAAACGATAGCTGACCATAACACGACCAGTCTGACCTATGGCCAGCTACAACGCACGCTATCCGCGCTTCATCAAACATTAGAAACATGGCAAGGCAAGCGTGTCGCCTTATATGCGCATAACGATATAGATTGGATCATACTCGATTTGGCATTGAGTACCGTCGGCGCGGTCGTTGTACCCATCCCCTTATTTTTTAGTGCCGCGCAAATTGCGCACTTACTACAAGATGCGCAGATAGAGATGGTATACGTTGGCGCTGGTTTACAACTGCCAACCATAGACAATACGGATAACTGGATAATTGCTGATACACCAGAGACAAAAGCCATCAAGTCTGAGCAGGCAACTCCTATCACAGGCCGTTTTTATCAACTTGCTGGCACCATCACTGACCATACCTTCACCGCTCAAAATTTCTCTACCACTAGCGACTTTTGCAAAGTGACTTACACTTCAGGCAGTACGGGTATGCCAAAAGGCGTGTGTTTGGGTCAAGAGACATTGATGCGTATTGTCGAGTCGTTATCGGGTGCGCTCGCTGATACCTTGACAGATGACGCTACTCACGCGCCAAAAGTGAGCAATGCCACAAGCAATTTTAGTCATTTGAGCGTGTTGCCTTTTGCCACTTTATTAGAAAATGTGGCAGGCGTCTACGTGAGCCTATACATGGGCCGTACTTTGATTACAGGGCACATTGATCAATTTGGTTTGTTATCCAATCAAGCATTTGATGCCAAGCGCTTGATGACAACGGTACAAACATACGATATCGCCAGCGTTATTTTATTACCGCAAATGCTAAAAGCCATTTGTGAGCACATGGCCGCCAATGAAACAACCGAATCTAGCACCAATGCTGCTGTGCCGTCGTTAAAATTTATGGCAGTCGGTGGCGGCAAAGTCTCTCCTCAATTACTAAAGGACGCCAGCGCCTTAAGCTTGCCTGTCTATGAAGGCTATGGTTTATCTGAATGCGGCTCGGTGGTCAGTCTCAATACGCCAAAAGCCAATCGTACAGGCAGTGTCGGTAAACCGATGCCTCACGCCTCGGTCAGCATCGCAGATAGTGGCGAAGTAATGGTTAAGGGCAATGCGATGCAAGGCTACTTAAACCATGATAATAGTAAGGATGACAATGGCATCATTGCCACAGGGGATATCGGTCATTTAGATGACGACGGCTATTTATACATCACGGGTCGACGCAAAAACGTGCTCATCAGTAGTTTTGGCCGTAATATCTCGCCTGAATGGGTAGAAGCGCAGCTCTCAACGCAGCCCATTATTTATCAGGTCGCGGTACTCGGAGATAATGAGCCGCATTTGTCTGCGGTGATAGTCGCCAACCCCAACATGGTCGCAACGAGCAATGATCCACAATCTGCGATTGCGCAAGCGATAGATGTCGTTAACCAAACCTTGCCCGACTATGCGCGTATCCAACAGTGGCATCTCGCCGAGCACCCTTTTAGTACGGACAATGAATTATTAACTGATAACGGCAAACTGCGACGCGCGCACATTTTTACCGCTTATCAATCGGCACTCGGCTTATAACAGACACTTTTACCAGCAGTACAACAATAGGACCATATTATGCAAACCACTCTGATGCCAAATGATTTGATAGAAAACGACCTGATACAAAGCAACTTGATAAAAAGCGACGTTATCGAACTTGACACTTTTGAGGCACCAACCTCCCACGCGTCTGCTAGCGTATCCTTGCCTAAAACCGCTGATATTTTAATGGAGTTGCAAACCCATGGTTGGACGTTACTTCGAGGCTATCACTACGATGTAGAGACGTTTAGCCAATTGATGAGTCAACTTTGTCAGACCTTGACATACGACCCTGCCCGCCAAAACGTCACTTCTGAAGCGCAAAAAGTGGATGCAGGCACGCATGCTATTGGGCTGCATATCGAAAATGGTAATACGCCGATACCGCCTGACGTCATTGCTTTTTTTAGTGAATTGAGCGCTAAAAAAGGCTCACAGACAACGATATGTGATGGACATGCTGTGTATCAAGCGCTATCACCTGAGCTAAAGGCCACCTTTAGTCAGCCGATGCGTATCAGTCGCTATTTGCCTCAGGCAATATGGCAAAATTATGTGGCGACTGCGACCGGCAGAGCAAACGCCGATCAAATAAGCTTGGATGATTTAGAGACATTTATCACGGCGACGACGAGCAAGACGTTAACGCATCATGTAGAGCCTCAGACAAATGGCGGCGTTCGGTACGTCTTACAGATACCTGCCATCCGAGAAGACAACGTAAGCGGGCAATTGGCCTTTGCCAATACTTTACTTGGGCCATCATTTAACTATGAAAAACCTGAGTTCACCCTAGCCAATGGTCAGCACGTTGATGATGCGCTCCTAGATGAGCTGACTCAGCTTTGTGAAAAATACACTCAAGACATTGCGTGGCAAAATGGTGATGTGGTGATACTAGATAACAAACGCATCATGCATGGTCGTCGACAAATTGACGTACCTTTAACAGAGCGTAAGCTGTATATTGCGATGGGTCTTAGAATTAGGCATGGCATTAATCACTGAGACGATTAGCAACAGCGCATCTCACCACAATCCGCGCTTCAATAGTCCGTGCTCTAACAATCAATGTTCAACAAGGATGCGATATCATGACACCAGCTAATGGCCAATCAGACCTAGTACAAGCTACGCTCAATTACACCATGCTAATCGGTGCCACGGGTGGTATCGGGCAGGAGATCGCACGGCAATTATGTGCCAATAATCAGCCTGTCATTTTGGTCGGGCGTAACAACCAGACCTTGACTCATTTGGTAGATGAGTTGACCAAAGACTATCCTGATGTCCCACTTGTGTCTCATACATGTGATTTAAGCTCGCAGACATCGCAATCGCTACTGGTAGAGGGACTGGGTGAAATGACACAAGGCCATGGAAACGTCATTGATACGGTCATACTCAACGCAGGTATCAATGATTTTGCTTTGCTCACGGATCAAAATGATGACACGATTGAACAGATGATGCTCGTCAATGTGGCGTATCCACTACAGCTTATAAAAAGACTGCTACCTATCTTGATAGCGCAGCCTGGCCCGAGCCAAATTATCAGCGTTGGCTCAACCTTTGGCAGTATTGGCTACCCAGGTTTTAGTGCTTATGGCGCGAGCAAGTTTGCCTTACGCGGTGCAAGTGAAGCGTTAGGCCGCGAGTATGCCGACACCTCAGTGACGTTTCGCTATTTTGCGCCCAGAGCCACCAAGACCACCATGAATAACGATGCCGTCGTCGCTATGAATGAGGCATTGAAAGTAAAAATGGACTTACCTGAGACTGTCGCAAAGGCACTGATTCACTTTATATCAACCGATCAGGCGCAGCAGCATTTGGGGTTTCCTGAGCGTTTTTTTGCATGGCTCAATCGATTGTTTCCCAACATCGTTGGCAACGCCATTGTCAAAGACCTGCCCACCATCAAACAATATGCCAGAAAATCATAATAATCGGTTAGGGTGTCATGGCATAAATCTGCTGTTAAATCGCCACGCCAAATAAGCGACCAATTAACGAGGTTGCCACCATGGCAAGCACGCCCCAAACCACGACTCTGGTAGTCGCCGGAATCACAGGTGCACCGCCTAGACGAGCAGAGATAATACCAAGTAACATCAAGCCCACTATCGTCAAAGATGACAATGACCAAACCAGTGTTTCCGCTGGTAACAGTAATATCCCAATAATGGGTAGTATCGCCCCCGCTATAAATGATAGTCCCGAAGCCACTGAGGCATGAATAGGCTTTGCTTCACTAATATCCGTCAGGCCAATCTCATCACGGGCATGCGCCTCCAGAGCATTGTGCTCAGTCAAGCTCACGGCCACTTGATGCGCCAAATCATGCTCAAGTCCACGCGCCTCATAAATTTTGGTGAGCTCAAGCAGCTCACGCTCAGCATTGTGCCTCAGCTCATGTCGCTCTTTATCGAGATCCGCCTTTTCGGTATCCGCCTGTGATGAGACCGAGATATACTCGCCAGCCGCCATTGATAATGCACCTGCGGTCAGCGCTGCCATACCTGTCAGCAGCAATGTCTGACTGCTTGTACTGGCAGCAGCCACCCCAACCAATAGACTGGCGGTCGAAATCAACCCGTCGTTCGCACCCAGCACTGCTGCCCTCAACCAATGATTGCGATTGCTCAAATGTGCTTCGTCATGAATAGAATGATGCATAAAATCCTCAAAAGGTAGAGACGCGAATGGGTATGCCCTAGTGTAGCTGATACAGATTAAGACAGTATGCTTTATGTCTTATAACGGTTTTGAGAGTGCGTTCTTACTGCTGACCGTTACGATAAAGCCTGTTTCTGGTTGAGGGCGGTTGGCAAATGCTAAGGTAAGATTGTGCAGATCGGCAATTCGATTGGCAATTGATAGCCCCAGCCCACTACCTATTTGGGTTTGACCGGCTGGACGATAGAAGCGCTCGCTTAGCCGCGCTAGCTGCTCTGGGTCTGCGCCCAAGCCATTATCCACCACTTTGATACTATCAGTATCCAACTGCAGTTCGATCTGGCAGCCCTCTGGGCAATAGCGAATGGCATTGTCTAATAGGTTGCGGATTAGCAATTTAAATAACACTGGATTAATAAGAATGGGTAAAATATCGGCATGATTGTCACAGTGTACGGTACGTCTTAATTGGATGTATTTTTCTCGAGCCAAGCGGTTGACATCACTCAGCACAGTATCGGTGAGCAGCAGCCAGTCTGGACGTTCTAATTGCTCAAAAGGCAACTGCTGTTGCGGTTCTATCTTGGCTAACACCAATAACTGATCGACCAAATGGGTGGCGCGCTCAATACCATCGCTGATTTTTTGCGTGTGATAAAACAGTTGACTGTCGTTTTCTATACCAGACAGCTGTAATAGCTGCTGCTGCAAAAGATCGGCTTGTAGTTTGAGCGCAGCCAGTGGGCTACGCAGCTCATGAGAGGCATCAGCGGTAAAGCGCTGCTCCCGTGCTAGAGTGTCTGCCACTTTCACAAACAACACGTTTAACGCGGTCACTAAAGGCTGAATCTCTTGTGGGACGTCTGCTGTAATCGGACGATCGTCTTGCGGCTTGCGCTGTTCTACCTCAGAACTAATCTGACTTAATGGCATCAGTCCGTGTCGTATCAATCCGATAGTCAAGATCATTAAGGAAAGCAGCCCAATTAACATCGGCAGTACTTGCACAGACATCGCTTCAACAATCATTTCTCGGCGAGAGGCAAGGCTTTGACCAATGGCAATCACACGCTCCTCACCCATATCATCGCTACGATAGTCATCATGCGCATAAAACAACCGCCAGCGTTTACTAAAAGGGTTTAGACGCTGATAAATAGCGTTGTCCTCTTCTACAAAACCGCGCTGATCTGGCAAAAAAGAAAACGACTGTCCGTTCTCGTCAGCCGCTAATAAATGCCCCTCTTTATCCCAAATAGCAAAGCCCATGTAATCGTCTTCTGCATCACCCAAATCGCCTGACAGCGCCTTACTTTTTAAATTATATATTTTGGCGACGGGTTTTCCATTGTGCTCTGTCTCGTTATTATTGTCGCGGTCACTTTGCTCATCGTTATCAGCAGAGATGCCCATCAAATAACGAACCACTTGGGTGATTTGTGTGTCATTCATCTCATTGATTTCGTGCCACAACCGCCAAGCAATAAAACTTGACGTGACAAGCCACAGCAAAGGCAGACCAATGAGTAAGGAGATGAACAGTCGCTGCTGGATACTTTTCATAAGCTCATAGGTTGCTCATATATGGTTTGTATATTGAAAGCCAAATTGAATATAAACATATTAATGATTATGGGCTGGATTGAGATGGTAGCCGATACCGCGTTTGGTTAAAATAAAGTCATTGCCCAGCTTTTTGCGTAAATGATGGATATGTACTTCAATGGCATTGCTCTCAATATCCTGTTGCCAGCCATAGAGCTTGTCCTCTAAGCTTGCGCGGCTGTGAATCTGTTTGGGATGGGTCAGCATTTGCTCGAGTATCGCCACTTCTTTGATGGTGAGCTCAACGACTTGGCCTTGATAAGAGACTCGGTGATTGTGCGGCCAATAAGCGACGTCACCATAACGAATCTCAGGCTGGCTACGTCCTTGACTGCGCCGTATCAACGCCTGCAGGCGGGCAACCACTTCATCTAGTGCAAATGGCTTGACCAGATAATCATCGGCGCCCGCATTGAGTCCAGCCACGCGGTTGGCAATCGCGTCACGAGCCGTAATGATCAATACCGGCGTATCTAGCTGTTTGTAGCGCCAATTTTGTAGCACCGTCATGCCATCCCCTCTTGGCAAGGTCAAATCAAGTAGCACCGCGTCAAACATACCCTCTTGCAGTGCCATCTCACCTTGCTTGGCATCACTAAACCAATCGACCATCATACCATGGCTTTTGAGTCCAACAACGAGACTTTCAGCGATATTGCTATCATCTTCTATTAATAGTATGCGTGCCATGATTGTCCTATTACGTTATGTACTCTATTGTCTTTTTTATTGTGGGCGACGCGGCGTCACCGTTTTATTACCCGTTATCATCGACTTGATCAGGTTTTGCCTTTCCCAATAGCTCATGGCAATCGCAGAGATAATATGCAGCGGCACCAACAAGTATAAACTATTGGCCAGTATCTCATGAACTTCTTCAAGGACATCTTTACTGGCAAAAATGTTGGCTTCCATCAGATAGCCACTAATACCCAAGCCAATAATCACCGCCCATAACGCAAACATCATCAGGGCAGCCAATGGATTATGACCCAAATGCTGCTCGTCTGTGTGGCGAATACTCAAATCAGATAGGTGGTGCTTAATACGAGACGGCGTGGGGAAAAAGTCACTGAAACGTGCATAACGCGTCCCCACAAAGCCCCAAAGTAGACGGATAACCACTAGCCCCACCACGATATAACCGACATATTGATGCAGCTCACTACCTTCTTCGGTAAACAGCAAATTGGCAGTGATACCAGCCGCGACGGCCCAGTGAGTCACTCTAACCAAAATGTCCCAAACTCGTACTTGTCGAGTTTTAGGAGTATTTGATAAAGACATATCAGGCTCGTGTGCCGGATTGCTTGTGCTATGTTGGGTCATGACCGTCACTCCTTTAATGGTTCGTTTGTTTTTGACGACATGATTGCTAAACATCGAATCTAGGCGAGATACCGCTAGTAGACTCGCCATCACATCGTTTGCTCTACCGCTATTACAACAAACAAACCTTAAGAGGAGCTTAGGAAACTAAGAATTCGAACTTTAAAGTAGTGAATAATCTACCTGACATTCATAGATAATTAAAAGTACATTTCAAAACAAGAAATTGAGCAGGCAAGACCACTATTGGCAATATAAATAATACATTTAAAATTTTAACCTGAAAATATATTTAGCATTAGCTCCGTAATAATATTGATAATGAAAATTATTATCAATATAATAACGATTTAAATTACATGCTGGAAATATTCATGCAATTGTCTCTCTTATCTGCTGCGTTATTTAATCTTTCGAATGTATCTGGTTCTTCTCTACGATTAGCATCTATACCTTCTAGATTGGTATCGACTAAATCCCTCTCTTTAAAGACACTATGCTCAACCTGTCTATCTACTTCTGTCATCGTATTAACAACGAGTCAATCGGCATGGGCACAGGCAGATGATGTAGATGCTCAAACCACTCCTAATGTGGTACTTGATACTATCGTCGTCACTAGTAGCGCTGATGCTTCAGCGGATGGATTGCCAGATGCTTATGAAGGTGGCCAAGTTGCGACCGGTAGCCGCGTCGGAATCTTGGGTAACCAAGACATCATGGATACGCCGTTCTCTACCACCTCATACACCAATGAATATATCACCAATCAGCAAGCCCAAAGTGTAGGCGATCTACTCAAAAAAGACCCAACCGTCCGCGTGGCAAGGGGTTTTGGTAACTTCCAAGAAGCCTACTTTATGCGCGGTTTCATCACCACATCAGATGACACCATGTACAATGGTCTATACGGCATCTTACCAAGACAGTACATTGCAACTGAATTGTTTGAACGGGTGGAAGTCCAACGCGGCGCTTCTGCCATGCTAAATGGTGCAGCACCCAGTGGCGGTAACGCAGGTGGTACAATCAATTTGCTACCGAAACGTGCTAGTAATGAGCCACTACGTGAAGTGACGCTTGGTTATGGTCAAGGTGACCAAGGTAAGGTCGCAGTAGATGTCAGTGATCGCTTTGGTAGCGATGATGCTATTGGCGTTCGCTTTAATGCTGCTTATCAAGATGGTGACAGCGCTATCGATGATGAGTCATCGACCTTGGGTTTGGCTGCCCTTGGTTTGGACTATAGAGGAGATCAGTATCGCCTATCAGCAGATTTAGGTTGGCAAGACAATAAGCTGTCAGAGACTCGTCCTAGTGTCAATCTTGGTGGGGTTTCTAGTGTACCAAATGCTCCAGACGGCTCAAAAAATTGGGCGCAGCCTTGGACCTACTCAGATGAAAAGGATGTCTTTGGTACGATTCGAGGAGAATATGACTTTAATGACAATATTACCGCTTATGGTGCTTACGGTGTGCGAAGTGGCGAGGAAGAAAACTCACTAGCCACGTTAACTGTCAACAACGTTGATGGTGCGGGTACAGTTTATCGCTTTGACAATACTCGAGAAGATAAAGTACAAAGCGCCGAGCTTGGTCTACGTGGTAAATTACAAACCGGTGAAGTGGCTCATAGCTTAGTGTTTGCCGCAAACCTCTATGATCAAGAAGAAAAAGGCGCATTCGCATATGATTTTGGCAATCAGCTAGCGACCAATTTTTATCGCCCTACCGACTACACGGAAGTCCCTTTTACAAGCACAGCAATCTTCGGTGGAAATTTAGACGACCCCAAATTAACCAATGAAAAGCAACTCCAAAGCTTTGCGCTAGCAGACACCATATCGCTGTTCGATGACAAACTGAAAACCACCTTGGGTGTGCGTCATCAAAATATAAAAACCACCAGCTATGATGCCAACACGCAGGCAGAAACGGCTCATTACGATAAGAGTGAGTGGACCCCAAGTATCGGTATTGTTTATCAGCCAACAATGGACTGGTCTGTGTATGGTAATTATATCGAAAGTCTAGCACCAGGAAAAAGAGCGCCTCTAACTAACGATAATGGCGCTGTCACTAATGGTGGTCAAAATCTAGATCCGTACGTGAGTGAGCAAACTGAACTGGGTGTGAAATATGACAATGGCATGATTGGCAGTAGTCTCGCTGTTTTCCGAACTGATGAACCGCGTGGTTATATCAACAACTCAAATACGTTTACTGCTGCTGGAGAAAATCGCCATCAAGGTGTGGAGCTGACTGTCTTTGGTAGCCCAAGTGAAAACATGCGCCTCAATGCTGGTGTTACTTACTTAAGTGCTAAGCAAAAAGACACTGGTGATAGTGCATTAGATGGCAATCGAGTGATTGGTGTGCCTACCTTACAGAGCAATGTCAACCTAGAGTATGATTTAGCAGCAGTGGAAGGATTAACTTTAACGGGTGATATCATCCACACAGGCTCTCGTTATTCGGATAATGCCAATACCTTAAAGGTTGATGGTTATACTACCTTAGATTTGGGTGCACGCTATCGCACTATGCTAGCAGGACAAGACGTTACTCTAAAAGGTATGGTAACCAATGTCACAGGTGAAGATTATTGGCAGTCAGTGGGCGGTTATGCAGATTCAGGCTATCTAAATGCAGGTGAACCAACGGCCTTAAAAGTATCAGCAACGTTCGATTTTTAAGCTTTATTAGTAGGCTTTCTTAGGTTCTATAAAAGGGATTAGGCGCGACCTACTCCCTTTTCTGCTATCAAAAATTTATTTTATTACTGAGTTACTATGTCTTCTCGTACCACAGCGTCTTCTCATACCACAGCGTCCTCTCGTACGACCGCTTCTTTATATCATATGATTTGGGCGAATTATCGTCTGCCTTTTCTCAAAGTCATTCTGCTAAATTTGGTCAATGCCGCTGTCAGCGTCGGTATAATTGCCTATATCAATCACACCTTTATTAGTCAGCCAGTATTTGACACTTTATCTTGGCTCAGCTTGGGGCAGTTCTCCCTGCTGGTACTATTACTGCTAGTGACGACGTTTTTGTCGCAATATGCATTGACGCGATTGGGGCATCGATTTGTCTATGAGCTTAGAACCAAATTGGTCAAACAAATCATCGATACCGCCGTGCCTCAGGTAGATCATTTGGGTAGTGCACGCTTACTTGCCAGCTTATCTTCAGATATTCAATCGATTACCGTTGCTTTTGTCCGTATGCCAGAGCTGGTACAAGGCATTATTTTATCTGTTGGCGTTGGGCTATATCTGGGCTGGTTATCGTTGCCATTGTTGTTCATTGTGATGTTTTGGATTGTGATGACGATTTGGATAAGTACCATTTTGGTCAAGCATGTTTATACGCATTTGACCGAATTGAGAGAGATTAATGACGCATTATATCAGGACTATCAATCTATAATAGAAGGTCGTAAAGAGCTGGCACTTAACCAACACCGAGCAGAAAAACTGTATACAGATGATTTTTTGGCTCATGCTAAATCGTACGAGAAGACCGTAACCAAGTCTGATACTTTTCATTTATCAGCAGTGAACTGGTCCAATATTATGATGTTTGCATCGATTGGTATCGTGTTTGCAGTGGCCAATTATCTTGATATACCGATGGGAGTTGCCACTACTTTTTCTTTGACGATTTTGTTTATGCAGTCGCCGCTCCTACATGCGGTTGGCGCTTACCCAACATTGCAGACTGCTCAAGTTGCACTAGAAAAGATACAGTCTTTAGAATTGGCCGAGCATCAGCCGAGTTTTGCGACAGATACTGTTGCACAGGACTGGAAATCTATAACTCTGAATAATATCAATTATCGCTATGTAGGCAGTAGTAGTCATAATAGTAATGCACCAGACACAGCGGTTAATGATAATGCTCAAAATAGCGATAACAGTGATAACAATCAGAACCCTTCCAATAATATCTTAAAGTCCGTCAATTTAACCTTGCAACGAGGTGACGTGGTTTTCTTAATCGGTGCGAATGGTAGCGGTAAATCGACTCTTGCCAAAATCATTACTGGTATCTTTACTCCTACTACAGGAACGGTACAAGTCGATGGACAAAGCGTTAATTCAGAGAACAATGCCGACTTTAGACAGCTGTTTTCTGCAATTTTTAGCGACCAGCATCTATTTAAACAACTGATTGGAGTTCAAGGCAATGAGCCTGATGCGGCCCTAGTGTCTGACTGGCTGCATAAGCTCAATCTACAAGAAAAAGTTAGCGTATCTGACCATAAACTCTCTACAGATAAGCTGTCGCAAGGTCAGCGCAAACGCTTGGCAATGCTAATCGCTGTCGCCGAACAAAAAGACATATTACTGCTCGATGAGTGGGCAGCCGACCAAGACCCTGCTTTTCGTCGCGTGTTCTATCAGACGCTCATCCCTGAGCTAAAAGCCATGGGTAAGACACTGTTTATCATCAGTCATGATGACGGTTATTTTGAACATGCTGATCGATTATTACTGATGAAAGAAGGCCGTCTCATTGAGCTAAATGCTGAAGAGCGACAGCGTGCCAGCAAAGATGCCATTGCTATGCTCAAGTAAGCAATGCTTTAACTACTAGCATGAACCGATTTATTTCAATCCCATAAAACGTTTGATCAACTTTAAGCTAAGTAGCAGTTAATCTGAGCAGTTTTTGAAATAGCATGCTTTTAACATAAGTAATTTTTAAGCAAAAAAGGAGCGCCTTACTACAAGGCGCTCCTTTGCTATATCGAGAACAACGATATCTTACCGTTCGCTTATTTGAACCATTTCTGCAAAAACCCAACTCGAGAAATCACTAAGAAGTCTAATAGCGCGATAGCCACAATCGCGATAATAGCAGTCGGGAATATGATAGCCACCACTAACAAGGGAATAGCAAGCGGCCACCAGACGGAAATATTTAAGCCGCGAGCTGGTGGGTTTAATCCTACGTTGTCACTCGCCTGACGAGGGCGACGCTGCCACCACATGACATAGCCACTGACACAAATAGCGATTACCGCTAGGCAGAACAGCACATTAGCCAGTACGCTCCACCATCCGAGCGTGCCCATATGCAGCGCGATACCAGCCGCCATGAATTTACCAAACGCATTATAGTCATCAAAATGAATATCAGCTAAGACATTACCCGAATAACGGTCGATATGTACCGTACGATCTGCTGTCGGACTTTTCATATCATAGCTCATTGAGTCTTGGCTAATGGTCCAGACGCCTGTACTACCTTGTGGTAGGTTCAATTGATAACGCCCTTCAAAGCCGATTTCACGAGCGTAGCGATCCACTGTATCAATCATAATGGGTATATTGGCGGCGATACCATCTTTACCCTTGGTCGTGCCTGACACAGGCATTGGCGTCAGCTCAAGTACCCAAGGAACTTCTTTGGTGTCGCCTGAGTTTAGAGCACTGCCATGCGTGGGTACTTCAGTATGTGATTCAGACGCTGCCGCACCATGTACATGCGGCGCTGGTGTAGACTCTTGCATAGCAGCATGCTGACTGTGGTCAATTGATACGGGGACAGGCGCAACGCCCCACTTACCCGCAGGAAACTGGCTCCATGCTTGTACCACTCTTTCGCCCCATACACCTGCCCATGCCATACCTGATATACAGAAAAACAGTAGCAGCACAGATATCCAACTGCCCAATGTCGCATGAATCGTACGGATAAAAGAGCGTTTTTTCTTATTGGTTACCCTCTCGTTAGGTATCAACATCGCTTTGACTGATTTACGTTTTTGCCACCACAGATACCAACCAGACAAAATCATCAAAATGGTTAATGATGCCGCTGTTTCTAACAGATAATCACCGACTTTACCAATCAGCAAATCACTGTGGATATCGTTAAACGTACTATAAAGACCGCTACTGGTAGGCACACTTTGAACGATATCAGCCGTATAGGGGTTAACTGCCACCATATTGCTTTGGTCATCTGATTTTATCTGAAACAAAGCTACCGTATCGGTATCACGAGGAGCGATATATTTAACCAGTGTGCTATCAGGCAAGGTGCTCAGTGCGTTCTTTGCTTGAGTAGAGACAGGTGATTGAACTGTAGACTCTGGCACGACAACCGTTAAGCGGTCGTTGTCACGTCCTACTGAGTTGGACATAAACAGCATACCGAGCGCCGTTATCGCTAAGACAATTAAAAAGGGAGCAACAAAAATACCTGTATAAAAATGCCAACGCCACACTGTGAAATAGCGTTGGTTGTTGGTGGATTGGTTGGAGGGTGTGTCCATAAATGTGACCTTAAACAATCTTTGGTTGCTCAATGAACAACGTAAACCTATCGATAATAATGGTATATCTGCTTGCAAGACCAATCTTAAAGAATCTCAAAGCGAGCTAGAATAAAGCCGTACAGTGACGGCAATACAGCGATGTAAAAACTCTACTGTAAATAATTGTATTCAGAATGCTGCTGCATAATACGAGAAAAGTCTGACAAAAACCATCGTTTAAAATACATCGCTCAAAACAGTAAGTCTGTGTGACTCTATTCGCAATACTCTATCTTTAGCCTCTTATTAATAGTGCAAATACTTCTCAAAACTGTCTCGTTGTAATTTTTTAATGATAATAATTATCATTAGTGTTATTATTAGCGTCGTTATAAATTTGCTTTAACTGTTACCAATAATATTTAATCATTTTAGTCCAAGAGGAAATCTGATGCGGTCTCATCTAACCACTAACGTCATTCGCAAAAAATATCTCACCACAGCAGTACAAATTGGCCTGATCATGGGTATGAGTCACGCCGCTTACGCTGTAGAGACGACAAACAATACTGAAAACGATGAGGCTGCCACACCATCAGCCACCTTAGATGCTATTACCGTCTACTCAGATGGCTATCGTAGTACTGGCACCAAGACTGCATTGGACCCAAACGATGCGCCAATGAGCTATACCAGAATCGATCAAGACCTGTTGCAAAAGCGTCAGGCAGATAGCGTCAATGCTGCCCTACGTTATGAGCCAGGCGTAAGCTCTGAGAGCCGCGGTACAGTATCTGTCTTTGATGAGTACAATATCCGTGGGTTTAAGACCTATTCCAATTTTTATGACGGACTAAGACTGCCCTACGATGGCGCTTGGAATCTGATGCCACAAGTCGATGTCTATGCGACTGAAGCGGTAGAAGTCGTGAAAGGTCCTGCTTCATCCCTTTATGGCTATGCAGCACCCGGCGGTATGGTGAATCAAATAGCTAAAGCCCCTAAGAGCACTCAAGAAAATGAAGTACAGCTACGACTTGGTAATCAGAACCTAAAAGAAGTGGCCGTCGATAGTACAGGCCCAATCACGGACACCTTGGATTATCGATTTGTTGCGCTAAAACGCCAAAAAGATGGTCAAATGCAAACCACAGAAGAAGAGCGATTGCTGATTAATCCATCGCTTAAATGGCAAGCGACGGATGATGTCTCAGTACTTGCTAATCTGTTTTATCAAGATGATCCAGAGATGATACCTTCTACCCCATTGCCTGCTGTCGGCACCGTATATAAGGCAAGCTATGGCAAATTGGGCAGTGATGCCTATGCAGGCGATGACTGGAATAAGTTTAGTAAAGAAGTATTTATGCCAAGCGTCACCGTAAACTGGGATATCAATGACCAGTTAGCTTTTAAACATATCACGCGCTATACCGATGCCGAGGCGCAGCAACGCAATATGTATAACAGAGGGTTCATTGATGGTAGTGATAAGGTTTTGAAGCGTAGCGCCTACACTACTGATGAAAGTATGAACAACTGGACCACAGATAACCAATTGGCTTACCAATTCGATACTGCTAACACCTCACACAATCTACTGTTCGGTGTTGAGTATCAAGAGACAGACAGCACGGTGAGTTATCGAGATACGCTAGACAGCAAAGATTTACCTATTGATCTATCTAAACCTAGCTTTTCTCAAATTAGTACTGACATGCTACCACTGGATACCTATTATCAGAAAGATGATATTGAACAAAGCCAGCTTGGACTCTATGTGCAGGATGAAATGAGGTGGCAAGACTGGACAGTGGTGGCAGGCCTACGCCATGACGATTTTAAAAGTACCAATGAGCAAAGATCAAGCTATCTAGGTACACCTGGCGAAAAAACTATTATTAACGATGCCAAGGAAACTAGTGGTCGTTTTGCTGCTATCTATGACTTTGGTAATGGTCTATCACCGTTTGCTAGCTACTCAGAATCTTTTCAGCCCGTTGTTGGTAGCAACTTTATTACTAATGAACCTTTTGAACCAAGCACTGCTGATCAGCTCGAAGCTGGCTTCAAATATCTTTCTCCAGACCGTGCCACTCAAGGGACGCTTGCCGTATTTGATATCACACAGAAAAATGTCATAGTAACCAACCCCGCTAATTCTCAACAAAAAGTTCAAACCGGTGAAATTGAATCAAAAGGCTTTGAGATATCAGGCAGTCGTATGCTTAATGACTGGGTAGATCTCGCGGCAAGCTACAGCTACACCGATGCTGAGATCACAGAAGATGAGTTCAACCCTGATATAGTCGGTAATACCCCTGCTCAAACTGCCAAACACAAAGCCACGCTATGGGCAGACTACTATGCTACAGACAAACTCACTCTCAATGCTGGTGTTCGCTATGAAGATGGTATGCAGATTGACAAGCAAAACTCAGATGAACTGCCAAGTGTGACGCTGGTAGATGTCGGAGGCAGCTATCAGATAAACCCTATGCTGGCTGTGGGTGCTAGTATCAACAATCTGTTTGATAAGACCTATGTCGGTGCTTGTTACGACATCAATAACTGCTGGATGGGACCTGAACGTCAAATATCAGTCAGCCTAAAAGCCAATTTTTAATCAAATTTACAAGCAGAGGGTTGGTGCTATTAGTAAGCCAACCCCTAGCCCCTAACCCGCTGTTAGAAGGAAAGCACAATATGGCAAAACCTACTCCAAGAGTACTAGAAGTTATTGGCACTAAATACATTACGCCAAATATGTGCCGTGTCACGCTTGGCGGTGCTGGCATGGTTGATTTTCCTATCGATCAAGAAAGTGCTTATATCAAACTGATATTCCCTCAAGATGCAGGTAGCCGCCCACTGATGCGTACTTATACGGTGAGCGTGCAACGTGAAGACGCAATAGATGTTGACTTTGCTTTACATGAAACAGAAGGACCTGCATCAGCATGGGCACAAAATGCGCAAGTCGGCGATCAAATTCTGATAGGTGGTCCAGGGCCAAAAAAACTCATCAACAATGAAGCAGATTGGTTTTTATTAGTCGGTGATATGACCGCGCTACCAGCGATTACGGTCAACTTAGCCCAGTTGCCTACTGAGGCTCATGGTTACGCAGTACTTGAAGTGACGACTGAAGCAGATCGTCAGACGCTCAAAAAACCAGAGAACGTCGAGATACATTGGGTGATTAATGCGCATCCAAATGCAGACGATAGCCCTTTACTGGACTGTGTTAAATCATTGAACTGGCTTGATGGTCAACCTGCTGTTTGGGCAGCTTGTGAGTTCCATAGTATGCGTGCACTGCGCCAATACTTCAAAGTTGAGCGCGCGATACCAAAGACGCATTTATATGTTTCTAGCTACTGGAAAGTCGATAGCACAGAAGATCAGCATAAAATCGTCAAAAGTCAGGATGCGCAAACGGAAGATCAGTAGTTACGTATTTCGAAACAAAAAAGGTGGGGCTAATATTAGCCCCACCTTTTTTTATCAATCATCACTTATCATGCTTCGACCACCTTCCCCTCTTTAACCCGACTAATCGTCAGCCCCGTAAACCCGAATAGCAGCGTCAGCAGTAATGACAAATAACAGAAGAATGCATAAGGTAGATAGTCTAATACCGGTACCCCTAACGCCTGACTGATAAACACCCCGCACACACTCCAAGGTACCAATGGATTAATCACCGTTCCCGCATCCTCAATCGTCCGAGACAAATTCTTAGGATGTAGATGTAAGCGCTCAAACGTCGACCGAAATGCCGTACCTGACAACAAGATACTCAAATACTGCTCACCGATCAGCACGTTAATGCTTAGTGCCGACATCGCTGCGGCAAATATCGCTCGGCCTGAAGTCGTCAATGTATCTTTAATACCAGATAGCAGTGCTGGCAGAATACCTAGTGCCGTTAATAGACCACCTAAGCTTAGGGCTAGTATCACAATCGCCTGAGTAAAGAACATACTCTGTACACCGCCACGCGATAGCATACCACCTACCTCACCCAACTCTAATGACTCAGCAGGTGCATACCCTCCAAACAGATAGCCGCCTAACTGACCAAAGCTTGGTGAACTGTGCACATAAGTAATGATCAGTGCCGCGGCAATCGTACAGATAATCGTATAAATCGCATTGACCCGAAACAGTGCCAATCCGACCAATACCACAAAGGGTAGTACCGAATATCCATGTACCAGACCACTGTCTATGAGCTGTCCTTGCAATATGGTCACTTGACTCAGATCAGCACTGGTCGTCTGTCCTGAGAACAGCCAAAACAATATCACTGTCAGTATCCATGCAGGTACGGTCGTATACATCATATTGCGAATGTGCTCAAACAGATCTATACCGACGACTGAGGACGCAATGGTACAAGTATCAGACAAGGGCGACATCTTATCACCGAAGAACGCGCCTGATACTACCGCCCCTGCCGCTATCGCTACATTGGCATCAAACGCATTACTCATACCAATAAACGCCACACCTAAGGTCGCAGCAGTCGTCAAACTACTGCCCAAAGCGATACCGATAATAGAAGTCAGGACAAAGGCGGAGATATAGTAGTACTCAGGTGAGATCAGCTGAAAGCCTACATACATGAGTGTAGGAATCGCCCCTGACATCATCAAAGCCGCAACCATCAGTCCGATAAAGAAGAACAGATAGATGGCACCAATACCGCGCATGACACCTGAGGCCATTTGTGCTTGCATGTCATCAAAGCTGAGTCCTTTATACATACCAATAGCCAGTAGTACACAGATAGCCAATATAAGAGACAGATGAGGCACCCAGCCAAAGCCGATCATGGTGATGCCCATGATACCGATGACGATGGCGGATATGATAAAGGCGAGCTTGGCACTGATTAATGTGAGGGGTTTTGGTGGCATGACACATCCTTAAAATACCAGTAAACACTGGCACTAGATTGGGTTTTATTTTAATTTTGATGGTAGAAGTATGATTGAAGTGATTTGCTAGTGAAGCAACCTATTACTTATCCAGTAAGTCATCGGTTTTAGCGGCCATGACAAAATCATTGCGATGCAAACCCTTAATACTATGCGACCACCAAGTGACCGTAGCCTTACCCCACTCTACCAATATACCCGGATGATGTCCTTCTGCTTCAGCGATTTCTGCCAGTTGATTGGCAAATGCCATTGCTGAGACGAAGTTTTTAAATTTATACTGACGCTGCAATTGCTGAATACCATCTACTTCAATCAATGACCAATCAGGAATTTGCGGTAATAGTTCTCGTGCTTCGGCTTCTTCAACTTTCGGTGCGCCAATGCGGCAAGCTTCGCAGCTGTTTTGCGATAGTGCTGTCATAATAAAATCCTTTTATAGTGGCTATTTTTTAATACTCGTACATCCATGTTGATATAGCTTTGCTGCTATCTCAATATTCCGCACCGAAGTGATGGTTTTCATGTTTAATTTTGAATTGAGGTTTTTAACGAGTTTTTTCTGGATAGGTCGGCTCAAATAGTCCAAGCGAAATTGCCTTTTTGACCGTACCCATGATGTCGCTATCAACGATATCAAATAAAGTATCTAATTCATCGATGACATAGTAAATCGGCTGTATTTGATCAATACGATAAGGCGTACGCAGTACATCAAGCAAATCAAATGCTCGGTGCTCAGGTTGAGACTGAGGTTGAGATTGCGGCTTGTTTTGAGCGATTGAAAGCTCTTGCGGCATCCGATCAAGTGCATAAACCGTTTCAGAAGGTGAGCTCAATATACCGCCGCCATAGATTCTACGATTTTCCACGCGACTGCCGACCAATCCAAACTCAATGGTAAACCAATACAGTCGTGCTAAAAACCAGCGCTCCTCTTTCGTTGCGCTAAGACCAAGCTTACCATACGTTTCATTAAAAGCTGCAAACGCAGGATGGGTCAACAGCGGACAATGCCCAACGATTTCATGGAAAATATCAGGCTCTTCAATATAGTCCATATCATCGAATCGACGAATAAACGTCGCTACAGGAAAGGACTTATTGGCCAGTAATTTGAAAAATTTACCAAAGCTGATTAATGCAGGCACAGCGGCGGTCTGCCAACCTGTGGTCGCTTGCAATACCTCATCGATATCATGTAACTGCGGGATATGCGTCGTCGGTAAGTTTAACTTAGTCAAGCCTTCTAGATATGGAGTACACGCACGATTGGGCGTTTGTTCCGCTTGACGTGCCAGCAGCGCTTGCCACATCGCATGCTCATCATCACTATAGTGAATATGACCATAACTATCTGGCTGGTGTGAGATATAGGGCTGTTTTTTATGTGTCGCGTTAGAATGACTGGACGCATCGTTACTTTGCTTATTAGTAGCAACGCTATTGGTACCGATGGCAGTATTAAGAGAATCTATCTGTGATAGGCGTTCCATGCCTGTATTCCTTTTATCGCAATGAGAGCATTACCTTTGCAATATGCTTTTAGGTAGTACTCCTATTAAGGACAACACAAACTCCTTTTGTCTTGTCCGTTTGTTAGATGTGGTCTAGGCTTTAGATGGTTTTATAGCGTTTCAGTCTCTGGCTGACCGACTGTGCCGCGACGTACTTGGTCGCGCTCTATCGACTCAAACAACGCTTTAAAGTTACCTTCACCAAAGCCATCTGCATAATCGCCTTTACGCTGAATAAACTCAAAGAACACTGGGCTACCCAAGATGGTCTCAGAGAAAATCTGTAGCAGCAGACGCGGTGCACCGCCTTCTGTGGTGCCGTCTAATAAGATACCGCGCGTTTGTAAGTCAGCGACATTTTCACCATGATTTGGCAAACGCTCGCTCAGCATTTCATAGTAAGCAGCATTTGGTGCAGTCATAAGCGGAATACCAGCCGCTTTTAGCTTATCAATACTGGCAAACAAGTCATCACTGGCTAGCGCAATATGTTGAATACCTTCGCCATTGAAGTGCATTAGGTACTCTTCGATTTGACCACCGCCCTGTTTGGCTTCTTCATTCAGTGGAATACGGATTTTTCCATCAGGTGCGGTCATGGCTTTACTGGTTAGTCCCGTGTACTCACCTTTGATATCAAAGTAACGAATCTCGCGGAAATTAAAGATACGCTCATAGAATTTTGCCCAGTATGCCATGCGTCCACGATAGACGTTGTGCGTTAGATGGTCGATAACTTTGAAGCCATAGCCGACAGGGTTTCTATCGATATCCGCAAAGAACTCAAAGTCGACATCATAGATAGATTCGCCGTCTTTATAGCGGTCAATCAAATAGATTAGTGATCCGCCAATGCCTTTGATAGCAGGCAATCTAAGCTCCATCACCCCAGTTGGCACATCTACTGGCTGCGCACCCATTTCTACCGCACGCTCATATGCTTTTTTGGCATCTTTTACTCGAAAGCCCATGCTACAAGCACCTGCGCCATGCTCTTCAACGAAATAACTGGCTTGGCTTTTTGGCTCACGGTTTAGGATAAGGTTAATATCACCTTGGCGATATAGCGCAACGTCTTTTGAGCGATGATTGGCGACATGGGCAAAACCAAGCTGCTTAAACAATGCGTCGACTGCATCAGGCTGCGGAGAAGCAAACTCGACAAAATCAAATCCATTTAGTCCCATTGGGTTGTCAAATAAATCTGCCATTGTAATTATCCTTAATTTCAATTGGTAATAGAAAATCGATGAGTAGTAAAAGTCGATTAATAGTAAAAGTCTATAAAACGATTGATAATCAATCTTTATTGTTGACGTTGTATTTATATTAGATTAGCTTTATTTATAAGACTAATTGTTTTTTATGATTTATTTATCAGGTTTACTTATGAATATCAGTATTCGCCAATTGACCGCATTTATCAAAGTCGCTGACAACGGCAGCTTTACTCGTGCCAGCGAACAGATGTATTTGACTCAATCTGCTGTTAGTGGATTGATTAAGGAATTAGAGACTGGCCTCGGTATCGTGCTGTTTGATCGCACCACTCGCCAGTTGTCTCTGTCAGCAGTAGGACGGCATCTACTACCACAAGCGCGGCGTATCTTGAATGAGATGCAGCTTTTTGAAAATGAAGCAAGTAGCTTGACCAGCTTGGCCCAAGGTCAGGTACGCTTGGCGGTATCACAGTTTGCAGCATCTTCCCTACCTGCCGTCATCGCTCAATTTGCCAAAGAATATCCAAATATCGGCGTCTCACTATTGGACTGTTCAGCAGAAAACTTGCTCAAGCATATTCAAGATATCGAAGTCGATTTAGGGGTTGGTACCGAACTTGGCTTTATAGAAACTGAAGATGACATCGGGGCCGACCTGTTGTACCAGCTACCATTTTGCGTGGTTATGCCAAACAATCATGCACTGGCACAAAGAGACGAAATTACTTGGCAAGATTTATTAGAGACACCGCTAATTACCTTACAAGGTCCGTTCCTAGATCAAGTAACCGCAGAGCTCGACGACTCTATCTCCGCTCATGTTCAACAAGCTCGATACAAGGTGAACTTTATGTCCACCGCGCTTGAGATGACACGCCAAGGCTTTGGTATCACGCTCTGTCTGCCCTATATGCCTGAAGTTATTGATTGGGTCAGCGCCAATGGACTGCTGATGCGACCACTCACTCAACCAGTCAAAATGCGGCAATTCTTTATCTATCAACGTGCTTCACGGGCGCTCTCTCCGGCGACAATTGCTTTTAAGCAGTTTTTGCAAACGTATTTTGCGACCCATTATAACGACCTACATCACTCTGACTCATCGTCTAGCGAATGACGTATAGCATGTCAAATGCGCTTGATAGATGGATAAACAATCTATTTGGCTATTTATTTTATTAATTGCCTCATATAACCCACTCTCGTGTTGAGTTCAGCCGCGATTTGCTCTATGATTTTCGGCTGCTCGATTTATATTTTTATAAGGAAATGGCATGTTTGAACGTATCGATTATTACGCTGGTGATCCAATCTTAGGTCTTATGGAAAAATACTCAGCAGATAGCAATCCTAACAAGGTCAATTTAGGTATTGGTATTTATTATGATGAGAATGGCGTATTGCCTGTACTCGACTGTGTAAAAACAGCCGAAGAGCGTATTGCTGATCCTATCGCACCGCGTCCATACCTGCCAATGGCAGGCCTGCCAGGTCACCGTAAAGGCTGTCAGGAATTACTATTTGGTAAAGACGCCCAGATTTTAAAGGACGGCTTGGTCGCTACTATCGCTACAATCGGTGGTTCTGGCGCGTTGAAAGTTGGTGCTGAATTTATCCATGACTGGTTCCCACAAGCCAAATGCTATGTGAGCGATCCGACATGGGGCAACCATATCGCTATCTTTGAAGGCTCTGATGTAGAAGTGGGTAAATACCCGTACTACGACAAAGCCAACAGCAGCATCAAATTTGATGAAATGATTGCGTTTTTTGAAACATTAAACAAAAATGACGTCATTTTGCTACACCCATGCTGCCATAACCCAACCGGTATGGATTTGACTCAAGCGCAATGGGATACTGTACTCAACGTCGTGAAGGCGCGTGAGCTGATTCCATTCATGGACATCGCTTATCAAGGGTTTGGCGAAGACATGGACAGCGACGCTTACGCTATTCGTAAAGCGGTTGAGATGGGCTTGCCATTGTTTGTTAGCAACTCATTCTCTAAAAACTTATCGCTATACGGTGAGCGTGTCGGTGGCCTATCAGTTGTATGCCCAACCGTAGACGAAACCGAGCGCGTATTCGGTCAGCTAAATGCGACCGTACGCCGTATCTACTCAAGCCCGCCATCACATGGTGGACGTGTGGTCGATATCGTTATGAACGATGAAACACTACATGAGCAGTGGGTTGGCGAAGTTTATGCGATGCGCGACCGTATCAAAGCGATGCGCCTAAAGCTAAAATCGGTATTAGAAGCTAAAATCCCTAACCGTAACTTTGATTACATCACTCGTCAAAATGGTATGTTTAGCTTTACTGGTCTCACGCCTGAGCAAGTCGAGCGTTTACAGATTGAGTTTGGGATCTATATGGTATCTAACTCACGTATGTGTGTGGCTGGCCTAAATACCAGTAACATCGACTATGTGGCTAATGCCATGGCAGACGTCTTAAAAGACTGATTAAACCACGTAAGCCATGTTACTCAATATGTAACTTGATAAAAAATAAACGCGGATAATAAAGGCTGAGCGATTGCTCGGCCTTTTTTTATGCCTAGTATTTAATCAAAATTATTTCGTCAAAACTATTTTATTAAAATCATCTAGTCAGAACCGTTTAGTCAAAACAACGACAACCACTTTTCAAAGCAGCCTTTTCACAAAAGACATTGCACAAAAAACTTGCAATCCATATATCAATAAATTACATTATACGTAAGTAATTAATTATAACGTAATTCATAATGTATATTAGCAAGGAGCAAATCATGTCAACGACTGACAGCACCCTCACCTCTTTTATCGATATCGCTGCTGACTCTGACTTTTCTATTCACAACCTTCCTTATGGCATCTTTAGCGAGACCAACGACGCTGCTGGTGATAGCAAGCGCCGTGCAGGCGTTGCCATCGGTGAGCATGTACTGGATCTATCTGTACTCGAAGCCGAAGGATTATTAAGTTTGAACGGTGGTCCGTATTTTGACCAGTTCACTCTAAATGCTTTTATTGATTCTGGTCGAGACAATTGGACGCAAGCACGTACGACGATTCAGACACTGCTGTCTAGCGACAATGACACCCTACGTGACAATGCAGACTTACAGAACAAAGTCCTGTTTAAGCAAGCAGACGTCACCATGCATTTGCCAGTGCAAGTACCGGGCTTTACCGATTTTTACTCATCGAAAGAGCACGCGACCAACGTCGGCACCATGTTCCGCGATCCAAACAACGCCCTGCTACCTAATTGGACCGAAATGCCTGTCGGCTATAACGGACGCGCCAGCACCGTCATCGTCAGTGGAACTGATATCGTGCGTCCATCCGGTCAGCTAAAGCCTAGCCCTGACGACCGCCCTATCTTCTCTGCCTGTAAGCGCTTGGATTTTGAGCTAGAGACCGCCTTTGTTGTTGGTAAAGGCAATCATATCGGTCAACCAATCGCCGTAGATAATGCCGCTGATCATATCTTTGGCATGGTGTTGCTCAATGATTGGTCAGCACGAGATATCCAAAAATGGGAATACGTGCCTTTAGGTCCATTTAATGCTAAGACCTTTGCCTCCGAGGTTTCTCCTTGGATTGTCACCATGGATGCGTTGGCTCCGTTCAAAACAGCTTGTCCAACACAAGAACCCAAGCCACTCGCTTATTTAAATGAAAAATCGAGCGACAACAGCTTTGACATCAATCTATCGGTTGAATTACTACCTAAAAATGCGGAAACAGCGACCATCATTTGTGAGACCAACTTCAAATACATGTATTGGTCAATGGCACAGCAGCTTACCCACCACACCATCACTGGCTGCAAAGTTGAAGTCGGTGACATGATGGGTTCAGGCACGATTTCAGGACCAACGCCTGATTCTTATGGCTCGATGCTAGAGATTGCTTGGAATGCTACCAAACCAGTCACGCTTGAAGGTGGCGAAACACGCAGCTTTATCGAAGATGGTGACACCGTCATCATGAAAGGCTATAGCGAAAAAGACGGCATCCGTGTTGGCTTTGGTGAAGTACGCGGCAAGGTATTACCAGCACTGAGCTTTGATTTTGATAAATAGTATTTAAGAAATAACATAGATAGAGAAATAGCAAAATAGGCGTGAAAACTCTCATGCAGGCTGATAGGAAGACAAATGCATTCACCTACTCATCGTTATGTGAATACAGCCAAATGAGTGACGCACCTTATCAAAAGGAGTTTGATATGAGCTTTCAAATTGAGAAAATCCATCATGTGGCTTATCGCTGCAAAGATGCCAAAGAAACCGTCGAATGGTATAAAAAGAATCTAAATATGGATTTTATTCTGGCATTCGCAGAAGATCATGTGCCTTCGACCAAAGCCTTTGACCCTTATATGCACGTCTTTTTGGACGCTGGTAATGGAAATGTCTTAGCATTTTTCGAAGTACCCAATCAACCTGAGATGGGCTTTGATCCTAATACCCCAAGCTGGGTGCAGCATTTGGCGCTAAAGGTTAAGGACCGTGATGCGCTAATCGTTGCCAAAGAGCATTTAGAAAATGCAGGCATCGATGTCATTGGCGTGACCAATCACGGCATCTTTCACTCGATTTACTTTTTTGATCCCAACGGTCATCGTCTCGAGCTGACCTATGATGATCCAACCTCAGAAGACAAAGTATCGATGATTACAGATGCCATCAAGCAAGACATGCTAGATGAGTGGTCTCGTACCAAGCGTGCTCCTGCACATACACAGTTTCTGCATAGTGATGAGCTGGCTGAAGCACGCGAAGTTGCTCCTGTCGGCGAGTAACTCTCCTGTCATTCTGTTTACTGCCTTTTTAAATGATCAGTTAATCATCGCTTTAATTATAAAAGTGCTAATTGACGACATACCCTAGGTATTAATGAATAGCGAACCATATCTAACCATCATGAAAGGACTCTATGATGAAAATAAGAACCCCTCTAGGAATACTCTTAGCCGCCTCGCTTGCGATGACTGGTTGCTCCAATAACGACCAAGCAACAGGCGCGTCTACAGATGCAGGTGAAGTGACAACGTTGCGGTTCTCACACTTTATGACTGCCACTGACAATATAAACACCGAAGCGTTAGAGCCATGGGCAAAGAAAATTGAAGCGGATTCAAACGGCCGCTTAAAGATTGAGATCTACCCTTCTGCAACGCTCAGCAAACCAGGGGCTACCTATGACGCTACGGCGAAAGGTAGTGTGGATATTGGTATGCAAGCGCAAGGATATACAGCAGGACGATTTCCTTTAACGCAAATTGTAGAGCTGCCGGGTATCACAAATACCGCACAGCAGCAGAGCTGTATACTTCATAAGCTATATGATGACGGTATCATTAAAGATGAGTATGAAGACACGCATTTGCTCGCTTTGATAGGGACTGGACAAGGCGCGCTTCATACGGTTGATAAACCGATTCGCACGCCAGCCGACATGAAAGGTCTCCGTATTCGCCAACCTTCTGCGGTTGCTAGCCATATTATCGAAGCCACTGGTGCTGCACCTGTCGGCATGCCTGCCAGTGATACCTATACCTCTCTGCAGCGCGGTGTCATTGACGGGCTCAGCTTTACTTGGCAACCCATTCAAGCGTTTCGCCTTGATGAGCTGATCAATACGCACACCAATATTCCTTTTTATAACTCCACCTTTGTGATTAGCATGAACAAGGATAAATACAACAGTTTGCCTGACGACCTCAAACAAGTGATTGATAACAATTCTGGCGCAGAGCTGGCAGCGCATATTTCTAAAGTATTTGACGTCAGCAATGCCAAAGCAATGGCCGCTGCCAAAGAAAAAGGCGATATTATGATTGATATCCCTGATCCACTCAACGACCCAGATTGGAGAGGTCCATTGATGGAGGGCTCTCAGCATTACCTAGATGAAGTGAATGCGACTGGCCTAGACGCTGACAACGTATACGAAAAAGCAAAAGCGGCCAGTAGCGCCTGTATGGTCTAAAGGATACATATCAGATGACTATGGCGTGAATTGAAGGCACGCCCTAGCTTATAGCACTACATACTGGCTAGGCAATTTGATAACGCTGTGCTATCGCCAGTATTTGCTTAACCACGTTATGTTGCTCACTCATCGGTAACTGCTCTGTTGTTCCAATGATAGTGATAGCATATTCTAGCGGTAAATCTTCACTATCAGTTTTTTCACTACTCGTGAATGGTTTAGTAGCACTATTGGCAAGCTGTGGCAATATAACAGGAATCGTAATGGCGTTAATCCCCATAAGCATATCGCCCGTCACTGTCGCATAGCCTTGAGTACGAATTTTGGCCTGTAGCTGGGTAAAGTGCTGCCACTTCTCGGCCATATCTGCGGCGGTATTACTCGTATGCCATTCAGCTGTGACCAATGGCTGAATGACGGCATCAGGTTGATAACTGGCAAATAACTGCCCTGTGGCCGATGTCGTCAGCGGCATACGTGAGCCGATGCGAGTAATGATGCTAATCGGACTGTCTGGCTCAACGGACTGAATAATAATAGGGCCTTCGCTAAACCATTTGGCAATTTGTACACCGCAATTTAAGGTGTCTTTGATTTCATTAGCCACTTGCGTGAGACGTGCCAAAAGATTGTTTTGGTTGAGTCCAGTATGTCCTAGTGATGCCAATGCATTGACTCTATCGCCAAGCCCATAGCGCCCATCATCAAGTTTACGCGCATAGTTTTTGCGGATGAGACTGACCAAGTAACGATGCGATTTTGCTGGGTGCATTTGCATGGCTTCAGCGATATCTTTTAGCATCATAGGCTCATTACGGTCGATCAGCACATCGAGTATCGACAGCCCAATCTCAAGCGACTGGACGCCACTTTGGTTTTTATTGGTGATAGAACTGTCTACAAGGGTTTTGTCTGCTGGCATGATTTGCTCGATTCTGGTGTGCTTGGTTATTTTCTAATGACGGTCTGCTTGATAATGGTTTGTTCAATAATGACTTGCTCGATCAAATACCAGTGAGATACAGACCTTACTTCATAATATTTATCTTTATAAAAACACATCTACATAAGGACATGAATCATGATGACACTTTATGGCTACTTTCGTAGTAGCACGTCTTACCGTACTCGTATCGCTATGAACCTAAAAGGCTTAGATTACGATGATATCGCAATCAATCTGGCACAGGATGAACAGTTAGAATCTGCCTTCAAAGCAATTAATCCACAAGGATTAGTACCTGTCCTACAAGCTGACGATTTATTATTATATCAAAGTCCAGCTATCTTGGAGTGGTTAGAAGAGGTCTACCCTGAGCACGCACTATTACCTAACGATGCTGCTGGACGTATGCAGGTACGCGCGCTGAGCGCCATGATTGGTTGCGACATCCACCCAATTAATAATCGCCGCATTTTACAGTACCTACGCAATGAGCTGTCAGTAGACGAGGAAAATGTGATTGCATGGTGCAACCGCTGGATCAGTGAAGGATTTGCTGCTTTAGAGACACGTTTGGCGGCGGATAACAATCGCGGACAGTTCTGCTATGGGGACAATCCTACTCTCGCAGATTGTTATTTGATTCCGCAAGTCTCTTCTGCTCGCCGCTTCAAAGTAGATTTGAGCGCTTATCCCAATATCGTCGCCATTGATACTCATTGCCGTACACTAAAGGCATTTGCAGATGCGGATCCTATGATGCAGCCTGATGCGCCGAAACGTGATGCCTAATTTAAGACAGTTCTTATAGGATACCTATCTTTATAGAATATTTATCTTCTCGGCCAAATATTAAGTGACTTAGAATTAACACTTAATATTTGGTCTAGCTTTATTCTTCGCTATTCTTTACCCCTACCTATTTTTACAGCTTAATTCCTAGCTTAATTGCTTAACTTTGCCTCATTGATTATTATTTATTCAATTTTTACAATATAATTTTTAATATATTCATATTAACAGTTGTATGGTAGGCAGCTGTTGGTTATTCTTTATATAAGTATTTGTCATCGCTCAAATTTGTACTTTATCAGCTGTAGAAAAAAGTACTGTCTTATTCATCACAATAAGGTTGAACAATATGAATGATATATCCTCAGCAGAAATAACCACCCTACCATCGGATGCAGCAAACAAGATTTATGCATCAGCAATCATGTTTAGAGATGAAACAGAAAGCGCTAGAAAAATTGCACCCGTGGTAGTCAATAAACTTTCAGAATTTGCATTATTTAGAATGGGGTTGCCTAAATCGTTAGGAGGATGGGCAGGCAACCCAGTAGAAACGCTAAAAACTTATGAGACGTTGGCCAGTGCTGAGGCCTCCGTTGCTTGGATCGTTTGGAACAACCATTTGGCCTGTACATTCGGTCGATTTTTGGATGAGTCCAGTATGAAAGAGGTATATAGCGACCCCTCTCATATTTATGCCAATTCCGCACGGCCTGAAGGCGTGGCCCAAACAGTAGATAATGGCTACATGGTATCAGGACAATGGACACTCGTCTCTGGATGCCAATTGGCTGACTGGTTTGTGTTACGTTGTCTCGTTATCTCCGAAGGCTCTCCTACAACCCTTGGTCCAGGTGCAAATTTAAAACTATTCTTTATTCCTAAAAAAGACGTAAAAATCATTGATACGTGGGATGTGGGCGGCCTAAATGGCACAGGTAGCCACGATATCATTGTCAAAGACGCTTTTGTCAAAGAGGCTTATGCAGTTGACTTCGATAGTCCTGTGGCTGTCGATACTGCCTACAGTCGCCTGCCTATCGGTTGTATCAATGCTGCTGGCTGTGCGGCGATGGCGCTAGGCGTATTAAAAGCCGCTATGGATGACTTGGTTGATATGTGCCTTGAAAGAATAACACCTGGTAAGAGTCCAGATCTACGCGACCGTGCAACGGTACAGGCTACCATTGCTAAGAGTAAAACAATACTGGCATCGAAACGCGCCCAACTGCATCAAAGTGTAGATATATTATGGGAAGAATCTCAGCGAAAGAACACCTTTACTGATATACAGCTTGCCGATGTATGGGCAGCGTCTTGTGGAGGCGCAAGAGAAGCTCGCGACATGGTATCTGAAGTTTACGCAGTCGCAGGCACAGCCTCCCTATATAAAAAGCATAAGATAGAAAGGGCGCATAGAGATATTCATGCTATTTTGCAGCATGGCATTATTCAACCTCACTGGATGAATCAAGCAGGTATGGCATATGTTGGACTGACACCGAATGGTGCAATGTTTAGAATATAACAGCGTCTTAATTATAAATCATAAGCGCTTGTAAGATACAATTTACAAGCGCTTATGATTTATCGATAGCTTTATTACTTTAATTGTTTATCTTTAAGCCGTAAAAAAGCAAGACATTGGATGTCTTGCTTTTTTATAGCCTACCGATAACTACAATTGAAAGGCTTTGTTAATCAAAATGGAAGCCTGCACCCACTGCACCGCCTACGTTGCCTTGAGTATCTGCTGTACCATTTACCTTGATGACCCAGCGACCGTCATTAGATAATTTAGAGAAACCAATTGCTACAGCACTCTCTCCATTATAGGTACCGACACCGCCACCGATCAATGACTTACCTGTGATATAAGCCTGAGGCATTGCTGACATTGCCATTGCAGCTGAGATACCTGCGTTTGCATCGTCTTCTACTTCGTCGATTTTGTAGCCAAGATCGCTCATATTGTTATTGAGTCGACTATCAAGCGCGCTAAGCTGACTATAATTGACGGCGTCTGTTGCTTCGACCCCATCGGCGACACCAGTCATACGTTGGTTACCAGCATATAGACCTTGAGACGTCATACTTGGCCCATCTTGCATACTGATGCCCTCACTATTG
Organism: Psychrobacter nivimaris; assembly: GCF_904846365.1. Lineage (GTDB taxonomy): Bacteria > Pseudomonadota > Gammaproteobacteria > Pseudomonadales > Moraxellaceae > Psychrobacter > Psychrobacter nivimaris_B. The sequence continues at coordinate 75,013 of NZ_CAJHAL010000011.1, forward strand.
ATAACCGTTGTCCCAACTGTGACACTATCAACGCTGATATTACCGTTTAGGTCAAACTTAATACTACTGCCATCTGCTGTGGTGGTGATGTTATTGCCACCAGTGAAGCTGAGGACACTCTCATCGCCAATTGGTTTGTTGATATTGGCACCACTGTCTGCGCCAAAATTGAGTCCAGCATTTAGCTTGTCCGTATTGGTTTCGATATTCGTAGTATTGGTCGTGATATTGCTGGTATTCGTAGCAATATTTGTCGTATTGGTCGCGATATTGGTTGTATTAGTGGTAATGCTCTCTGTGTTAATTTGCACATTTTCACTAATTTCAATCGTGCCTTGTCTGATAGAAGCAATCGCACCATCGATATTGCTTTCACCCGTTCCACCAATGTCACTGTTGGTGAAAGTACCATCTTCGGCATTGTAAACAGTGTCACCACCGATAATACTACTGATACCAGCTCCTTGGGCGTAAAACTGACCGCCGTTTATGGCGTCCTGGCTTTCTGCCGAAACTTCTCCATTTTGAACGTTGGTAATTTTGGTATTAGCGGCATCAATACCACTTTTCGTGATGCTTGGGCCACCTGCAATAGTCAGTCCATCGTCATTCATGACCGTACCACCAGTAGTTACGCTATTCAAAGTAATATCTGGGTTCAGATCAAAGCTAATGTCATTAGCATTGGTAGGTATGGCTACAGCTTGTAGTGATGGACTACCATTAAGAGCAACGACATCACTCACTGATTTCCTAGATACCTTGATATTACCGTCTTTACTACTAAGGTCTACGGCATCTCCTTGTTTTACCATAGTAGCGATATCACCTTGAGCGGTGATGCCCCAACCTTGATCCAAAGCAATGGCTACATCTTTCAACTGCCCAACATTGACAGCATCCGTATTTAGCACACCTTCCCCAACATTGCGAATGGTGTTGCCTCCATTGTCTAGACCACGGCTACTCAATGAAACCTGCGAAACCATTCTATTCACGCCATTTCCAACGAAGGTAAAGCCTGCATCACTCATGATGCTATTGCCTATCTGTATACTGCCATCATCTCCGAGGTCTAACTGATTATTCAGTTTCACTTGGACGCCAGTCGCAGAAGCGACAGTAGTCAGATTGCTATCACCTGTGACATTGATGGTATCGCCTAATGCAAATTGCTGATCATTAGCACTATTGCCGTCACCAATTTTGATACCTTTAGCAATTTCGTTATTGGTCTTAAACAGCTGACTACCGTTAACCGCATCTTTACTAGTAGCGCTCAACAATCCATCAGCAACATTGGTAATTTTGTTGTTGCCATTGTTCAGACCATTGTTAGTCAGTGCTACCTGATTATTATCACCATTATATAAAGTAATGCCTGCATTATTAACCTGAGTATTGCCAGTGGTAACGCTGCCTGTATTACCAAGATTAATATCTTTATCCAATCTGATAGTCAAGGTATCAGTACCATTAGCAGTGACACTAATGTTTTTCGTTGCTGGATCAGCATTGATGGTATCGCCACCTTTGACAGTTAGCTTTTGACCAAGTTTACGGTTGACATCGGTACCACTGTCACCCCCAAAGTCTAGACCTTGGTTGATAGTAGAATTGGTTTGATTGAGCTGGTAGACATTAACGGCATCAGTATCGTCCTCACCAGCAGCAAGACCCGTGATTTTACCGGTATTTTCAGCATTGATGATTACCTCACCAAACTTCGGTGAATCAGCCATTTGAATCTCAATACCACCATCTTGTGTCGCAATCGTATTGATATTGCCTGATGAATATGTACCAATAGCTGTTTTACTACCAACAATCTGCATCTCCTTGTTTAGGTTGCGAGTGACATAACCAACAGTTGGATTGTCATTACCAGAGAATCGTAAACCATCATCTTCTAACGTCGCTATGGTATGACTGTTACCGTCACCATCTTCGTAACTTAAGCGAGTGACGTCTGTGTCATCATCAAATACGTCGCCAGGCCGGATTTCTGGACGCATGGTCAGCGTTGGACTCACACCATCTATCGCTGCAGGACCCGTTAGCCCGATTGTGCCATCAGCGCCATTAAGGGCAATGCCAGATTGACCGTCTGCACCATTCACACCGATAAAGCCATCTACACCATCTTCACCGTCTAGACCTGCTCCACCAACACTGAGGTTGTCGCCTAATGCAAAGTCGATTTCATTATTTGCCACTGTAGTGACGATACTGCCATCTGTACTGGTGTATTTGACCGTCTCACCAAGTTTGACTTTGTCTTTAGTCTCACCAGGCGCTAATGAAGCATTGTCGGCAGTAATGTCGAAACCTAAGTCAGTCAGATCCGTTGTCACGTCATTCAACTGATCAAGGTTCACCGCATCAGTACCATTGACACCTTTTCCAAGGTTCGTGATTGTGTTGGTTGGGTAATCCTCTTCATCAGCGTTGGAACCCATATCAATACCCGTACTGCTGATAATCGGACCGCCGTCATTGATGGTGATGCTGTCAAGATCCGTTAGGTTCTTAGCCATTTGAATTTCTAGTGCACCGTTATCTTTCTTAACGGTTTTAATATTGGCTGCAGAAGAAGCTCCAGTAGTCATACCACCTTCGACACCTAGAGTTTCACCTAGCATTCTATTAATCACTTGTCCATCATTGCCAACAAACTTCATACCTTTATTAACTAATGCAGTCGAAGCGAGTTTTAGCTGGTCTTCCGTTGCCGCTTGGCCTGAAACAATAGTGTTGCCATTCCATGTCTTATTGGTTAAACCATTTATTGTTCCAGTAACGCCACTAACCATCACTGGGTTTGCACCACCAACAGTAACCTTAGTGGCTTCGATTACACTACTATTAGCGCCATCTTTCACAGTTACTTTTTTGAACTCAACATTATCTTTAGTCGCAACTTTGATACTGCCATCTGTTTCACGAGTCAGTAGAATGTTGTCACCTGAGGCGAAGTTGGCTTTGTTATCCGTTTTCGTTAACGTCTTATCATCAGCACCATCGACCTGAGTAATAAGTGTCTGTATGGCACTGTCAGCATGACTCAAGCTAGTTTTAGTCTTATCACTTAAATCTACTTTGTAGTCGGTGATATTGTCATTACCTTTATCACCAGCGGTAACTGTCAATGCACTGTCATCTCCACTAGAGACACTAGTACCATTGGCATTGACGGTGTAGACATCCTGTCCGGTATTGCTGTCGATTGAGAAATCAACACTAGAGACATTGGTTCCCTTTAAAACTTTGGTTCTGGCAGCGGCAGACGAGCTACTTAGCTGACTGACATTGACAGCATCATTTGGGTCCTCACCGTTATCAACATTGATAATCTTTTTGTTACCAGCATTGATACCATTAGACTTAGTAATACTTGGGCCACCAGCCATGCTTAGACCATCACTGGTCAACGTTGCATTGGATAGTGGATTGATGCCGGTTACCGTCACACCAAGCCCACTAACTGTAGTTACACCGCCCATCGCTAGACCACCTGTGATCATGCCGAAGCGATCAACTTGAGTGCCACCAACAATATTACCTGTACTGACACTACCATTGTTACCTAGATCAAGATCGTTATTGAGCACAACTTCAACTTTGCCATTGTCTATTTGCGTAGTGAGGTTGCTGTTAGAGCCTATAATATCAACCGTCTGACCTAGGTTCTTCTGAACCTCATTATTATCAGCAGCTTTGATACCAAAACCTAAGGTCGTTACATCACCAATGGCAGTCTTTATATCACCGATATTTGCAGCATTTAGCTCGTTGTTTACATCAGTGAGGAGACCGCCGCTTAATACCCCTTTGATTTGCTGATCACCAGCATCTATACCACTAGTAGTAAAGCTTGGACCACCAGCGATGGTCAGACCGTCATTATTAACTAGTGTATTGCCCGTAGTTACGCTACCGTCAGCGCCAAGGTTGACTTTCTCAGCTAGTTTTACAACTAGGCCACCCGTTTCATCCGCTTCGACACCAATATTAGCAGTCGTTAGGTCGCTGGTTGCACCACCAGTAATACTCAGGGTTTGGCCAAGTTTACGAGTGGCCGTACCAGTGTCACCTGTGAAGTCAAGACCTAGATCAATGACACTTGAGATACCACCTTTTAACTGCGCAACGTTCACTGCATCACTATCGTTGGTACCAGCTGCTAGATTGATAATCTGACGATTGCCACCCTTAGCACCACTTCCTACTGAGACAGCGCCAGATATTGCGCCACTTTGAGTATTTGTGATTGCATCTGCATCTGCTAAGCTTACGCCTGTTGGAATGTAACCTGCCAAACCACCAGCACGATTAGCCACTGACCCTGCACCTAATGCCACCGAGCCTTTCTTGGTTGCTGAAGATCCCATACCAAAGGCAGAAGATGCATCACCAGATGAGCTTGAACGCACACCAACAGCAGTAGAGAGATTACCACTCGACTGTGCTTTGACACCAATGGCAACAGATGCTGCTCCATTAGATTCAGTGTGATTACTATAATCGCCAACTGTAACAAGTCCGCCTGTGCTGCCTGTATAAGTGTCAAATAATGCATTAACCCCATTTACCTTTGAGGCAGCATCTAAATCATCACCACCAATGGCGATAGAAGAGTTACCACTTGATACAACGTTGGCACCAATGGCGATAGATTGCTGACCACTAGCTACGGTTTTCTGACCACTCTCACCACTACCAATGGCAATGGCTTGACCACCTGTAGCACTGGCGTTGCCGCCCATAGCCATAGAGTTTGGTCCCTGTGCACCATCGTTGTTTTTGTTTCCTGTAGCATCACTTTTTACACTGTAGTACTTGGTTTTGTTGGCGATAACTGTCCCGCTCAAATCACCAATCGCTTTATTGGTAGCATGTAACTGACTACCGTTAATGGCATCAGTGCTAGTAGCATCCACGATACCCGGTGCCACGTTTTGGATTTGACGTTCAGCACCCACAGTCCCTACTGATACTGTATTAGCACCACTAGTTAAGCCAGCGACTGGTTGATTGTTTATGGCAAAAGCGCCGATGTGCTGTAATGCAGTAATGGATTGATGCCCCAAAGCGACGTTACCTGACTGTCCTGCAATAGCCTCACGACCTAAAGCTGTGGCATTGCTGACTGCACTAGAATCCCGACCAATAGCCGTACCGCCAATCTGAGCAGTGGACTTAGAGCCAAGCGCTACTGCGTAATTACCAGACGTAGCATCATCACCTAAAGATGCAGCATGGTTACCAGAGCTTGATCTCACACCAATTGCTAGACCGTTTCTGGTACTGGCCGCAGCAGTGGCACCGCGACCAATTGCAATACTATCCTCGCCATTAATTACAGCACCTTCACCCAGAGCGATTGAATGCTTGTCACTGGCGTTGATTGTGACGTTATTACCTAATACAAAGGAGTTGTCGGCATCGATGGTATTGTTATTACCCACTGCATAACTGCCGCTGCCGCTAATAATATTAGGGTCACCAAAGGCACCTGAGTTGTCACCACTAATAGTATGGCCAGTGCCCACAGCGACTGAGTTCTTACCACTCACTATATTACCTTTACCGATCGCTATCGATTCTTTTCCATCTACTACGCTTCGATCACCTAAAGCCACAGAGCTAATACCTTTTGCTTCTGAGCTAAAGCCTACAGATGTGGCCCATTGTTTAGTTGCATGAGAACCCACCCCAACTGCCGTGCTTTGTACTGCACTAGCGAGCGTACGTGAGCCAATAGCAGTACCTGTCAAAGTAGTAGCTTGTGCACCTTCACCTAAAGCCACTGAACGGTCGCCTTCAGCTTTCGCCTTATAACCAACTGCCGTGGCTTGATCACCTTTCGCTTCAGCACCTATTCCTGCTGCCATCGCATTATTGCCTATCGCGCCGTCATTATTGTAGTTGGCTTTAGGAGTTCCGCCATCTTTAACACTATAATAATGTGTCTTGTTAGCCACAACCGTAGTGCTTAAATCTTTAACAGACTCATTGGTGGCATGTAACTGACTACCGTTAATCGCATCGGTACTGGATGCACTCACCTTACCACTAGCAACATGTTTAATTTGACGCTCACTTCCTTCTGAGCCAACAGAGACCTGTGCTCCTTCATCATTGGTCGCGCCAGCGTAAAAATAATCCTTATTACCAATAGTAAGCTTCTTTTGGTCAGTTGCATCAGTTAGTGTAGTTGACCCTGCACCTAGTGCTACTGAGCCCTTTTTACTTGCTGACGATCCCATACCAAAGGCTGAAGAGGCATCACCTAATGAGCTTGAACGGACGCCGACAGCGGTAGAAAGATTGCCTTTGGAATGGGCTTTGACACCAATGGCAACAGAGGCCGCACCACCAGATTCAGTATGATTACTATAATCACCTACCGTAACAAGACCGCCTGTGCTGCCTGTATAAGTGTTAAATAACGCATTAACCCCATTTACCTTTGAGGCGGCATCTAAATCATCACCGCCAATGGCGATAGATGAATGTCCTTTTGATACTGTGTTTGCACCAATGGCAATAGATTGCTGACCGCTAGCTACGGTGTTCTGACCACTCTCACCACTACCAATAGCAATGGCTTGACCACCTGTAGCACTGGCGTTGCCGCCCATAGCCATAGAGTTTGGTCCCTGTGCACCATCGTTGTTTTTATTTCCTGTAGCACCACTTTTTACACTGTAGTACTTGGTTTTATTGTTCGAGATAGCATTGTTTAGATCACCGATGTTGGCAGCGTTGTTCTGAACATTCGGATCTGTTAATGAACCTCCGCTAGCAACCCCTGTAATTTGGTTGCCACCGTTATTTAAACCAGCACCGCTTAAGCTTACGCTGCTACCAAGGAAGGTAACACCACCATTACTCACAACCGTATTACCAGTAGTCACACTAGTAAGACCTGTTAATTTTTCAGCCAACTGAATGTTTAAGGTGTTACTCATGTTATCTGCAACTACACCGATGTTATTATCCGATAGTGCTGTGGTTGCACCGCCTTTGACGGTAAGTTGCTCACCAAGGTTGCGAGTGACTGTCGTCGCTGTATTGTCACCTGTAAAGTCAAGACCTAGATCAATGACACTTGAGATACCACCTTTTAACTGCGCAACGTTCACTGCATCACTGTCGTTGGTACCAGCAGCTAGATTAACAATCTGACGACGAACCGCTGCTTCATTTCCAGAGGCAACTCTACCCACGCTTACAGCACCAGTCGTACTTTTTGTGGCCAATATAGCAGTTCCATTGACACCAGTTGGTACATAGCCTCCAACATTACCACCGACATTGGCAGTTGAGTTTGATCCTAAAGCGACACTGTCCTCGAGTAAACTCTGCGCACCGCTACCAAAAGCCATTGAATCTTTGCCTTTTGCTAGAGTCTGCTCATTGGTCTGATATACCACACCAGACTGAGTACCTGTAGCATCTGCACCGTTAATGTCAGCAGAACCAATAGCAATCGAGCGGTATCCTTCTGCTCTAGCAGAATGACCCATCGCTAAAGAACCTTTCCCCGTAGCAGAAGACACATTACCAATCGCTTGGGCAAAATCCTCTGTCGCTGCAGATTGACGACCTAAAGCAAGTGAGGTATTTCCTTTCGCTAGGGCGGCGGGTCCAATTGCAATCGCTGCCACATTTTCAGATTTTGATTGAATCCCTAAAGCAATTCCTAAATTACTTGACGAAGCATTCATCCCTAATGATGTACCTGCTTCGGTTGCTACTGCCCCAGTACCAATCGCGGTAGAGTTAAAAGCTGTAGAAGTGTCAATACCCGTATTATCAGGGTTGTTTCTTTGATAAAAAGTAACTGCTGTATCAGATGATAAGTCTGCAACAGAATTACAACCCACTGCGACACTATCGGTCTTCCCTGCGGATGCAGCTGTACTACAATTACTAGCTGTACCAATTTCTACACCGCCCCCTACTCCAGTTGCTGCAAAAACTTGCGGCGACATCGTAAAACCAGCCGCTATCAACCCTATTCCGATAGCGCTAAGACGTAATCTATTGATTGATGATGCGTTAGACGTTGTATTGATGGTAGCGTTAGAGCTAACGCTAGATTTGGAAGATTTGCCACGTCCCTTGGCGTATTCACCAACAGCGGTAAAACAACTTAAGGCTTCATTCCAGATGACTTTATAGATGCGGTTCATGATGCGTACTCCCTTACAGACTTGTCAGATTTAAAAAATCAGAGATAAGATCTATGTCAGAGAGACGATGTGACAAAATAAAACGGGTTATAAGCTTATAATAACGAGACCTTGTTCAAATAATAGTTGTAGTAGTCTTTAAGGAATAAGACGTTTTGTTTTGTATAATCTTTATCACTCTCTGTATATATTAGTATTACCGAATATATACAGAGAGACAATACCGTTCATCCGTATTTTGATACCGTTCGTCGGTTATATTCATATAAACGAATATAAATACTTTTCATTTTTGTCTATTTATAATAAATTACGTCGGTTTTAAAAAGAGCCAGCTTTTATCTACTACTAAATATGCGCTTATACACATTAAAAATACAGGACAAGCGCATGTTGGTTACATAAATTGTTTCTACATTATTTATCTTTTTATCTGTTAGGTAGCACTATTTGAACCACTAACCCTTGAATACCATCTTGCCGATTATGAGCATTGATATATCCTTTATGAGCCATAACTACAGCATGAACAATAGCCAATCCAAGACCATAGCCGCCAGTATCACGATGCCGAGCAGTATCAAGCCGCACAAAGGGATGGAAAATACGTTCTAAGTCTTTGTCTGCGACACCGCCGCCTTCATCTGTTATATTAATTTGAACGGCTGGTGCCTTATTGTCCATCTTGATTGCTTTGACTTCCGCAATCACTGTCGAACCCGCTGCCGTGTGCATAAAGGCATTGCGAATAACATTTTCAAGTGCACTATACAACTGTTCGGCATTACCTTGGACTGTCCAAAATCCTGCCAAATCATCTAGCGCTGAGGCTACAGGCGGTTGCCATTGCCAATGCACGTCTTTATGTTGAAATTCAAAGCAGACATCCTCTCCGATATTACTAATAGTGTCGGATATATCGACTGCCTCACTCTCCAAATTATCGACGGTATATTGCTGCATTTGTAGAGACTGAATGTGAATGATTTGCTCAATTAGCTCATTCATTCGTGTAGACTCTTTATCGATACGGTCCAGATAACGATTGGCATTAGGCGCGAAGTCTCGAGTCAGCTCAGTCGCGACATCCAAACGAGCAAGCGGCGAACGCAGCTCATGTGAGATATCACTGAGCATTTGCTTACGTGCCAGCTCACTGTCAACCAGTCTGGTCGAGAGATGGGCAACGTCTTTGGCAAGTAGCCCCAACTCATCATCGCCCATCTTGGACAGTTCTGGGTTGGCTTGATAATTACCATCAATCATACGGTGTACAGTATTTTGTACACGGCCAATCCGCTGGGTTAAAGTACGACTGAGCCATATGCAGACCAATACGCTAAAGATAACAATCAATAGCAAACGTATTGGAAAATTACCGTGCTGTATCTCTACCACGTCTGAAAAACGCAAGTGCGGACGCAACTGTATGATAATTGACTGACCATCAGGTAATTCAACAGACATATCAGCCAGTTCAGGACGAGTATCGATATCAGCTACTGCTGCACTACTTGCTGTTCTTGGCTTTAGGAATTTTTGCCAAAAAGACGGCTCAATTTTCGGTATTTCATTGTCGTGTTCACGCAGTCTATTGTCAGCATTGCGACCTTCTAGACCATAAACGCTATTCTCTACTCTAGGTGGCCTAGGTGGTATTTGCTGCAACGGTTGTATCGCACGATCCATTAGCCGCCGACCACTTTGCAACTGTCCTTGCGCGCGATCGTCTTTGTCACGATAACGCGGGAATATAATAGCGCCCTGCTCATCATAGACTCTGATTTGATTCATCAGCTGGCGGTCTTGACGATACATCTGCCTGACAGAGTCTACATCACCAGCCCGTAGCGCCGCGACCATCTCTTCACGCTTTATCAATAGACTATCGATTTGTATATCCATACGAGAGGTCAGCTCTTTTTCAGCCAGCCAGCGCTCTACCACGATAGACAATACAGAGGTGATTAAAATCGTCAGTAATAAGCTCAGAAACATACGCCAAAACAAGGTAATGCGCACCTTAAACTTAGGTGCTTTTTTGAGGGTCTGCCCAGAAGCTTTCATCGATATGTCCGTCATTACAGCACCAGTTGATAACCTTTACCACGCACCGCTTTTATTGGTTCATCGTGGAAAGGTTGAAGTTTTTTGCGTAAGCGAGATACATGCACATCAAGGCTACGGTCAAACGGCTGCAACTCACGCTGCAAGATATTTTCTGACAGCCATGCTTTACTCACCACTTCCCCTTTTTGTTTGAGTAAGGCAACAAGTAGATCAAACTCTGTACCAGTGACTTGTAGCGTTACCCCATCTATCTGACAGGCGCGTTGGTTTTGATCGAGATGCAAACGACTCTCTGGCAACGGAGTATGCTCTGATGCGGTCGTATTGGTACGTTTAATCACTGCATTGATACGCGCTAGCAGCTCTCGAGGGTTACAAGGTTTGGTGATATAGTCATCGGCCCCAAGCTCTAGACCAATAATACGATCAATCTCCTCCCCTTTCGCCGTTAACATAATGACAGGAATATCAATAATATTTGGTAATTGACGCAGCACACTTAATCCATCCAGTTTTGGCATCATAATATCGAGTACGAGTAAATCATAGACCGTATCTTCGTGTGCTACTGCCTTGAGTCTTTGTATGACTGCTGCACCATCATGCACGCAGTCACAGCGAATGCCGTGATTGTCCAAGTACTCTTGCAATAACTGAGTCAACTCTTCGTCGTCATCGCCTATCAGGATGTTTGGCATGCTTCTCTCCTTTAATTTTGGGGCTGTAGTAGATAAGCACTATGCTAGACTACTTTTATGAAGATAACCCGTTGTAAACTAAGTAAAAAAGCACAGCGAAGGCTATTAGAGTTTTTCACGGCTGAAGTAACTGCTAGAACAG
>NZ_CAJHAL010000012.1:0-82506 GCF_904846365.1 Psychrobacter nivimaris
GGTCTCTTGGGGTAGAGATTTCAAGATCGCCTGTATCACTGCGGACGGTCTTTTTAGTGTGTCCGTTGCGCTTGTTTGGTTTATCTGCTTTCTCATGCTTGGGGTAACCGAGGTGGTCTTCCATCTCGGCTTCAAGTGCGGTGTCGATAAAAGATTGCATGAGCTGCCTCTGAAAGTCTTTGATGTCATCGAAGCTGTTCATGCTACCAGCCATTTGCTCGGCCAGTTTTTTAATGTCAGATTGAGTCGTCATTGCTTATTCTCCTGTTAGTGGATTATAAGCAGTTACACAAAGTTTGGGAAAGGCTCGCTGTGGAATATATTTGTTCTATGTATAAATCTAATGATGGTTTTATCACTGTTCTATATAAGCTCTTCTATAAATTCACTTTGCGTCATGCCAGCATGCTTACAATAAAAAGCTTCTATTGAGTTTAAAGCGTCTCTTAGTTGCCGCTGTGACACCTGCACATACTGTAAGGTAACATCATCGCTTGATTTAGCTTCACGATGATTGAGCAATCGTTTAAGGACTGGATAGCTGATATTTAAGCTATTGGCTACCGTTCCAAAAGTACGACGCAGATCATGTGGTGTAATATATAGGTTTGCTTGATTACCTATGGCCTTATAACTACCACTTAAATCTTTTATATGGTCATCACTAGCTTGCAAGTCACTTGGGAATACCCATTGCTTACCAGAACTCATTCTCCACCTCTCTTCAAGTAGAGCCTGTAGAATATTACTAGTAGGCATATGATAATCAGAACCGTTTTTGGTATCTTTGAATATTATCCTGCCCGCTTTAAGGTCAATGTCAGACCACTTTAAAGACTGGGCTTCGTTTAAACGCACACCAGTAAACATAAAAAGTAGCATGATATCTCGTGCATTATTGCTATGAGGCGCTTGCATATGTGAGCTTCTATCAACATAACTTAAAAGCGTTTTGATGTACGTACCTAAATATTCTTCTTCGATATGTTTGGTACGTGGCTTAACTCTATTCCAATCTTTCTTTGCATTAAGTATGCGTATAGGTTGCTCTTTGATTAAAAAGTCTTCGTCATCATCTAAAAAGCTATCATGGCAATAATTCCAAACTGATCTCAGAGCTCTCATAGTTGCATTAGCCTGAGCTTCGCTATGCTTGCTTATCTCCTTATGTTTATCACTTATCATTGACTTAGTAATATCATTTAGAGAGATATTTAGCCAGTCTTTCAGCTTATTTAGTATTTGACGGTCATAAGTGGTAATAGTGCCTTCAGCTAAACCAGTCTTCATTAATTTAAAGTAGTCATAAGCTTCTTGCAGTGTTGGCACATTATTGGTCTTATCCTTCGGATCTTCTAGGTTCTCATGAAGCCCGTCATAAACATGCATGCCTTTTTTGATGTTAGCCATCATTATGCTGGCTTTTTCACGTGCTTCGGTTAGCGTAATTAGATGCGTTTCTTCTACTTCGTCTCTATACAGATTTCCGTTAATGCGCTTATGCAATGTATAGCGTTTAGACTGCTTACCTACACGTAGCGCAAATCCAGTTAGTACATCGTCCATATAGATTTCAGTACCTTTAGCGGTATAGTCTATTGAATCAATAAGTTTTTTGGTAAGTTTAACTTTCATATATCACCCATGCAGCAGTACATAACCATAGTGTTAGTAGTCATCATACTCTAATTACTACAAGGGTCAAAGTATCAAGATAGTATCAAAAAATTAATTACATCCGTACATTTACATAAATTTTAGACAATAAAAAACCCTTACAAGTCAATGACTGTAAGGGTTTGAATTTGGTGGGCCCAGTAGGACTTGAACCTACGACCAAAGGATTATGAGTCCTCTGCTCTAACCAACTGAGCTATGGGCCCTAACGTTAGACGCACAATGATACCTGATTTTTTTAATTTTTCAAGTAAAAGATAGGCAGTAATCAAGATATTTTTTATTGAACCATATTTTTGTATTACAGGTAACCACCAGCTATGGTTAGACTACGGCCTCCATCCACGGTGATGATCTCTCCTGTGACATAATTTGCCTGCACAAGATACAGTACGCTATGAGCAATCTCATCAGGTTGGCCTATGCGCCTCATAGGGATAGCGTCGATGATACTTTGTTGTTGCTCATTATCAATAGCTTGGTCGCTAGTAGGGTCAGGTAAAATGTTGACCCCAGGAGCAACCCCGTTGACCCGTACTTCTGGCGCCATCTCTAGCGCTAGCGACTGTACCATCATTCGATGCGCAGCCTTTGCCATGTTATAGACAGTATAGTGGTTAAACGGTCTATCATGTGCGTGTATGTCCAATAAACTGATAATACAGCCTTGTTGTTGCTTTAGATAAGGTAATAGGGCTTGGCTTAATAGTAAAGGGGCTTTCGCATTGGTCAAAAGCAACTCATCCCACTGTGCATCATTGATACTACCGAGCGGGCTAGGATAAAACCGTGAGGCATTATGCACCAGTACATCAAGCTGTCCAAACGCCTCTATAATACTTCCAACAAAGCTGTCTAAAGCCGCTCCATCGTTGACTATCGTTAAATCAGCAACGATAACTTTTGCACTATTAGCACGGATGTCGTTCAGATCATCAGCTAAGTCATTAGCGTCTTGTTCACTACGGTGACAATGAATGATAACGCGGTAACCTTGCCTATGAGCCGCTTTAATAATAGCTGCCCCAATGCGCCTAGCACTACCTGTGACAAGCATCACTGGCGTTTGGTTATTTATATTTTCTGCTTGGTAGGCATTAAGTTCTTGGTTCATAGCAATATTACTTTTTTCTCTAAGGTGCTTGTCTATATCATTGTTGCGCTTGCAAGTGTTCAATCCTGCTTTGGCGTAAGGCTGCACCAATAGCCGGGCCTTTAAGGTCTGGCGCAATGTCAGTCATACCGATGGCGTGAAAGCTGTTTAGTGCTAACATCATTTGGCGATGCTGTGTTGCTAGCTGTAACACATGACTGCACACTAGCAGTTGAGAGAGCTTGTCAGGCTCCTTATGCGCACCGCAGGCTTGGATTAGATCGATTTTTTCAGCCGCATTTAGACTGTTTATTGTGCTTAGTTTTTCAGCTTGCTGAGCGAATAAAATTGCGAACTGAGTATGTGCTTTTGGGACTTTGGCTTTATTACCGATAGCGTTAATATTTTTTATAGCGGTTGATACGTTAGACGTAGAATCAGAGTTTTCGCTAGTAAATAGTGATGAAGACAGGCTAGTCATTAGTAGTGCCCAACGCTGCGATAAATTTAAATGCATCTGTCCTGCAAAGTATAACGCTGTCTGCACTGTTTCTCTTATTTGAATATTGTCCCAAGCGTGATGCAAAGGCGCGAAATACTCTGCGAGTGCACCAATTTCAAACAGTTTTTGCCAGTAGACTTGCGGTGATAGTTGCATAGTTGCACGGCTTGACTCTTGCCAGATACGCTCGGCGCTTAAATGAGTCAGCTCTCCTGTATCGACCAATTGACGCATCAGCGTTAAAGTGTCATCCGCGATGGTAAAGCCCAAATCGTAGTAACGGCTATAGAAGCGTACTGTTCGAAGTACACGTAATGGGTCTTCATTAAAAGCACTGGACACATGACGCAATGTCTTACTTTTTAAGTCTTGTAGTCCGCCATAGTAGTCGATGACTTGTCCATTAATCGGGGTATCATCGGTTAAGCTGGTAACTTCGATTGCCATCGCGTTGATGGTTAAATCACGACGGCGCAAATCATCCTCTAGACTGACATCGGGACTGGCATGTACGCTAAAACCTTTGTAGCCTGAGCCTTGCTTGCGCTCTGTGCGTGCCAATGCATACTCTTCATGACTGGTCGGATGCAAAAACACAGGAAAGTCAGCGCCCACTTGTTGAAACCCTGCATCAATCATCTCTGCCACAGTAGCGCCAACGACGACGAAGTCCTTGTCCTTGATAGGACGTTTAAGCAGTCGATCGCGTACAGCACCGCCTACGAGATAAATTTGCATAGAAGCCTCTTGTTATTATCGAGCTTTATATCACTAGCTCAATTTTTATGAATCAAAAAACCAGCCAATGCTCTATAAGTTGCATTGACTGGTTTTAGTATAGCAGAAGGGCTCTGTCAATGGATGACAGAGCCCTTCTTAATATAATCAATCCTCTACAAATTTGGTAGGGTGTCAGCCTCGCTCAGTCTACTATTTGTAGTACTTTCACTCGGCTTCCTTGTATCCAAATTATATTGAACCGATACAGTGCATTCATACTGGGTATGGTATATGACTATTTTTCGTTTTCTAGGTCTTGAGCTTCAGTAACGGTCAGTGCAGTCATATTGACAATACCACGTGCTGTCGCTGATGGCGTCAAAATGTGTACCGGCTTATTAGTTCCTAATAGGATAGGGCCAACAGAAGCACTGCCAGTTGCTGTTTTGAGCAGGTTAAAAGCAATATTTGAGGCATCAAGGGTTGGCAAGATAAGCAGGTTCGCTGCACCTTTTAACGGGCTTGATGGCATATCGTTTAGACGAATATTTTCGTTAAGCGCGGCATCACCTTGCATTTCGCCTTCAAATTCAAAGTCGACATTCATATTGGTTAGTAGCTCATGAACCTTACGCATTTTGACAGCGCTGGCACGATCTGAAGCACCAAAGTTAGAATGAGACACTAGCGCAACGCGTGGCGTGATACCAAAGCGACGTAATTGATCTGTTGCCAAGACAGTCATTTCAGCCAATTGTTCAGCCGTTGGGTCTTCATGGACATAGGTATCAGCAATAAAGATATTACGATCTTGCATGAGTACCGCATTCATCGCATAGAAATCATTCATACCTTGTTTTTTGCCAATGACGCTTTCAACGTATTTTAGATGCAATTGGTAATGGCCAAAGGTACCACATACCATGCCATCTGCCGCACCGTTTTCGACCAGCAAAGAACCAATCAAAGTCGTCTTACGGCGAACATCACGACGCGCAAGCTCAATGCTTACACCGCGGCGTTTGTTCTTCTCGTAGTAGCCCTGCCAGTAGTCTTTGTAGCGAGGATCGTCATCAACGTTGACGATGGTAATATTCTCGCCAGCTTTTAGACGTAGGCCCAGTTTTTTGATATTGGCTTCGATAACTGAAGGGCGACCAACCAAAATAGGTTGTGCTAGCTTCTCATCAACGACCACTTGTACAGCAAGCAAGACGTTGTTGTCTTCACCTTCACAGTACACAATACGTTTTGGATCGGCTTTAGCACGAGCAAAGATTGGCTTCATCACAAACGCTGAGTTATAAACAAACTCAGATAGACGCTGACGATAGGCTTGCATGTCATCGATCGGTAGCGTGGCAACGCCCGAATCCATCGCTGCTTTGGCCACAGCAGATGCGATCTCAATGATTAGATTTGGTTCTAGAGGGCCTGGGATTAAGTAGTCACGACCAAAGCTCTGCATCTTTTCGATGTTTCTAGCGCTGGTAGTTGGAGTGGCTTCGACGTGTGCCATCGCAGCGATTGCTTTTACGCAGGCGACTTTCATCTCTTCGTTAACAGTGGTTGCACCAACATCTAATGCACCGCGGAAGATATACGGGAAGCATAGCGCGTTGTTTACTTGGTTTGGATAGTCTGAACGACCCGTTGCCATGATGACGTCTGGACGTACCGCATGGGCCAATTCTGGCATGATTTCAGGTGTTGGATTGGCAAGTGCAAAGACGATAGGGTCTTTTGCCATACGGCGAACCATATCTTCTGATAGTGTACCTGGCATTGATAGGCCTAGGAACATATCGACATCGTCCATGACTTCTTCGATAGAAGTAGCCGTAACATCACGAGCATAGCGTTGTTTGGTTTCATCAAGGTTTTCACGGCTAGTACTGATGATACCGCGTGAGTCTGAAACAATAATGTTGTTCTTATTAACGCCAAGCGCGCAAATAATATCTAGGCAAGAAATGGCTGCTGCGCCTGCGCCTGAACAAACAATTTTAATCTCTTCGATTTTTTTGCCAGTGATCAACAAAGCATTTAGCATGGCTGCGGCAACAATGATTGACGTACCATGTTGATCATCATGGAACACAGGAATGTTCATACGCTCACGTAGTACGCGCTCAATTTTGAAACATTCTGGTGCTTTGATGTCTTCTAGGTTGATACCACCAAAAGTAGGCTCAAGGGAGGCAACCGCTTCGATGAATTTGTCTGGATCATTTTGAGCAATTTCAATATCAAAAACGTCGATACCTGCGAACTTCTTAAATAGAACGCCTTTACCTTCCATGACTGGCTTCGATGCCAATGGACCGATATTACCCAGACCCAATACAGCAGTACCGTTAGTGATAACACCAACGAGGTTATTACGTGCCGTGTATTTAGACGCAAGTTTTGGATCTCTTTGGATCTCAAGACAAGGTACAGCAACACCTGGAGAGTAGGCGAGTGCTAAATCACGTTGGTTGGCTAGCTGCTTAGTAGGGGTTACCGAAATTTTACCTGGGCGTGGAAACTCATGGTAATGTAAGGCAGCTTGTTCAAACTGCTCTTTTTCTGTACTGAGGTTATCCGTATTCGAAGTGGTATCGTCATTCATAATAATTGCCATGGTTGGAATAAATTGGAATAAATTAAATGGTGATAAAAAACAACGTCTAACCCTCCAAAGATCATTGAATGATAATAATTGAAAGGGATAAAGACGTTAAACGACTCACGACCATCAGAATCATGGTCGACGATCAAAGATCAGGTCAAAAAAGCAAACCAGCTAAAATATTCATTCTAGCATTATTGCCAATTCACTGCCTAGTCAACAACGGTGAATTGTGCGAATAATATAATAAAATGATATTCGTTATTTATCTCGTTGATAATGCCAAAAAATGCAGTTGGATATCAACCTTAATTTCATAATATTTCAAAATATTACAGAATTGAAAGGTGTTAAGACGGGCAACTACTAAGATGAGCAACTAATAGGCATCTGCGGTGTATCAGGCGCAGGCGCACTGCTATCTAAATCATTAGCGATATCTTGCACGCTGTAAGGATTGGCTAATAAACGAAAAACTCGATCAACTTCTTCAAACTGGCCTTGCTCTGCGGCAGTAATTGCACGCTGCGCCATGCTATTACGAAGGACATAGACAGGATTGGTGGTTGTCATGTCGTTAACTACCTGTTCAAGTGGCAGCTGCTCGATCTGCGCCAGATAACGTGCTGACCAGTCTTGCCATACTTGCTGCGCATCATCGCTTAATTCAGTGGTCATGGTAGTCAGTAGCTTTTGCTCATAAGGATAATCTGCTGGTGCGACCAAACCGAGTAGGGCGCGGAAGCTATTGGTATAGTCGAGCAAGTTGTCTTCTAATAGTGTCAACCATTCAAAGGCTAAGCTGAGACTTTCTCTTTGATGCGGTAAGCCAAGCTTGCGGCACAGACCTTGCTGATAATGCTGCATAAAGGTTGCTTCGTAAGGCGCTAGGCAGTCAGCAAGAGTCTCACGAGTAACGCCTTCTAGGCGCATAAAGTGTGGCAGCCAAACGTTTAGATTCCAATGCCCAATAGCAGGCTGATTCTGATAAGCGTAACGACCCGTATGGTCAGAATGATTATTAATCCATGCAGGATTGAAGCGCTCCATAAAGCCAAACGGCCCGAAGTCCAAAGTACTGCCCGTGATAGATAAGTTATCTGTATTCATCACACCATGAGCAAAGCCAATCAATTGCCAATCAGCAATCATACGGGCCGTACGCTCGACCACTGCGGTCAAAAAAGCTAAGACAGGCGCTTCGCTATCACGGCACTCTGGATAATAAGTGTCAATCATATAGTCGGTGAACTCACCCAGTACATCAGGGGCGAAGCTGGCAATCCACTCGACATGACCGAGACGAATATGACTATCAGCCACACGCATCAACGCTGCACCTGCTTCGATACGCTCACGGCGCACTCTCGTATCAGATACCACAAACCCCAATGCGTTAGATGAGGGGATGCCAAGCTGGGTCAATGCATGACCGCACAGGTATTCGCGAATAGTACTACGTAAGACTGCTCGTCCATCACCCATGCGTGAGTAGGGCGTCAAGCCAGCGCCTTTGAGGTGCAAGTCTTGTGGCTGTCCATCATTATCGAGTACCTGTGCCATGAGCAAACCGCGTCCGTCGCCCAATTGCCCAGCCCACTGTCCAAACTGGTGACCAGCATAGGCCATCGATAATGGTTTGAAATCAGCTGGCACGTATTGACCGCCCAATATCTCAACCCAATTGGTCATCAGATCCTCATCGTCGGCCCAGCCCAACTGCTGTGCAACTTGACTATTGAAGTGACCGGCACGAGGATTGTCTAGTGGTGTCGGTGGCTGCTCATGATAAAGGCGCGTGTCTAGGTTGACGTAAGTGTTTTGATAACGCATACAGGCCGTTTCCATTAAATTATAAAAGTGAGAATGTCACTATAGCATAGCTCTCATATGGCATCGTTGCACTCTGTCCGTCTCTTGTAATATCTGACCAAAAAATAAAATTATCTGTCTTTAAGTAATTGAATGTGATGAATGTGATTGTTATTGCTTTTAGGTTGGAGCTGGCAATGGTTCAGCCAATGTACTTGACCATCTATTATGATAATAAGGTCATTAGAAGTAGCTGTAGTGACATAAGCGACAAATTATAAGCAAAAAAATCCCCCTATCTAGGACGGATAGGGGGATGGAGAAGCTTCAAAATTATAAAACAAATCAGAGGTTAATTAAGCAGCTTTTTCATTCGCGCCAATAGAGCGGAAGGCAGTTTTTAGATTGCTGTTATGCTCAAGGATTTTCTGTTCAATTTTCGCATAATCATGCTTTAGCTTATCATCAACTTCACGTAAGCGATCAGCACATTCTATTTTTTTCATTTCAATAGTTTGAGCTTTCAGTGATTGCCATTCTTCGACAGTTTGTTTAAATGCATCGTATTCAAACTTAATGCGGTCTTGGAAGCTCTTCATCGCATGAGGAAGATCGATGCCGCTTACTGCTGCTGTATCGATTTGCTGCTGAGCTTTCTTAAACTGCATTTGCACTTCGGCATGCTTAATAGTCGTATCATCAACAGTACGCAAATCCGTCGTTAAACCGATTTTTGATAAACCAGCAATCAACCATTTTGTTGGATCATATTGCCACCATTTCACGCCATTACGATAATCATACTGGAAGAAATGATGATAGTTATGATAACCCTCGCCCCACGTAAAGATAGCTAAGAAAAAGTTATCACGAGCACTATTAGTATCCGTATAAGGACGTGTACCAAACATATGACATAGCGAATTGATGAAGAACGTAAAGTGATGCGTCAATACCAAACGTAGTAGGCCTGCGATAACCAACGTACCCCAAACATCACCAAGCAACCAACCGATAGCGGCAACCATACCAACGTTCATGGCAACTACCCATAGACCGTAGTATTTATGCTGAATTTGTAAGACTCTATCTTTAGTCAAATCAGGAATGTTTTTGTAGTCGAACTTGCCGCTAGGGTAGTTGCGTAGCATCCAACCAATATGGCTGAACCAAAAACCACGCTGTGCTGAATACGGATCGTCCAAACGATCATCTACATGACGATGGTGAGTACGATGTCCAGAAACCCAATCAAACGCTGAGCCTTGTACGGCTAAGGTTGAACCTAACAATAAAAAGTTTTTGACAATAGGGTGCGCTTTGTAAGCACGGTGCGATAGCAGACGATGGTAACCCGCCGTGATACTGATACCTGTCCATACCATAAAGGCACCAAACACACCCCAAACAGGAGCGCTAACTTCATGAGTCCATAGATACCATGGCGTAATCACAGCAGCAGCAATTGGCGTCGCTACTAAAATAGCCGCTGGAATCCAGTTAATTGGTGCTTTGGTAAATTCAAACTCACGCATATCAATGCTTTGCTCTTGCGCAGAAAGATCCGCTTGCTCAGAAGCTTTCGCATAATTGCGTTTTGCAACAGGCTGCTCATCAAGCGCCATTTGCGCTTTTTTCTCATCGAAACGAGTTTTAAAACGCGTTACTTGAGTGCTGGCGGTCTTTACAAGCGTATCACCAGATTTGATAGCGAAACGTAAGCCTTTAAGCGGTAAGCCAAGTGCTTTTTTTGCAATCATATAATATCCCTAACGGTATTAATTTAAGCCACCATAGTACCTTAAAAAGCGTGTAAAGTGAACACTTATACACTATAAAAATATTGCTAAATAACAATAACTTGTATGGATTATAGAATGTATTGATCAAAAATACGAGTGACTTATCAGACATGAAGGAGAAATGTAACAAGAAGGGTAGATATGTAGAAAAGAATGCGTTTATCGAAAAAATGATTAAATATCAAAAAAGTACGGATAACTCGGTTAAGGCAACAGCAAATGACTTGGAAAATCCGTAATGATGACATCGGTCTGCCATTTGATGAGCTGCTCAATGGTGGGAATATCATTAACCGTCCAAGCACTTACGGGCAATCCATAACGGTGGCTATGCTTGATGACGGCTTGGGTCAAAAGCGGATAATGAATGCCCAGTTGAATACAGCCGAGTTGCAATGCGGTGTTGGTCGCGCTTGCCAACGCTTCTGGCGTACGAATAAGCAAGCCGCGAGGCATATGAGATAATAGTTTGTGACGTTGCAAACGGTTGTGTAACTCGACATCGAAGCTCGTCAATACAACTGGTAAGCTGGCAAGGGGTGTATCAATAAATGCCTGCCGAAGCGCTGCAATCAACACCGCGTAGTTGGTACGGCTATGCGTCTTAATTTCAAGCTCAATAACGTTAAACCCGCTAAGCGCAGGTGCCATGCTCGCCAATGTCATAATAGGTTGGCCAAACTGCAATTGGCACTGAATCTCAGTCAGTTTTAACTGATCAATACGTGATTGCCGACCGCACATACGCTCTAAATCATCGTCATGGAATACGATTAAGTGACCGTCAGCGTTTAGTTGTATATCAAATTCTACGCCTGCTAAGCCTTTTGACTTAAGATTTTGAGAGTATTGAAAGCCTGAAAAGGTATTTTCTAACGCCTCACCGCGTGCGCCTCGATGACCTAGTAATAATGTATCTCTAAAATTTATCATATGCACCAATTATCGATGATTTTATGCCCAATCATATAGCGTCATATCAATGACGTCTAACAAAAACTGTGATGCAATCCGTAGTTTTATAAATATGACTTCTTAGGGACTAAACTTGACAATGTTTGTTATGTTTTTGCAACCAAACGCAGGTTTTTCCCATAATAAGGGGCACTATTTGTATATCCATGGGCTACACTAATGACCATTTGATTTAAACACCGTATAATAATGTGGTTTTCATATCTGTAGCAGCTAGCGTTGCGATTTGAATGTTGAACACTGTCAGTCAGTGGCGGTACGAACCTGTAAATTGGGAGTAGAGTTAGTATGAGCGTAGCAAATATAAGTTTGAGCAAGTGGCATAAAGTTGCTGGGATTGGATTGGTATGTGGTTTGGCGCTTGCAGGCTGTGATCGCTCAGATAAAGAAGACACTACTGAGCAGGCAGAGCTAACAGAACAAGAGACGGTCGATGCTGAAAATAGCGTTGCGCCTGCGATCAGTTGTGATGATCCTATGGTGCAAGATCGCCTTAAGTCAGCTCTGAAAAATACGCTCAATCAACAAGCACAGTCATTGGCTGCCAATTATGCAAATGATGCTGAAATCAGTTTAGCAAACGGTGTGGTTAGCGAAAAAACCAATGGCGTTGTCATTGACGTTCAAAACGCTGCCATCTTGCAACAAGCCAATGAGAACGGCATGACCACTTGTCAAGCAAGTGTCAGCATGACGCTACCAAGTGAAGACTTGTATCAAGCCAGTCAGGTACAAGCGGCCAATAATCAGCCAAGTCTACAATCGCGTTTAGCGCAAGACAATATCCGTATCAATAACAATATGCTCGTTGATGACGCTTTCACTTACATCGTCGGTACTCAAGGCGGTCAAGTGCGTACGCGTATTGCGGGTCAGCCTGCTTTGATTACTGTTGTTGCAGATGTAATGGCAGGTTCTGTATTTAAAACTGCAATGGATGAGCAACGCGCCCAACGTGCTGCTGAGCGCCGTGCAACACAGAACAACGATACGGCTCAAACAGCGCCAATCCGTCAGCCAAGAACCGTAACGCCAGTTGAGCCAATTCGTCCAACTGAACCTACGCCGCCGCCAACCATCAATAAACCTGCTGAAAGTCAGAACAGTTCGACTGCAAACACTCAAGCAGATGCTGCCGAGCCTAGTAAGCCCGCCACGCCAAAAGCCGTACCTAAAGATGAAACCATCGATATGGTGATCATTGAAGACAACAGCGCGACTTATTAATTGGTCATTGTAATAAGAGATAGCGATATCCAGTAGAGCGAATTGCTATCGCTGAATAATAAAAACCCCGCAACAATTATGTCGCGGGGTTTTTTTGGGTTTAAGCTCTTTATTGTTAAATACTTAGTTTGTATTATTGACTGTCAGTGAACGTTTTCAATGCTTGACTGTCCCACAACACCTCAGAGACTTTTTCTGGGTCTGTACAAAAGCGTGCAGCGACAAATAACCAATCAGATAAGCGATTGATAAAGCTGACAGCAGTACTTCGAATCGCTTGTGGACGCTGCTGCTGCAATATCACAGCTTGACGTTCAGCGCGGCGACATACGCTACGCGCCACGTGTAATTGACTCACCAATATAGAACCTGTCGGCAAAATAAAGTCTTTCAGCGGTGGCAATGTGGCATTCATCATATCTATTTGCTGCTCTAACCATTCAATATGAGTGGCATTAACCCCTTCATACTCTGGCATGGCAAGCTCGCCGCCTATATTGAATAACAAGTGCTGAATGATGACCAAGGCTTCAGAGAACTCTTTCTCTATAGATTGCCCTTTATTATGCTTTAATTGCGCACGTACCAAGCCGATATGTGAGTTGAGCTCGTCGATGTCACCCATGACGCTAAATAGATCGTCCGCTTTACTAAGGCGGCTGCCATCAGCCATACCAGTGCTGCCATCATCTCCAGTACGTGTGTATATTTTGCTTAAGCGATTGCCCATCTTTACATCCTTAACGGTTTTTATGATTGAATAGCGTTAGTTGCACGCTCATTGTAGTATTTTACGCCTGTTTTCGCTAAGATAATGGGTTACGTTTTATATCACGACATTTTTGGTCTGAATTTTTTATTTTCTTGATTTATAGTTACAGTCGTTGGTATGGCTTATTCATACACGGCGGCTGAGATTTCCCATTTCTCTATTTTATTTACGTTACAAGGCTTTTTTACTATGACCACACCACTTGCAGATGCGATGTCCCAACTTGCTATTTACGATTCATTGACTGGCAGCAAGCGTCAGTTTTTACCACTCAAAGCAGGGCAGGTTGGTATGTATGTGTGCGGCATGACCGTTTATGACTATTGTCATATTGGTCATGCGCGAGTGATGGTCGGTTTTGATATGGCCGTTCGTTGGTTGGCACGTTTGGGTTATGACGTGAATTACGTACGTAATATCACTGATATCGATGATAAAATCATTGCCCGTGCCGCTGAAAACCGTGAAGAGATTGGTACATTGACGCAGCGTTTTATTGAAGCGATGCATGAAGACGCGATTGCCCTTGGTTGTGAGATGCCAAATGCTGAGCCACGTGCGACTGATCATATCGATGATATGCAGGATATGATTGAGACATTAGTCACTGGCAACTACGCGTACGCAGGCGACAACGGTGATGTCTATTATGCCGTCGATAGCTTTGACGGTTATGGCAAATTATCTAAGCGCAATCTAGACGATATGCAGGCAGGTTCGCGAGTCGAAGTTGAAAATGATAAACGCAATCCATTTGACTTTGTACTATGGAAAGCGGCAAAACCTGACGAGCCGCAGTGGGCATCACCATGGGGTCAAGGGCGTCCAGGCTGGCATATTGAATGTTCAGCGATGTCGACTAAGTGCTTAGGTAGCACCTTTGATATTCACGGCGGTGGTCATGACTTACAGTTCCCGCATCACGAAAACGAAATCGCCCAGTCTGAGGCAGCGACTGGTTGTGAGTATGCACGCAACTGGATGCATGTTGGTTTTATCAATGTCGATGGCGAAAAAATGTCTAAATCATTGGGCAACTTTTTTACCATTCGCGATGTCATGGCAAAGTACTTACCTGAGACGGTGCGTTTTTTCTTATTATCGAGCCATTATCGCAGCCAAGTGAACTTTTCTGATAGCGCATTGGATGAAGCGCATAATAGCTTAAGCAGACTGTATAATGCACTAAAATTGGCTGAGCAGCAAAAAGGACAGTCAATCACAATAAATGAAGATTTAGTGGCCGAAGCTTACAATAGCGCGGTTGGACAAGACTTCATAAAGGCGATGAATGACGATTTCAATAGCTCGACGGCTATCAGTGTCTTATTTGGATTGGCTCGCGATATCAATAAAACCATTAAAACGGAAGACGTCGATACCGCATGGCAATTAGCCCAGCAACTAAAAGCATTGGCACAAGTATTAAATATTTTACAGCAGCCAGTGCAGCAGTTTTTGCAAGCAGTGATTGGTGATCAGGCAGAAGATGGTCTAACGGATGCGGTTATTGATAATTTAATTATCGAACGTGCAGAGTCTAAAGCCAACAAAAACTTTGCCCGTGCTGATGAGATACGTGAGCAACTAAAAGAGGCGGGTATTGAGCTCGAAGATAGCCGTGCTGGCACGACATGGCGCCGCGCTTAAAACAACTCTTGCCGTTTATAGGGTAAATAGCTACAAATCTCGTAATAAATTAAGTCAGCTTTAGGCTGGCTTTTTTTTGCTTACTGAATTAGGTTAAAGCAGCACCGATATATTTTTTATACTTCCCTTTTGTAGACTGATGGCTTTGAAAACATGAATACTCTTAAACAAAATCCTATGGACCATCATTGTGATGTTTTGCGCTCAGATGATAATCATCAAGTAGATGTAGAGAAAAGTCGTTTTAAAAGCCACATGCTGCAAGTATTGTTGGGCTTTTTGATTGTCGCTATAAATGTCATCTATTCACCCGTTTATGCAGCAAATAGTGAAAATGGACAGAGTACGAGCGAGCCGGAAAAACAAACGCCTAGTAAGCCTGATAGTTTTTCTGAATATGCCGCTCAGCAAGTCAATGCGCTTAAAGATGAAAGTGTTAGTATTTCTGGTATTACTGAAGAAATCTTTGATCCTACTGAACGTAACGCAGTAGAGCAGGCAGGCAGGCTACAAGGGGATACGGCACTGACCGGAGAATATAGTGAGAGCTACTATATTCTCGATAAACTAAATGCAGGGTTGCCACCGTTATCTGAGCCAGCTAATTTAGAAACACCGCTTGCAGCCTTAGAGTTTTTTCAATCAGCATTAATGAAACAGCAGTATGATTTGGCCGCTTACGCACTAAATATGAATTTGATTGATGAAAAAAACCAACGGAGCCGTGCGCTTGATCTCACAAAACGACTGGATTTCTTATTGTCTGAAAAAGAGCTCTATGTATTCGACGATATGCCAGATCGTCCCGATGGCTTAATTGAACCACCGCTTGGTAATAATAGCAGTGTCATGGGTATTGCCAGACGTTCTATTCAGCTTGGCTATGTTGATTATCGCGAGCGCCGTGTTCCTATTTATTTGCAGCGAGTGCGAGTAGGAGATCAAGCACCTGTCTGGGTGTTTTCGGCACAGACAGTAGGCAATATTGATAATCTCTATGAGCAGTATCACCCAGCTGAGTTCGAGCGTTATTTGCCCACTTGGTTAAAGTTAAAGTTTTTTGGAATTGCGCTATGGGAATTCTCAGCGCTGATATTGTTCTTTTTATTAACCATGGGGATGGGTTGGCTACTCAGTAAAGGTACTGCAAAAATCATCAATCATTATATCGATGAAGAAAAATACAGCATGTATGTTGGCAGTACCAACGGCGTCGCCGATTTGGTTAGCAAGCTGACAGTACCATTAACCTTTACCATCAGTTTTTCACTAGTTTTTACCTTGGTTTCTGGTGGTTTTCCTTATTTAGATGCAGTCGCCTCATCTACGCGTCCGCTTATTTGGATTGGCCTGGTATTTAGTACCATGTGGTTGGGTATTCGTATCATTAACTTTTTTGCCAATCGCTATCAAGACATGCAGATTGAGAATCTGGCTGCAGAGCATTTTGACAAAGAACGTCGTCGCCGTACTTATGTATCGATATTCCGTCGAGTTTTTATTTTCGCGATGATTTTGGGAAGCTTCTGGATAGGTCTTAGTGAATTTGCCAATATGGAAGGCCTTGGCAAGACTTTATTGACCTCAGCGGGTATCGCAGGTGTGGTTATCGGCATTGCAGCACAGCCGATATTGGGGAATATTATCGCTGGTGTACAGGTGGCAGTGACGCAGCCAGTGCGGATTGGCGATAGTGTGATAATGGATGGTAATTTTAGTACGGTTGAAGACCTGCGTTACACGTATGCCGTGTTAAAAACATGGGATGAGCGTCGCTTGATCGTGCCGATGCGTGAGCTAATCACTGAACGAGTGGAAAACTGGTCGCATACAGAAGTTCATCAGACCTGTCCTGTGTTTTTATATATCGATTATGGCGCAGATATCGACGCTATCCGAGAGGCATTTATATCGATGGTCAAGGACAATAAGCTTTGGGATAATAAAACGGAACCCGAAATGTATGTGGTTGATGTGACCGAAAATACCATTCAACTGCGCGGCGCTGTTTCATCAGTAGGGCCTATAGAAGCATGGACGCTGGCCTGTGAGATACGGGAGCAAATGCTTGGTTATTTGCATGCGCAGCAAAACAAATATCTACCTACAGAGCGCTTTACGTTAACAAAAGACGACTAGAAATTGGGAATAGCGATGAGCCTTTCGAGCCGGATTGTTTTCAAAAGAGAGCTATTAATGGTTTGAGACATGACTGACATCGATAAAGACGCACTTGTGTAAAATAATCTGACAAATATAGTGTGTCAGCGAGGCGCTTATTTGTTATAATGTGGCGTTATTTTTATAGGATAACTGAGTGGTTGGCGATGAGTCGGCACTGTGTTTGCAGCTGCAATGATTGATACGCTTGACCCTTAGCTCCTACCCATCAAAATAACCACCACTAGGGGTCTGTATGTTGCGTATTGTCGATGAAGCCTTAACCTTTGATGACGTTTTATTATTACCAGCCTATTCTGAAGTTCTGCCAAAAACTGCTGATCTGTCTACTCGTTTGACCAAAAATATCACACTTAATCTTCCGCTAATCTCTGCGGCGATGGATACTGTGACTGAGTCTGAAATGGCTATCACTATGGCACAGCTTGGTGGCATGGGTATTTTGCACAAGAGTATGGACATCGAAAAGCAGGCCACACAAGTACGCCGTGTCAAAAAATTTGAAGCGGGTACCGTTGTTGATCCTATCACTGTACATCCAGAGATGACCATTGGTGAATTGCTACGTTTGACCCAAGATAACAATATCTCAGGTGTGCCTGTGGTCGAAAAAGGCACAGATAATGTTGTGGGTATTGTTACTCATAGAGATTGGCGTTTTGAGACCAATTTATCATTGCCAGTTAGCCAGATCATGACGCCTAAAGAGCAGCTGGTTACCGTACACGAAGGTGAAAGCAACGAGAATATCAAAAGACTGTTGCATGAGCACCGCATCGAAAAAGTCATCGTTATTGACGATAACTTCCGCCTGCGTGGTTTGATTACTGTTAATGATTTTGCCAAAGCTGAAAACAATCCAAATGCATGTAAAGACGAACAAGGTCGCCTACGTGTTGGCGCAGCTGTTGGTACTGGTGCAGACACGCAAGCACGCGTTGAAGCATTAATCGCTGCTGATGTTGACGTTATCGTCGTGGATACTGCGCACGGTCACTCAAAAGGCGTGATCGATAAAGTCTCTTGGATCAAGAAAAACTACCCGCATGTACAAGTAATCGGTGGCAACATCGCAACAGGTGAAGCTGCAATCGCTTTACGTGACGCAGGTGCTGATGCAGTAAAAGTAGGTATCGGTCCTGGTTCTATCTGTACCACGCGTATTATCGCAGGTATCGGTGTGCCACAAATATCAGCCATTGATAACGTTGCCAGTGCTTTAAAAGACAGCATTCCATTGATTGCTGACGGTGGTATCCGCTACTCAGGCGATATGGCAAAAGCAATCGCTGCAGGTGCATCATGCATCATGGTTGGTTCACTCATGGCTGGTACTGAAGAAGCACCAGGTGAAGTTGAGCTGTTCCAAGGTCGCTACTATAAAGCGTATCGCGGTATGGGTAGTTTGGGTGCAATGTCAGGATCAAACGGTTCTTCAGATCGCTACTTCCAAGATGCAAAAGACGGCGTAGAGAAGCTAGTGCCAGAAGGTATCGAAGGCCGTGTTCCTTATAAAGGACCAGTTGCGGGTATCGTTAACCAGTTGGTTGGTGGCCTACGTTCATCAATGGGTTATACGGGTTCTGCCACGATTGAAGATATGCGTACCAATCCGCAGTTTATCAAAGTAACCTCAGCGGGTATGAAAGAGTCGCATGTGCATGACGTGCAAATCACTAAAGAAGCACCGAACTATCGAGTAAACTAGATCGTTCCGTAAAATACTTCTCTTTTGTAGATTTAAAATGTATTGATGTTAGCTGAGACGTAAAGCTTCAGCGAGCTTAAGATACAAACAGCCAACAATGCTCTGTTATTGTTGGCTGTTTTTTTTGTAAAATACAGAAACAGATTATTACAACAATAGTATTGCCTGCGTATATGCTTGGCCTTTTATTTTTTGACTTGAGGAACATATAATGAGCTATTTTGGCACTGATGGAATTCGCGGAAAATTTGGTGAATTACCAATTACACCTGACTTTATTTTAAAACTAGGCTATGTCACTGGACTTGTACTCATAGAAAAAAATGAAAACTCTACGCGTAAGCCAAGTGTGGTGATTGGTAAAGATACACGTCTGTCAGGTTATGTGATAGAAGGAGCATTGCAAGCGGGTTTTAATGCGGCTGGTGTTGATGTTTATATGCTTGGTCCATTGCCAACCCCAGCGATTGCGCATTTGACCCGTAGTTTTAATGCAGATGCTGGTGTGGTTATTTCAGCCTCGCACAACCCTTACTACGATAATGGCATCAAATTTTTCTCAGGTGATGGCAAAAAGATAAGTGATGAGATGCAAACTGCAATCAATGATAAATTGACGGCAATTATGAACGACGTTGGTAGTGATGTTGCCATAATGCCTATTCTTGATCCTGCACATTTGGGCAAAAACAACCGAATTGATGATGCTAAAGGTCGCTATATTGAATTTTGCAAAGGCAGTTTTCCTTATCAATATGACCTCAGTCATCTGACGGTAGTAGTGGATTGTGCCAATGGTGCAGGCTATAGCGTAGCACCTAGAGTAATGCGCGAGTTGGGTGCCAACGTGATTGCCATCAATAATACGCCAGACGGTATCAATATCAATGCTGAATGTGGTTCTACCCATCCTGAAAGCTTACAAAAGGCTGTGCTTGAGCATGATGCAGATGTCGGTATTGCACTAGATGGTGATGGCGATCGTATCGTAATGGTTGATGAGACGGGTAAGCTAGTCGATGGTGATGGTATTTTATATGTGCTTGCTACCCAAGGTAAAACCAAAGCTGAAGGCGTAGTGGGTACACTCATGAGTAACATGGGATTAGAGTTGGCACTAAAAGATGCAAATATTCAGTTTACCCGTGCAAAAGTGGGTGATCGCTATGTGATGCAGGACTTAGAAGCCAATGGATGGATATTGGGCGGTGAGCCATCTGGTCATATCTTATGCTTAGATAAAAGTCGCACAGGGGATGCTATCATTGCTGGCTTGCAAGTACTGGCAGTCATGCAAGCCAGAGAGCGTGCGTTAAGTGAGCTTGTTGAAGGTTTTGAAGTGTTGCCGCAAAAGCTAGTCAATGTACGTTTGTCTCAAATGCAAGACCCATTCAAACATGAGGAGCTGGTTGCTGCTTTTGATAAAGCACAGGCAACGCTAGAGGGTCGTGGTCGTCTATTGATACGTCAGTCAGGTACAGAGCCTATGATTCGCGTGATGGTAGAGTCAGATGATGAAATTGAATGCGATGTAATGGCTAATGACTTAGCTGATCTTATAAAATCAGTACTAGGCTAATACTATTTAAGGCAATAATTGGTATTCAAAATAGTAACTGGTATTTAAGATAATGACTGGTATTCAAGATAATAACTGGTATTTAAGATAACAATATTATAGTTTTCAAATAAG
Organism: Psychrobacter nivimaris; assembly: GCF_904846365.1. Classification (GTDB taxonomy): domain Bacteria; phylum Pseudomonadota; class Gammaproteobacteria; order Pseudomonadales; family Moraxellaceae; genus Psychrobacter; species Psychrobacter nivimaris_B. The sequence continues at coordinate 20,427 of NZ_CAJHAL010000012.1, forward strand.
GAACTGCTATGAGCATGGACTTTACCGACCAACGCCTCTCATACGAGAAAGGTGAGCTTGACCAACAGTCAGTACCAACGTCACCATTCGAGCTTTTTAAAGCTTGGATGAATGAGGCGTTAGCACAAAAGGTGCAAGAGCCTTATGCAATGAGTTTGGCGACATGTGGCGCAGACAATAAGCCTAGCGCCCGTATTGTGCTACTACGTGAGATTACTGAGACAGGTATCGTTTTTTATACCAATTATGAAAGCGCAAAAGGGCAAGATATTGCAGAAAATCCTAACGCTGAAGCGTTATTCTTCTGGCATGAGCTAGAGCGTCAAGTCCGTGTCAGCGGTAGTATCGCTAAAATAGATGCTGATAAATCGGCTGCATACTTTCAAAAACGTCCTCATGATAGTCAAGTAGGCGCTTGGGTCAGTCAACCGCAAAGTGGTGAAGTGGCCAATCGTGAAATCATGGAGCAAACGTTTGAACAGCTTCAAGCAGCGCACCCTGACAATACTACTGTACCAACGCCAGAGTTTTGGGGTGGGTATGAGATTATGGTTGAAAGTATTGAGTTTTGGCAAGGTCGCGCCAATCGGATGCATGACCGAATTGTGTATACGCAGAGTAGCGGCGATGACAGTGAAGGCAATACAAGCTGGACGACCAAACGTTTATTACCATAGTTGCTGTAGTTTGAAGCTATAGATTATACAAAACTAAAAAAGCCACTCTAAATCCAAGTTCTTTGGTGTCTAGAGTGGCTTTTTTACGTTGACTATTTACCTTGTTTGGCATTATTTTTTATTCAACCTTTCATTTAATATTGGTATCGACATCCACTGAGACTGACATGCCAGGACGTAAGCGTGCAAGTTCAGGCTGGTTTTGGTCTAGGTCTATGCGTACAGGAATACGTTGAGCAATTTTTATGTAGTTACCTGTCGCAGGGTTGGCAGCAGCAGCACTAAACTCGCTACCAGTCGCTGGCGAGATATTACTCACGTGACCCGTAAATTTGGCACTGCCAAGCGCATCGACATGAATGGTCGCAGGCTCGCCGATTGCCATATTGGCTATTTGAGTTTCCTTAAAGTTTGCAATGATCCAAATGCCTTTTGGTACGATATACATGAGCTGCGTACCAGCGCTGACGTATTGACCTTCTTTGACACTGACTTGGCTTAGCTGGCCAGATTCAGGCGCAGTGATGATAGTATTGTCTAGATTGATTTGCGCTTGCTTGACGCCTGCTTCAGCATTTTTAATATTTGCGTCCAGCGATGAGCGACTGCCACTGGTCTTTTCACGGTTTTCTTGGGCGGCTTGCAAATTAGCCTCTGCTTGCTGTACACCTGCCTGCGCTTGAGCCAATTGCGCCTTGATATGAGCAACTTCTGCTTTAGATACCGCACCAATAGCATCTAAACCTTGATAACGGTTAACATCTTCACGTGCACTCTCCACATTGATTTTGGCACTATATAAATCGGCTCTACGTGCTTCAATTTGTGCTTGGCTGGTTTGCGTATCTTGCTCATTAGTAGAGCGGTTAGTAAGAGCTACTTCGGTATTTGCTTGTGCCTGATCGAGCTGCTGCTGAAAGGTTCGATCATCTATCTTTATGAGTAAGTCGCCCGCTTTTACGTTGGCGAAGTCTTGCACGGCTACCTTGGTCACATAGCCAGAAACTTGCGGGCTAATAATAGTCGTCTGACCTTTGACAAAAGCATTATTGGTTTGCTGTACCGTTGGGGTAAATGGTGGGAGCTTCCACGCATACAAAATCAATGTCACGCCAATGACAATCAATAAAATTAATAAGCCTAAGTTTAGATAGGATTTTTTCTTGGGCGACCAACCAGTAGTATCGGGTATTGGCTCTTTTGGTGGCATCGGTGGTTCATTGCTGTCTGAACTGCTTTCTATATCACCTTCTGCTGTCTTAGTTGCTGATGGCGAAGAAGTTGCAGCAGACTCTTCTTTACTTATATCGGACGCTAGAGGTGTGTCTGTTGCTGGAGCATCAGTGGCCGTCTGAGGTGTTTGACTAAGCTCATTTGGTTTTTCTTGGCTCATGACATGCTCCTAAATTTTTAATAAATATTAAAATAGACTGGCTATAAATGAATGGGGTGAAACATGATTAATAGAATAAACTGAGTTATTTTGACTCACGCATTTTTGCAATAACGGCAAGCTCTTTGGCAAGTGGATTGCGCTTGTGGTAACGGTTATAAAAATAGTTGATCAATAAAATGGCTGTAACGAAAGTAGCAAAACTGGCCATCAAAAAGAACAGATCGCTATAAGCGGAGACAGTTGCTTGGCGCTGAATCCCTTGCAACACTTGGCTCATCGCGGCCACATTCGCTTGCGCTGCGTCCGTTGTTTGGTTTGACAATACACTACGAGTACCAGCAATTTGAGCGCTAAACGTAGGATCACCCAAATTCAGTGAGCTGACCATATCTGCATAATGCATTTGTGTACGAATGGTCGTAAATGCCTGAATAGCCGCTGCACCTGCCAATCCGCCAACCGTTTGGGAGATACCAAAGATAACCGAAAAACTAATGATATAAGCAGGGCCACTAGCAATAGCCCGCAAGAATCCTTCGAAAACCAAAGGCCCCATAAAATACACCGCGGCAAATGCAATCAAAAACTGGCTAATATAAAACATATCAGGTGCGGAGTTGATAGAGACCCCAACGTCCATCCAAGAACCTAAAGCAATCAATGCCACTGCAAAAATAACGGGACGGCGCAAGTCCATTGGATTGGTACTAAAAATACTAATCACCAAAGCCAGCACACTGGCAGCCATTATGACAGCATAAAAAGTAACCAGCTGATCATTGCCATAGCCCAAATTGGCAAGTAGGCCTGCAGCACCGACATTTTGTTCAGATAGCAAAATTCGCATGACTGCGCCAGTAATCATAAAGGCAATAATATTGCGGCTACGCATCCAGCGGACTTGTAGCATCGGGTTTTTGCGATGCGTTTCAATCCATAAAGCGATGCCAATCCCAACAATGGCAATCATCAGTGGATAGACGAGCCAAGGCGTCGTCCACCATAAAATCCTACCTTGCACCAAAATTACAGCCAGTGCCGCCAAACCGCTCGCAAAAAAAGCAAAGCTTAAAAAATCGAGTTTCTCAAATACTTTTTCGGTATTACCTGGCGGTAACTCCAATATGTTAATCAGTCCAAAACAAATCAATGCTAAACCAAATTGAAATAAAAATAAATTCTCAAGCTGACCGTCGATGGCGAGATAGGGCGAGATGATTCGTGATAATGGAATACCAAACTGCACCAAGCCAAAACCCAATATTAAGCCACTGGTCCGCTTGACGGTTGGCATGCCTTGCAAACAGTAGAATAACCCTAAAATGGTCATGCCACTTGCCACCATACCACTAAGTCCCCTGGCGACAATCTCTAGGTAATAAGGCTCAATTCCTATATTAGGCGTATCTAATAAGTGACTACTGATTAGCCACTGTAAACTCGTGGCGGCCAACAAAAAGAACAGAGTGATTTTGCTAAACAGTGACATACCAAATTGTTGGCGAATTTTGTACAGCAGAACGGTGATACAGGCATTGGTCATATTATAGCTAACAGATATCCAGCCACCTTCAGCTGGCGTTAAGCCCAGTTGACCCTGAATTTGAGTAAGATTTGCGACGAGCAGACCGTTTTGGAAACTGGCAGTGAGACCAACGAAAATTCCGATCAGTAAGTAAAATAATTTGCGGCGTGCAGGATGATCAGGATTGGCAGGAGAGCCCACCATTATCGGTTGTTCGTGGGGCTTAAACTGATATTCATTACTCATGGACGTACCATAATCTGTATAAGGAAATAGAATGGCATAGAACAGATTCCAGACGCAAAATCAGGTCAGTACGATGAATGTTCATAGCTTAAAAACAGCGGAGTTACTGATATAAATGCTGGTCAAACTGGAAAGATAACCCAAGAAATGCAGGGCATATTTTATCATAATCTTTATAGCGCTTTTGTCATTATCGCGTAACTCATTGGCGCTATTGAATAAAGATATAGCAGTATTTCGTGCAATATGACGAACATTAAAACAAGCGATGCAACAAGTAAAAAATGCTATACGCATAAAAAACAGCTCTATACAGAGCTGTTTGTGTGTATCGGAAAATTGGTCTGTCAGTTATGATGCAATGCTAAACGGATTGGTCGTACTTAGCCTCTAGCTGCATAGCGCGCTGATAGCTATCGAGACTGGCAAGCGCTTCAGCATACTGCCTGATATTCGAGTAAGCGTCGAGTTTTTGACGCTTAGCGAGAATGATTAAGTCAAATGACAACATAAAGTCAGCACCACTTAGCTTATCACCCACAATGAACGACTTACCTTTAACCGAAGCATCCAGATATTCAAACAATCTGGTTTTTTCTGTATCGATATAGCCACTCAAAAACTCATTGTCATCAATGCCTGCTTTTTTGGTAAATAGCTCAAGCATTAATGGCAACATCAGCGAGCTTTCTGCAAAGTCAATCCACTGCAGATAATATCCATAATCTGAACTATCTGTAGCAGGGCGCAGACGCTCTGGCGCAAATCGTTCAATCAATAACTCTGTAATCGCACCGGACTCAGCGTAAGTCTGTCCATCCATCTCGATAACCGGAGATTTACCGAGTGGGTGAACTGCCTTCAGGGAATCTGGTGCCAAATGAGTTTTGGCATCGCGCTGATGACTGACCACTTCATAAGGCACGCCTAGCTCTTCTAAGAGCCAAAGCGTACGCAACGAACGTGACTGATTAAGGTGATGTAAGCGAATCATGATATTAACCTTTGAGCTTGTTGATCAAACGCTTAGCCGCTTCTTCTGATGAGGCTGGGTTTTGACCTGTGATCAATAAACCATCTTCGACCACAAACTCTTCCCAATCAGCGGCTTTTTTATAGTTACCACCGTTGGCTTTCAAGACATCTTCTACTAAGAAAGGCACCACGTCTGTTAGGCCAGCCGCTTCTTCTTCTGAGTTGGTAAAGCCAGTAACGGTTTTACCTTTTACTAAGTATTCGCCATCAACTTTGACGCTTTTAAGCGCGCCAGGTGCATGACAAACAAAGGCAACAGGCTTGTCTTGCTTGACGAAACTCTCGATCAATTCGATAGAGTTCTTATCTACTGCCAAGTCCCACAATGGACCGTGACCACCTGGATAAAAGACTGAATCAAAATCTTCTACTTTCATGTCAGCAAGTTTCTTGGTATTGGCCAAGTGCTCTTGCGCCTCTTTGTCGTCTTTAAAACGCTTGGTATCTTTGGTTTGTGTATCTTCAGTATCGCTACTAGGATCTAGTGGTGGCTGACCACCTGCAGGAGACGTTAGAGTGACATTAGCACCCGCATCGAGAAACGCATAGTAAGGAGCTGCAAATTCTTCTAGCCAAAATCCTGTCTTTTTACCAGTATCGCCTAAACGGTCATGAGACGTTAGTACCATTAAAATGTTCATAATTATCCTTGTTTATTATTTATGTGTTAGTAACTATGTAGCCAACAGTCATAAGTTTTCCGTTGCATTATTAGCTGTTTTTACTTAATTAGCCTAGATGCAAATAATGACTGTTAGCATTATTCCTGCTTTGTAAGCAACTTTCAGTAGTGATATTAACAATTTATGTTGTTAAGTAGTTATTCACAACGATTGCTAACTGTCAGTAGCTGCTTAACTAGTCAATGTTTAACCAATAACTAGTTAACGTCAGATACTTTGATTACAGTCTTACCAAAGTTATCACCGTTTAACATACTGACAAATGCATCTGGGGCATTATCTAGACCGTCAGTAATGTGCTCTTTGGTTTTTACTTCGCCTGACTCCACCCATTTGCTCATGGTTTCTAAGAACTCTGGGAAGTGGTCGCCATACTCTTCAAAGATAATGAAGCCTCTGACAGTTAGGCGTTGGCTTAAGATAAGACCCATCAACATACCTAGGCGATCTTTGCCATCCGGTAAATCAGTTGCGTTGTACTGCGATACCAGACCACATACTGGAATACGTGCGTGGTCGTTAAGTAATGGCATTACCGCATCAAATACTTTACCGCCAACGTTTTCATAGTAGATATCGATACCATCTGGACATGCTGCTTTTAATTGCTCAGCGAAGTCGTCAGCTTTGTGATCGATACAGACATCAAAGCCAAGCTCATTGACCGCAAAGTCGCATTTCTCTTTGCCGCCTGCCACACCGACAGTGCGCAGACCATATTGATTACCCACTTGACCGACAGTGGCCCCGACCGGTCCAGTGGCTGCTGCCACGACTAAAGTTTCGCCTTTTTGTGGTTTACCGATATCAGTCAGACCCATATAACCCGTAAACCCTGGCATACCTAACACGCCTAAACCATAAGAAGGGTTAGACATGTTTTTGTCTAGTTTCAGGACGCCTTCGCCATCACTGACACTGTAGTCCTGCCAGCCTGAGTTTGATACGACTAAGTCGCCTACCGCGAAGTTGTCGATATTCGACTCGACCACTTGCGCTACGGTACCACCCATGATGACGTCACCGACTTCTAATGGGTCTGCATAGCTTTTTGCATCGCTCATACGCCCACGCATATATGGATCTAGTGACAGATATACCGTGCGTAGTAGCATCTCGTTATCTTTTGGCGTAGGAATGTCGCTAGTTGCCATGTCAAAATTGTCAGCAGTAGGTACGCCATTAGGACGGCTCGCTAATTTGATTTGACGATTTGTTTGTTGATTCTGTTGTTTGTCGAAGCTCATTGTAGGACTCCTTTATATTTATTAATTGTCATTATTATAGTGGTGTTAAATGTAGTAGCTACCCAACATGGAATAGCTACTACTATAAATAGCATAACGATATGTACTTATTGTTACTGCTGCGATTTTTCTTATAATTCTTCTGACAGTTCTTGCTATAGCGCTTATTAAGACGCTTTGCTAGTTACAGCGCGCTGCAAGATACGACGTGATACTTCTAGGTCGTTGGTACCATGTTCACCAAGCTTGACCATGTTATGCACTTCAAGCTGCTTGATGATTGGAACAATCGCTGATTCCGTCAAGTCAACATCTTCTAGGCTAACTGGCAAGCCAAGCTCGCGGAAGAAGTTTTCAGTGTAGACAATAGCCGTTTCGATAATGGCATCGTCGTCTAGGTTAGTATCGGTAATGTTCCATACGTTACGCGCATACTGAAGCAATTTTTCTTTTTTGCTTTCTTTTAGCTCACGCATCACTGATGGCAATACGATGGTTAGCGTACGTGCATGATCGATAGCGTGTAGTGACGTCAGCTCATGACCAACCATATGAGTTGTCCAGTCTTGTGGCACACCAGTACCGATCAGACCGTTCAATGCCATGGTCGCTGTCCACATAATGTTCTTACGTGTTTCTAGGTTTTCTGGATCTTGCTTAACAACTAGACCTTCATCAATAAGGATTTTAAGCAGGCTTTCAGCGAAGGCATCTTGGACTTTAGCGTTTACTGGGTAAGTTAGGTACTGTTCCATTACGTGAACAAATGCATCAGCCACACCATTCATAACCTGACGCTCAGGCAAGGTAAGTGTTTTGATTGGATCTAGGATTGAGAATTTAGGGAAGGCCAGTGGGTTACCAAATGGTAGTTTTGCTTGACGTTCGCTATAGTTAATCACGCCGCCTGAGTTCATCTCAGAACCCGTTGCTGGGATGGTCAATACCGCACCTAGGTCAACAGCAGAATCGATGTTCTTGCAATAACCCGTTAGCGCGTCCCAAGCTTGGTCACGTGAGACAGTACCGTCTTCTTCAGTTAATGAAGAAACGAGTGCAACAAATTTACTGCCGTCAATCACAGAACCACCGCCAACTGCTAACAAGAAGTCGATGTTGTGCTCATTCACCATATCAGCGGCTTTTAATAACGTAGTGAATTCTGGGTTAGCCTCGATACCACCAAATTCAAAAACAGTACGGTTACCGCTAGCCGCTAATGCAGTTTTTACTTCATCCAAAGTACCGGTACGCTGTGCTGAACCACCACCGTAAGTAATAAGAACGCGTGCATCAGTAGGGACTAGGTCTGATAATTGTTCGATTTGACCTTCACCAAAAACGATACGGACTGGGTTGTAATATTGGAAATTATTCATAAAATTCCTAATTAGTAATAAAAAGTTTTTAATAAAAACGGTTCAATTAAATTGTTTTGACATGAGATATTGTCTGATATTAATCAATGAATGATAAGCAATGCTCGTATAGACATTCATTCTTAATATTTGTGCGCATTGTACACCAATTAGACCAGTCGTCTAGCGATGTTTACAAAACTCTCGTATAATTGTTTAAGTCATATGCAAATGTCTTCAAGAAATTCGTTTAAAAAAGAGAAGGTCATAAAGCACACTGAATACTCAAGCATAATATTGATAGCTATTATCTATGAACGTTATGAATATTCAATGTGCCTTAATGGTTACGTTAGAAGTACAGTCGATAGAAATTCAAACGGTTAACGATTAGCGTCCCATTTGGGTCGTTGTCATCTGCCAAATTTCTGCTAAAGGCGTATTGGTTTGGCTAATCTTTGCAATTAAGCTTGCACCAAGCCATGCAAAATACCAACGCTTGGCCATACTCTCAGCCGAGATGTTATCGTGACGAGGGACAGACTCATCGAGCCAGCCAGCTTTGATCTGCTTGGCGAGCCACATAGTCGTTTGCTGATAGCCAGTATCGAGTGCCTTACGCATGGTTTCTGACATATCGGCTACCTCTGCGCTGAGCTTCACTACCAAGCATTTTTCATGGTCACAGCCGTTCTGCTGGGTGTCATACCAGTTTTGAAAATAATCATATAGTTTTTGCTGTGCACTGACATCTTGTGCATCGATGACATCCAACCGAGTCTTATATAAACTAAAATAATGATTAATAATTGCTTCACCAAAGGCTTCTTTAGAAGCAAAGTAGTGGTAAAAAGAACCCTTTGGCACACCTGCTGTATCTAAAATTTGCTTTAGACCAACAGCGGTAAAACCTTTCTTAGCAATTAATTGGTAGCCAGTAGCAAGTAAATGAGCTTTGGTATCTGGGGTAGTTGCGTCTGTATTAGACATAAACAGGATTGTCTCCCTTAGTAGTTGCTTATATTAGCGTATGCATTAGATAGTCAGTTAAAACAGTTAACGTTCATTTGAACGTCACGTTGATGGCGTATTGTAATAGGATATAGTTATATATGTTACGTTTTATCAACAATATTCACTGACAAAGTAGTCTTGTTTTATTAATAGCTATGGTAGCATTAGACCAGTCGTCTAGCAAGGTGGGTTTTGTTGTTATCCGTTACCGTTAGTATTTATTACTAAAGATCATTTCTCATTAGAGCTTTTTTTAATTGATGACTATTGATTGATAGCTCAGTAACGATTTCAGACTTACTTCTTGCCAGATATTTTCTCATTAAGATATCGCCGACTTAATAATTTTATTCTAATAATCGAAAACCAATACTTAACATAATAAATTAAAAATAAGGATGATTATGTCAACCAATACTACGAGTGCATACAGTGACTTCCATTTGCAGTTCATCGCTGGTGAATGGCAAACCGGTAAAGACGATAGCACCAACAATAATACCAACCCATATAACGGTGATACGCTTGTAGAGATCCAGCAAGCGACCAAAGATCAGTTGAACGAAGCCTATGATGCTGCAACCCAAGCTCAAGAAACGTGGGCTAAGCAGACACCAGCAGAGCGTTCTGCAGTATTATATAAAGTGGTCAACATACTGGATCAGCGCCAAGAAGAAATCGTTGATTGGCTAATCAAAGAGTCGGGCAGTACGCGTATCAAAGCCATGGTCGAGTTCGGTGCGACGCGCGCGATTACCCTTGAAGCAGCGACATTCCCTAATCGTGTCCATGGTGAGATTCGCCCATCAAATACTCCTGGCAAAGAAAACTTCATCTACCGTGAGCCTATCGGTGTGGTAGCAGTCATTAGCCCATGGAACTTTCCGCTACATTTGACTCAGCGCTCTATCGCACCAGCCCTAGCGCTTGGTAACGCCGTGGTACTCAAGCCTGCTAGCGATACGCCAGTGACTGGTGGTTTACTATTGGCCAAAGTATTTGAAGAAGCGGGTCTACCAAAAGGTCTGTTAAACGTGGTTGTGGGTTCAGGTAGCGAGATAGGCGATGCAATCGTTGAACACAAAGCGTCAAGTTTTGTGTCATTCACAGGATCAACTTCAGTGGGTAAACACATCGGTGAGCTAGCTAATGGTGGTGAGCATATCAAACAAGTGGCACTTGAGTTAGGTGGAAACAGTCCATTTGTTGTACTCAAGGATGCAGATATTGATCAGGCAGTAAAAGCAGCCGTGTTCGGTAAGTTCTTGCATCAAGGCCAGATTTGTATGGCTATTAACCGAATTATTGTTGAAAATGAAGTGTACGATGAGTTTGTAGAGCGTTTCTTGTCTCATGTTAAAACGTTACAGGTAGGTGATCCTAACGATCAAGGTACTGCTATTGGCCCAATCATCAATGAGAAACAAGTTCAGTCACTTAGAGATAAGATTGATGAGGCACAGAAAGAGGGCGCAAAAATGCTCTTGAGCGGTGAAATCAATGGTCAATTAGTCCCGCCCCATGTCTTTACCGAAGTTACTAGAGAGATGGATATTGCCTATAATGAAATATTTGGACCATTGATAGGCATTATTCGAGCCAAAAATGAAGAGGATGCTTTGTCGATAGCTAATGATTCTATGTATGGCTTATCTAGTGCGGTGTTTACCGCAGACATGCAAAAAGGTTTACGTTTCGCTCGTGGTATCCGAGCAGGTATGACCCATATAAATGATATTCCAGTAAACGATGAAAGTAACGTGGCTTTTGGTGGTGAGAAAAACTCAGGCATCGGTCGTTTTAACGGTGAGTGGGTACTAGAAGAGTTCACTAGAACGCATTGGATCTCAATGCAAAATGAACCACGTGAATATCCATTCTAATTGTCCTAAAATAGAATGCTGATAGCTAATAAAAAAGACCGCTTTGATAGCGGTCTTTTTTGTGTGATATTTGGCAACTTACTGAGAATGACGTATTTGAAGTTGGTCAATTTCTTATCTGGCATGAAAGCCAAGTAGCCCTTCAATCTCTTCCATCGTCATCCGTCTTACCAGTGCTTGTTCTTCTACCGACAAGCGATTGGTGTGCTCTTTTATCATCGTATGAATACTCCGCGATATCTCAGAGGTAGTCGCGTAATACATTTGAGGCTGTTCTTTTGTCAATCTCATCAAAAATCGATTGATAAGTTTACGCTTTTCATCTGATTTATTTTCTTCAGTCGTAGTATTATTTTGAGTCATGGTGTTCTCCTAGAGGTAAGCCATTTAAGCAGTCAGACACATGAGAGTCAGTGCTTATAAGTAGTTTCTGGGGCTGAGCGCATTGCCTTACAAGTATTAGGCTCGCATCATAGTTGAATGCTAAGTATGTTTTACACTGTATATGATATTTCAAGATTAAAAATAATAAATTAGCGCTAAATAGCTAGAAGGATAGAGTATGTCAAATCAAGCAGCGAACAACTTAGCGAACGAGAATGTCACATTGGTGCTATTTCACAATGACTTGCGGGTAGCGGACAACGCAACTTTGCTAAAAGCATCTGAAATCTCCATTGATGGCAAACTGCTACTGGTTTATGCGTCATCGTTGACAGACATATTAGACGATAAAGACTATTACGATGCCTATCGTTATGAGGCTATGGGGCAAGCTCGTCAGCAGTTTTTGCATGAGAGCTTGGCTGATTTAAATACTTCACTGATGCAGCGCGGTAATAGGTTGCTGTATTTACAGAAAGGCGATGAAGCATTGGACGTCTTTACTCAGTTGAGTGATCTAATAGCGCAGCAACGAGTGACAGATATCTGCATCAGTCAAACGGCAGATTATAATAAAAACAAAGTATATGACCTTATGCAGGCGAAATATCCAGAGATACAGTGGCATATACATACAACAGCGACTTTGTTTGATAAGTTACCGCTAGAGAGCTTACCCAAAAGTTTTACGCAATTTCGTAAAAAAATCGAAAGTGACTATGATTTGCTGCATGCAGAAAAAGATATAGCCATTTCTCCAACGCCAGAAACACTTGCTCCATTGCCTGACAATATGTTGAGTAGGGACGAGTACTTTTTTGAATCGCAGTTGTCTAGTGAGACAGAGGTCAATAAGACATTAAAGCAAACATCTAACTTTACAGGTGGTGAGTCAAACGGTTTGAAGCACTTAGATGCTTATTTCTGTTCCGATGCGCCCAGCACTTATAAAACCACACGAAACGCGCTTGATGAGTGGGCGCACTCCACAAAGTTCTCCGCTTGGCTTGCAAACGGTTCGCTATCTGTAAACACAATATTAAATCGTTTGCGCCGTTATGAGCGCGATATTATCGGAAATGACTCTACCTATTGGATATGGTTCGAGCTGCTGTGGCGTGAGTATTTCTATTGGTATGCTGTCACCCATCAGCAAAAGTTGTTTTGGTTTAAAGGCATCGCTCAGCACGCGCCTTCAACTCAATTGATTGAGAGTCTGTTAGCGCAATGGAAGAATGGTACAACACAATATCCTATCGTCAATGCTTGCATGAACCAATTGAACGCGACAGGTTATATGTCGAATCGCGGACGACAATTGGTTGCCAGTTGCTTTATCCATGAGCTAGGCCTTGATTGGCGTTATGGGGCAGCTTACTTTGAGCAACATCTTGTTGATTATGATGTCGGCAGTAATTGGGGCAATTGGCAATATCTGGCAGGCGTGGGTGCTGATCCAAGAGGGTGTAGACAGTTTAATCTAGACAAGCAAACTCAGCAATACGATCCAAACGGTGAGTTTATCCGTGAGTGGCAAGGCAACACACAAAAGAGCGATTAATGTATGTTGAAAACTCCCACTCAACAGATGATAGCCATTATTAGACTAATTATAAGATAGGTTTAAACAATGAAAAAGCCCAGTCCTTATCTCACTTTTGCAGGTGCTATTCCGTTTGTCGCCTGTGCATTTTTGCTGATGATAGACGTTGTTACCGTGCCTATGCTTGGCTCGGTAGTCGATGTATTAAGTGCTTATGGCCTAATGATTGGCTCGTTTATGGCAGGCGCACATTGGGGCAATCATCTGAGCTTGACAGAGGACAATGAGTGGAGGGTTAAGCTGCCTATATATAGCAATGTCATTGCGCTTGGCCTTTGGCTTGGTTTTTTGACCTTGTCAGCCAGTAGCTTTATTTGGCTATTAGTGATTGGGTTTATAAGTCTGTTGGTTATCGATTATAGTCTGCATCGAGCGCAGATTATCAGTTACATATATTTTAAAGTTAGGCAGTATGTCACGGCGATAGTGGTCGTATCGTTAGTCATCGCGGCATTACAGTTGTAAGTGGTGTTGACTAAGTCATGTCTAAATAATAGCTAAAGAACAGCCAGCCTGATTTCTCTATTTTTATATAGTCAAATCCATATAAATCCGCTACATCGTCATCCTCGCTAAGCATACTAATGTATAACTTGCGCTCGGTTTCCTTGTATCGAAATTATTTGAATTCAACTATACTTGAGATTTTGCTTCTAGAGATTTCCGTAGGCGCTGCACTTTAATGGATAGAATATTTCAATAATCAGACTAAAGATTTATAAAGTTCATTTAAAATGAATGTTATAATTAAAGCCATCTATATTCTTTAAGAAGATGGCTATGCAATCTATCAAGTTACCTAGCAAACCACCAAGCTCTCCGAATCCTATCCTTAATTTAAGCTTTCGCATATTTTTTAGTGCTGCTGCGCTATTTGCCGTAGTAACGATGCTGCTATGGGCGTTTGTGTTCACTGGTCACACGGATATCGATGCACAGGTTTTGAACCCGTTATACTGGCACGGCCATGAAATGGTGTATGGTTATGCCCTAGCAGTGGTAGCCGGGTTTTTGCTAACCGCGGTCAAGACATGGACAGGGGTGATGATGCCGCATGGTTATAAACTGCTAGGTATCTTTGTCTGTTGGTTGCTGGCTCGTCTGAGCTGGTTGGGTTTTGGGCTTGGCATAACGCTCATAGGTGATAGTATATCGTGGCTATATATAGCAGCCATTTTTGATGTAGTATTTGTCGCCTCGATGGCATATGTGATATGTCGAGCAGTATGGCAAGTTAAGCAGTACAAGCAAATGGGTATCTTGGCAAAACTGGCACTGCTGACCTTTGGCAACGGACTCTGCTATTGGGGCATTATTAATGCTGATATGAATACAACTAAGATAGGTATTTATCTTGGGTTCTACTTGATCATCGGTTTGGTGCTGACTATTGGCCGCCGCGTAGTGCCATTTTTTATCGAACGTGGTCTCAGTATAGATATGGAAACGTCAGAACCCGTTAAGCTACGTAATAGTAAAGGACAAGATATCGCAAGCTTAGTGTTTTTCTTCGCCTTTTTTATCAGTGATGTGTTTTATCCAAACCAGTATTTGCTGACGGTTACGGCGCTCGGTGTGGCAGTCATTAATATCGTTCGCCTGATAGGGTGGTATCATCACGGTATTTGGCAAAAACCATTACTTTGGTCATTGTATATTGCGTTTTTGGGCATGTGTTTAAGTTTCTTATTATACGCACTACAGCCTTGGTTGGGTTATCCGCACAGCCTCGCCATGCATGGATTGGCGATTGCAGGTATCGGTATGATGACGGTGGCAATGATGACGCGAGTATCTTTGGGTCATACGGGTCGCAGCATTCACCAACCGCCCAAAACGGTAAATCTTATGTACGGTTTGATGGTATTGGTATTTGTTAGCCGCGTACTGCTACCATTAGTAGATATGAGTCATTACCTAGTTTGGATTATGATTGCACAGGGTGCTTGGATTGCTTGTTTTGTGCTATTTTGCATCAGTTATCTGCCCATGCTGGCACGTCCTCGGCCTGATGGTTTATTTGGTTGAAGCGGGCTAACGATACTGTTTACAAATGCTATGTCTAAACGTTATTACCAAAAATGCGACTTACTTTGTCTAGGGCGTGTCCTCAATTCGAACGAGTGTCCTTTAAATGGGCTAAAAATAGCTAAATTTTGCCAAACATCGTCAAATAGTTGGTCAATATCTTGATATTATCTGCACTATTTTTCTCGTTTGACGGCAATTTATCTCATTTTTATCACCATTTTTAAAATGAGAACACGCCCTAGCTTAATATATAAAATTTATAAAAATAGGAGCGCAAATGAATGCGACTGACCAATTATAGTGACTACGCGCTACGCTCATTGATTTATTTGGCTGTGAGACCAGATCCATCACTATTGGCTAATATTAGCGATATTGCTGACAGCTATGGCATTTCTAAAAGTCATTTGACCAAGATTATTCATCAGCTGGGTCAGCTGGGTTATATAGAAAGTGTGCGCGGCAAAAACGGTGGCATACGATTGGCACGTGCATCTAGAGATATAAATTTGGGCGTATTGATCAAACAGATAGAGCCTGATTTTAATTTGGTTGAGTGCTTTGCCGTACCAGTGTCTCATAATGATAGTGAGCAGGGCGATCATCAGACGGATTTACCAGTGACATTCATTGAGGAAGAAAAGAATAAATCACTAGGCTGTGTGATTAGTCCAGCCTGCCAGCTAAAAAGCGTGTTTTTTGAAGCACTCACCGCATTTATCAATGTGCTTGAGCGTTATACATTAGCAGATATTCTGAACAACGAAGATGAGCTTGCGACATTGCTGTTTCGGTAACAGCTTCGATAATAGTGTTGATATGATTATGATCAGCTCACAAAAATGGGTCGCTACACTAGTAAATACAGTAATAGCGACCCATTTTTATATCTATAAAAAATATATGTCTAAGGTGTGAGAAATTAGGCGTTTTCTAGTTTTGGACGTGCTTTCTCAACGGCTTTCACCAGAGCTTTCTCAAACCCACCTTTTTTGAACTGAACAAGATAAGAATGCGCAGCGCAGAAATTGCGTACGTCACGCCATTCATGAGCCAAATTGGTCGCCCAGTCGCAGTATTGCGCGCCAGCGTTTGGTTCGTTTTTCAGTGCTTTTTTGGTCGTGGGGTGTAATATCAGCTCAGGCAATACAGCTTCTAATAACTTAATTGGTGGACTCATAAAAGTATCATCTACATGCAAGCTTTGACTAGCAGGATGATAAGCCAATAAAGAACCTGCATGGATCATCTCATTGGGCGAGATATAATAAATGCCCTCTGACATTGAAAACTTAAGCTCAGGATAGCGTGCAGCGACTGCGTCACTTTCTACCAAGTCATCTGCCCAATCGATTTCTGGTACTTTTTTATGGTGACGACTACTGCCATAAAAGGTGGCTTGCGGGAAGTCTTTGGCCATTTGAGCACAGCTGACTGTATGAAACGGATGTACGTTCAGCACGGCTTCGACATCTTGACCATTATTGGTAAGTGCCATAATCTCATCTCGAACATCACCCGTGAGGGCGTAACTGTCCAAAAAGATAAATTTTCCTGATGATAGCTTGACTAGCGAGCATTGAGTGCCGATATTTAGCACGCCACCGAGACGGAATGTTCCGCGTATGTTCCGAAATCCTGCGCCTAAATCATGAATGTGATCAGTCATTTATAATTTTCCTCGTCTAGTTAATTAAATAAAATATGTAAATAAAACAAAGCTACTTTTTCACTGTAAACTTTGTTTTTCGAGCTGTTTTAATGGTATGTGTTCTAACTCTTTACGCCTTTATGTTTGTTTTTATGCCTTCTCAAGCTCAGGGCGAGCCAGATCAATCGCTGAAATAAGTGCTGTCTCAAATTGACCTTTATCAAATATAACCAATCCCGAATGCGCACTGCAAAAATTTCGACCATCACGCCACTCGCTTGCCAGCTCTACGGCCCAATCACAATAGTGCTTAGCTGCATCTGGCTCATCTTTGAGCGCTTTTTTGGTAGTAGGGTGTAAGCCTAGGTTAGGCTGCACGGCACTTATTAACTTGGAAGGGGGTATCTCAAAGGTATCATCGACATAAATGCTCTGGCTGGCAGGGTGGTAGGCCAAAAGCGAGCTGGCATGAACCGCTTCATCCGGTGAGATGTAATGGATGCCTTGAGGAATAGAGAATTTAAGTTCAGGGTAGCGCGCAGCAACGGAATCGCTTTCGACTAAGTCATCTGCCCAATTGACTTCAGGCACTTGTTCTGGATGTCGGCTACTGCCATAAAACGTCGCTTGCGGAAAGTCTTTGGCCATTTGAGCACAGTGTACCGTATGGAACGGATGAACATTGAGAACGGCTTCAACATCTCGACCATCATTGGTTAGTGCCATTACTTGCTGACGAACATTATCTTTTAATGTGTAGCTATCTAAGAATATAAATCGTCCTGATGGTAGTTTTATGAGGGCACATTGAACACCGATATCAAGTATGCCGTTCTTTATAAATGAGCCTCGAATACTCCAAAACCCTGCACCTAAATCATACATTTCATCAGTCATCGACATTACTCCTTGATAGTTCATTTATTCAATCGTTTTACTTTTTTGTAGCACCCTATAGTCGGTTCAATATAATTTGGATACAAGGAAGGCGAGTGAAAGCACTACAAGTTGTAGACTAAACGAGCCTGATACCGTATCCAATTTATAGAAGATTGACTATATGATTATTAATTTTTATGGCAGTAAAGTCTGTAAGAAAAAAGATAGAAGCAATGTAAATGTGTAAAAATAAAAAAGAGTTGTTATTCAAATGTCATTATTAACAGTGAAAGCTGTCTGTCCTTCCTTTTATAAGTAGATTAAAAAATAGCTTATAAACAGTCTTCGTAATCATAGGCTGAGATACGAGGATCATCTTTGTAGCTTTCATTGCCACATAAGAATTTATCGAAACGGGTATCACCATTAATATAACGTTGCATCCATGCGATAGCAGGCTTACTTAATAGTTTCTCGTTAAAACGATGACTGGCACAGAAATGACTGCCGTTGTTAATCTCGACCTTCATTTTTGGACCGTCAGCTTTTTGATAAAAGGTATTGGTATATTTTTTATTCGGGGCGATACGGTCATTTTCACAAGCGATGAATAGAGCAGGCGTATCCATCGCACCATAGCTCGTATCATGATAGGGCGTTTGTGCAATGATGGCTTGCACCGTACTGCGCTCAGTTGCCAATCGTAGCGCACCGCCGCCGCCCATTGACCAACCAATCGCGCCCAAACGATTTGGATCGATCATATGCCCCACTGTTTTATCAGCGATGAGATGATCGAGAGCCGCGCTCAATTGCTCAGCACGGCTATCCGGATTATCATAAATGGAGCTAGTATTAATAGTAATAACGACAAATCCCCAAGAGGCTAGACGCGGTCCCCACCATTTGATAGAAGACTCATAAGACACATAACCTGGCACTACCGCGATACCACCTAGCAGACCACAGTTAGCAGCATCCGTTGGATAATGTATGGTACCGCCACCAAAGCCATTGGCTGATTGGCGACTCACATGCTTGGACTTTATAGAAAACGGACCGTTATCACGTGTTTTTGTGAGCTCAGTAGCAGTGATAGCGTCATCCTTTATACAGTCTACTGCCGCTAGTGAGTTTGTAGCGTCGAGTGTTGATCTAACTGGGTTGAGGCTTTTAACGCTAGTCTCGGATACAGTTACTTCTGCTATAGCCATTGTAGAGAAAACCAATGTGCTCATCGCGATCATAAGTTGTGAAAGCATCATATTTTTCATCATAGTAAATTGTATTCTAAAAGGTTGTGTGGTCGTGCATGTCTATGGGTTAGAAAAGATAGACGTAGGTAGTGATTGTTAATTGTCAACGTCATCAATCGTTAAAGCAGTTAAGTACTCAACAAGTGCGTCAAGAGCATCTAACCATACTATCCTGTATATGCAGTAAACGTAACTTTGATCATGAACTTGTGAGTCGAAAGCTGTCTTCACCGTCTCAAGTCGAAATGTGATTCCTAGTCAAGTTTTTCTACGATAATCTCGTACCCGAATAAAGAATCTATCAAGTGGCAATAACACTTTTAAACCTGAGTATATTGATGAATGTGCTACCATAATTGGCTTGTCATTATGATGAGCATTTATCGTTTAATAACGGTGCTTTTGCTTATACATTTAGCATAAATCACCGTTATTCCTCTCTATCATCCACGCCAGTGACGGTTATTATTTACAGTCATGGTATAACCAATATAGTCAGATCCCCTGTGAATAATTCTAAAGATCAGATCCAAAATATAACAGCTGTGCCGCCAGTCACTTCCAATCATTCAACGTCGTGGATACTGAAGCTAACAATTGGCCTGATAGGTATGTTTGCTTTTTTGCAAGTGTATTCTATTCAGGCAGTACTACCAGTTATGATGGTGGACTTTGCTGCGACTGAAGTACAGGCTGGCATGATCGTTGGTGCCACTGTGTTGGCAATCGCCATTATGTCACCATTTTTGGGCATGCTCTCAGATGCAGTCGGGCGCAAGTCGTTTATCGTTGGCGCTTTATTGTTTTTAGCGATACCGACAGCGCTTATTGCCCAGAGCTCGAGCATTGAATGGGTCGGTATTTGGCGCTTCATGCAAGGATTGTCCGTACCGGGTATTACGGTGGTGACAATTGCTTATATCGGTGAGGAGTTTGAGGGACGGGCGATGACTGAGCTGATGTCCTTTTATGTGTCAGGATGCGTGCTTGGCGGCTTTATGGGTCGGTTCTTGCTGGGGCATTTGCATGAGCTGATTGGCTGGCGTCATGGTTACTATGTGATGACGGCGATGACGCTATTGGGTGCAATATGGGTCGGCAAGATGCTACCATCCTCTCGTCACTTTGTGGCCAATCCTAATTTTCGCTCAGCGATACAGACGCTGGGTGAGCATGTCACCAATCGCTATGTGGTAACAGCATGTCTGCTTGGCGCTTGCGTACTGTTCTCCCTTGTAGGCTGCTTCACTTTTATCAATTTACATTTGGCAGATAAGCCTTATGAGCTTGGTACTGGTGCGCTCGCCAATATCTTTGCAGTATATTTGCTTGGTGTTATTATCACGCCATTATCTACGACATTGCTACGTCGGTTTGGCTCAGCGCGTACAGTACGGGTGGCTATCGTCGTATCTATGGTCGGAGTATTATTGACTTTGGTCACGCCATTATGGGGGGTGATCATAGGACTGGCCATTATGTCGTCTGGTGTATTTATCACGCAGTCAGCGACCATCAGCTATATTGCAGTCAATGTGAAAAAAGGCCGTTCATTAGCATCGGGTCTATATTATATGGGCTACTATACAGGCGGTACGTTAGGGGCATGGCTGGGTGGCATAGCTTATGCGCGAGGGCAGTGGTCTCTTACCGTATGGTTGTTATTGTTTGTGCAGGTATTGGCGTTATTAATAGCCAGTTTTGGGATGATTAAAACCACGGTACGTACGAAGTGATTGGCTGTCTGATGTAGCATATGTTTAGTTAGCCATCTTATGATACTTAATGTAAGACCGCTTTACACAGCGCCGCTTTTTTCTTACTATCAATAACGATGTTAGGGTCTGTTGAACATTCAAATATTAGGGCTGCTGATTGCTAAAGGTGCACCAAACGAGGCGCAAGCCGACGATAATGTCGAGACCTTAGCTAGGATGACCCTATTATTATAAAAATTAAAATGGTTAGCGCAGTAGATTTTATGCTGCTATTAACTTGATTGTTATTATTATTGTTATTTACCCCTTATAAGTACGACAAACAAGGAAGTCAAATCTATGTCAAACATTTACCACAGTGCACCATCTGCCTACGATTATCCATTACTGGTCAAGCAGCTATTAAGCCGTGCAAAAACGGTATCGCAAGATCAAGAGATTGTTTATGCGGACAAAAAGCGCCTGACTTATAAAGAGTTGTTTGAGCGTATCAATCGCTTGGCCAATGTATTGGCAGACTTAAAGCTTGATGCAGGTGATGTGGTTGCCGTGATGGATTGGGACAGTCATCGCTATCTTGAATCTTATTTTGCCGTGCCAATGTCAGAGTATGTTTTACAGACTGTCAATATCCGTCTATCGCCTGAGAAAATTCTTTATACCATCAACCATGCCAAGCCTAAAGTGCTCATGCTCAACTCTGAGTTTGCGCCATTGGTTAAAGACTATCAGTTTGAAAATTCAAGTATTGAGCATATTATCTGGCTAGATGACAATGGTGTCACTGCTGAAGGTATCTTTGGTAGCAATCAAAGCCGTGTTACAGGCGAATATGAAGCGCTATTAGAAGCTGCCAATAGCGAATTTGATTTCCCAGATTTTGATGAAAATACCATTGCGACGACCTTTTATACGTCAGGCACGACAGGTGATCCAAAAGGGGTCTTTTTTAGTCATCGTCAGCTAGTCCTACATACACTAGCAGAAGCGGCAACTTTGGGTATGCTGCCTGATAAGCAAGGCGTGAGCTATGGTGATGTCTATATGCCTATGACGCCAATGTTCCATGTACATGCATGGGGTTTTCCGTTTACAGCAACGATGGTAGGTCTAAAGCAAGTCTATCCAGGTCGCTATGCGCCTGATACGTTGATGGACTTAATTGTCAATGAAAAGGTCAGTATCACCCATTGTGTACCAACGATTTTGCAAATGGTACTCAAAGAAGCACAAGACCGTGACGCTAGCTTTAATGGTTTAAAAATGATTATTGGTGGCTCACGATTGACAGAAGGTCTAGCTAAGACGGCAATGGCACAAGGTATCGAAGTCTATACAGGCTATGGTATGTCAGAGACTGCACCGCTCATTAGTTTGACCCACTTTAGCTTAGATGAGCCAGCAATGACGGAAGAAGAGGATATTGAACGTCGTTGTATGACAGGTAAGCCAGTGCTCATGGTTGATGCTCAAGTATGGGGTGAAGGCAACAAATCCGTAGGGACTGGACCAGACAATACAGGCGAGCTGGTATTGCGTGCGCCTTGGTTGACCCAAAGCTATCTTAAGAATGACGATGCTGGCAAAGAGCTGTGGGAAAATGGCTATATGCATACCCAAGATATCGCTTACCTACGTCCTGATGGCTACATTAAAATCACCGATCGCTTAAAAGACGTAATCAAATCAGGTGGTGAGTGGATTTCATCACTAGAGATTGAGACCATTTTATCACTACATCCGTCAGTGGCTGATGTGTCAGTGATTGGGGTGCGTGATAAGCAATGGGGTGAGCGTCCGTTGGCTTTGGTGGTGCTAAAGCCTGATGCTAAGGATACTAGTGCTGATGATATTAAAGCGATTGCAGAAAAAGCGGTAGAGCGCGGTATCATTCCTAAGTATGGTGTGCCAAGCCAGTTTAAGTTCGTTGATGAGCTACCCAAAACTTCCGTTGGTAAACATGACAAAAAAGTCATGCGTGAGATGTATGCCAATCAAACTGAAATTTAATTAGTATTAGTTAGATTTTCAAATATTTGTATTCGTCAAAATGTAGTGCGTATTACACGCTTAATAGTTGACCTTTCCGATAGGCTCTGCTACATTTTAAACCGATACATATCGTATCGGTTTTTTAATTCTGGCAAGGATGACCAGTATTTACTAAGACATGGTTTTTTATAGTTGAAGCATTTTAGAGTTGGTATCAGCCAGTTGCACGCAGACAGTGCACCGTGCGAGGTGAGTACCGTGACAACTTATTGAGTGCCTTAACTATAAAATACTACTGCCTCATTTCTCGTTTATGCTAAGGACAGCTACTATGAGCGACCATTCCCTATCCCCAGTTTCCACCCAAACGACAGACACGCCAAACTTCGCTGATATTTATCATGAGTCTATTACGGATCGAGAGCAGTTTTGGGCTGAGCAGGCGAAGCGTATCTATTGGCATAAAGAGCCTGAGCAAATTCTAGATGACAGTAATCTGCCTTTTGCCAAATGGTTCGTCGGCGGTGAGACAAATCTTTGTTATAACTGCGTCGATCGCCATCTAGCAGACCGGGCAGAGCAAGATGCTTTTGTGTGGGTGTCATCAGAGATTAATCAAGAATTGATAGAAACCTTTCCAGCGGTCGTTGATTCGTTTAAAGATTTAGGTAACAACGTCGAGTTTTATACAGACTATACCAAGCGCCGCCTGACTTATAATGACTTGTATAAAGAAGTTAATTATTTTGCCGATGTGCTACAGCGTCACGGTATTGGTAAAGGTGACCGTGTCATTATCTATATGCCAATGATATTAGAAGCGGCTTATGCCATGCTGGCGTGTGCGCGTATTGGTGCCGTCCATTCAGTCGTATTTGGTGGGTTTGCCGCCCATAACTTGGCTATCCGTATGGATGATGCCGAAGCCAAAATGGTCATTACGGTGGATGCAGGGCTACGCGGCGGTAAGGTCGTCAATTATAAAAACCTAGTCAATCAAGGCGTCGAGCAAGCGACTGTCAAGCCAGAGCATGTGCTGGTGGTCAATCGCGGTATATTGCCATTTGAAACTAAAGCGATCGATGTTGATTATGCAACCGAGCGTCGTCATAGCTGTGAGACCAATGCAGTCGTAGAGCCAGTTTGGCTCGAGTCAAATACCCCATCCTATTTGCTTTATACTTCTGGTACTACTGGCACACCAAAAGGGGTGCAGCGCGATACAGGTGGTCATGCCGTCGCGCTGACGACGTCGATAGATTATGTCTATGACGGCAAGGCTGGCGAGACGTTCTGGGCGATATCTGATATTGGTTGGGCTGTCGGGCACTCTTATACGATCTATGCGCCGTTACTGGCGGGTATGACCAGCATTATGTATGAGGGCTTGCCGCATATGCCAAACCCTGGTATCTGGTGGCGTATCGTTGAAGCTAACAAAGTTAATATTTTATTCACCGCACCCACAGGCGTGCGTATGCTCAAAAAACAAGATGAAAGCTGGATGACGCGCTACGACGTTTCCAGTGTGAAGTCGTTCTTTTTGGCAGGTGAACCGCTTGATGAATCGACAGCTAGTTGGTTGACTCAGCACCTAGGCGTGCCAATTTTAGATCACTATTGGCAAACAGAATCTGGTTGGCCAATCTTGAGCCATACGCCAAAATTCAATCATAAGCCGCACAAGCAGGGGTCACCTGGTTACCCGATGTATGGCTATGAGGCACATGTCATCAACGAGGAAACGGGCGATCCTTGTCAGGCTGGCGAAAAAGGATTGCTTGCAATTAAAGCACCATTACCGCCTGGTTGTCTCACCACGGTATGGCGTAACGACGAGCGTTTTATTAGCAGCTACTTTGGTTTGTTTGATGGTCAGCAGTACTCAACCTCGGACTATGCAGTGACAGATGAAGAAGGATATTTCTACATCTTAGGACGTACCGATGACGTGATAAACGTTGCAGGACATCGTATAGGCACGCAAGAGATTGAAGAGGCAATCAGTACGCATCCAGAGATGGCAGAGTGTGCCGTAGTGGGTATTCAAGACGAGCTAAAAGGTGAGCTACCTATTGCATTCTGTGTCCTAAAAGATCAGACGCAAATTGAAACTACCGAAAACCGTTTTCGTATCGAGCAACAAGTGATAGGTGCTGTCGTCAAATCTTTGGGCGGTATTGCTCGACCCGCTGCTATTTATTTCCCGCAGGCATTACCAAAGACTCGCTCGGGTAAAATCCTACGTCGCTCAATTCGTGCGTTAGCGGAAGACCAGCCAACAGGAGACATGTCAACGCTTGACAATCCAACAGCAATCGATGCGATCAAGCAAGCGATGAAGGATTATTGATTAACGCAATGTATCGATCTATAAGTCAGCAATGATCGTTATTTCACATAACAAATAGATTTATTTTATAAAAGCTCATGAGTAATCATGGGCTTTTTTGTGTTTGTTATTTAAACTATTTCTATAGAAACACATGCTATTAAAATAAACTTAGATAAAATTTTGATAAAGCGCTTGACCGTAAAAATGGTTTATTGTTATAGTCAATAACGATACAAAATAAATCATTTTAAAATTCAGTTTTTAATAATGCTTTACAGACAAACACTCATCGCTTTTATTTTTCTAATAAATATATAGGTGCCGTCACACGGTACTCTCGCAAAAAAGATAAGGATATCTTATGCACCACGTTCAACAGCTTATCAATGGTCAGTTCGTACAATCAAACACCGACAAATGGATTGATATCACTGATCCAGCGACGCAAGAAGTCATTGCCAAAGTGCCACAAACTACTAATGATGAGATTAACCAAGCTGTCGCAGCCGCACAGACTGCGTTTGAGACATGGCGCAAAACGCCAATCACCACGCGTGCGCGTATCTTTTTAAAGTATCAGTCTCTGATTCGTGATCATATGGATGAGTTGGCAGAAATCTTGACCGCAGAGCAAGGAAAGACGATTGCTGATGCACGCGGTGATGTGTTCCGCGGTTTAGAAGTGGTAGAGCATGCCGCTGGTATTGCTAACCTGCAAATCGGCGACTTCGTAGAAAACGTTGCGTCAGGTGTCGATACTTATAGTATTTGGCAGCCACTCGGCGTTTGCGCTGGTATCACACCATTTAACTTCCCAGCGATGATTCCACTATGGATGTTCCCAATGGCGATTGCTACGGGTAATACATTTATCCTAAAACCGTCTGAACAAGATCCGATGGTGACTATGCGTTTGGTTGAGCTAGCGATTGAAGCGGGCGTACCAGAAGGCGTTCTAAACGTGGTACATGGAGGCAAAGCAACCGTCGATGCTATCTGCGACCATCCAGATATCAAAGCCGTTTCTTTTGTAGGCTCTACTCATGTAGGCAAACACGTCTATGAGCGTGCCAGTCAATCAGGTAAGCGTGCCCAGTGCATGATGGGTGCCAAAAACCATGGCGTTATCCTGCCAGATGCCAATAAAGAGCAAACGCTCAATCAGTTAGCAGGCGCAGCATTTGGTGCAGCTGGTCAACGCTGTATGGCGCTGTCAGTCGTTGTACTAGTAGGCGCAGCTGGTGAGTGGATTGATGAGATTAAAGCAAAAGCAGAAAGCTTGGTCGTCTCAGCTGGCAAAAATGACAAGGATTTGGGGCCGTTGATTTCGCCTGCTGCGAAGGCCCGTGTCGAGCATTTGATTGGGACTGGGGTAGAAGAGGGCGCGAGCTTGATACTAGATGGTCGCGGAATTACCGTTGAAGGGTTCGAGAAAGGTAACTTCGTTGGCCCAACTATCTTTGATAATGTCACAAGTGATATGCAAATTTATCAACAAGAAATCTTTGGTCCAGTACTATGTATTATGCGTGCTAACAGCTTGGACGAAGCGATTGCCCTACTGAACGCCAATCCACATGGCAATGGTACGGCGATATTTACTCAGTCAGGGGCAGCTGCACATAAATTCCAGCAAGACATTCAAGTCGGTCAAATCGGTATTAACTTGCCAATCCCTGTGCCACTCCCAATGTTCTCATTCTCAGGGTCACGTGCCAGTAAGCTTGGCGACCTAGGTCCTTATGGTAAGCAAGCCGTACAGTTCTATACTCAAACCAAAACCGTCACTGCGCGATGGTTTGATGATGAGGCAAGCCGCGGCGTCAATACAACGATTTCAATGTAATCGTCAGCTTATTGTTTTATCAGTATGACATTTTGTGTTTTAGGTATGACGATAATGCGACTTGCGGTACTATTAAACGCAATTCTATTATCGTTATACCGCTATCATGTCGCGCTAATGTCTTATAAAATCTCTGACCAACCTTTTTATTAGCGCTTTTATCAACGTTTATCCGAGATTTAAGCCCTCTATTTGATCTATAAGAACAAGGATGACCCTATGGATTTTTCATTGACCGATGACCAAGTCGCCTTTCGCCAGACGGCTCGTCAGTTTGCGCAAAAAGAGCTAAAGCCAAATGCTGCTGAATGGGATCGTAACTCGCATTTCCCAATAGATATAATCAAAAAATCTGGTGAGCTTGGCTTTTTGGGACTGTACACCAATCCAGAATATGATGGCTTGGGCCTACCAAGACTGGACTCAGCGATGGTATTCGAAGAGCTTGCATGGGGCGACACGGCTGTAGCAGCGTATATGAGTATTCATAATATGGCGGCATGGATGATTGGTGAATATGGTAGCGATACGCTATGCAAAAAATATCTACCCAATATGGTCAGCGGTGAGTGGCTTGGCAGCTATTGCCTAACAGAACCAAATGCAGGGTCTGATGCAGCCTCCTTACGTACCAAAGCGGAGAAGCAAGGCGAGCATTACGTACTAAACGGTGAAAAAACCTTCATTTCTGGCGCAGGCTCAACCGATGTATTGGTAGTAATGGCACGTACTGGTAGCGCTGGGCCCAAAGGCGTGTCAGCGTTCGTCGTAGACGCCAATAGTGCTGGTATCGAATATGGCAAAAACGAGCATAAAATGGGCTGGAAAGCACAGCCAACACGCACGATTAGTTTTAAAGACGTTAAAGTCCCTGTAGAAAACCTGATAGGTGAGGAAGGCCAAGGCTTTCGTATCGCGATGAAAGGACTGGATGGCGGTCGTATTAATATCGGTATTTGTGCGGTAGGTACGGCGCAAGCGGCGTTAGAGACCGCAACCAGTTACGTACAAGAGCGTAGCCAGTTTGGTAGTCCGATTGCTAGCTTACAATCGGTACAGTTTAAACTTGCTGATATGTTGACTCAGACCATTGCCGCACGCCAAATGCTGTATCTAGCAGCTGATAAAGTCGATAACAATGATGGACAAGCGTCTACCTACTGCGCGATGGCAAAACGTCTGTCTACGGATCTTTGTTTTGATGTTGCCAATGAAGCCCTGCAGTTGCACGGCGGCTATGGTTATCTAAATGAGTATCCACTTGAGCGCCATGTACGAGACTTACGTGTCCATCAAATCCTGGAAGGTACCAATGAGATCATGCGAGTGATTATTTCACGTCAGGTCTTGCAAGATGAAGGGTTAAGTCAGCTCCGCTAATTTATCTCGTTTTACTGAAACAAGGATGTTTTATGACAGATTATACCAATCTACAGCTATCAATTGATGGTCATACCGCAACGTTGACGTTGAATAACCCACTGGCACATACATGGACGATGGACAGTTTGCATGCGCTTAAGCAGCTCATCACCGACCTCAATGCTAATGACGATGTCTACGCATTAATTGTGCATGGAGATGGCGAAAAGTTCTTTTCAGCTGGTGCAGATTTAAACAATTTCTCAGACGGTGATAAAGGCCGCGCAATAAGTATGGCAATTGCATTTGGTGAGGCGTTTGAAGCTTTGTCTGCCTATCGCGGTGTCAGTATCGCTGTCATCAATGGCTATGCGATGGGCGGCGGACTTGAGTGTGCGCTCGCATGTGATATCCGTATCGCAGAAGCGCACGCACAGATGGCATTACCAGAGACAGGCGTAGGATTATTGCCATGTGCTGGCGGCACGCAAAATCTACCTATGTTAGTAGGGGAAGGTTGGGCTAAGCGCATGATACTGTGTGGTGAGCGGGTCGATGCAGATACGGCATTGCGTATCGGTCTGGTTGAAGAGGTCGCTGCAAAAGGTGAAGGTCTGCAAATCGCTCAGGACTTAGCAAAAAAAGTCGCAAAGCAATCACCCGTTGCTGTCAGTTATTCCAAGCAACTTATTCAAGCGGCTAGAGACACCCCACCTGCGCAAAACCTCATCCATGAGCGTGAAGCTTTCGTGAAGTTGTTTGATACCAAAGATCAGCGCGAAGGGGTACAGGCCTTTTTAGAAAAGCGTAAACCCAATTGGCAAAACAAATAAACAGCGGTCAAAACGCTTGAGCCATTTTTATTATTTAATTTTGTAGGTCACTTTTATGACATCAGCTATGACAGCGACGAACGATACTAAACAAGAAGCACCTGTGTTATTCAATACTGAGCCGACAGATTGCGGGCACTTGATTGGGATCATGACACTTAATACACCCAAATCGCTTAATGCACTCAGCGTTGATATGTGTCAATTGCTCTCAGCGCAGTTAGAGCAGTGGCAAGCGGACGAGCAAGTGGTTGCGCTTGTATTAAAAGGTGCAGGGGATAAAGCGTTCTGTGCGGGCGGCGATATTCGTAAGCTCTATGACAGCATGTCTACTGATGCGCCAATACCAAACCCGTATGCTACTGAGTTTTTTAGTTACGAGTACCGTCTCTATCGTCAAATGCACTTTTATCCGAAGCCACTGATACTTTGGGGTGACGGTATCATCATGGGCGGCGGTATGGGACTGATGGCAGGATGTAGTCATCGTCTGGTCACTGAGCGCACACGTTTTGCCATGCCTGAAGTCTCTATTGGACTGTTCCCTGATGCTTCTGGCAGTTGGTTTTTGCAGCGTATGCCTGCTAAGACTGGGCTGTTCTTGGGTTTAACTGGAGCGATGTGCAATGGCAGCGATGCGCTATTGGCCAATCTGGCAGAGTATGCTGTTGCCAGCCATGACTATGATGCTGTTATCCAATGTCTCAAACAGAGCAACTGGCAGGCAGTCGATAACACTAGCAGTGCAGATAAGTGCCATAACAATAGTGCGCATAGTATTGTCAGCCGTTTACTTGCTGAGCTGCCAGTAGCCGAACTACCTGATAGTAAGCTTGCAACATACTGGCAGCCTATTCAGCAACTGATGAATAGCGGTGGTCTGGCTGATATCGATGCGCTGCTACAAAGCGATGCTGCGCTCGCACAGCTAAACCAAGACTTTGCAGCAGACAGCTGGACGCAGCGCGCAGTCGCCACTTATCGCCATGGCTGCCCAGTAACAGCAGCGTTAACCTATGCGCTGTATCACAAAGTCGCTGACCTATCGATCGAACAAGTACTGTATTTAGAGACCAATGTCGCAGTACATTGCGCGGCTAATCCTGATTTTAAAGAAGGCGTGCGGGCATTATTAATTGATAAAGATAGAAATCCTAAATGGTCGCGCTCATTAGCAGACTGTCTAAGCATAGAAGGCCAAGCGTATATCGATCAGCATTTTGTCAATCCTTATCCAAAAGGTGAGCATCCTTTGGGCGATTGGCTGGGTAACGATGCCTTAGGTAGTCGATACGTCGGCTGACTGTCTAAAAGAAATTTATAACGTAAGACTGTCAGCGATTTTATAAAGTTCTAAAGAAGGGTGCTAAGACATAAGATAGCAGCATTCATTAATAAGCAATACTCACTAATAAATACTGTTAAATAGTATGTAGCTATTGCTACAACATAAATCATCAAGGAGTGATGAGATGGGTACAAAGGATACAAGTACGATGGATAATAATAACTCTAAACCAAATATTGCCTTTATTGGGCTTGGTAATATGGGTGCGCCAATGGCAGAGAACTTATTAAAGGCAGGTTACACGCTATCTGTCTTTGATTTGTCTGAGGTTGCAACCCAGCACCTAGCACAAGCAGGGGCTAGTGTCGCGAAAAGTCCTAAAGATGCTGCAAGTAATGCTCAAGTTGTAATTAGTATGTTGCCTGCAGGGCAGCACGTGCATTCGGTGTACTTAGGGGAAAGTGGATCCGATGGTTTACTGGTAGAGCTGAATGAAGGTACGCTAGTGATTGATAGCAGTACGATAGCGGCAGCTGATGCAAGGACAGTAGCAGAGGCAGCAAGTAAGCTTGGTATAGACTTCTTGGATGCACCAGTCTCTGGCGGTACAGGCGGGGCAGCTGCTGGTAGTTTGACCTTTATCGTCGGTGGCGATGCTGCTGCTTTTGCTAAGGCTGAGCCAATACTTGCTGTGATGGGGAAAAACATCTTTCATGCTGGCGAGCACGGCGCAGGACAAGTCGCAAAAATCTGTAATAATATGCTGCTAGGTATTCTGATGGCAGGCACGGCAGAGGCGATTAATCTAGGCGTTAAGAACGGCTTAGATCCCAAAGTGCTATCAGATATCATGCTACAGAGCTCAGGGCGTAACTGGACACTAGAAGTTTATAACCCTTATCCGCAAGTCATGCAAAACGTGCCCTCTAGCAATGGCTATCAAGGCGGCTTTATGAGCAAATTGATGCAAAAAGATTTGAACCTTGCGATGCAGACGGCTCAAGATACTGAAGTAGAAACGCCAATGGGTGCCAAAGCAACAGAATTATATGCCTCACATACTGTAGAGAATGGTGATAAAGACTTTTCTAGTATTATCGGACGTCATGATGTCTCATTATTGTCCTAAGCATGACTCTCTTGACTGTGTCTCTTTTGAAAGTAACTTTCTTAGACATACCGATTCTTAAACATACTAATATTAAGAATTTTTAGTATCACTAGTAGGTGGCATTAATTAAGAGAATGCATTTGCTAAAAAGAAAAAGGTCTACGCTAAAATCATAGCGTCGTCCTTTTTTTATGGCTAATAGATAGTATTAGCTTTGCAAATCATAGACGAGCGTCTGAACGTCTTGTGCTGCTTTCTGTAGGCGTGGTACATGAGTCAGCAGATCGTCGAGTGATACCCGTATAGTTGGTGCATGCAAATAGAGTGAGGCCAAATAGCGTTGCTTTTTATCCAAGATAGGTACAGCCACCGCTACCATCTCAGAGATAAATTCCTCATTGTCGATACCAATGCCAGTATCAGCGATACGATCAAGCTCAGCATTCAATGCATCAATATCAGTAATCGTATTCTTAGTAAACTTATCTAATGGCAATCCTTGTAGTATTTTCATACGGCTAGTTGTAGATAGTTGGCTTAGATAGAGCTTGCCAGTCGCTGTACACCACATGGGTGATTTTG
Organism: Psychrobacter nivimaris; assembly: GCF_904846365.1. Classification (GTDB taxonomy): domain Bacteria; phylum Pseudomonadota; class Gammaproteobacteria; order Pseudomonadales; family Moraxellaceae; genus Psychrobacter; species Psychrobacter nivimaris_B. Next base: position 52,362 of record NZ_CAJHAL010000012.1, read on the forward strand.
CTCCGACAGGAAGATAAATCTGTAGTGGTAAGGTCGTTTGAGCACGGTTGGTATAGATCATATTCATATGATAAGGAATGCCAATACCGCAAGTTTCTTTAAGCTCATCAACCAGCTTTTGCAAAATCATCTGCCGTTCGTTAAAAAATAACCGTTGCTGCCAGAGCTCAACGCTCAAATTGCGTACGCGCTTACCAGGGATAATACCGCCACCAATATCAACAGTCAAAAAACCATCATCAACCAAATTTTGAATCAATCTATGAATGGTCGGTTTAGGGATATCTAGCTCCTGTGAGAGCTCAAGTGGAGAAAGCGGTTTTGAAGCATAGGACACTGCTTCGATGATTTCTAGTACACGGGTAATCGACGATACTTTAGGCATATATATGGCTCAGTAGGAGTAAAGAAATAGAGCAAATAGCGTCACAAGGTTTTCATAACTAAGACAAATAGTGACAATACTGACGTTCTATAACAAATCTGTTATCACAACTAATTTAGCATAATATTCGCTTGAGGCAAGCGTTAGTCGCGTTATATGAGATCATTTATATCGTTTTATTTATCGGTGTAGATTTTCTCATATAAGTAACAATAGATACGTTAACTCACAAGGCACACTATTCGGTAAGGTTAAGCCATATAACTGTCATTGATTCAAAGTGCGTTCTAGATAATTATGTGGACATGTTTTGCAATACCCTTACATAAACATTAAGCAAGCGAAGTCTCATGTTTACGCTGTTTGGTTACTTTAAGGACGTTATGTAACATAAAAGCGAATTTTTGCAGATTGGTGTAGCAATTATTACAGTACCTATGCAATCTTTACATAATGGCAAATAAAAACAGCATCAGTAGGGGTGACTTTTTAAGTCAGAATTGTTTTAATCACCTCAACAAAATGATGGTTTAACAAAAGCACAATCATCGTTTTTTATGGGCGGGTTTATTTCACACTTTAGGAGAATAATTATGAAATTTATTAAATTGACGGCAATCTCTGCTGCTGTTCTAGCATCAACTGCTGCACTAGCTGCTGATCCAGTTATCGTTGTTGATGACAACGCTGCAGTTGCATATGAAGTTGAGCCAGTTGCTGTTGCCTATCAAGCAGAACCTGCTTCTTACGCATATGATGCTAACGCTGGTGTAGTAAGCAACACTACTGGCGCTGTTGTTGGTGGTACTAAAGGTTTCTTCAGTAAAGTAGTGAACCCAGCATCTGTTAGCGCTGAAGTTGGTACTCTAGGTTATGGTGCGAATATCGGTTGGTCAATGAATGAGAAAACTGAACTACAAGCTGGTTGGGCAGGTGGCGATGTAGCTGACCTTTTCGGCGGTGATTTCGATGCAGACGACGTAAACTATGATGTAGATGCTGACTTTAGCAACCCATACCTAGGTGTACAATTACGTCCTACTGGTAACTGGTTCACAGTTGGTGCTGGTATCATCGTTCCAGACAACGATTTTGATGTAACTGCTAACTCTGAAGGCGGTACTTACAAAATTAATGATGTATCATACAACGCAGATGATGTAGGTACTTTACAAGGTACTATGGAGCATCGTAACAAGCTAGCTCCTTACGCTACTATTGGTTTCCGTCCAAACATCACAAATAACTTCGGTTTATTTGGTGAAATCGGCGCAGCTTACATGGGTAAAACAGATGCTACAGTAAATGCAACTGACCCAGAAAATGTTGTGAGAGTTTCTAACGGTGTTACTGATATACCTTCTGGTCTTAATGCGGGTCAAGTTGCTAAACTTGCTGAGCAAGAGCTAGAAGATAAAGATTGGTTAGAGTGGTTGCCAATCGTTAAAGTTGGCGCAACTTACCGTTTCTAATCTAATCACAGTTTAAATACTGTCATTAGTAGAAAACAAAAAAACGATCCTTTTTAGGGTCGTTTTTTTATGCTTAAAATAGAGTATTGAAAGATATGCTAAAAATCAGGTTTGAACTTTACTGAGAAAACTCTGCTCAAAAAACGATGACAGTCTGCTGCGATTGTAACGTGGCAATGCGGTAAACAGATTGGCAGTTAGCATCCTCACTATCATTGGGTACAGAGGTAGAGTTAATCTCTTTATCATTCTCGATTAAGCTAGAAATAAGGTGAGAGTAATCCATACCCAAGCCTTGAGCTAATGTATATTGGTTCACTTTGATAAAACTTTCTTTTATTTGCCATAACAGTTTGGCAGTGCGTTCACGCTGATCTGTAGACAGTTCCTGTAAAATGCTCAACTCACTCTCTGAATAGAAACGCTTGACTACATGCCACGAAATATTATTACTCTCTATATCGATACCAGCAGGACGCTGACGACTGATCACGACAGCTATTTTGCTGTGTAAACGTGTAAAATTTGTCTGATTCGATTCTGTAGTTTGCTTCGAACTATTAGTTCCTGTATGGCTAAAGCATACATAATGCTGACTGTTGACGAGCCGATAGGGAAAGCTTGACTCATCCAAGGTGTCATCTATTTCTAATTTTTTGAGCAGCTCTTGCAATAGTTGCCTGACGCCTTGCCGCTGCTGCTGACGCTGTTTACGTGCTAGAGCAGGTACTGAGTGTTTAGGCACTGCTGTCGCCATCTGATATTGCCAATTTAGGCTATTAAACTTGATGATGTCTTCATACGACGTATTACATGATGACAACCATGAGGATGTATTGCACAAGCTTCCAGTGACTGAATGACTGATTGACTCGCTCACTTGGGCAGTCACACACCATGTCGTGATGTCGAGTTGAGTGTACTGTATCTGGGTAAGGTTGGAAGTCGGCATATATTACTAGTCGTCAAAAATGATTATTATAGAATTGAGTATATAAAATTGTGTAAGTCTGAACGCTATGTATTTAGTATTTTGCTCATAGATAGTCATATCTCAATAGCTATGTCTAAATAATCTATATTTAATTATCTGGTCAAGAATATCAAAAGCCCAGCAATAGTATATTGCTGGGCTTTAATTAAACTATCAAACTCTATAAATAACGCTAAATCACAATTTAGTAAGACAACTCGGCACGACGGTTTTGTGCATACGCGTCTTCAGTGTTGCCAGCTGCTGCAGGGCGCTCTTCACCATAGCTAATCACACGGATGTTGTTTGCAGTGACACCTTGAGCAGCAAGGTAGTTACGAGCAGCTTGTGCGCGTCGCTCACCTAGTGCCATGTTATATTCACGGCTACCGCGCTCATCAGTGTGACCTGCGATAACGACAGTCGCTGCTGGGTTTGAATTTAGCAGGCTTACGTGTTGGTTAAGGACGCTCGCTGATTGAGCAGTAATTTCGCTGCTATCAAAGGCAAAGTAGACCACTGCTTGAATATTCTCAGCGCCAGTAATGACAGCGTTTGAGTTATCAACGATAACCGCACCATTGTAGCCAACTTGTCCACCTGGAATACCTAGCGGGGCAACGACAACTTCTGAGGTAGAACGCTTGGTAGCACAACCAGTGGTCAGTGCAACAGCGCTTGATAGTACAGCAAGAACAGCGATCTTAGAAAAACTGATTGACATGACGAGCTCCTAAAATTTTAATTAAATTTGTTTTTTTAAACTGCTTCCGATAAAACTTAGGCAATCTCTATCTATAATATACTAAATGTTAATTTATGTAAGTATTTTTACTGTAAATTACGATAGATAAAATCGAGCGTATTACCAGCGGTGCTTGCCCCAGTTTTCAGGGTTGGCCCAGTAGTCAGCATTGAGCCAATTCGGCAGTTGTTTGTAATCATATAGGTTAAATTGCCAAAGCGTTGCAGTAACGGTTGATGAGGTAATAGATTGAATGTCATCAATATTTAGAGATGGCTCACTTAATATATCAAATGGCGTAAAGCCATAAGGTTTCAAATCTATCGAGCTGTCCAATGCAATAAGCAAATGCGCGGCATACAGGTCACGGTAGCGCATCAGTAGCGGCACATAGTGTTGAGTCAGCTCTTCTGACAAGGTAGGCAGCCAAAAGCAAGCAAGCTCATAACGATCAGGTACATGCTGTTTAGCAAGATCTGATAACGTTGATAATTTTTGTGCGTTCAGCTTCGCTTCAGTGTTCTTATTAGTAGATGTAGTATCGTCAAGTTGTGCTTGTAGTGCTAATAAGTCGGCATGGTTATGTGCTACCCACAATGCTTCACTATTATCTTTGTTATGCTCAGGTGACAGTTCTGTCTGAGTCGTCAATGAAGGTAGTAGCGCGTCAACATACTCTATAAGTAAAGGTAGGGTAATGTCTGCGCGTTTCACCGTATTTTTTGTCATATAATAAGCCGTTAGTTAAATGATTGGTCATCAGTACGACTATTAAATCATTTTCAACGACATTATCCAATTGATAACGTATGTTTCATATTTAAATCATCTTGAACCGACGATATCTTACTTTACATACTTGAAATTTGGCGATTTAGGTCAATCTAGCTATAAGCTTGATGAGAAAATCAATTTAGTAATAAAAGTTAGCTTAATCACTGCGAAGCTTTGTCTATGTGCTTAGCTTACTATGCGCTTAGCTGATTAGTTAGCCTAGAGACTAAGTCTTTATTTGCACTAAAGCCTTCTGCAAATAGCGAAATGATATTACTCATTATTATATTATTCACCCCTAGTAAAAATAACTTATAACCAAATCAACGATAATAATAGGACACCATATGTCTACTGCTGAAACTGATGCACAAATCATCAATCCTGAAATGCCAGATGTGCCGCCCCATGCGCCAAGCAAGATTAATCTAAAAGACTATACCAAACCAAGTTTTGATGTCGATACGGTACATTTAGATATCAAACTGTTTGAAGACTACGCGCAGGTAGACAGTACGCTTGAGATGGTACGTCAAACGGCAGGGGATATCGTCTTATTTGGTGAGTCATTAGAGCTGCTAACGATTACGATGAACGGTAAGGCACTGACCACTGAGGATTATCAGCAGGAAGCGGGTAAGCTGACGATTTATAATGCTCCTGAGCGAGCTACTTTAGATATTCAAGTACGTATCTGTCCGCAGACCAATACGGCGCTTGAAGGCTTATATATGGCCGGTAGCGGTGACGACACGATGTTTGTGACTCAGTGCGAGCCAGAGGGTTTCCGTAAGATTACTTTTTATCCTGATCGCCCTGATGTGTTGGCGATATTTACCACGCGACTTGAAGCAGATAAGCGCTATCCGACGTTGTTGGCCAATGGTAACTTAGTCGAAGCAGGCGAAGTAGCCGATGCACCAGACCGTCATTATGCCATCTGGCACGATCCAACTAATAAACCAAGCTATCTATTTGCCTGTGTGGTTGCCGATTTAGATGTATTGACAGATTCTTATACGACTAGCGAAGGTCGAGAAGTCTTGCTTGAGTTGTATGCCAAGTCTGCTGATATCGATAAATGTGATGTCGGTATGCAAGCCCTAAAAGATGCGATGAGATGGGATGAGGTCAATTACGGGCGAGCCTACGATCTAGATCGCTACATGATTGTGGCGGTAAGCCAATTCAATATGGGTGCAATGGAAAATAAAGGTTTGAATATTTTTAACACCGCTTGTGTGTTATCTAGCCCTGAAACGACCACCGATGCTCGTAGTTTTAGCGTAAAAGCCATTATCGCTCATGAGTACTTTCATAACTGGACTGGTAACCGTATTACTTGCCGTGATTGGTTTCAGCTTTGTTTAAAAGAAGGCTTTACCGTTTACCGTGATCAGTCATTCTCAGCAGACCAACAGTCAAGCGCGGTACAGCGTATTGATGACGTAGCGACCTTGCGTGCCCATCAATTCAGCGAAGATGCAGGCCCATTAGCGCATCCAGTACGTCCAGAGAGCTTCGTTGAGATTAATAATTTTTATACAACGACTGTCTATGAGAAAGGCGCTGAAATTGTACGCATGATTGCTAATACGTTAGGGCCAGATGATTTCCGCAAAGGAACAGATGAGTATTTCCGTCGCTATGATGGACAAGCGGTAACGGTTGAGGACTTTTTATCAGCACTTAGTATCACTGATGACAAAATCGAGAATTTCATTGATTGGTATCGTCAACCTGGTACGCCAGTGGTATCAGGTTCTCAAACCTATGATAGCGCAGCACAGACGCTGATCATCACTTTGAATCAGCAAACACGCCATGTTAAAGGCTTTGATGCACCAAAACCATTGCCGATACCTGTAGCAACGGCATTGTTTGATAAAGACTCAGGCGCTATCGTCGCTGAGCGTATGTTATTGCTTGACGAGGCGACGCAAACCTTTGTCTTTGAAAATATAGCGAGCGAGCCTGTTGTGTCATTACTACGTGACTTTAGCGCGCCAGTCCAGCTCACTTATGACTATCAAGATGCAGACTTAGCGTTTTTGCTTAAGCATGAAACCAATGGGTTTAACCGCTGGCAAGTAACTCAAATGCTGGTAAATCGTATTTTGCTGCAAGGCCAAGGTACGAAGAGCAGCCCTGATGTATACCTAGAAGCATTAGCGCAGACACTGCCTGTCTTAGCAGCTGATGATGCGATGCTAGCGGCACGATTGCTTGATATTCCATCAGCGCAAGAGCTGGCTTCTGCTATTTCTAAAGACTACGATCCAGTGTTGGTTAAAGAGCAGCGCGATGGGCTATACAAGCAAGTGGCTGATAAGTTAAAAGGCCAATGGGCTGAGCTTTACAAAAACCTGCCAATGCAGTCTTATGAGGATAGCGCTGAAGCTCGAGGCATTCGTGCGCTGCGTAATGTCGTACTCGATATGGCATTGACGGCCAATGTGGATGATGCAGCAGACTGGGCACAGCAGCAGTATGACAATGCGAGCTGTATGACTGAGCGCTTTGGTGCATTGAAGACCATGGTCAATCATCAATTGACAGGTGCAGATAAGTACTTAGCAGACTTCTATGAGCGTTTCCAAGCAAATGATTTGGTTATCGATCTGTGGTTCAGTGTCCAAGCTGCCGCCGACGATGTGACACCTGATATGGTCAAGTCGCTACTAACGCACACGGACTTTGATTGGAATACGCCTAACCGTGTCCGCTCAGTTATCAGCGCTTTTAGCTCGCAACCGACGGTACTTTGGACGGCAGAAGGTTTAGAGATGTATACAGGCGTGATTCAAAAATTAGATGATGCCAATCCTGTGTTAGCGTCACGCTTATTGCAAGTACTGGCCCGCTGGAATACGTTGGCTGAGCCTCGTCGTCAAATGGCGCATGAGCAGCTGGTTGATTTACAAAAGAATGTCTCATCTAAGCATGTGCTCGAAAGCTTAGAGAGCGTGTTAGGTGCTGCAAATAGTTAATTAAGAGCAGTGCAATATGCATTGAAATGCAATATTAATGTTATAAAAATACTAATGTAAAAATAAGGCTAGCTCTGACCAATTAACGAAACATGTATCGTTGCTGGTCATTGCTAATCAAATTTTAGAATAGAGTGTTTCTTATAGAATGTTCATAAATAAAAAGCCCCTTTCGCACTGATGCGCAAGGGGCTTTTTATTGTTTGCTCGACGATAAATTATCGTGGATAGCTATTAGCGATTTGGTAGCACATCTTTTACCATATCACGTAAGTCACGTAGTGCTGTGACGGTGCTATCCCAATCTAGGCAACCATCGGTGATAGATTTGCCGTACTCAAGCTGGCTTAAATCAGCAGTCAATTTTTGATTGCCGCCTTTTAAGTGACTCTCAATCATCATACCGATAATTGATTTATTGCCATTTTGAATTTGTTCGGCGACGTTTTTGATAACCATCGGTTGTAGGTAAGGGTCTTTACCTGAGTTAGCATGACTTGAGTCAATCATAATCTTGCTATTGGTTTTGCCTTTTGCCAGCTCGTTTTCAACTTGGGCTACCGCAGTTTCATCATAGTTAGGTTTACCGTTACCACCACGAAGTACCACGTGCGCGTAAGGATTACCTTTAGATTTGATGATAGAGACTTTACCATCTGACGATAGACCTAAGAAACTATGACCTTCTTTAACCGCTTGCATGGCATTTACAGCAACTGTCATACCACCATCAGTACCGTTCTTAAAGCCAACTGGGCATGATAAACCAGAGCTCATTTCGCGATGCGTTTGGCTCTCAGTGGTACGTGCACCAATGGCTGACCAACTGATTAGATCCTGAATGTACTGCGGCGTATTTGGATCAAGTGCTTCGGTCGCGCAAGGTAGACCTTTTTCATTCAAATCAAGTAGCAATTTACGAGCCGTGCGCAAGCCTTTTTCTATATCAAAGCTGTCATTCATGTCAGGGTCGTTGATCATGCCTTTCCAGCCAACCGTCGTACGAGGTTTTTCAAAATAAACACGCATGACCACAAATACACTGTCTTCGATTTCTTTTGCCAATACGGCTAAACGATCGGCATATTCGTGAGCGGCTTTGATATCGTGAATAGAGCAAGGGCCAATGACCACAAACAAACGCTTGTCTTTACCATCCAAGATATCTTGAATAGTATTACGACCTTTTAGTACGGTGTTATACGCGTCGTCTGACAGAGGCAGCTCGGCTTTTAGCTCGGCGGGGGTAATCAAAGGAATAAATTTTTCAATATTCACGTCGTCAATATCTGCATTATGGGTAACTGATGTTGTCATGGTTATATATCGTCTAGCTGATTTATAGGAATAATCATTATGCGGACAAAAGTGTTGGTTGACAAGGGTAGTCGAGCAGTTAATTGACTGATAACTGGAATGAGGAAACTAAAACTTAGTTATACTTATAGAGACTTAGCATGATATTTGACGTTCTAAATGCACGTTTAGCATTTGGTTTTTCTATCTATTAATAAGAGTTGGTTGAGTTTTTGATGCATAACGCTCAGATTTTATGCGTGAATTTCGCTATTTGTATCATCGTCAAGTATGATAGCAACATTAGCGATGGGTGGCCCAAACTGTGGCATTAAAACAGTACGGATGAGTGCGCACATTATCTGTGAGTTCGTATCGCTGATTTATTACGTTATATTTTATAATAACGGTTTATTTTATTTTGTGTATTTCTAATATCGAGAGCTTGTCATGACAGATTCTGCTACGTCTCATCACCATACTGACCTCATTCATCAAGCCGAGACGGATTCTCAAGTAGCAAAGATAAATGCTACGCCGCTAGTGATAGGCATCGTCGCAGGTGAGGTATCTGGCGACAGCTTAGGCGCAGATTTTATGCGGCAAATGAATAATCTACGTGATGATATTGTCTGGGTAGGCGTAGGCGGTACGAAGATGCATGCGCAAGGGCTACAGAGTATTTTCCCATTAGAGCGTTTGGCAGTGATGGGTCTGGTTGAGGTAATGTCGCAGCTACCAGATTTGCTTAAAGCGCGCCGCGAGCTACTGAGCGCATTTAAGGCTGCCAATATTGATTGGTTCGTCGGTATTGATGCGCCTGATTTTAATTTGCGAGTATCCAAAAAACTAAAGCCCCAAGGCGTGTTCTGTGTGCAGTACGTCAGTCCTTCTATTTGGGCGTGGCGCGAGTCGCGTATCCATAATATTAAAGCAGCGACCAATTTGGTGCTATGTTTATTCCCGTTTGAGTTGCCAGTTTATGAGCGACATAACCATCCGGCGATCTGTGTGGGTCATCCATTGCTACGAACCATTGATCAGACGTTGATAGATACACCAATCAATCAACGTCGCAGTGAGTTGGTCTGGGACAATGATGGGTTGCAGCAGTTCTTCATCGAACGATTTGATGATGTGAGTCAGCTTATTTGTGTGATGCCAGGCTCTAGGCGCGGTGAAATTACAGCCATTTTGCCATTGATGCTTGATGGCATCCAAAAGTTAATCCTGTTAGATCCTAAGCTGTGCTTTATTATTCCAACGGTCGATCAAAACCATCAATATATTGTGCAAGAAGTGATCGACCAACGCTCAGAACAGCTACGTGCAGCAATTGTAGTGGTCTACGATGATACCCAGCCAGAATTTAGCCAACATGCCATGGCGGCATCAGATATTGTGATGCTGGCATCTGGGACAGCAACGCTGGAGGCAATGCTGCTTGAACGTCCGATGGTAGTGGTCTATCAATTAAATCAGCTGACTTACCAAATAGCCAAGCGTCTGGTAAAAGTACCATATGTGGCATTGCCTAATATATTGGCTAATGCGCCAATCGTACCTGAGCTGATTCAAGAGCAGGCGAGCGGTGACAATATCTGCCGCACCGTAATGCGATTGCTGCAACCACGCGCTTATGCCGAGCAATTACACGACTTACTAGTGACAAAGCAGTCGCTACAGCAGCAAAGCAACCATGAGCCTGCAAACAGCGTGATTGAACAGTGGTTTATCCAAAATACCGATACCGTCAATCCTAATTAAACAAGAAAGACCTTCTAATATTATGTATATTCAACACAGTACAGAAAGCCCAGTTCAAGTAATTGATATTAATATCGAGCATATTGATGTTAAAGGACAATATGTTCAGTTAGCAGCGCCCATACGTTTATATGGGCAAATGAATACCGCTGAATTGCTTACTCAATATCTGACTAATGATAACCAAGAGACGGAGCAATCAATACTACAAATCGGCGTTGATGAAGCAGGGCGCGGACCATTACTAGGTAGTGTCAATGTGGCGGCGGCAATATTACCTGCGACTTGGTCAGGTTTGATTGAGGAACAACCGCTTAAAGACACGCCGTTGTCGATACTGACAGACTCCAAACAACTGAGTGAAAAAAAGCGCGATATCCTTTATCCATTGGTTCAGCAGCATGCTATCGGTTATATCATCGCTGATATACCAGCAGCAGTGATCGACCAGGTGAATATCTTGCAAGCAACGATGCTTGGCATGCGCTTATGTACTGAATCATTGCTAGAAGTGATTTTTAAAAAATTCTCGACCACTAGAAATGATAAAAGCACGTCGCTCGATCAATTAAAGATCGAAGCGCTATTTGATGGAAATCGTTGCCCTGACTTGAACTATGATAGCTTTAAACATTTGGAGGTAGCGCCATTTGCAATTGACTGTCAAGCATGGGTAAAAGGCGATGCGCGTCATACTAGTATTGCAGCGGCCAGTATATTGGCAAAAGTAAGTCGTGATGAATCGATGTATACACTGGATGCTCAATATCCGGAATATGGTATTGCCAAACACAAAGGCTATCCGACGCGTGCGCACATGGAAGCAATCGAAAAACATGGTGTCTTGCCAACGCATAGACGTAGTTTCGCACCAGTAAGAAAAGCGCTAGAAATACAGTAGCCATAAAAAAGCGACTATAGAAACGTGATCATGAAAAAGTGACTGTATAGCAAATACAAAAGAATCGTGCTTTATAGATAATATTTTTGCCTTAAAAATAGCCTAAGCATAGTGTTAATCTATAGACCTAAAAAGAAACCTGTTACCTGCAATCAGCGAGTAGCAGGTTTTTTATAAAATAATGAGCAAAAGTTCATAATCTGTAATACAATAGACATTATATTGAAATAAAACACTGTTAAATCAATTACTAACTAACCTGTAACTGATTTTGGTTCTCATTGCTTTTCACAAACAGGCTATTATTTTATAGGATGAGCGATGACTTCTTATACTTCTCAGAAAAATCTTGCGGCAGTGCTATTTTTAACCATATTTCTCAGCGCGTGCGGCGGAGGCGGTGATTCCGATAGTAGTTCTACATCTGCTAATACACCAGATAACTCACAAAGTGATGAAACTGCCGAGCCAACCACGTCAGAACCTATTACTTCTGCTCCGATTATAGCGACACCAACTGAACAAAGTGGTGGTGCTCCTAACGCTGGTGGCAATGGGTCAGCTGAGAACAATGTACAAGCAGCATTAAGTGCAAATAATCAGTTCAGTCTAGCAAGAACCAGCTGTGGTCTAAATGGTCTATCCGTTGATACAGAACTAGATGATATTGCTATTCAACACGCAAATTATATTAAACATGTATTTGCTAATAGCTCACCAACCAGCTTTAACGCGCATTTCGAAAATGAAATCAGCGATATTGCTAGTGTGACAGGTTCTAACAATCCTTTTTTCAGTGGATTAGATCTGGCAGATCGATTGATCAATGCAGATTATGGCAACTCGCAATATAGCGTTACTGAAAACATTGCCCAGTCTGTCTATTACAGTTCGGCAGGCAATTTTTTGAGTACAGAAGCCGTGGCAAGCTCTATGGCAAAGTCGTTGTTGTCGGCGCCTTATCATCTACGCTCTTTAATGTTGCCAACCTCAGGTGTAGTAGGAACAGGAGTGGTTACCTATACGCCTAGTAGTAAAAATGCTGCTAACAACAAAGGCTATGTTTTGGTAAGCAATGCTGCAGGGACAAAAACCACGGCAAATAAAACGCTGGAAGGTGTTTTTACGTACCCATGTCAAGATGTGACGGGGACAGTTACTGCACTTTACAACGAAACCCCAAATCCAGTCAGAGGCTCTGGGCGTAATTTGCGTAATGATCCTATCGGACAGCCGGTTTATGTCAATATGCCATCCGCTGATAAAGTTAAAGTGAGTAACGTTAAATTCCGAGATGTGCAGCGCAATATAGATGTACCGATTCAACTGCTTGATTCTGATAATGATCCGTACAAAGGTACGAATTATGCACTACCAACGAATGAAGCATTTATTTTGCCATTAACGGATGCGCTCAAAAGCTGTGAGTCAGGTAGTAATAAAGGGGGTAATTGTGGACTTTATGGCAATAGCAAATATAAGGTCAGCTTTGATATTTTGGTTGACGATAAAACATTAGAGCAGCAGTCATTTACGTTTACTACTGGTAAGGTAAATTACTAATAAGTATTTAATACTCTCTAAATATTTATCGTAAAAAAGAAGGTCTGAACCAGTTATATGATTCAGACCTTCTTTTTATGTAATAATTTTTTGTGTAATAACTTTAATTATCTTCGTACAATACTAGAAATGTGGCCTAAAACGATGAATTAGGCTGTTTTAAAAAGTTCTTTTCATCTTCGGTTGAGTCGCGATTTAGTACCTCGTTGCGATGTGGGTATCGCCCGAATTGATCAATAATTTGTTTGTGACGATGTTCAAAGTCTAATGTGTTTGCATCATCTAATTGTTCAAATAGTGGTAGATAACGCTGATGAATCATGGCCGACTCGGAGTGCATAAACGGTATGATAATAAACCTACGCCATTGCATCGGTAGAGTATCAAAATAAGGCTGTTGAATGGCTTCTTGGGCGAGTGCTAATGCCATACCATCTTGCGCAAATGCATTTGCTTGTCCGCGACATAAATTGCGTGAAAACTGATCCAGCACAATAATTTCTGCCAAGCGTCCTGCCAACGCCGTTATCGAGCTATTACCATCCAATGAAGACTCTGCGATACGCCAACTGACACATTCGCCTTGTTTCGCTGCTTCCCAAATGCCGCCAAACTTATCTTGTATTTGCTTATCAAAACGATCGTTTTGTTCAAACCAGTAAGCTTCATTGTTTTTATCAAACCAAAAATCCAACACGGCACGCGCATCAGGATCTAGATAAGTCAAATCTATGTTTTTCGGATCCAATTGTGATGAATGGGATCGACTGGCTGAGGTGGAATAATCGGTTGAGAGTGCCATAAGATATTCTAATTATGATGAATTTAGTCTACTATAGCGCAAATATTTATATCTGTCTGTCAAGATACCAACAGCAGAGTGTCTATTAGGTAATCTATTATGAATGCAAAAAATCTAGAGAATTCTATCAACGCGACATTGCCACCAACGCCTTACTACGTGCTTGATGAAGCGGCTATCGTTGCCAATATGAAAATCATCGCTAAGCTATGTGAGCTATCTGGTGCAAAAGCATTATTGGCACTAAAATGCTTTGCCACATGGGGCGTGTTTGATGTGATGCAGCCTTATCTGCATGGCACGACTTCGTCTTCACTTAATGAAGTCAGATTGGGCTATGAAACCTTTGGCAATAACGATGATGCCAGTAGCAGCGACAGAAAAGAAACGCACGCTTATAGCGTCGCCTATAGTGCAAATGAAATCCCTGAAGTACTGAACTATGCGGATAAAATTATCTTTAACTCAATCTCACAGTTAACTGCTTTTAGAGAGCAAGCTGCCAAGCAAAATATACCTGTAGGTCTACGACTCAATCCAAAGACCAGCAACTCATCGTTTTTGATTGCTGATCCTGCGCGTCCATTTAGCCGTCTTGGTGAGCACGATAAAGATAAAATCGCAGCAGTACTTGGCGATATCACTGGCGTCATGATTCATAACAATTGCGAAAATGACAGTTTTGAAGCCTTTAGTGAAAGCTTGGCTGATATCGAAGAAAGATTTGGTGATATCTTAGCGCAGCTTGAATGGGTGAGCTTGGGCGGTGGTATCCACTTTATCGCGCCTGATTATCCATTAGAGAAGCTAGCTGCACGTTTGAAAGCGTTTAGCGAAAACTATGGCGTGCAAGTGTATCTTGAGCCAGGTGAAGCCAGTATTCATGGTGCAGGCACGTTGGTAACTACTGTATTAGATACCATGCATAATGAAAAAAATCTAGCAGTCGTTGATGCTTCTATTGAAGCGCATATGCTTGATCTATTGATTTATCGTGAGTCAGCACCGATTGCTGCGATTAACCATACAGCTGCCGATATTGCGCCTATTGGCAATCCTGCAGAAGCTGCACCGTCTGAAGCTGATGCTGAGTCGGCAGACCATACCATTATCTATGGTCGTTCTTGCTTAGCAGGTGATATCTTTGGTGAATATGCATTACCGAGTAAGCTTCAGATAGGCGATCAGATTGCCTTTGGCAATGCTGCTGGTTATACGATGGTGAAGAAGAATTGGTTTAATGGGGTCAACATGCCAGCGATTGTCATCCGCCGGTTGGATGGCAGTATCGATATCCAGCGCGAGTTTGATTATCAAGATTATAAAGCCAGCTTGTCTTAACGCGATATTTCTAAGACTTTTCTACATTAGAAAACAAAGGCTTAGTCTTAATAACGGGTGATTTTAAGGTATCTGCTATTGATACATTATTTTTTACCGATAAGGGAATAAAAATTGTTATAATCGCGTCGGGCAAATAATGGAGTATTATTTGCCCGACGGGTGCGTGGGTTTTCCTCGGTCTTCCTTTTTAATTCACGCATATCATTCACTCGTTTCTGTTTTGCATAGCCGCTATCAATGGTATCGACAGGGACACAAAGGAGGATTGTTCATTGAACACAAACCAACAAGCTAAGCCCAACAAAAAAGACGTACTGATCATCGGAGCAGGCGGTGTCGCTCAAGTGGTCGCGCACAAATGTGCGCTGCACAATGATGTGCTTGGTGAGATTCATATCGCCTCACGTACAAAAGACAAATGCGATGCCATCGCCCAAAGTGTAAAAGAAAAAGACAGCTTTAAGCAGGCTGCGGTCTTGCATACGCATCAAGTTGATGCGATGGACAGCCAAGCACTTGTGCAGCTGATACAAGACACTGGAATACAAATAGTCATTAATGTTGGTTCGGCATTTATCAATATGACCGTACTAGAAGCCTGCATTGAGACAGGTACTGCCTACATAGATACGGCTATTCATGAAGACCCACGTAAGATTTGTGAGACACCGCCGTGGTACAACAACTATGAATGGCAACGTAAAGAGCGCTGTGCAGACAACAATATCACTGCCATTTTAGGTGCAGGATTTGATCCCGGTATGGTCAACGCCTACGCGCGTCTTGGCTATGACATGATGGATGCAGGATCTGTGACGGATATCGATATCATTGATATCAATGCGGGCAGCCATGGCAAATACTTTGCGACCAACTTTGACCCAGAGATTAACTTCCGTGAGTTCACCGGTACGGTTTACTCGTGGCAAGACAGCAAGTGGCAGTCTAACAAAATGTTTGAAGTCAAACGTACGGACGATTTGCCAGTTGTGGGTGTACAAAACAGCTATCTAAGCGGTCATGATGAAGTTCATTCATTGTCAGCCAATCTAGATGTGCCAAACATTCGCTTTTGGATGGGCTTTGGTGAGCACTATATCAATGTCTTCACTGTCTTACAGAGCCTAGGACTACTGTCTGAGCAGCCAGTTATGACGGCTGAAGGCCAAGAAGTTGTACCACTGAAAGTCGTTAAAGCGGTACTACCAGACCCAAGCTCACTTGCACCGAACTATACAGGCAAGACCTGCATTGGTGACAAAGTCAAAGGCAAGATCAATGGCGTTGAGACTGAAGTGTTTATCTACAATGTCTCAGATCATAAAGATGCTTACAACGAAGTTGGTAGCCAAGGTATCTCTTATACCGCAGGCGTGCCGCCTGTTGCTGCTGCGATACTGGTCGCAACTGGCGAATGGGATGCAGGCAAGATGGTCAATGTCGAAGAGCTAGATGCTAAGCCATTTATCAATCTACTAAATAAGATTGGTCTGCCAACGCGTATCAAAGATAGCGAAGGTGACAGAGCGCTTGAGTTTGATATTTAGTTAGTCATCATATCTATTCTAAAAGCCCATCTGACTTTAATTGAGTCAGGTGGGCTTTTTATTTTATAAAGGAAAAATAAATTGTCATTGTCTATTTAATTATACAGAATAAATTATCAAACGATAATGATTTTCAATATCATCTATATTAAAAATAAGGTAGTATTTCACTTTTGTATCATTCGCTAGATATTCTGTAAAGGTAGAAATTAGATGTTTGTCAGTGAATAAAAGAGGGAGTAGTGAATGAGATACATACGATTTCTTCCTAAGAAGAAATGGGCCATAGCAGGCTTTACCTTTTTATTATATTCGGCGTCATTTCCTGCATTTGGTTCGGAGGCAACGATGCTAACGATTGAAAGTCCCTTAAAAGGCGATTTAAATCATTCCAACAGGGAAAACGCTGATATCAAGCCACAGCATAAGTCATTAGATTTTAGCGTTCCTTGCGATACAGGCGATTATCTAACCGGATATGTTGAGAGTGATAGAAGTATGATGACGCTAGATGTTATCGATGCCACAGGAAAAGTATCGCGCCGTTTGATTGATAATAAAAGTGGCAAACAACACTTCTATTCAGTAGCCGAAAACTGTGCAGAGACCTGGCGACTGTCTGGCTCAGGTGCTTATCAGATAGTGCTCGAACAACGTGTTAGTTTAGCAGAGCAAGATTTAAAAGGTTCTTTAGGAAATTCTCTAGACAGTTCTGACACGTTACTCAGCCCCAGAGTATCGGCATTACTTGAGTCATTGCAGAAAGGGCAGAGTACAGATCGCTTTTGGGCGGAAGTGGAAGTATTAGGTACACCGCTGATTGAAGACACAGCTTTGGGCACTGTGATGACGTTTTTAGCGCGAGGAGACTATCGCAATGTCAAGTTAATGGGTGGCCCGTCCACCAATCATGATGCATTGCAACGATTGGTAGACTCTGATACATGGTACAAAAGTTTTATTGTGCCAAACAACACGCACTTATCCTATCAAATTGCCCCTAATATCCCTGAGCCACCTCTGTCTGAGTTTGCTCGTAGAGTCGCCATAAAAGCCGTGGCTCAAGTTGATCCTTATAATCACCATTCATGGCCACGTTCAGCCACTGATAAGTACACAACCAAATCTACTATTACGTTAAAAGACGCACCAAATAGGCGTTGGATAAAAAGACAGGCAGAGGTTCCCAAAGGAGCGTTGTCTACCTTTAAATTTACTAGTAGTACATTGGATAATACTCGCGATATCACCATTTACTCCCCAACTGTTAATAACAACAAGGAGAATAGTAAAGATGATGCGGTGCTGTTATATATCTTTGATGCTGAAGCCTATATTGATACGGTTGGATTGCCCACGATTTTAGATAATTTGATTGCAGAAGGTAAGGTTCCACTAGTGACAGCGGTGTTTATTAGCAATCCTGACAATGATGCCCGTGCACGTGAATTACCTGCCAACCCAATTTTTGCAGATGTATTGGCCAATGAGTTAGTACCACAAATAAATAAACGATTGCCAGTAGCGATACCAACGGATAGAACGGTCATTGCAGGGTCAAGTTATGGCGGTTTAGCAGCGACGACTATCGCACTACGTCACCCCGACATATTTGGCAATGTTATCTCTATGTCTGGGTCTTACTGGTGGCATCCAAAAGATCAGACAGCAGAAGATAAACACTTCGTAGCGTCTGAGGTAATAAAAATGGATAAGGCACCCGTTCGTTTCTTTTTGAGCGCAGGCGTGTTTGAAACGGCTCGTGGTAAAAGTGGTAGCAACGGTATATTGGGAACCAATCGTCATCTGCGAGACGTTTTATTGGCAAAAAGGTACGATACACATTATCAAGAGTATGCTGCAGGACATGATTACTTTGCTTGGCGAGGAATCATAGGAGATGGTTTGGTATCGCTTTTTCCGTCTAAGGAAAAGAAGTAGTATCTCTTTTATTTAAACTAGCGCTAATGTTTAGCCTTTTACTACTAAATAAAATGATAGTGACTGAGTATTCATACTCTAACTTCTAATTTTCTATATAAAGTATTTTTTTAAAACCAACCTGCTACCAAGTAGCAAGTTGGTTTTAAATCGATTGTCATTAATTAGGATTATATTCTCTCAACGCCGCAATACGGTCATCAAGCGTTGGGTGTGAACGGAATAGGTTGGCAATACTAAAGCCTTGCGTTTGTCCTGATGAGATCGCAAATGCTTTCATACTCTCAGGCATTTGATCTGGTCGCTGTGCAGAAGGACGAAGCGCATCAAGCGCCCTAATCATTTTTTCGCGGCTGGCCAATTTTGCGCCCATTTGATCCGCACGGAATTCACGTAAGCGTGAGAACCACATCACGATGGCAGATGCCAAAAATCCAAGTAAGATATCCATTACGATACTCGTAATAAAGTAACCAATACCTGGGCGGTCACTGGTATTTTTAAACACAGTACGATCAACGAAACTGCCTACAATACGTGCAAAGAACATTACAAAGGCATTTACGACCCCTTGAATGAGGGCAAGGGTTACCATATCACCGTTAGCCACATGGCCAATCTCATGCGCCAGTACCGCTTCGACTTCATCTTGATTCATATTTTGTAGTAGACCAGACGAAACCGCTACCAGTGCTTTATTTTTATTCCAACCAGTCGCAAAGGCATTTGGCTGCGAATTATTAAAAATACCAACCTCAGGCATACCGATATTTACGGCTCGTGCTTGTTTGGCGACTGTATCGACTAGCCATTGCTCAGTAGCGGTGCGTGGCGATTCTATGACTACCGTACCAGTGGATCTTTTAGCCATCCACTTTGATATAAATAGCGACACCATCGAACCGACCATACCGTAGATACCACACATAACAGCAAGGCTAAAGTAGTTAATACCACCTGCGCTGTGTACACCACCGATTCCAAAAAACCTCGATAGAATACCAAACACAATGCTAAATACCAAAATCACTGCTAAGTTGGTTAATAAAAATAATCCAATACGCATCATGATGCTAACTTCCTATTTACAATGTCGGTATGGCCTCGATAGACGGTTATCTAGGAGGTTTGTTTGTTATGATAGATTTTACTGTGATTTTGACTGTAATGTTAGAAAAAATAGCTTTTTATAAGTGGTGACAGAGATGGGATGATTATTTTGGGGAATGCCGTACAATACCTGGCTGGTTTTAGCAGATTAGAAAAGTAGTAGATGAGGAGTGGTAAGTTTTGACAGAATTAAAGACGGTTGGGTTATTTGCGCTTACTGCATTGGCTGAGATTGCAGGATGTTATCTGCCTTATCTGTGGCTGCGAGAAGGCAAGTCAATCTGGCTGCTGATACCTGGTACGCTGAGCTTGGTTGCGTTTGTTTGGCTGCTGTCATTACATCCGACTGCTGCGGGCAGGGTCTATGCTGCATATGGTGGTGTTTATATATGCATGGCGATTTTATGGTTGTGGACGGTCAATGGTATACGACCAACCATGTGGGATATAGTGGGTTCGGTAGTTGCGCTATTAGGAATGGCGATTATTATGTTTGCGCCGCGCGGAGCTTAATAAAAACCTAAGCTCAATTAAAGACAGTGCTTAGCTAAAGGCCAATGACGAACCAAAAAAATACCAATCAAACGGTTAGGTCAGATTGGCATATTGATGTATTGATTATTAATGTTTGCCTAAAATACTACCGTTGTCGTCTTTCTTGGCTTGTTTGGCAGCTTTCTTCTCTTTAGCAGTCAAAAGGGGCTTTTTCTTAACGTTCTTCTTACTATCTTGACCTTTGCTCATCATCGTTTCCTTTTTTACAGCACACTACTCTTGACGCCAAGTTAAGCGAATCTAAGACAGTGTGAATACAGCTAACATAGCTGTTTACTGAATAGAGTATAGGCTTAAGCTTTGGTAATAGATAGCGCTCGCACAATTCGTCTACGATTCACTTATCATTCAACCCCTTTATTGTTTTCGCTAAGTGTTCTTTGTGCAGAATGACGAGCAACTTCAATACGGTTAGTCCTAGTCTATCAATTGATTCGTTCAATCAATCATTGTATTAATAAGTGCTTACTTACGAATACATGGCGATTTGCTATAATGAACCATAAACCGATTCATAAACGCGGCAAACTCTTATTTATTAACATTTAGCACCATAGTGCTTACTGTTTTGGTCAAATTATTATGCGTATTCGTAAACTATTCAAATTTGAAAATGCTCACATCGTTCGTAACTGTAGTTCTGAGCGTTGCAAGCACTCGATTCATGGTCACAGCTATCAGATCGAGCTGATCCTTGAGGCCACTCGTTTAGACCATGGGCAAATGGTTTATGACTTTGGTCTATTAAAGTCTTCTATCAAAGACATTATTGATAGCTTTGATCATGCTATTTGCTTTTGGAACAAAGATGATCCTGAGTATGTCGCAGCGTGTAAGAAATTTAGCGCACGTTGGATAAGCTTGCCAGTTTCACCATCAGCAGAGCAGTTTTCACGAGTAATATTCTTTTGGGCACAAGAAATACTACGTCAGACACAAATGCAAAATGGTGAAGCAGATGTCAGCGTGTACTCAGTAATTGCTCACGAGACGGCGACAGGGTATGCGCAGTGTTTTGCTGATGATGTTGCAAACGATCAAATGGGTCAGCTAGTCTTAGAAGATTTTGAATTCAGTGAGCAGGTTCGTGCTGAGTGGACTGACTCTGAGCTGTATGCCAAACTGATTCGCGGTGAAAGCTTTACCAATCCAACTGTGACCATGCAGGTACAGACAGAGCAGGTTCAGTCTGATGTGTGATGGTCAATCTATAGAAAATAGCAAATACTTAAAGACTCTGATATTAAACTCTGAGCAAGATACTCAATCATTGGCTGAGCAATTAGCGACATTGCCGCTAACAGGCAGCGTGTGGCTGGCTGGGGATTTGGGTGCTGGTAAAACGACACTAACGCGTTATTGGTTACAAGCGCTTGGTCATACAGGTGCGGTAAAAAGTCCAACCTATACCTTGGTTGAGCCTTATAGTATTCATCGAAAAGATGGTTCGACCAAGCCAGTCTATCATGCAGACTTATATCGTTTGCAAGATCCAGAAGAGTTGTCTTTTATTGGATTTGACGAGTATCTGGATGAGCCTGAGGCGTTAGTCATCATCGAATGGGCTAGCCGCGCTGATAGCTATCTGCCACCGCCTACGTTATTCATTGATATGACTCAAAGTGTAAGCGATGTTAACAACATTGAAGCTCGCCAAGTGCAGTTGAGAGTGTCAAAGGCAGGTCAAGCGCAAGGTTTGGATTTATCGCAACTTATCATCTAAATGAATATCTAAATTACACCAATCGCTACTTTCCAAAAACATGACATCTATCTATGCCAGATAATCATCCTAATAAACGCATTAAAAAACTATCGCCGTTGCTAATCAATCAATTAGCAGCAGGTGAGGTGGTGACCCGTCCAGCAGCAGTGGTCAAAGAGCTGCTGGAAAATGCCATCGATGCTGGTGCGACCAATATTGAGGTGCGCATCACTCAAGGTGGTATGGGTCTGATTGAGGTAGTGGATAATGGGGTCGGCATTCATCCTGATGACATGGTTATGGCCATCACTCGTCATGCGACCAGTAAGGTTGCTGACGTTGCTAATCTGCATGGTATTACGACGTTGGGTTTTCGCGGTGAAGCATTAGCAGCGATGGCTGCTGTCTCGCGTTTGACCTTAATCAGTAGTCATGATGATAGTGGCATTGGCCGTCAATTACAGGTCGCTGGCGTATTAGATGACACACCGAAACTGTTGCCAGTTGTCCATAACCGTGGTACCACGATTGTCGTAAAAGATTTGTATTTTAACGTGCCTGCCCGCCGTGGCAACCTAAAATCTATTGCTACTGAATTCGGTCATATCGAAACCATTGTCCGAGAAGTCGCACTGGCGCGTGCCGATGTTGCTTTGACACTTTTTCATGACAATAAACAGCGTCTATCATTATCTGCAAGTGCTACGAGTATTAGTGGTAATAATGACAATAATACCAGTCGCTTGCCACTGCCGCGGTTGGAACAAGCGACTGGTATGGCGTTGACAGATAATGCATTAGCAATATCGATAGACTTATCGAGTCTGGTGCATTCGTCTGTAGAATACGATGATAACAATGTTAATCAGGCAGCGATTAGTGGTTGGTTATGGCCATTGCATTATGAAAAATCTGACTTACCAAAGCTGATGTATGTAAATGGCAGACTGGTAAAAGAAGCATTGATTAGCAATCAAATACGTCAACTGGCACAAGGTGCGCAGCTAGCAGGTATGGGGTATGCACTGTATTTTGATTTACCAACTCAATGGTTAAATATCAATGTGCATCCATCTAAACAACGTATCAAAATCAGTCCATTGAATAATATTATGGCGCACTTAGGCCATACAGTTCGTACGCAGTTGAAAACGATTGATGTAGCTAAGTTTGGGCTTGGAATTGTTTCTGCATCTGCGTCCGTAGCGACGACCGAAGCTGATAGCCAATACATATCTGCGGAATTATCAAACGTAGATGCTTCTGAAGGTCGTTCGTCTGAAATGCCCATCTCAAGTAGTCAGTCTAGCAATAACCAAAGGCAGAATAATCAAGTAGAATCTACTAGACAGTCTTATCAGTCTACTGCAAACCAATCACTTTCAAGTAATCCTTTATTGCAAGAGTCAGCGCGATCTTATATCAATGAACGATCAGACCAAAGTAACAATAGTAACCACAGCACTTCACATTATTCTGATGGAGCAGCTACCTCTGCATCTTTACCAATTTGCTTAGATATCATTAACGATGTAGAAGCTGTTGACATGGACTTAAACACAGATGATAAAAAGCTACCTTGGTTATTATTTTATCACCAAGGGCAGTGTGCACTGATAAGTGCTAAAGACTGGCAGTTTAAAGTAAGCCAGTTGTTCGAATCACTTACCTCTAGTCAGCAAGTATTCAAAAAAGATAGATTGCCAAACAGTGCTACTGAGATTAATCAGCAACTTATAATGGTCAATGCGCAAATGTCTGCACAGGATTCAATGGTTTTTGTGAATGATCTTACTGGAATAATCATGAACAATGCTATTAAAGCGATAGACAGTCATCGCTTAGTAAAGCTAATGCTATCCTGAATATCTGAAAATAATTACAACATCTTAAAGCAATTAAACCAATCGATATCTGAGTTATCCATATATTATGAAAGGCCACTTTATGCAACATTCGTCTGATATCCTACCTCACAAACTGACGGATAACAGCGTGGTTTGTCTTATGGCACCAACTGCTAGCGGCAAGACGTCACTGGCGTACGAGCTATACGATACAGGTCGTTTTGAATTAATCTCAGTGGACTCAGCGCTGATATATCGTGACATGAACATTGGCACAGCCAAGCCAACAGCGGCTGAGTTGGCGCGTTATCCACATCATTTGGTCGATATCATTGATCCTATGCAAAGCTATAGCGTGGCTGAGTTTGTCAGTGACGTTGCCCGTCTTATTGACGAATGTCATAGAAATGGCAAGATACCATTATTAGTAGGCGGCACCATGATGTATTACATGGCGCTACTCGATGGGTTGTCTCCTGTGCCCGATAGCGATGACAGCGTACGCGCGCGCGTAGAGCAGTGGCGTCAAGAGGAAGGTGTTAGCGCTCTATATGATTATTTGGGGAGTATAGACCCTATAAGCCATGAGCGCTTGAATGCTACTGATACTCAGCGTATCACGCGAGCAGTTGAAGTTTATCTACAAACACATATTCCAATAAGTGACTGGCAGCGCAAGCCAAAGCAAGCATTGGCAAATAATCCAGAGCAGCAATGGCATGCGCTATCGGTAATGCCGGATCGTCCATGGCTACATGATCGTATCGAACAACGCCTAGATATCATGTGGAATGAAGGACTAGTGACTGAAGTCATAGACTTACTAAAAAAGTATCCGCTCACGCCTAATATGCCTTCGATGCGCTGTGTGGGCTACAGGCAAGTACTAGAATACTTGGTGCACATTGATCATCCGATATTTGACGAAACTCATCTGGATAAAGCTCAATTTTATGAAGCTTTTGGCAAGCATACAGCTGTCAACGGAGAAGAAATCCCAGCTAATGTTGCTCAGTCAGCTGCTCAACCAAACATGGCTAACCAAGAGACCGAGGCGCTTGCTTGTCAGGAAATGCAAAATAAGGCATTATATGCTACAAGACAGCTAGCAAAACGTCAGTACACGTGGCTGAGAAAGGTAATGCAACTGCCCAGTGCATCATCAAGTGGGATAGCAGACTCTGAGAGCGGGGCTGATGCTAGCAGTCGTATGATATTACAAACGTTTGAAACCATGGCCGAAGCACGAGAGTACTTGTCTTAAAGTGCAATGATAGCCAACACAATTAGTTTCAAAAATTGACATAGATAGCTGTTATAATTTGGCTCAGTGCATTGAGCATTGTTATGATGTCTGGTTTATGAACTTTTGTAGGCAGAAATCATTAACGAAACAACTAGTTACTTAATTATTTACAATAATAACGTATTCGCGATAAAGTGGAATCACTTAAGAGCAACGAATATTTATTTAGATACGTTTTATAAAGAAAACACCTTATTGTATCTACCTTTTAGCCATTATAATTAAATTAACACTTAAAATAATTGGCACTCAAAACATAACTATATAATATTTAGGAGAGATTTCATGTCAAAAGGACAAACTTTACAAGATCCGTTCTTGAACTCGCTGCGCAAAGATCGCATTCCTGTCTCTATTTTTTTGGTAAATGGCATTAAACTACAAGGCCAAATTGAATCATTTGATCAATATGTTGTTCTCCTGAAAAACACAGTGAGCCAAATGGTATATAAACATGCCATCTCAACAGTCGTGCCAGCGCGTAACCCGCGTAGTAGTACGACGACAGGTACAAGTGCTCAGCCTCAGAGCGCAGCACCGACTGGATATCAAGGCGGTGGTTTTGAACGTGGTAGTAACCCTGCTGCTGGCGGCTTTGAAGAGCGCGGATTCGCATCGAGTCGCAGTGGATTCAATCGTGGTGGTTTTAGCCAAGGTCAGGATCGTGGTTTTGAACGCGGTAGCTTTGGACAAGGTCAAGAGCGCGGCTTCGAGCGTGGTGGTTTTGGTCAAGATCGTGGCTTTGATGCCACGGCAGATAACACCGGCTTTGAAAATAAGCCAAACGATGGTTCTAATGATAGCAACAGCTAAAGCACTGCATTAATCGAGCATGTGGTCTAAAAAAATATTAAGACATGACTTATTCGTTTAAAACCTGCTGATAATAGTGGGTTTTTTTTGTATAAATAGCAGCAAGCTCTTTATTTGGTACAAAGCACTATATTAGTGTAGATTTTGTAGACCATTACTAATATGAAACATAGTGTAGTAAAATAGCGTATTGATTCATTATAAAAACAGAGCGGATTCATGAGTGATACCAAAAACAACTTAACCCATGAGCAATTTATTACCACTGCTATCGAGGCCATTAACACAGAGATATCTGCGTTAGCACTACTAACAGAGCAGATTGACGACAGATTTGCACAAGCATGTGACATCATTCTGACTTGCAAGGGTCGAGTGGTGGTCACGGGCATGGGCAAATCAGGATTAATTGGACGCAAGATAGCAGCGACTTTTGCTTCAACGGGTACGCCTGCTTTTTTTATGCATCCTGGTGAAGCAGGGCATGGTGATTTGGGGATGCTTGTAAAAGGTGATGTGCTGCTTGCTATTTCAAACTCAGGTGAGTCAGATGAAATCAAGATGCTACTGCCAGTTGTTAAGCATCTAAATATTCCTCTCATTAGTATCAGTCGTGATAAACGCGGTATGTTGCCACGAGCAGCTGACATTGTGTTGACACTTGGTCAGTCGCAAGAGGCTTGTCCGCTTAATCTAGCGCCTACCTCCAGTACGACAGCTACTTTAGCGCTCGGAGATGCATTGGCGGTTGCTTTAGTACACGCACGTAATTTCACGTCTGAAGATTTTGCACTATCGCATCCTGCTGGTGCCCTGGGTCGTCAGCTATTGACGCGTGTCGAAGATTTAATGCATACCAAGTCAGAAGACTTGCCTTTGATTCATCAGCAGGCCCCATTGCAACAAGCTTTGTTTACCATGTCTGCTGGTCGCTTGGGTATGACAGTGGTGACTGATAATGCTAATAAGGTCGTCGGCGTGTTCACAGACGGTGACTTGCGCCGAGGGTTAGAAAAAGGTATCGATCTACAAACGCCAATGCAAGAAGTAATGGTCAGCAATCCACGCCATATCAGTAAAACGATGCGTGCGTCAGATGCGCTTAGTGTCATGAATGAGAGTGGTATTAGCCAGTTATTGATTATTGATGATGAAGATCGTCTAGAAGCTATTATTACCGTGCATGATTTGCTGCAAGCTGGTGTCACATAAGGTTTGTGAGTTGCCGTTGAAATAGTTAAGCTACATAGAATAACACTTCGAAAATAAATATTAAAAAGAGATAAATAATGCAGGACTTGATACAGAAAGCCGGACAAGTAAAACTATTGGTCATGGATGTCGATGGAATTTTATCCAATGGTCAAATTATCTATGATGCCAATGGTGTTGAGACCAAAGCATTCTCCGTACAGGATGGTGTGGGTGTTAAGTCGTTAGCGCGTTACGGTATTTTGACAGCCATTATTACCGGTCGTAGTAGTGCAATGGTGAATAAGCGCGCAGCAGAAATGGGCGTCAACCATGTGGTTCAAGGCCGTGATGATAAATTAATCGCATTAAACGAGCTGCTATCGTCTTTAGATCCTGCCCTGAATATCACTGCTGCCGACTGTGCCTATATGGGCGATGATTTACCGGATATCAAAGCAATGCAAACAGTAGGATTTGCGGCAACCGTACCTAACGCGCATGCTGAAGTTATCAAGCGCAGTGACATGGTAACGACTCGTGCTGGCGGTACTGGTGCAGTGCGCGAGATATGTGATCTTATTTTAAAAGGTCATGGACATTATCAAGACTTTATCGCGCATTACACGCTTGATGAGGCGCAAACTCAGGATAACCAGTCGTGAATACACGTGTCTTAATTGTATTAGCCTTAATTATTGCTGGTATCGCGGGTTGGTTTTTTCAGCAGCAAGGCGATGTAACGCCGCCAGTCAATATTGAAACGACAGATGTCGATTATGAAGCTACCGATATCAAAGCTGTACAGACGAATGAGCAAGGTGAAACCGAATACGAGCTTACTGCTGAATCTTTGACACATAATCCTGAGACCAATCAGGATGAAATGTCAGGCATTACCATGAATTGGGAGCCATCTGCAGAGCAACGCTATCGTATTCAAGCGGGCAGTGCAGCCATCAGTCAACAGACAGGGGAGCTTAGTTTATCAGGTGGATTTACACTGGTGAGCGAAGGCAATAAGAGTACTCCTGATATCGAACCAATAAAAGTGACTGGTAGTACGCTAAAAGGTAATACGAAATCAGGCAAAGTATATAGTGATGCGCCTGTGAAAATCGAACAAGGCATGAATCGATTTGAAGCCTCTAGTATGACTGCCAATCTTGAGACAGGTGAGTACGAATTTGGCCAAGTGGCTGTTGCTTTTTCTCCATCTGAACGCCAAGATAAAGCATTGTTTTAATCAAAGTACTTCTTATTTACTGTGTCAAAAAATAGCAGCTAGTATAAAGTTTGCAAATCCTACCACCTATTATGAAATGAGTTATTTATATGAAACTTAAATTTTTGCCTACTTTACGCGCATCATCACTCTGCTTGCACAAATTACGCGCACTGCCAATGGTGATGTTATTGGCGCTACCGCTATATAGTCATGCATTGCCATCAGATTCTAATCAGCAGATCAAATTGCTAGCAGATAAGGCCACTTATAGTGAGCGTACCGGCGTGACCAGTTATGCAGGTAATGTCATTATTACTCAAGGTACGTTTAAGATGACGGCCGATAACATCACGGTCAATCTTTCTCAGCAGCGCAGCATTAACTCAGCGGTAGCAACTGGCCGTCCAGCGACTATGCAGCAAGTAGTCACACAAGAGAAAGGCTTGGCAAAAGGGCAGGCTAATAAAATTGACTACAACGCAGTGTCTGGGATTATTACACTAACTGGTAATGCAAAACTGGTTCAGAATGGTGCAAGCTTTGCTGGTAATGTTATCCGTTATAGCCTAAAAGCAGGTGATGTTGAAGCAACTGCTAGTGGCAATCAGCGCGTTGAATTGGTATTCCCGCCTAATAACGGTACAAACCAAAGTGGCGTACGTTAATCCAAATAAACAGGCTATGAGTAAATAAGTCTGCCTTTAGCAATGCTTAAATTTTGTGAAAGTAAGAGTAAGTTATGAGCGATGATAAAAATCTAGACCTATCGGCATCAAATACCAATACGGCGCCTGTCGCTCGATTGACTATGCAAAATTTAGGCAAGCGCTATGGAAAGCGTTGGGTAGTCAAAGACGTTTCATTTTCTATCGAACAGGGTCAAGTTGTAGGATTGTTGGGGCCTAATGGTGCTGGTAAAACGACTAGCTTTTATATGGTGGTGGGACTGGTCAATATGGATAGAGGCCGTGTTACGCTAGGTAAAATGGATTTATCTAAATATGCAATGCACGAGCGAGCGCGTGCGGGTATCGGCTATCTACCACAAGAAGCATCAATCTTTCGTAAATTATCTATCGAAGATAATATCTTAGCTATCCTACAGACTCGTACAGAATTAAGTAAAGCTGAACAGCAGCAAGAACTTGAAAAGTTGATTGGCGAGTTCCATTTAGAACATGTGCGCAAGTCTCAGGGTATGAGTGTGTCAGGCGGTGAGCGTCGACGCTGTGAGATTGCGCGAGCATTGGCCGCTGATCCTAAGTTTATCTTATTGGATGAACCTTTTGCAGGGGTAGATCCTATCTCTGTCGGTGATATTAAAGACGTTATTTTGACGCTTAAAAATCGCGGTATTGGCGTTTTAATCACCGATCACAATGTTCGAGATACATTGGCGATTTGTGAAAAGGCTTATATCGTATCAGAAGGCGCTATCATTGCAGAAGGCACTTCGGCTGAAGTGTTAGAAAATGATTTAGTGAAATCCGTTTATCTAGGTAAAGACTTTCAAGTATAAGTGAGAGCGTTAAATTTCTTATCTCATACTCTATTTTATATAGTGCGCTCAAAATAAAAAGGGGGAGTTTCCTAAAAACTGTGTAACTGCTTATAATCCATTAACAGGAGAATAAGCAATGACTACTCAATCTGACATTAAAAAACTGGCCGAGCAAATGGCTGGTAGCATGAACAGCTTCGATGACATCAAAGACTTCCAAAAGCAGCTCATGCAATCCTTTATCGATACTGCCTTAGAGGCTGAGATGGAAGACCATCTCGGCTACCCCAAGCATGAGAAAGCAGATAAACCAAACAAGCGCAACGGACACACTAAAAAGACCGTCCGCAGTGATACAGGCGATCTTGAAATCTCTACCCCAAGAGACC